>DATJMU010000048.1:0-25670 GCA_035508555.1 Occallatibacter sp. | reverse complement strand
TCGCTCTTGCGGCTACTCTTATGGATCAGCTTCAGCCGTACCGGGTTTGCCACTACTACTTCGTGGCCACACTCGCGGAGGACGCGACTCGTCCAACGTGAATGTCCGCACACCTCCAGGGCAATCAGACTCGATTCCACGTCTACAAAATGTTTTGAAAATGCCGCCGGCGTGGTTTGCACTGATCCTTCTTCAATTACGACTCCGTCCTCGTTCAGAACGCAGTAGTGGCTCTTCCGGTCTCCGAGATCGATCCCTATCACTTTGCCCATATCGAACCTCCTGTGCGCAACAGCGCGATAAGTGCAGCTTACGGCCCTGTCTTGCCCGACGTGCGTACAAGCATCCAGCAATTCGGAAGTGGACCAATTTTCTTCCTTCGTTAAGTGCCCCCGCTTCATGCGGCTTTTTGGCAGAAGCGGGCAGAACCCGTCAAGGCTCTGCGCTTCGCTCCGACCGCTGACGCGGCGCCTGCGGCGGCACTGACATGAGAAGCCACTCTTCTGATCCTCTCTTCTGAATTACTCGCGAGAAAAATCTCGGCATGTCGCAGCAATCTGTTGCTGGCTTCTCATGTCATCTTGACCACGCAGCGCATTTCGCGGCGGGAGTATGCGCGGCTGCTGTTCGAGGCTCTGCGCGCAGGGAACGAAGATATGGGTCGTCCGGGCCGGCAGATCGTACTGCCGACGCGGCTGGTGGTGCGTGAATCGACCGGCCCCGCACCCGCAGGGAGCAGGCCGCGGCAGTCTCGCGGGCGCAGACGGTAGCGGCGGACTGAGGTCAGCCCCTCGCGGGGGCATTCCCCGTTCGCGAACCCTCGCGGCACCGCGGTAAAGAATCGTCTGCGAATCAAATTGTGCGTGAACGGTTGAAAAAGCCGATGCAAACGGTTACATTGCCAGCGAGGAGAGCTCATGCGTCTGAAGACCGTCATACGCTCCACAGGGTTTCGAAACCTGTTGGTTCTGGTTGCAGTGGCACTGACCGCCGGGTTGCGGCTATGGGCTGCGGAAGCACCGCGGATCGTCGAAAAGGACGGCCGCTATGCGCTGCTGGTGGACGGAAAACCTTTTCTCATCCTCGGCGGCCAGATTCACAATTCCAGCGCCTGGCCCAGCGAGTTGCCCCAGGTGTGGGAGTCGATGGCCGCTCTTCATGCCAACACCATGGAAGCGCCGGTCTACTGGGAGCAACTCGAGCCCAAGGAGGGCCGGTTCGACTTCACCAACGTGGATGCTCTGGTGGACGGCGCGCGCGGGCACGACCTGCACCTGGTGCTGCTCTGGTTCGGGACCTGGAAGAACGGCAACATGCATTATGCGCCCACCTGGGTGAAGAGCGACACCACGCGGTTTCCGCGGATCATCCGCGCGGACGGGCAACCAATCGACGTGCTCTCGCCGCTTTCGAGCAACACGCTCGATGCGGATAAGACTGCGTTCACCGCGCTGATGGGCCACCTGAAGGAGATCGATGGCGAGCAGCACACGGTGCTGATGATCCAGGTCGAGAACGAATCCGGCAACATTGGCAGCGTGCGGGATTTTTCTGCCGAGGCGAACCGGATGATTGCCGGCCAGGTTCCCGCCGACCTGCTGGCCGCGGCCGGCAAGCAGCCGGGCACATGGGACCGGGTCTTCGGCAGCGAAGCCGATGAGATCTTCCAGGCCTACTACCAGGCCAAGTATATTAACGCGATCGCGGCGGCGGGCAAGCGCGAGTTCGACATACCCTACTACATCAACGTGTGGATCGATTACCCTGCGGCCGAGCTTCCGCAGCGGCAGATCGACCAGCCGGGCATCGCGTACCCCAGCGGCGGCGCGGTGCAGAAGCTGGTGGGCCTGTGGCGCAAGCTGGCGCCCTCGATCGACCTGATTGGCCCCGACATCTACACCGACAATTCTCCGTTCTACCGCGCGACGCTCGAGGCGTATCATCGGCCCGACAACCCGCTTTGGATTCCCGAGACGGGGCGCAGCGACTCATTTGCCAAGTTTCTCTTCTACGCGATCGGCGACGGGGCCATCGGCTTTTCGCCCTTTGGAGTGGACCGGACGGGATGGAACATCCTCGGCGACGAAGCGTGGACGGCACACGCGCGGAACTTCGCGCTGCTCGCGCCCATGGACCGAACGATCGCGCAGCTCGAGTTCGACGGCGGGGTCAAGACCGGAGTGGAAGAACCCGGCAAGGCGACCGAGGATCTCGATTTCGGCGAGTGGCAGGCGACTGTGGCTTACGGATTTCCGCAACCGGATGGAAGGCCCGCGCCAGGCACAAAGGACGCGCACGGGGTTGCCCTGGTCGCGCAGTTGGGACCCGACGAGTTTCTGCTGACGGGCGTGGACGCGAGCATCAACTTTCACCTGCCGGGCAAGCTGCCCTGGATACGCAGCCAGATTCTCACGGCAGAAGAGGGCATTTATGAAGACGGCGTCTGGAAGCCGCTTCGGCTGCTCAACGGCGACGAAACCGACCGCGGATTGTGTTTCTACAATAAGCCGACGGTGGTGCGGGTAACGATGCAGCGGTTCTGAAAGGAGCGTTCGCTACGGCCGCGATTCACGATGCGCTGCCCATCGAAGATATGAATCAAGGATATGAATCAAGCGCTGGTCAGGACCTTGACTCCATACGGGGGCAGATCGATGGTCCCGGAGACAGGCGCGCCGCCTGGAAACTCCCGAAAGTTGCCATTGAGGCGCGCGGTCTGCGTGTGCCCGGTGTGATTCAAGAGATAAGTCCAGGACTGCTGACCGGACTCCCGCGTGGTGCATTCGACGCCGGCGGGAAGGCCGTGCAGGGGCTGCAGGCCGGCGGCGCCGAGCAGGGTCAACAGGACTCGACCAAGATCCGCGGGTTCCAGATGACAGCCGACGTAGACGGCCTTTCCGCCTCCAAAGCTGTTCGAGGTGATGGCGGCTTTGCCGGCATATTGACCGTTCGTGTAGGTGGCAAGAGTCGAAGCCGAGGCCGGCGTGAGAATATCCGCCCAGACGCTGCACTGCGCGTCGGGACCGCTGAGAGCGCCGGAGAACTTCACGCCCCGGTCCTGTTCATAGATGGGCTCGTAGTCATCGAGCTCGCAGCCCATCACGTCGCGCAGCAGCCCGGGCAGCGGCGTGTTGACGATGCGGCTGTACTGGTCTTTGACGCCGAGTCGAAATCCCGCGATAAACGTCCCGCCCTGGTTGACGAAGGTTCGTATCCGTTCCGCCTGCCGGGGCTTGACGATGTACATGGCCGGAGCGCAGACGACCTTGTACGAGGTAAGATCCTGGTCCGCGTTCACGATGTCGACGCCGGCCTGGGATGCAGCGAGCGAACCATACCAGGGGAGGAGCTCGTTGAGATACTTGATGTCGGGCTGGCCCGCCTGAATGACAAAGGCCCAATCCGAATCCGAGTCGTAGCATAGAGCGATTTTTGCACGGTACGGGGCATTCAGCGCAGTCGAGCCGAGGGCCTTCAGCTCCTTCATGGTTGCACAGATCTCGTCGAAGCCGGGGCTATGAGAGCGGTCGTGGCGCAACATGCCGTGCCAGTACTCTTCGGCGCCGAAGGTGGTTGTGTCCCAGCGGAAGTAGTTGATGCCCATGGCGCCGTGGGCGATGGCCTGATAGGACCACAGCCGCAACTGGCCGGGCTCGGGCTGCGGGCAAAAGATCGGCTGGCCGGCCTTGCCGGTCTGCTCTTCCATGACCATGAAGGGCTTGCCGTCTTTGAAGCCGCGCATCAAATCGTGGCCGAAGGAGACGGTGGTGGTTACGGCATCGGACGCGGCGCCGGCACCGTTCTTATTTCTGTTCTGATGGATCGCGAAGAAGCCGGGATAGTTGTCATTGGCGGCGAAGTCGAGGTTGCGGTAGAGGTCGCGGAAGACGATGTTATCCGCCAGGCCGACGTTGTTGGTGGTCATAAACTGGCCGGGACACAGCTTTCTGAGGACCGCGAGCTGCAGTTCGAGGAACTCGACATTGGCGGCCGACTGATAGCGGTCATAGTCGAGCGCAAGCCCGGGGTTGGGGGGCGCGCCCGAGGGCAGGGGCACGGGAATCTGCGAGAAGTCAGTGTAGGTGTTGCTCCAGAAGACCGTGCCCCACTTCTCATTGAGGCTGGCCAGGGAACCATAGCGGTCGCGCAGCCACTGCTGAAAACCGGTGCGGCAAGACCGGCAGTAGCAGCGGGCCGAGCTGCCCAGAGTGAGTTCGTTGTCGATCTGCCATCCGATCACGCCGGGCGCACCGGCAGCGGCCTTGGCCATTCTGGTGGCGACGGCGACGGAGAGTTCGCGGTAGGCAGGGCTCGAAGGGCAGGTGAACCGGCGGGCGCCCGGGCTCAGCGTCATGCCGTGCTCGTCCACCATCAGGATCTCGGGGTATTTTGCCGATAGCCAGGGAGGCGGCGCGGCCGAAGGCGTTCCCAGGATGACGGCAATGCCATGATTGTGGAGAATGGCGAGGCTGCGCAGCAGCCAGTCGAACTCGTACTGGCCCTCGGCGGGCTCCATCAGCGCCCATGCAAATTCGGCCATGCGCACATTGGTAATCCCGGCGGCGGCCATCTGCACGGCATCCTGCTCCCAGAGCCTCTCGGGGGTCTGATCGGGGTAATAGTCGGTCCCGAAGAGCAAGGGCGGCCCAGAACCTTCCGATCCGGATGCGGCCACTGGAGCAGCCTGAGCGGAAGGCGTATTCGACTTGCCCCAGGCGACGGCCGAAGCGAGGGCCGCACTGGTCGACAGCATGAAATTCCGTCGGTTCATCCCACTTCTCCTTCGCGCGCGGGCCGGGGCTCAAGATGCCGGCCAGCCGATGCGCGATGCGGTTATTGCTTTTCTGTCAGGCTGCAGAATGGGCGCTGCCGCAGCAGCCCGCGCCGCCAGTTGACCGCACCATCCGCTATTTCGGGCGTTTTCTCTATCAAATAGATTAAAATCATATACTTAAGCTCTAAGCCGATGGCCAGAGAAAGGCCACAAGAGGTCAAACACTCTCCCCCTGGCCGTCCAGTGGTCAGTCCAAGGCCGGTGGCCAGCCATCTTCAGGCCCGCACAGCACCGCTGTCAAGGATCGTCCCTCGCGCCTTGAAAACAAAACGGTCTGCGTGTACACTCAGACCATATAGGACTAAATTAGTCCTATATGTTGAGACTGATCGCGAGAAAGACGGTCGCCCGGTGGTTTGAGATGCATCCAAAGTGCCGGGAGCAGGATTGGATTCCGAGGGGGGTTGGATGGGCAGCAGCGTTGACACAATTCGCGGCCTCGCGGAGCAGGATTACAAGTGGGGCTTTATCACAGAGATCGAAGAGGACCGCGTCCCCAAGGGGCTCAACGAAGAGACGATCCGGCTGATCTCGGCGCGCAAGGGCGAACCAGAGTTCATGCTCGAGTGGCGCCTGAAGGCCTACCGGTACTGGGTTTCGCTGGAGCGCGAGAAGGGCGAGCCCACGTGGGCCAACGTGACCTACGGCCCCATCGACTATCAGGACATCACTTATTACTCGGCGCCGAAGCAGATGCCGGTGATCGAGAGCCTGGACAAGCTTGACCCGGAGATTCTGCGCACCTACGAGAAGCTCGGCATTCCGCTTGACGAGCAGAAGCGGCTGGCGGGCGTGGCCGTGGACGCGGTGTTCGACAGCGTGTCGGTGGCGACTACCTTCAAGGCACGCCTGGGGGAGATGGGGGTGATCTTCTGCTCGTTCTCCGAGGCCGTGCAGAAGTACCCCGACCTGGTCCGCAAGTATCTCGGAACGGTGGTTCCGCAGACGGATAACTTCTTTGCGGCGCTGAATGCCGCGGTATTTACCGACGGCTCGTTCGTCTATGTCCCCAAGGGCGTCCGCTGTCCCATGGAGTTATCGACCTACTTCCGCATCAACGCCGCGGAGACGGGCCAGTTCGAACGCACGCTGATTGTCGCCGACGAAGGCGCTTATGTGAGTTATCTCGAGGGCTGCACCGCACCGATCCGCGACACCAACCAGTTACACGCCGCTGTGGTCGAGTTAGTGGCTCTCGACAACGCCGAGATCAAGTACTCCACCGTGCAGAACTGGTACCCCGGCGACAAGGAAGGCCGGGGCGGAATCTATAACTTCGTGACCAAGCGCGGCAAGTGCGCCGGAGTGAACTCCAAGATCTCCTGGACCCAGGTGGAAACCGGCTCAGCCATTACCTGGAAGTATCCGGGCTGCATCCTGCAGGGCGATAACTCTGTGGGCGAGTTTTACTCCGTTGCCTTGACGAATAACCGCCAGCAGGCCGACACCGGCACGAAGATGATCCATATTGGCAAGAACACCCGCAGCACCATCGTTTCGAAGGGCATCTCGGCCGGCTTTGGCCAGAACACCTATCGCGGCCTGGTAAAGGTGATGAAGGGCGCGACCGGGGCGCGCAACTACACCCAGTGCGACTCGCTGCTGATCGGCGACCGCTGCGGCGCGCACACCTTCCCGTACATCGACGTGCGTAACTCGACTACGCGCATGGAGCACGAGGCTTCCACCTCGCGTATCGGCGAAAATCAGCTTTTCTATCTGCGCCAGCGCGGACTTTCATCCGAAGACGCCGTCTCCATGATTGTCAACGGCTTCTGCAAGACGGTCTTCCGCGAGTTACCCATGGAGTTTGCTGTGGAAGCGCAGAAGTTACTGGGCATCAGCCTCGAAGGCAGCGTGGGCTAACTGGGGTGCAAGTGATTCGAAAGGGATGAAAGGAACAGCAATGAGTCTGCTTGAAATCAGGAATCTGCACGCCTCGGTCGACGGCCACGAGATCTTGAAGGGCCTGAGCCTTACGGTGAATCGCGGCGAAGTGCATTCCATCATGGGGCCGAACGGATCGGGAAAGAGCACCCTGTCGCAGGTGCTGGCGCGCAATGAGGCCTACGAAGTGACCGACGGCGAGGTCGTCTTCAACGGCAAGGACCTGCTGGCGATGAAGCCGGAGGAGGCCGCCTGCGAGGGCCTGTTCATGGCCTTTCAATATCCGGTCGAGATTCCCGGCATCGGCAACGCGTACTTTCTTCGCTCCGCCATCAATGCCCAGCACAAGCACCGCGGTGAGGAAGAGCTGGACGCGATGGATTTCCTGCCGCTGTTCCGCGAGCGGCTCAAGCTGCTCGATATGGACGAGGGGCTGATGAACCGCTCGCTCAACGAGGGCTTCTCGGGCGGCGAGAAGAAGCGCAACGAGATCCTGCAGATGGCCATGCTCGAGCCGAGGCTCGCCATTCTGGACGAGACCGACTCCGGCCTCGACATCGATGCCCTGAAAATTGTGGCCAAAGGCGTGAACTCTCTACGCGGCCCCGAGCGCTCGATGCTGGTGATCACCCACTACCAGCGGCTGCTCGACTACATCGTGCCCGACTTCGTGCACGTCCTGGTCGATGGACAGATCGCCCGCTCGGGCGGCCCGGAGCTGGCACACGAGCTTGAGGAAAAGGGCTACGGCTGGGCGGAAGAAGAAACGGTTGAGACCGCGTGAGGCACGGGACCATGGTGACGGCGGAGCGCTTGAAGAACTATCTGGATGCATACGGCGAACTGCTCGCCTTGCGCGCGGAGAGCGAGCCGCTCTGGCTGCGCCAGCTGCGCGCCGAGGCGTGGGCGCAGTTTCGCGCCACGGGCTTTCCCACCACGCGCGACGAGGACTGGCGATTTACCAGCCTGGCCGCCCTGGTGCGTACACCGTTCCGGCGGGCGCAGGCGGGCGATGCGCCGGTTTCTCCCGGCGGCGTGGATCAATTTCTGTTTGCCGGCGCGAGTTGCCGGCTTGTCTTCGTCAACGGGCGGTTTGCAGCGGAGCTATCGAGCACAGACAATCTCCCTGCCGGGCTTGAGGTGTGCAGCCTTGCCGAAGCCCACGGCCGCGGCGCCGAAGGCATCGAGCAGCACCTGGGCCGCTATGCGGACATTCGCCGCGATGTATTTCCTGCGCTCAACACGGCGCTCTGGGAAGATGGCGCCTATATTCGCGTCCGACGCGGCGCGGTCATTGAGCAGCCGGTGCATCTTTTGTACGTTTCGGCCGCGGGTGGCGAGGCGGCGATGACGACGCCGGTAATGACGAATCCGCGCACGCTGATCGTCGCCGAGCCCACGAGCGAGGCCGCGGTCGTCGAGGATTACGTTTCGATCGGGAGCGGAGCGGCGCTTTCGAACTCGGTTACAGAGCTGGTCGCCGGAGATGGCGCCAACATCTCGCACTACCTGCTCGAGCGCGAAAACCTCGAGGCGTTCAACATCTCCACGCTGCGCATCGAACAGAGCCGCGCGGCCAACGTCTCGTCGCACTCCATCCTGCTGGGCGGCGGCCTGGTGCGCAACAACGTGCATCCGGTGCTGGCGGGCGAAGGCGCCGACTGTCACATCAACGGCCTCTTCATCGGCGCCGGCCGGCAGCACATGGACAATTACATGCTGGTGGAGCACACCAGCCCCAACTGCGCCAGCCGCCAGTTTTACAACGGCATCCTCGACGATGAGGCGCACGGCGTCTTCCACGGCCGCATCTTTGTGCACAAGGATGCGCAGAAGACCGACGCCAAGCAGACCAACCGCAATTTGCTGCTCTCCGACTCGGCGCGCATCGACACCAAGCCGCAGCTCGAGATTCGCGCCGACGACGTGAAGTGTACACACGGCGCCACCATCGGGCAGATCGAAGAGACACAGCTCTTTTACCTTCGTTCGCGCGGCTTTTCCGAGGGCGAGGCGCGCAGCCTGCTGCTTTCCGCCTTCGCCGGCGAGTGCATCGAGCGGATGAAAGAAGAGCCGGTGCGCGCGTTCATCAAGGGACTGACGGATCGGCGGCTGCTCGAACTGGCGCAAAAGTCAGCACCGCCGCATCGCAAGAGCGCGGGCGATGGAAAGGAGCTGGAATAATGGCGCTGGTGAATCCATTGCCGGTTGAACCGCTGCCGGCCTACGCGATTGACGATGCGAGCGGCCTCGACCTTGCCGCCGTGCGCGCCGACTTTCCCATCCTTAGCCGCCGCGTGCATGGGCGCCGCCTGGTTTACCTCGATAACGGGGCCACCTCGCAAAAGCCCCGCGCCGTGATCGACACGCTGCTGCGCTACTACGAGGAGGGCAACGCCAACATCCATCGGGGCGTGCACTTTCTCTCGGTTGAAGCGACCGAGGCCCACGATCAGGCGCGCAATATCGTCCAGCGCTTCCTGAACGCGGCTTCGGCAAACGAGATCGTCTTCGTGCGCGGCGCTACGGAGGCCATCAACCTGGTGGCGCAGACCTGGGGCCGCGCCAACGTCAAGAGCGGCGACGAGATTCTCGTCACCGCCATGGAGCACCACTCCAACATTGTTCCGTGGCAGATGCTCTGCGAGGAGAAGGGTGCGCATCTCAAGGTTGCGCCCATCGACGACAGCGGGGAGCTGATTCTCGAAGAGTACAAAAAGCTGATCGGCCCGCGCACCCGCATCGTGGCCACGACACACGTCTCGAACGCGCTGGGGACCGTCGTCCCGCTCAAGCGCATGATCGAGATCGCGCACAGCCGCGGCGTTCCTGTGCTCGTCGATGGAGCGCAGTCGGCGCCGCACATGCGCATCGACGTGCAGGCTCTTGACTGCGACTTCTACGCTTTCTCCGGCCACAAGGTCTACGGGCCGACGGGCATCGGGGTGCTCTACGGCAAACACGCGCTGCTGGAAGCGATGCCTCCCTACCAGGGCGGCGGCGACATGATCGCCTCGGTCACCTTCGAGAAGACCACGTACAAGAAGCCGCCGCACAAGTTCGAAGCCGGCACGCCCGACATCGGCGGCGCCATCGCCCTGGGCGCGGCCCTCGAATATGTCAATCAGCTTGGCATGGACCGCATCGCCGCGCACGAGCACGACCTGCTCGCCTACGCCACGGAAGCTGTCGGCGCGATACCGGGCGTGCGGCTCATCGGCACGGCCCGCGAGCGTGCAGGCGTGCTCTCGTTCATCCTCGATGACGTGCATCCCCACGACCTGGGCACGATCCTCGATAACGATGGCATCGCCGTCCGCGCCGGCCATCACTGCGCGCAGCCGGTCATGCTCCGCTACGGCGTCCCCGCTACCACGCGGGCCTCGTTCGCCGTCTACAACACGCGCGAGGAGATCGATCTGCTGGTCCAGGGCATCCAAAAAGCACGCGAGGTGTTTGCCTGATGCCTGAAGTCAACGATCTTTACCAGGAGGTGATCCTGGAACACAGCAAAGCGCCGCGCAACTATCGGCAGCCGGCCACGACGAACCAAAGCGCCGAGGGCTACAACCCGCTGTGCGGCGACCACTTCACCGTGTATCTCGACGTCGAGGGCGACTCAATCCGCGACATCGGCTTTCAGGGCTCCGGCTGCGCCATCTCGCGCGCCTCCGCCTCGATGATGACGCAGCTGGTGAAAGGCAAATCGCGCGCAGAAGCCGCGAAGCTCTTCGAGCAGTTCCATGGTCTGGTGACAGGCGAGGCGAACGGCAACGGCTCCGATCTGGGCAAGCTGGCGGTGTTTTCGGGCGTCTGCAAGTTTCCGGCGCGCGTGAAGTGCGCGACGCTGGCCTGGCACACGCTGCAGTCGGCGCTCGCGGGAACGCAGGAAGTGGTCTCCACCGAGGACGACCAGTAAGCCGGCAGCGGAGCGGGTGAGCGCGCTATGCAATCCTCCGAACAAATCGCGACGAACACCGCCCGGCCGTCCGTCTTCCGCGAGGAGATGGTCTGGCGCGAGCTGCGCACGGTGCGCGACCCGGAGATTCCGGTCAATATCGTGGATCTCGGTCTCATCTACGCGGCCAAGGTCGCGCCGCTCGAATCGGGCAAGAAGCGCGTCGAGGTGCGCATGTCGCTGACCGCTCCGGGCTGCGCCATGAGCGACGTGATCAAGTCGGAAGTGGAGCACAAGCTGGCCGCGCTGCCTGAAGTCGCCGAGGTTCACGTCGAAGTCGTCTTCGATCCGCCGTGGAACCGGAGCATGATGTCGGAAGCCGCCAAGTTGCAGCTCGGATTCGACCTCGACTACGGCGCGCCGGCTGCCGCGCCGAACAAGCCCGGCTTCAAAATCCTCCGATAACTCGCCGCGGCGATCATCCGCATTGCCGCCCGGCGCGGGTCGTCCGGCAAATTCCGAATTGCGAGCAAGAATCGGATAGCGCCTGCGCCGTAGATGGGCGACGATAGTTTCCATGAACACGAGCACGCAATTCGCAATCAACAGCACGCCGGCCAGGATGCCGGTTGTGGCAACGACAGGGGTCGATCCCGAAGCAGCCTGGAGCCAGCTACTGGCGCGCGACGCGAGCGCCGATTTCGTCTACGCCGTCACCACCACCGGCGTCTTCTGCCGGCCCGGCTGCTCCAGCCGCCGCCCATTGCGGGATCATGTGCGCTTCTTTTCGAAGGCGGCCGACGCGGCCGCGGCGGGCTTTCGCCCCTGCCAGCGCTGCAGGCCTCTCACTGCGTGGGGCAACTCTTTGGAAAAGGTACGCCAGCATATTGAGACGCATCTCGACCGCCCGGTACGCCTGGCCGAACTGGCGCGCCTGGTCAGGCTCAGCCCTTTCACGGTGCAGCGGCTCTTCAAGCGCGCCATGGGCGTGAGCCCGCTCCAGTACCAGCGCGCCCTGCGGGCCAGCTCGCTGCGCGGCGCGCTCAAGGGAGGAGAGACGGTGACCAATGCGATCTACGACGCCGGCTTCAGCTCTTCGAGCCGCGCATATGAGGGCGCCCAGCTCGGCATGACCCCGGCGCGCTTTGCCAAAGGAGGACGCGGTGAGCGCATTGGCTGGGCGACCGCGCCCTCGCCTTTTGGATGGATGATTGTGGGGGCAACGGAGCGCGGCCTTTGCTGGCTGGCTCTCGGCGCCACGAAAGCCGACGCCGAAGCCACGCTCCGCGCCGAGTTCCCCGAGGCCACGCTCGAACGCGATCCTTCGCTCTCGCGCCTTGTGGATGACGCACTCGCCAGCGTCCGCGAGGGCGACGACCTTGCGCAAAGCCGCGCACACGCCGACGCGCTCGACCTGCGCGGCACCGTCTTCCAGCTTCGCGTCTGGCAGGCCCTGCGGCAGATTCCACGCGGCGAAACGCGCACCTACAGCCAGTTGGCCCGCGCGATGGGCATGCCAAAGGCGACGCGCGCGGTGGCCCGCGCCTGCGCCACCAATCGTGTCGCCGTCCTGGTGCCGTGCCACCGGGTGATCGGCGCAGACGGAGCGCTGACCGGTTACCGCTGGGGCGAAGAGCGCAAGCGCCAGCTTCTCGAAGCCGAGCGCGGATAATCCGCTAACAGTGATGGCAAATGCTGTGATGGATGACCACACGCCTTTGCGCCGGTTCAACTAGAATCGGCTCATGGCCTTTCCTGAAATCCGGCTGCGCCGGCTGCGCCGCACGGAGCCTCTGCGGGCGCTGGTGCGGGAGACAACCCTCGAGCCCGGCGACCTCATCTATCCGCTGTTTATCTGTCCCGGCGAGGGCGTCCGGCGCGAAATCGGCTCCATGCCCGGTGTCTTCAACGTCTCGGTTGACGAAGCGGTCCGCGAAGCCGAGGACGCCGCCTCGCTGGGTCTGGGCGGCCTGCTGCTCTTCGGCCTGCCCGAGGCCAAAGACGAGCAGGGGACGGGCGCGTGGGACGAAAACGGCATCGTCCAGCAGGGCCTGCGCGCCATCAAGGGATCCGCAGCGGCGAAGAAGCTCGTTCTCATTGCCGACGTCTGCCTCTGTGAGTACACCAGCCACGGCCACTGCGGCATCGTGGTCGAGGCGGAGGGCGGTTTCGATGTCGACAACGACCCGACTCTCGATCTGCTGGCGCGCACGGCCGTCAGCCTGGCCAAAGCAGGCGCGGACGTGGTTGCGCCCAGCGACATGATGGACGGACGGGTGGCTGCCATCCGGCGCGCCCTCGACGCGGCGGGCCTCGCAGGTACTCCTATCCTCAGCTACGCCTCCAAGTTCGCTTCGGCATTCTACGGTCCGTTCCGCGAGGCGGCCGACTCCGCGCCCCAGTTCGGCGATCGCCGCGCCTACCAGATGGACGGGGCGAATCTCAGAGAAGCGATGCGCGAGATCGAGCTCGACCTGGCCGAGGGGGCCGACATGATTCTGATGAAGCCAGCCATGCCCTATCTCGACGTGGTCCGCGCCGCCCGCGAGCGCTTCGGCGTGCCCATGGGCGCCTACCAGGTCTCCGGCGAGTACTCGATGCTGCAGGCCGCCTTTGAGAAGGGCTGGCTCGATCGCAAGCGCGCTATCCTCGAGTCGCTGATCGGAACCCGCCGCGCCGGCGCGGACTTCGCGGTCACCTACTTTGCTAAAGAGGCGGCGCGATTGTTGATATAAGCGCCGGCCGATTCCTCCAGCGCGCTCTTTCTCGTCCTATACGATGGATTCAGACCCCAGCGGCCTCACGCCTCCATGACGACCCTTGAGATTGCCAGCATCCTCGTCGCCACCGCGGCCGTTTTCGGCTGGATCAGCACGCGCTGGCTCAAGCTGCCTATTACCGTGGGCACCATGCTGCTCACGGTGATCGTCTCGATGTGCCTGTCGCTCGCCGTTCCCAGGCACTTCGGCCTCTATGCCTTCGCGGTTGGCGTCGAGCACCGCATCGATCTGCAGACTGTCATCCTCGACGGTATGTTGCCGCTGCTGCTCTTTGCCGGCGCATTTCTGCTCGATCTCGAAGCACTGGCAAAGGAGAAGCTGGCCGTCTCGCTGCTTTCGGTGGCGGGCACTCTGATCTCCATCTTTGCCGTCGCCGGGCTCATGGCCCTCCTTGCGGGAACCGGCGCATCCTTCCTCGAATGCCTCATCTTCGGCGCGCTCATCTCGCCCACCGATCCCATTGCCGTCCTGGAGATGCTGCGCCGCACCGGCGTGCCCAAGGCCATCGAGGCGCAACTGGCCGGCGAGTCGCTGTTCAACGACGGCATCGGAGCGGTTCTCTTCATCACCTTGCTGAGCGTAGCGCGGGGCCATGCTCCGACTCCGTGGCACATCGCCGGGACGCTCCTGCTCAAATCCGGCGGCGGCATCGCCATCGGTATCGCGGCGGCGTGGGCCGCTTCGCAGCTCATGCGCCGCGCGCAGGACTACCAGGTCGACATCCTCATCTCTCTGGCGCTGGCGCTCGGCGGCTACGTCCTGGCCGATATCGCGCATGTCTCCGGTCCGCTCGAGGCCGTTGCCGCCGGCATAGCGCTGCGTCATTTCAACCGCTGCATGCCCTGCGGCCGGATCGCGCATGAGAACGTGGACGCTTTCTGGAAGGTCGTCGACGAAGTGCAGAACTCGCTGCTCTTCGTGCTGCTGGGGATGGAGATTCTCTCCGTCTCGCTCAGCGCCGCGACGCTGCGCGCGGGCGCGGCCGCGCTGCTTTCGGTTACGGTGGTCCGCTTCGCGGCGGTGCTGCTGCTGCTGACAGTGTTGCGATGGATCAAGCCGGGCCATCGCAGCTCGGCCTCGATTCTCACCTGGGGCGGGCTGCGCGGCGGGCTCTCCATCGCCCTGGCGCTCTCTGTTCCTGAAGACCTGGGCCGATCCTGGATGCTGGGCGCCACCTATCTCGTGGTCGTCTTCTCGATCGTCTTCCAGGGCGGTTCCATGGATCTGTTATTGCGCTGGCACAAGAAAAAGTGGGCTGCGCTGCCCTGAACTTCGGCCTTTCACGATGCACACCACGTGGCGTGCATCGTGGCGAAGGCGCACATTCTTCTTTGCGCATGGCCGCGCCTGTGTTTTTCTAATAGAACCCGCCTATGCTCAAACGGCTTGAAAACTTCTTCGAGTTCAGCCATCTGGGAACCAACTGGCGCACGGAGATCCTGGCCGGCGTCACCACGTTTCTCACCATGGCGTACATTGTGCTGGTCAACCCGGCCATCCTGGCCGACGCCGGAGTGCCGCGCGCGGCGGCTACCGCGGCCACATGTCTCTCGGCGGCCTTCGCGTCCATCCTGATGGGCATAGTGGCGCGCTATCCGATCGCGCTCGCACCCGGCATGGGCCTCAATGCCTACTTCACCTACACCGTCTGCCTCAAGATGCGCATTCCCTGGGAGACGGCGCTGGGCGCGGTCTTCATCTCCGGCGTCATCTTTCTGCTGCTCACGGCGGGCGGCATCCGGCAGATGATCCTGCACGCGATTCCGCATCAGCTCTATGCCGCGGTCGCGGGCGGCATCGGCCTCTTCATCGCGTTCATCGGCTTTCAGCACGCCGGCCTGGTGGTCCGCGATCCCAACACCATGGTCTCGCTCGGCGACGTCAAGAACCCCACGACCGCGCTGGCGCTTCTCGGCCTCATCCTCATGGTCGCGCTTGAAGTCAAAAAGGTGAAGGGATCCATTCTGATCGGCGTCCTCGCGGTCACTGCGCTGGCGTGGACCTTCGGGCTCGTGCACTGGAACCACGCCAGCACCGGTCTCAACGCGCTCACAGCGACGGCCTTCAAGCTCAACATTCGCGGCGCGCTCAACAAGGGATTGCTCGAGATCGTCTTTGTCTTCTTCTTTGTCGACCTCTTCGACAACCTCGGCACCCTGATGGCCGTGGCCAAGCGCGCGGGTCTCATCGCCGCCGACCACAACATCCCGCGCCTCAACCGCATCCTGTTCGCCGACGCCACGGCCACCGTGTTCGGCTCGCTCACCGGGACTTCGACGGTCACCAGCTATGTGGAGTCCACGGCCGGCGTCGAGGCCGGCGGCCGCTCCGGATTCACGGCCATCGTCACCGGCATCCTGTTTCTGGCGGCCATGCTGGTGGCGCCTTTCGCGGGAGTCGTTCCCGCCGCGGCGACCGCGCCCGCGCTGATCCTTGTCGGCTCGCTTATGCTCGCCTCGATCACGGAGATTCACTGGCAGGAGCCGCTGGTCGCCGTCCCAGCATTCCTCACCCTGGTTCTTATTCCACTCACTTACTCCATCGCCAACGGCCTGGGTTTCGGGATCATCGCCTGGGCGGTCCTGCACGTGGCCACGGGCAAGATCCGCCGCCAGGACTGGCTGCTCTACATCCTCGCTGCGCTTTTTCTGGCGCGCTTCCTCTACCTTGAAACCAGCTAGTAAGGTGACCGTATGGTTTCGTAATTTCCCAGGTCTCAAAAGCGAGACCTGGGGCGCCCAAGTTCAATGGTTCGGCTACGAAACCACGCGGACAAAGCACTAGAATTGCGGCAAATGCTTGCATCATGGTCCGAAAAGGAGGGTTCGTGCATTGGTACTTTTGTCTCGCGTGGTTTTTGGGCGGCGCCATTCTGTCCAACAGCCTGCCCCATCTCACCAACGGCATCTCGGGACGGGCCTTTCAGAGCCCCTTCGCCAAACCACCCGGCAGAGGCCTCTCCTCTTCGACAGTGAATGTCCTGTGGGGGTTTTTCAATCTCGCCATTGCCTGGCTGCTCCTGGTACATGCCGGCGACTTCAGCCTGCGTGCTTACAACAGCGTGCTCCCGTGCGCGGCGGGCTTTTTGCTGATGTCGGCGCTGCTCGGCTACGGATTCGGCCGCTTTCATGGCGGACGGTGACGTCGCCGTTCACGGTCTGGGCTGGAATCGCCATGCACCCGAGGTGGTCGACAGGGCAATTGCATTTCAAGATAGGGGAAGATTTTGTCTTGAAAGGGCACGGCTTTAGCCGTGCCGAAAAAGGGCGGAATGGAAAGGCTTGAGCTTTTTAGACCCCGAGGCATGGTTTTGCGGGAAGCTAAAATACATCGCTCAGGGGCTAAAGCCCGACCCTTATTTTGAAGCGTTTGCGGCACGAGTAAACTCGTGCCCTGTTACAAGACCCTCTGGCATCGAGTTTTTCCGCAGCCTGTAAAGCCTGTCGTTTTTCATTGATTCTTACGGCACCCCCCTTCGACAAGCTCAAGGCAGGCGTTCGGAAGGCTCAGGGCGGCCTTTAAAGCCGCGCCCTTTCAAGGCCACTAGCGTTCGCGATCCCAAGTCCAAGTGCGATTGCCCCGAGGTGGTCAAAAAGTCGTAAGCTCTTTCCGTCCCTCCCCTGTACCATGAAGAGAGCTTCGCGTGCGTGGTTTCAGGGATTTCCTGGACGGCCAGCGCCAGGGGAATTCCACGGGCGCCGGCAGCCTGTGGGAGATGCCTGCGCTGGGATCAACCGGTTTTTTGGAGCCGCATGAGATCCTTTCGGAGAAGCATGGCGCCCTTCGGGGAGAGGTGAATGAAGACAATCTGGAATCGCCGGGAGGTTGGCCGGCGGTTGACCTTACCCAAACTTGCAGTGGCGGCGGCCGGTCTTGGCGCCGCGGCCTTTGGAATCTCGGCCTGCGAGAACGTGGCCTCCTATACGCAGCCCAGCCTGGTGCGCGTGATCGACGCTTCCTACATCGCACCGGCCGTTGACGTGAAGGTGGAGGGACAGATTATCGCCAGTAACCTCGGGCAGGGCACCATCACGTCCTACGCGACGCTCCCGGCCACCGGCGACGCTATCATCGACGTCACGGCAGCCACGGGAGGCTCGACCCTGGTCAACTCGCAAGGCACGCTCCTGGCCGGCCATCAGCACTCTGTCTTCATCACGGACAACGGCGCCGCCTCTACCGGGTACGAAGTCACCGTTCTCGAGGATCAGCAGACGCCGGCGCCGTCCGGCCAATCGGAGTTCCGCTTTCTCAACCAGGCCCCTGAAACCGGCGCGGTCGATGTTTATATGGTCCCGTCGGGCGCGACGCTCGCCGACTCCGTGCCGCTGGTCACCGCGCTGGCGGTGGGCAGCAGCGCGGGGTACGTGAGCATGGCCTCGCAGACCGTCACCATGGTCATCACGCCTACGGGCGTTACGACTCCCAAGTACACCTCCTCGTCCATGGCGCTCACCGGCGGCGAGGTTCGCACTGTCCTCATCCTCGACACCAAGCTGACCTCGAATCCACCGGTGACGGCCACCGTGGCCGACGACGTAGACTAGACAGGGGCTTGCAGCTCACGGCCCACAGGCAGGATTCTTTCTTGAACATGCGCCAATCTTCCTTGAGCCGGGCGCTCGCCGTCCTTTTCTTCCTTCTCATCGGCTGCGCTCCCGCCCCCGCGGCCGATACGTATCGCGTCATCCACACCTATCCCCACGACGCCGGCGCATTCACACAGGGACTGATCTACCTCGACGGCCATCTCTACGAGAGCACCGGCATCCGGGGCAAATCGTCTCTCCGGGAAGAAGACCTGGAGACCGGCCGCATTCTCAAGTACCAGGCCCTCCCCGACCGTTACTTCGGCGAGGGCCTGACCAACTGGGGCAACGAGCTGATCCAGCTCACCTGGACGGCCCACACCGCCCTGGTCTACGACCTGAGCACCTTCCGCTTCATCCGCAGCTTCCCGTACGACTACGAGGGCTGGGGCCTCACCCAGGACGGCAAAGACCTGATCGAGAGCGACGGCAGCTCCACCCTCCGCTTTATCGATCCCAGCAACTTTCATACGGTCCGCACCATCACCGTCCGTGACCACGGCAAGCCCATCACCCAGCTCAACGAGCTCGAGTTCATTCACGGCGAGATCTACTCGAACGTGTGGCACACCAACCGCATCGTCCGCATCTCGCCCGCGACCGGCGACGTGCTTGGTACGATCGATCTCGCCGGTCTGCTGCCACCGGGCTCGGTCAGCGACCCTGAAGCGGTTTTGAACGGCATCGCCTACGACCCGGTCCACAACCGGCTTTTCGTCACCGGCAAGCTGTGGCCCAAGCTGTTTGAGATCCAGGTGGTCCCGCAGTCCGCCCGGCGCGTCCCCGTGCATGACGGCAAGTAGCAGAAACCTGGCTTCGAACGAAGTCGGGTCCCCACCCTTGACGCGCAGATTGAGTCAAGGATGGGCTTGCGCTGGATTCAGCCTGTCCTCCGTCACACCCCCGCCCTCATCCTGCGCGTATACTCTTCGCCAAGGCTCGCCAAAGCGCCATGGACCTCTCGACCGTCTTCCTTCCGAACTCCGTGCAGGGCACGGTGGCGTTGACCATCGTGCTTGCCTTTGCCGGCTACCTTGTGACCTTTCTCAGCACGCGGATGATGGCGCGCCGCTCCGACATGCTCAAGCTGGTCAACCAGCGTCTCAACGAGCTCTACGGCCCCCTGTATGTTGCCTCCCAGGCGGGCAACATCGCCTACCAGTCGCTGCTCAGGAAGCAGGGCAAGAGCCAGTGCCATCCCATCGCTCCCGCGGAGATGAAGGAGTGGGTGCTCTGGATGACCACGATCTTCATGCCGTTGAACGACATTCGCGAGCGGATCATCATCGAGAAGGCCCATCTGATCATCGAGGAGCAGATGCCCCACTGCCTGCTCGAATTCGTGACCCACGTGGTGGGCTACAAGGCCCTGCTTGCCAAGTGGGCGGAGGGCGATTTCGCCGAGAGCCGCTCCATCATCGGCTGGCCTCCGGAGTTCGACCGTTACGTGGAGCGCTCGTACGCGGCCCTGAAAGCCGAGCAGATGCGCCTCATCCACACGTCGGCCTGGCGGCTTTACTCGCGGCTGGCAACGCGCAGGGCGCGCTAAAGCGCCGGTGAGGTGTCCAAAACCGGACAGAACTTTCCGTCAGCGGACATCAGATGGGCGCCCCGCCGGCTGCAACTCATTGATTTTGCTTGTTCAACCGCTGGTCCTTGACATGCACCCTCAGCGTTCACGGAGGCCGCCGTGATTCGCGACATCGTCTACGCGCTGCGCCAGTTGAAGAGATCGCCGGGGTTCCTTATCGCCGCCGTCGTTACCCTCGCCCTCGGCATCGGCGCCAACATCGCCATCTTCACCCTGGTCGACTCGATCCTGCTGCGGCCGCTGCCGTACCCCGAGCAGAGCCGCCTGATGCGCATCGGCAGCGGCTGGGTGGACACCGACGCCAGCGGCTTCTTCCCCAAGGGCTGGGTGCGCGCCCTGGGCCAGCACTCCGCGTCCTTCCAATCGATCAGCGGCTTTGGCCCCGACACCGAATCGAACATCGCGGCTGCCGACTCTTCCGAGCGCGTCTTTGGCGCCCAGGTTACAGCCAATTCCTTTGCTACCCTTGAGCTTCGCCCCGCCGCAGGCCGCTTCTTCACCCCCGACGACGCCATAGCGAGCCACGAACCCGTTGTGGTCCTCAGTTACGGGTACTGGCGGCAGCGCTTCGACGCCAGCCCCGCCGCCGTGGGCCAGACTCTCCGCATTGATGGCGTTTATCGCCGCATTGTCGGCGTCATGCCCGCCGGGGTCCGGTTCCCTTACGCCGATACCCAGTTCGTAACTCCTGTCACCTTCAAAGCCGGCGATCCCATCGACCCCTGGTGGGAGTTCAATCTGCGCGCCTTCGGCCGTCTCAACCCGGGTGTTGCGCCCCTCCAGGCGCAGGCCGAACTGCGGCGTCTCCACCACGGGCTGCTCCCGCTCTTTCCGTGGGTGATGCCGGACGGGTGGGCCGCGAATATGACCGTGGTTCCCCTCCTCGAAGCCGAAGTCGGCTCCATGCGTCCGCGGCTGATGCTGCTGCTGGCAGCCGTGTGCCTCATCCTCCTGATCGCCTGCGCCAACGTCGCCAATCTCATGCTTGCCCGCGCCGCGGGGCGCGAGCGCGAGATGGCGGTTCGCGGCGCCATCGGCGCCTCACGCTCCCGTCTGTTGCGCCAGATTCTGTGTGAAGGCTGCGTCCTCGGCCTGCTTGCCGGCATCGCCGGAACCGTGGCAGCCGCGGTCAGCCTGCGCGCCCTGGTGAGCCTGCTTCCCGCCAACACGCCGCGCCTCGCCGCTGTCTCCCTCGACTGGCGCGTGCTGCTCTTCGCCGCCGCGGCATCCTTGCTGGCCGGGCTGCTCCTCGGCCTCGTCCCCGCTTTGCGCATGGCCTCGCCGGAGCTCGCGCAAGCGCTTCACGCCGGCAGCCGCTCGGTGGCCGGCCGTTCCGCCCAATTCCGCGAGTCCACGGCCCTGGTTATCGGCCAGATCGCGCTCTCGGTCATCGTTATCGCCGCTGCCGGACTGATGCTCCACAGCCTCTGGAACCTCGCCCAGGTCGATCCGGGCTTCCGCACGGACCGGATCGTCACCGCCGAGGTTTCGCTCGACGCCAGCGCCTGCCAGTCCGCGGGCCGCTGCCCGGCGTTTTTCGATACTCTCCTGGACAGGCTCCGCGGCTTGCCCGGCGAAGAGAACGTTGCCCTGTCGAGCTCGCTGCCGCTCAATGGGCCTAACGCCAACTTTGTTTTTGACGCCGAGGGGCATCCCCGCAACGCTCACCAGCTTGCCTTCGTCGCCACCGGACGGTTCGTCTCACCCGGATACTTTGCCGCCATCGGCCTGCGCCTCATGCGCGGCCGGCTCCTCACCGCCGACGACGGCTCGGGGGTCTCCCGCGCGACAGTCATCAGCCAGAGCATGGCCAATCGTCTCTGGCCCGGCCAGGACCCCATCGGCAAGCACATCGACGACGTTGCCGACGAGGCCATCCCCGGCGTCTGGAACCGGGCCACCGCGCCGGTGATCGTCGGCGTCGTCTCCAACACCCACGAAGGAACCCTTGCCAGCGCCTTCGGCGACGACGTCTACCAGCCCATCACCCCGCACATGCCGGTGGCGACGCCGTCGATGTACGTCCTGCTCCGCACCCGGGCCGGCACGGGCGAGGCGGCGGATGAGCTGCGCCAGGCCGTCGCCTCCATCGACCCGCAGGTTCCGGTAACCCACGTTCGCACTCTCAATGAGGTAGTCGGCGCCTCCGAGTCCAGCGCCCGCTCCCTGGCCGTGCTGCTCCTCGCCTTTGGAGCGCTGGCTGTCGCCATCGGCGGGCTGGGCGTTTACAGCCTAATCGCCTATGTGGTGAGTTGGCGCACCCGCGAGATCGGCATCCGTCTCGCCCTGGGCGCGCAGCGCTGGCAGATTGTCCGCTCCGTTGTCCGGCAGGGCCTGATGCTCGCCGTCGCGGGTTCGGCCGCCGGTCTGCTGGGCTCCGCGCTGCTGGCGCGCGCACTGCGCGGGTTCCTCTTCGACGTCCGCCCCTTCGATCCTCTTACCTTCTTCACGGTCGCGGTATTGATGGTTATGCTCGCGCTCGCCGCTGCCTGGTTTCCGGCCCACCGGGCCGCCAACGTCGATCCGGCCAACACGCTCCGCATGGAGTAGCGCGAAAAACGGGGTTATGCGCGCCGCCGGGCGCTCAGAGCGCCGGCAGCAGCATGCGCAGCAGCAGAAAAGCGCCCACGCCCAGGAAGAACACCAGCGCCATCTTGATTCCCGGCTCGCGATTCACCTCGGGGATGAGGTCGCTCGCGCCCACGTAGAGGGCCACGCCGGTGGAAAACGGCAGGCCGAAAGGGAGCCAGTGAGGGATGAGCTGGATGAGCAGCACGCCGCCGACGGTGGACGCCGCCAGCCCAACCGTGGAGTAGAACGCCGCGGCCCGGCTGTGCCCGCCGGCCACCATGACGGACGCCATTGCGAAGCCCGCCGGGGCCTTGTGCAGGACGATGGCGAGGAAGATCAGCCAGCCGAGCGCTCCGGAGACCTCAAACCCCGCCCCAATCGCCACTCCGTCGAAGAACGAGTGGGCACACCATCCGCCCAGAACGGAGTAGCTTCGCTGCGGGTTAAGGAATTCGCCGTGGTGGGTTTCTTCGCCGTAGTGGAAGTGGGTGTTGATGGTGTGCTCGACAAGGTGCATGGCGCAGTAACCTGCCATGATGAGGAGTGCGCCCATACGCGGGAACACCCGCATACTCTCCGGCATCATCTCCAGCAGGGCCGCCGACATGAGAAACGCCGCCCCCAGCGAGACAAAGTAGCCAAGGTAAGGTTCTATGCCGCGGGCGCGCACCAGCACCAGGCCGCCGGCCACATTGGCCAGCGCCGCAAAGAAACCGAGGACCAGCGAAAGTCCGTTCATGCGCGCTTACCCGCTGTGCCGGATGTGCAGCACGTCGCCGTCCTGCACCACGTACTCTTTGCCTTCAAGCCGCAGCGTGCCCTTGGCGCGCGCCGCGGCCTCCGAGCCGGCTTCCAGAAGACTATCCCAGCGAATGGTCTCCGCGCGGATGAAGTGATGTTCCAAATCGGAGTGGATCGCTCCGGCGGCCTGCGGGGCCTTCGAGCCCAGCGGCACGGTCCATGCGCGGCATTCGTCTTCGCCGGCCGTGAAAAAGCTGATCAGTCCCAACAGCTCGTAGCTTTTGCGGATCAGGCGCACCAGGCCGCTCTCGTGCAGCTCGTAGCTGGCCAGAAAATCCGCGGCCTCCTCGTCGTCCATCTCCGCGAGCTCGGCCTCCACCTTGCCGCAGATGGCGGTGGCGCCGGCGTTGGGCCGATGCGCTACCTCTTCCAGCCTGAAGCGGCTCACCGCCGCGTCGAGATCGGCGCCCAGCGTGGTGCTCTCGCCGATGTTCAGCGCGTACAGGATGGGCTTCTGCGAGAGAAACATGAAACCCTTGATCAGCTTCTTCTCTTCCGGCGTCATCTCGAGCTCGCGCAGCGGCTGCTCTTTTTCGAGCGCCTCCTTGGACCGGAGCAGCAGCGCATGCTCCCGCTCCAGGTCGCCCGTGCGCATCTTCTTCAGGTCTTTCTCGACCCTTTCGAGGCGCTTTTCGATTTGGGTCAGATCGCTCACCATCAGGTCGAACTCGACATTCCTGATGTCGCGCAGGGGATCGACGGGCCCCACATGCGGAATCGAGTCGTCCTCGAAGGCCCGCAGCACGTGAATCAGCGCGTCCACGTTGCGCAGATTGGTGAGAAAGGCCGTCTCCTTCAGCGCCTCCTGCCCAATCGCGGCCACATCGACATAATCGACCGTCGCGTAGGTCGTCTTCTTCGGCGAGTACAGCGCCGAAAGCTTGTCCAGCCGCTCGTCCGGCACGCGCGCCACGCCAATGTGCGCCTCTCGTGGATTCGAGTACCCGTGCTCCTCGAGCTTGGCCTTGGTCAGAATCTTGAACAGGGATGTCTTGCCCACCTGCGGCAGGCCGATGATTCCAGTCTTCATGATGTTCTTATTATCAGGGATCGGGGTCGAAGGTCAGTGGTCGGTGGTCAGTGGTCTCTGTGAACAGAGAACAGAGGACAGAGAACAGAGAACAGAGAACAGAGAACAGAGAACAGAGAACAGAGAACAGAGGACAGAGAACAGAGAACAGAGGACAGAGAACAGAGGACAGAGAACAGAGAACAGAGAACAGAGGACAGAGAACAGTGAACAATGAACAGTGAACTGTGAACTGTCCCCTAGTGTGGTCCGCCGGAAATACAGGATGTTATTCAGCGGGCAGGCAGAGCGGAAGACTGCAAGGGCTAAAGCCCCAAACTTCGAAACAGGCGTGTCCCGGCACGACTGAGGTCGTGCCCTGATACAAAACATAACCGATGAGATTTGCGGCGGACTCCACTAGCTCCTGGTGCTCTCGGCCCAGGCCACCAGGACCACCGTTGCCAGCCCGAGCACCAGCACCGTCTCTTCCACAAACACGCTCCGGTTGTGCAGCCGGTTGAAGTCGGCTGTGAGCGGGTTGGCGGGACTGGTGGTGTCGATCGTGCCACCAGCGGCGATGCGGTCCCGCTCCATCGCCGGGATGATGCCGAACTGCGAGTACACGGTGCAGCCGAGCATCACCACCAGCAGGATCATCGGCGCCAGCATGGCTTTCGGCTTGTAGATTCCCCAGGCCGGCGCCAGGGCCAGGAGCGCCAGCGCGATCATGCCCGAGATCAAGCCCATTCCATGCATGATCCGGATCAACTGGCCCACGATGGTTCCGGCCGCACTGATGTCCGCGCCCAGCGTGCCAAAGGTGATCGCGGCGACCACGGGAAAGAAGATCTCCGCGCCCAGCCAGACGATGAGCGCGAGATAGAGCAGCGTGCGCAGTACGGTCTTCATGAAGCAAGCATACTAGCGACCCTCGGCTGCGAACCAGCAACCATTCCCCGTCTCGCGATCATTGCCGCAGCGTTCCGTAGACGGACGGCCGCCCGATGAGTCTCTCGATGCGCTTCTGAATCGGCGGATGGGTGCTGAACAGGCTCGCCCAGGTCTCGGCTCCGAGCAGCGGCGCGACGATGAAAAGGTGCGCCGAGTTCGGCGATGCAATCAGGGGAACCTGCCGGCTGGCGGATGAGATCTTCTCGAGCGCCGAAGCCAGCGCATAGGGATTGCCCGTCAGGTGCGCTCCCGAAGCATCGGCCTCATACTCACGTGTCCGCGAAACCCAAAGCTGGATCAGCATGGCAGCGAACGGCGCCAGAAAAAGCATCACCAGCGCCCCGAGGCCGCCGTCGCGGCTCCGCCGGCCGCCGCCGTAACCGCCTAGCGCTCCGAACCAGAAGGCCATGCGCGCGAGGATGGTGATGGCCCCGGCCAGGGTGGCCGCAATCGAGCTGGTGAGGATGTCGCGGTTGCGCACGTGGCCCAGCTCATGCGCCAACACGCCTTCAAGCTCTTCGTCGTTCAAGAGCGCGAGAATGCCGTGGGTCACGGCGACCGATGCGTGCTGGGGATTGCGGCCCGTGGCGAACGCATTCGGAGACTCGGTGGGGATGACGTACATCTTCGGCATCGGAATGCCGGCGCGCTGCGTAAGCCGCTCCACCACCTGGTAAGCTCTCGGCAACTGCTCCCGCGTCACCGGCTGGGCACGATACATCGCCAGCGCGATCCGGTCGGAGTAAAAGTAGCTGA
>DATJMU010000047.1:0-45941 GCA_035508555.1 Occallatibacter sp. | reverse complement strand
ATTTTTGCTTTTGTGGATGCAGCATTGCTTGAGCCGTTGCCCTATGTCCAGCCCAACCGGCTGATGGACGTGACGGAGAGCCTGGCGTTATTTCCTCGCGGAAACCTCTCTTACCCCGACTATGTGGACTGGAAGCGAATGAACCGTGTATTCAGTTCGCTTGACGTCTATCACGGTGACAGCTTTCTGGTAGAGATGCCGCAGGGCGCCACACCGGTGCCGGGCATGCGCGTAAGCTCCGGGTTCTTCCGTACGCTTGGCATTCGACCTGTGCTTGGGCGCGACTTCCGGCCGGACGAGGACTCCGTGAGCGCTGCACCGGTGGCGCTGCTCAGTTACGGCGGCTGGCAGAAACTGTTCGGAGGACGACCCGATGCAATCGACCAGACTGTAAAGCTCAGCGGTGTGACCACCACAATCATTGGCGTGCTTCCTGCGAGCTTTCAATTCGCTGCGCAGGGGGATGCCGAGATCTTTGCGGCGCTTCAGCCGACGGATCCATGCTCCAGGAGAAGAAGCTGCCACGACTTGTTCGGCGTTGGCCGCCTGAAAGACGGAGTGACTCCGGAACGCGCACGTGCCGACATGAAAGAGATCGCATTGGCATTGGAGCGGCAATACCCTGACTCCAATCGCGGCCAGGGTGCGAGTGTCATGCCTTTGGCGCAGGCGATTACGGGAGATGTCCGGCCCGTGCTGCTGGTGCTGCTGGGAGGCGCCGGCCTGCTGTTATTGATTGCATGCGTAAACGTCTCGAATCTACTGCTGGTGCGTGCAGAGAAGCGGCGGCGCGAGATGGCAGTGCGTGGAGCGCTGGGTGCGTCACGGACACGGCTGGTGCGGCAATATGTCACGGAAAGCAGCGTGCTTGTGGTCGTGGGCACAGTCTTGGGGCTGATACTCGCCCTAAGCATGATGCGGGTACTACACAGCCTTATATCCAAAGACATGCTTGTGGGCATGCCCTATCTGGACCATATGGGATTCAACGCTCATGTTCTCCTCTTTGCTGCCGGAGTAGCAACGCTCGCTGTGCTGTTCAGCTCCGCGGCGCCCATCCTCCGCCTGCCGGTCGGCGAACTGCGGGATGGGATGAGCGACGGCGGACGTGGCAGCGCTGGCCGCATATGGCAGCGGATGGGCAAGAACCTCGTGACTACCGAGGTTGCCGTAACAGTGGTTCTCCTGTTTGGCGCCGGATTACTGACCAGGAGTCTATTGAACATGTTGCAAGTGGATTTAGGCTTCGAACCCGGAGATCTGGCCACGTTGCAAATCGAGCTTCCTGATACAGGTTTTGGGAAAGAGGCGCAGCAGGCTAAATTTGCACGGCAGACACTGGATGCCACGCGCAAACTGCCCGGAGTGCAGTCTGCCGCGGTCACCACGCTGCTGCCGGTAACCTGCAACTGCAATACCGATTGGGTGCGCTTTGTGGGCAAACCCTATAACGGAATTCACAATGAGGTGAACGATCGCCAGGTCAGCCCGGACTTCTTCCGCACGATTCAAGGGCGCCTGGTGAGTGGCCGCTTCCTGAACGAAACAGACGATGCTGATCACCCGAAGGTTGTCCTCATCAATCAGGCCTTTGCGAGGAGGTACTTTCCCGGTGAAGATCCGATTGGCAAACGGATGGGGGACACCGATCTCAGTCCCGGATCGCTTCGCCGGATAGTCGGTGTGGTTGGTGACATCAAGGACGGAGCCCTGGATGCAGAGATCTGGCCCACAGAGTACGAGTCGTTCGCGCAGGACCCGAGTACCGATTTCTACGTGCTGGTGCGCACTTCGCAGAGCGCGGCATCCGTCCTCCCCGAGATGAGCCTGGCCATTCGCAAGTTGAACCCGCAAGTGGGCATACAGAATGAGAGCACCCTGGAGATGAGGATCCGGGATTCTTACGCCGCGTCGCTGCATCGGATGGCAGCATGGCTGGTTGCCGGATTTGCAGCGCTGGCGTTTCTATTGAGCGTGGGTGGGCTGTATGGGACGATTGCCTATTCGGTGGGCCAGCGGACGCGTGAAATCGGCGTTCGCATCGCACTGGGAGCACAGCAAAATTCCATTCGAAGGATGATTCTGGGAGAGGCCATGCAACTGACCTCAACTGGCACTCTGGTTGGTCTCGTTGGCGCATTTGCCTCAGCACACCTCATACGGGGACTGCTTTTTGGAGTGCGCACCTGGGATATACCGACCATGACCGCAGTTGCTGTGGTACTCACAGGCGCGGGACTGCTGGCAAGCTATCTCCCGGCCCGTCGCGCCGCCGGCGTCAGCCCCGTCGAGGCGCTGCGCGCCGAATAAGGCAACCACTTACCGGATGCCGCTCGAAGGCTTGCCAAACAGGCGATGACTTGTGCGGTCGGGGTGTCAATTGTTGGCGACAGGACAAATCTCTCGTCCAGCCTGAACAGATATTGAGAGCCAGTGTCCTGCGACTCGGACAACCGCTGGGTGATCCTTTCAGCGGATGTTCCTTACTTTGTAACGCGATCATAGCCGGTCAACCGCCCAGGACCCGCGAATCCGGAGATTCCGACCCGCCGTGGCTGGAATCAACGCGTGAGTTGGCGATTGTGCGTAAGCTGAGGGTGATCGCTGACGACAAAACGTTCGTCAGGATCGTCTGGATCGCGATAGTCGCGAATCTCGACGGCTGTGAGTAATGCGCCCGATATCTGGAGATGACTAGACAGGAGCATAAACTGTCATTATGAAAGCGAAGAGAATTCAGGCCTCAGAGAAAGAATTGCGCGGCCGCGATCTGCGCGGTCAGAGCTTCGCCGGGCATGACTACCGCAATGCGGATTTTACCGGTAGCAATCTCGCAGGAGCCGATTTTACCGAAGCGAATTGTCACGGCGCACGATTCACCGAATGCACGCTAGATTCAGCATCCTTTCAGAAATCCAATCTGTCATCATGCGCCTTCATTGGAGACGACATTTACGGAGTCGATTTCCGCAAAGCGAACCTGTCGAACGCGAAATTCATACGCGTTTTTGGCAAGGACATTAGCGCGAGCAGCGCCAAATTACGCGGAGTTGAAATCTATAACTCGCACTTTGTGGATTGTTATTTCACTGCTTGCGATTTCGTTGAGGCAGATGTGGCGAACACAGTCTTCCACCGATCCTCGTTCGACCTTGCGGGTTTCGAAAATGCCTCTCTTTGGGAGGCGGGCTTTCTCGAGAGCCGTCTTGTTTCGTGTACGGGTTTGGATAAGCTCCGCAATGTCAGGGACGTTTCGCTCGATCCTTCCACCCTCTTCACGCCCGGCGCGACCCTTCCGCGACCTTTCCTACTTGGCGCGGGAATCCCCTCGATATTGGTCGATTACCTGCCTTCCATGGTCGGCAAGCCAATCCATTTCGAATCCTGCTTCATCAGTTATTCCACCGGCGACATGGAATTCTGCCGTACACTCCGGCTCGAAATGCTCGAGCGGGGCATCAACGCCTGGCTTTTCGATGAAGATGCTCAATGGGGAAAATCGATGTGGGGCGAGATCGACAAGTCGATCCGCATTCATGATCGCGTTGTCGTCGTCTGCTCGGAACGTTCTCTGAACAGCGCGCCGGTGCTTCGGGAAATCGAGCGAGCTCTGAGGCGCGAAGATGCCGAGGGCAAAGACGTCCTATTTCCGATCCGAATTGACGATTATATCTTCACCAAGTGGCAACATCCTCGTAAGGACGACGTGACGAGCAAGATCGTAGGTGACTTTACCGGATGGAGGGATGCGATGAAAATGCGTGTTGCGCTCAGTCGGTTGACCGAGAGCCTCAGGATCCCCGGACCGCGGGACGATTCAAGTGCGTCCTTCCCTGTGCCGTAAGATCATAGACCGAAGGTGCTATGCTTTCTTGCGAATCGCCATTTGCAACATGATCAGCGAATTCAGGAGCTGTACGATGGCTGACGCCTTGAATGCAAATATCCTCTATTTCCCTCACATCGAAATCGTCGATCCGGGAATGCTCAAAGGAGCTCTCTGCGTATGGGACGCCGTGTATCGAATAGTCCCTGAGAACGTCGCGCCCGATGATTCTGACGAAGTTCGCGAAGCAGTGGATTCCGGAAGGCTCCGCAACATCATTCTCGCACCAGAAGATTTGATCAATGCTCGTACTGCCTATACCGAGTTCTTGAACGCGCAGGAGGCGCTACCCTCCGCATTGGCTCACACAGAAGAGGGCAGCTACGTGCCCATTCACGAAGAGAAGATAGATCACGTGATGCAAGAGGAACTCGCCGATGTTCTGGGTACCATCACGCGCTCTGGAAATTGGCTGCAGTTGCCGAAAGGTGTCGCAGATGGATACATGCTCTTCTTGTCCGACTCCGTTGCACGGAGGCGCAAACTAGCGAAGTTCACGGACAGCGAATGCCTTTTCGTGGCAATGCAGTATTTCGACGCCGACGGAAACATCGACGGAGACTACGAGCTCCCCGAAACGGGCGAAGACAGCATCGCTTCACTAATCCTCAATTCGTTTGTCCCTGCGGGTATTGAATCCGCCAAAATGCGCGATGTCCTCCGATTCTGCGAAGCCAACGCTGAAGGCAAAATCTCATTCAGAACAGCTATGCATGAAATTGCCTCAAAACTGGTTATGGTGGACGACCCGAACTACCTGCGCGATCTGGCAGAGCAAGAGAACCACCGACTGGAGGAGGCTTCTCACTTAACACTCGCCCGGATACGCGAGAATTTCTCTGATTTTCAGTCCCTCATTATCTATCTTGGGCTTCCGATGGCGGGCAAAATAATAGATGTCCTCACGGGGCAACACGACTACGTCGGACAGTTTGCTTGCGTCGGTGTTGCTGGGATAGTCGCGCTCGCGGACATTGCGAAGAGCCGGAGGAAGGAGTGGGTCTCCAGTGAAGCAAGCTATTATGGTCACCTCAGACGCAAATTCGATTCCAGGGATCCGATTCCGCGACCGTCATCGAGCCTGTACCGGATGATGGAGGAGTTCGTAAACGACTGAAGCAGAAAAATCTTGGGCAAATCGGCACCTTACGATTCGCACTCAAAAGTGGGCCAGTCTCCAGCGATCCAGCATGTTCAGATCTCAAGCGTTGCATCCAGGGCGAGGCACTCATCCAGCCTTGCAGAAGTCCAAATATTCTGGTTCTGGGCACATCGTCGGCGATGCTGACCTTTGAAAACTCTTCGCCCCGGATTTCAGGCCATTGCACCGATTCTGCGGCATTTCCAGACTCCACCAAACTGCTGAATCACGGATCGAAAGCAGGATCGGACAGCACGATATTGTTACTTGGTAAACACCTCAGAGTGGGAGGCCTCACCCCGGTGTCCCGGTGGAGACTTTCTTCGTTCAGCCCATCCCGGCAGTGGCAGGATTCCGCTATATTAGGTGGCAGCAAAGCACCATACCAGCACGGTGACTCACTCGGCCTCCCGGCGCCCGATGGATTCCCTCTTGCATCGCCCGTTCTTCAGCAAGGACATGTAACTTGGCGGACTGCAGCAAAACCAGGTTGCTGTCTCCTGTTGAGCTTCGGCCAAGGTCGCTCGTTGGGGTCGCGTCCGCTCAAGACAAGCGGCCCCGGAATACACCTACCCCGGTTTTGCTGCACGCAGAGAATTAGCACCTCTCGGCGCATAATCTCTCTATGAGCAGGAGCCACGCATCGAACGTGTATAAATCAAACAGAAGGCGAAGAGTATCGTATCATATTGCGGGAAAGCCCAAGGATAAATGCACCCCCCATACCCCCCTCACAGTTTCTGTGATTTTTGGTGGTTTGCGGATCACTATAATTATAAAAATCAACAACTTAAAAATTTGAATTCGGTTACCAGTAAGTTACGTAATTCACATTCTTTTAATATAGTTTTTCTCAATTCTAAAGGACTTAGCAGCGACCAGGCTTGGCCCCCGCGCAGAGAGGGTTCGCGTTCGTCTCGCATTGCGGTCCAAGGAAGTGTCGCTGAACATCCGCTCTCTTACAACCGCTTCTCGTTCATCACCAGGGCCACCGCGCTCCTGAGTCGCGCTTTGCCGCCCTCCGCCGCCGCCCGCACCCGCGGCACCCGCGCCATCGGACCCCGCCTGAGCTCCGCCTCGATCCCCGGCCCCACCAGCTCCCAGCGCGTCGTGATGTCGCCCACCACCACAATCTCCATCGGCGCCAGCGCCGACGACACCATCCGCATCCCGCGCCCCAGCGCCGCACACATCTTCGCCACCGCCCGCTTCGCCGCCCGGTCCCCCTCCGCCGCCAGTCCCAGAAGAGTCTCAAAATCCGCCGCCGGCCTGCGCGCAATCTCCTTGAAATACCGCAGCCCCGCCCGGTTCGAGGCCAGCGTCTCCCAGCACCCCCGGTTTCCGCACGCGCACATCGGCCCCTTCGGGTCCAGTTGCACGTGCCCGAACTCCCCCGCGTACCCCCCCTCGCCCCGCAGGATCCGCCCATTCGCAAAGATCCCCGTCCCGATCCCCTCGGAGACGTTCACCACCACCAGATCATGCTCGCCGTCGCTGTTCCCAAACCAGATCTCCGCCAGCGCGCATGCGTTGGCCACATTGTCCACCGTTACCGGCAGCCCCGTCGCCTCTGCGACCCGCTGCCGTATGTCCCGGATCGGCCACCGGATATTCGGCGCAAAGAAGGAGTTTCCCGATCCCAGATCGAACCGTGCCGGCAAGCTCATCCCGATTCCGTCGATCTTCCGCTCCCGGTGGGTCCCAAGCATCCGCCGCACCGTTCGCACAATCTGGCCCACCACCCGTTGCGGGCTGTCCGGCAGCTCGATCCGGCACTGCTCCAGAATGCGCCCACCCAGGTCCACGATCCCCAGCATCGCGTGCGACGGGTGCACATCCAGCGCCAGTACCCCCCGCTCGCTGTTTAGGTTCAGATACGTCGGCCGCCGTCCCCGTGGCAGCCGGCCCATCGGCCCCTCGACGATCCACCGCTCCGCCAGCAGCTCCTCGACGATCAGCGAAACCGTGCTGCGCTGCAGCCCCGAGGCGCGCGCCAGGTCCGCCCGCGAGATCGGCGCCTGCGTCCGGATCTGGTTGAAGACCAGGTTCCGGTTGATCTGCCGCGGCGTCCGATTGCTCGCGCTCGCCGTGTTCGTAAATGAGAACCGCAGTGCTGTCATTTCCTGTGCCCGTGCTCTGAGCTCCGTGCAGGTCCGGTTGATGCACCTTTTGTTTCTTGTCTTTAGAGTCTATGCCTGCCGAGGCCATCTGCCCAAATCCTGGCGCAGACACGCACCCCTCACGCTTCCACTTCAGGGCTCTTACCGGGAATCTCCCCGGCAGGGCACACCGTTGCGTTGGAGGGGAGCGTATTCCCACTCGGGAGGGCATGATGCATGATGCAGGACTCTCCCGGACCCCCGTTAACCTTTGCACAGCATGGATGCGAATTTCCATCTAAATATAATAAAAATAAGGAAATACGACATGAATCTACCGGCGAAGCAGCAATGAGGCCGAGGTCCTTACCAACGCCTCGCAGTCTTCGCTGATGGGATCTTCACGGGCTCTTTTCCGGTCAACGGCCACGATCGTACTGCCCGCGCCGCGCCGGCAGAATCTCGATATCATCGAGATCCTGCGGACGCTCCTTCGGTTGCTGCGGTCCGGCGGGCTGAGACTCGGGCGGCTGCGGTTGCACCGCCACCGGCCGCGACGTCTCGACTACCGGACTGTCGCGCAAGAGCGTCGGAGCCGGTCCGGGTTCCGACGCCGCCATCTGCAGCGGCCCGGTTGTCCGCGGCGGAGCGGCTTGCGACCCTTCCGCAAGCTCGGGCTGCGCCTTGGCGGAACTTCTCGGCTCCAGGGTGAACATCAGGCTCCGCAGGCTGCTCAGCCGCGATGCCGTATCGTGACCCGGCTCGTCCGCCTTGTGCTCTACTGCCTCGGCGACTCCCACTTCTTCCTCGCCGGCTGATTCCGGAACCGGCGCGCTCGTCACCGGCCCTGCCGGTCCTGCCTCCATCCCCCCGGCTACATCCCTCGCCGAATCCTGCGACCCTTGGTCGTGCGCTGCTACCGGTTCATCCGGGCACCTTGGCCGGACTTCCCCCCAAAGCTCCGACATGCCCCGGCGTTCGGTCTTCGCCGGCGTCGCCGCCCCCTCTGCCCACCACGGCCTCTCGCTGTCTGTCTCCACCATCGATCCCCCCCCGGGGTCCCTCCACTCCGGCTTGCCAAGCGGCCTGATTCGCCCTGCCGATTCCTCTTTCAATACAGCCAACTCGTCCGGCAGTCAGATCCTCATTCCGACTTGCGGGACCAGGATGCGACGCCGCAGAGCCGCCCGGTTCGCGCGCGGCCACTCGGGCGCCTGCAAAATTGCGAACGGGCCAACGAGGCGTTGCGGCTTTCCGGGGACATGCTTCGAAACCCCCGGCAGCGTCGCAATATGCCGCCACACCTTTTGATGGTCCACGCCGGGCAGGGCCGAATTCTTCGAACCCGGCAACCCGAAGGCGTCGTAAATCTCAGCGTACACGGGAACCCATGGCAGATGCACCACTTGTGTCGAAACTGTTGTTAAAATACCATCCGACAGAGGCTCATTCCCATTTTCCGGCTGCGGCCCATGCATCAATCCGCCGTCATCTCCCGCCCCCTGGCCTCGCGCCCCAGCGCGGCGAGCCCCGCCAGCATCAACGCCCCTGCCGCCACCGTGGACGCCAGCACCGCCGAATAGTTGTGCCAGTGCTCGGCCGCGAGCGCTTGGCCCTTGTCATTCCAGCTGGTCACCAGCGCCCCCAGCGTATACGCCAGCCCCGGAGCCGTCGCGCGCACCGGGCCCGGCGCGAGTTCCGTGAGATACGCCGGAACGACGCCCCACGCTCCCTGCACCATGAATTGCATCAGCACCGCGCCGATGCACAGCGAAACCGCTCCGCGTCCATACGCATACAGAGGAATCACGGGAATCGCCAGAAGGGCTGCGGTTATGATCGCACGCTTGCGTCCAAGTCGTTCGGAGATCGTCCCAAACACAAACCCGCCGGCAATCGCACCGATGCCGTAAAGCAGCCCGATCAGCCCTACGGTCTCCGGGCTGAGGCGCACATGAACCTCCAAGAATGTCGGATACAAATCCTGCGTGCCGTGCGAAAAGCTCATAAACGCCGTCATCAGCAGGATCAGGAAGGCCATTGTGGGCAAAAAACCGGTGAGGTTCCGGTACATCGCAAGATTCTGCTGCAATCCGCCGCGGCTCAGCCGCCTCTTCGCGCCCGCCAGCCAGACCGGCGACTCGGGTACGCCCATCTGCACATAGAGGGCCACCACCGCCGGCGCCGACCCGAGCACAAACAGTCCCCGCCACCCGATCCGCTCGAAGAGCAGCCCAAACGCCGCGGAGGCCAGAATCGACCCCACGGCGTAGCCCTCCTGAAGAATCCCGGAGAACATGCCGCGGCCTTCTTTGGGCAGAGTCTCGAAGGCCAGAGCCGCGCCCACGCCCCACACGCCGCCCATCGCCACGCCGAAGAGCGCCCGCAGCCACAGCAGCGCGCTCAGCGAGGGAGCGAACGCACACGCCAGTTCGATCCCCGAGAAGCTCAAGATATTCGCGATCAGCACCGGGCGGCGGCCATACCGGTCCGCCAGAACCCCAAAAAGAAGCGCCCCCACCGGCCGGAAGGCTTGTGTCAGGAACACGGCCCCCATAATTGCCGAGGGCTCCACGCGGAAGTCCGCCGCCATGGCCTTTACGCAGAAGATCAGAAGGAAGAAGTCCAGGCTATCCAGCGTCCACCCCAGGAACGCTGCGATAAAGGAATTCTTCTGCGCCCGCGTCAATCGCCCGAACTGTTCCAGCGGCAGCATAGCCGCGAGCATATCAGACGCCTCGCAGCCGTCCGCCGGCTCGCCCGCGCATTCCCTCCCAACACTCCTGACACAACGCTGTCAGCAGCCCCGTTGCATTCTCTTTCCATGAACAAGCCGATCACATGGTTCGAAATCCCCACCCTCGACCTGAGCCGGGCCAAGTCCTTTTACCAGCAGATTCTCGGAGTCAGCCTCCGCGATGAAGCCATCGGCTCCTCCCGGCTCGCGATCTTCCCCTACAACCGCGAAAACTCGACCGGCGGCTGCCTCATCCACGACGAGGACTACCACCCCGGCTCCAAAGGCCCCGTCGTTTACCTCAACGCCGGCTCGTCGCTCAATGCCGCCCTCAACCTTGTCAATCAGGCAGGTGGAACCGTCCTGCTGCCCGAAACCGTTCTCCCCGCGGGGATGGGCTCATACGCGCACATCCTTGACACCGAAGGCAACCGCGTTGGCCTGCACAGCGCCACCGCATAATGAAGCAATGCGCCGCGCCGACCGGCTCTTTCAAATCGTGCAGCGCCTTCGCGCCCGGCGACTGACCACCGCTCGGCAGTTGGCTCAGGCCCTGGGCGTCTCCGAGCGCACCGTCTATCGGGACGTCCGGGACCTGTCAATCTCCGGCGTTCCCATCCAGGGCGAGGCCGGCGTCGGTTACTCGCTCCATCCATCATTCGATCTTGCCGCCCTCATGTTCACTTCCGATGAAGTAGAGGCAATTGTCGTCGGGCTCCGGATGGCCTCGGCGTTCGCTGGACCCAAGCTGCGCGCCGCCACGTCCACGGCGCTCGACAAGGTGGTCCTCGCCTTGCCCAAGGCCCGACGCGCCGAGGTTGAACGGCCCCAGATCTACGTTCCCCCCGTTTACCGAAGCCTCGATACGGTCTTCGAGGCCCTTCGCTCCGCAATCGACGATCATGCCGTCCTGAGCCTCGACTACACCGATGAGAGATCCAGTGCTACCCGCCGCTCCATTCGCCCCCTGGCCTTGCATTTCTGGGGCTCCGTCTGGACTCTGGCAGCCTGGTGTGAGCTGCGCACAGGCTTCCGGAGCTTCCGCCTGGACCGCATCCAGGAGTGCTCGCGCACCGGTGTAGTCTTCGCCGACGAGCCCGGCAAAACTCTGGCCGACTTCCTTCGCTCCGTCGGCTCTGAGGCGCGTCGCGGCCTTGGTCCCGAGTAGGCTCAGAGATCGCACCTTTTCAAGATATTGGGAGTCTGCACGACCTGCCTAAACGGGGGGCGGGTTGCGGCCAGGGAAGTTGCGCTGGTGCCAGTAAGGATATGCGGGCTGCTGGGCGCTGGCCTGGTCTAGGCGGGCAATCTGTTCAGCGGTGAGGCTCCAGCCGATGGCGCCGAGGTTCTGGCGTAGCTGCTCCTCGTCGCGGGCGCCGAGGATGATGGACGAAACCGTTGGGCGGTGCAGGAGCCAGTTGAGGGCGACCTGGGGGATGGACTTGCCGGTCTCGGCGACCACCGTGTCGAGGGCGTCAACGACGTTGTAAAGGTGTTCGTCGGGCATTTGCGGACCCACAGCGGCGGTCTTGTGCAGGCGGCTGACTTCGGGCAGTGGATGACCGCGGCGGATCTTGCCGGTGAGCCGGCCCCAGCCGAGGGGGCTCCAGACGAGGGCGCCGATCTTCTGATCGAGGCCGAGGGGCATGAGCTCCCCCTCGTAGTCGCGGCCGACGAGGGAGTAGTAGACCTGGTGGGCGACGTAGCGGGTCCAGCCATAGCGGTCGGCGACGGCAAGGGACTTCATGAGGTGCCAGCCGGAAAAGTTGGAGCAGGCGATGTAGCGGACCTTGCCCTCACGGACGAAGACGTTGAGGGTTTCCATGACCTCTTCGACGGGGGTGAGGGCGTCGAAGGCATGCATGTGGTAGATATCGACGTAGTCGGTGGCGAGACGGCGCAGGCTGGCTTCGAGAGCGGCGCGCAGGTGATGGCGCGAGGTGCCGACGTCGTTGGGGCCGTCGCCCATGGGGAAGAATGCCTTGGTGGAGATGAGCGCCCTGTCGCGCTTGCCTTCGAGGGCTTTGCCGAGGATCTGCTCGGAGAGGCCGTTGGAGTAACCGTCGGCGGTGTCGAAAAGGGTAACCCCGGCTTCAAAGCAGATGTCGATGAGGCGGCGGGCCTCGGCGACATCGGTTTCGCCCCAGGCTTTGAAGAATTCCGTGCCGCCGCCGAAGGTGCCGGCGCCGAAGCTCAGGACGGGCACTTTGAGGCCCGAGCCACCCAATAAACGCTGTTCCATGAGCGTTTGGATGCGGAAGTACAAGCCAAAGATGCGGGCGGATGCGCGGGTATTTGGAAGACGGGCTTGAGCCGTCGCGGATGTCGCATACACTGGGTGCGAACCAAATTTCTTGCGAGGCCCCCCAATGCGTATCTCTGCATGTGCGTTTTTGCTTGCCTTTTCTGCTCTCAGCTTCCACTCGCAAACGGGCCTCGCGCAGTCGGCAGTTGACCGCGCGTATCGCAGGGCCGTCGAAGGCGGTCCGCTGACGCTGTATGCATTTCTGGTGGAGATGCCGAAGGGCGCCGATCTGCATGTGCATCTTTCGGGCGCGGTGTATGCGGAGACGTTTATCCGCGACGCGGGCGAGGACGGGATGTGCGTAAATCCGGAGACGCTGAGCTTTGCCAAGCCGCCGTGCGTGGGCGGGCTGATTCCGGCTGGTGACCTTTCAGGGAACATCACGGCGGCGAACCAGTCGCTTTACGACAAGCTGATCGACTCGTTTTCAATGCGCAGCTTTGTGCCGTACGCGGGCTGGAGCGGGCACGACCAGTTCTTTGCCACATTCGGGCGGTTCGGGGGCTTGAAGAAGAGCCACCTGGGCGAGTGGGTAGACGAGATCGCGACGCGGGCGGCCTGGCAGAACGAGCAGTACCTGGAACTGATGGACACGCCGCCCTTCGGCAACGCGGTGAAGATCGCGAACGAAGTTGGATGGAGCGGGGAGATGAGCAGCGCCGATGTGGGACCGCAGGAGTTTGCGCGTTTGCGGGAGGAACTGCTGGCGCGCGGGCTGCGTGAGGAGGTGGCTGCCGACCAGGCCGAGGTGCAGGACGCAGAGGTCGGGCGCGAGCAGTTGGAACACTGCGGAACGCCGGAGGCCACGCCGGCCTGCCATGTGGAAATCCGGTACATCTATCAAGTTCTGCGGGGAAATCCTCCGCAGCAGGTGTTCGCGCAGACGCTGCTGGGGTTCGAGACCGTCCAGGCGAGCATCGACGCGCACGAGAATGGATTTTTGGGCATCAACTTCGTGCAGCCGGAGGACGGCTACATCTCGATGCGCGACTACACGTTGCAGATGAAAATGCTGGACTACCTGCACTCGGCTTATCCGCGGGTGCACATTACGCTGCACGCCGGGGAACTGGCGCCGGGGCTGGTGCCGCCGGCGGGGCTGCGATTCCACATCCGGCAGGCGGTCGAGCTTGGCCACGCCGAGCGGATTGGACATGGAGTAGATGTGATGTACGAGGACGATCCTTGGGGGCTGCTGCGCGAAATGGCGCAGAAACACGTGATGGTGGAGATCAACCTGACCTCCAATGCGGCGATTCTGGGCACCAGGGGTGACGAACACCCCTTCCCGATCTACCGCGCCGAGCGTGTGCCGGTGGCGCTGTCGACCGACGACGAGGGGGTTAGCCGGATCGACTTGACGCACGAGTACGTGATGGCTGCCGAGGAATATCACCTGAGCTACGCCGACCTGAAGGAAATGGCGCGGACAGGCATGGAGCACGATTTTCTGCCCGGCGCGAGCCTGTGGGCGCGGCGGGACGATTTCAATGAGCCGGCCGCCGCCTGCAGGGGGCAGTTGCTCGGAGGGGATCACCCTTCGGGCGGGTGCAAGGCGTTTCTGGCCGGGAGCCAGAAGGCTGCGGCGCAGTGGGAGTTGGAGCGGCGGTTCCGGACGTTTGAGGCGAAGTTCTGAAGAGGGTGGATGGGAGGCAAGGCGGCGTGGCTGCGACGCCGGGTGCGATATAGTCAATAAGGAATGGCTACTGCGCCGAATAAAAACGCCGCGGCAGGCGGCACCTCGCAGCAAGGCTTCGTCTATCTTCCCCTCATCGCCGGATGGCTGGTTCCGGGTGCCGGGCATCTCCTTTTGCGGAAGTGGGGGAGAGGCGTGCTCCTGTTCACCTCGATCGTGTGCATGTTTGCGCTTGGCATTGCCATGCAGGGCAAACTCTATCGCGGCGCCCAAGATATCCTCGACCTTCTGGGGCTCCTGGGCGATCTGGGTAATGGAGCGATGTTCTTCGTCTGCCGGGTCTTCGACATCGGTGCCCAGCATGTTCAGTTGACCACGGCCGACTATGGCACCAAGTTCATCGTGGTGGCGGGACTGTTGAACATTATTGCCGCAGTGGACGCGCACAATCTGCGGACGGGGAGGAAGTCCTAGTGTTTAGCCCCTCGCACTTCACGGCCGTGCTGTTGTTTGCGTTGTTCACGTCAACGGTCTTCGGGATCACTATGCGCGAAACACCGCGTCGCATGTTCCGGTACGGGGCTTACTGCTTCGCGCTGTTTGTGGGCTCAGTGATCGTGTGCAGCTGGGTCATGTTCTTCATCTCGCGCTAAGCCGATGCGCGTTTTCTATCCGTCCCCCTTGCGCTGCCAGACCGCGGCGTCGAAGGCGTGCATCGTCACGTATCCCTCGTCCCGGTAGAGGTCGATGGCCGAGGAGTTGGCCTCAGTGACGGTGAGAGAGATCTCAATCGCGCCCTGCCGGAAGAAGCAGTGAGAGGCGATGGCGAGCAACGCACGCGCCAGGCCAACCCGGCGATATTTCGGGTGAACGCAAACCTGGGTGATGTGGCCGCTCTGGGGACTGACCCTCGAGCCGAGTATGAGCGCGACCATCTCGCGAGTCTGGCGATGGACAACGACGTGTGAGGCCTGTGGTGAGAACATACCGCAGCCCGAGTAGCGCACGATGTTGTTCAGAAAACGCAGAGAGCCGTGCACCGTCCGGTACTGGTCGTTGATGAGGCTGTCGGGGTGGCCGTCATAGGCTTCGGCGATAAGGAGGGCCGCCGCATTCATATCCTCTTCGCGCCAAGGCCGGATTTCGAGACCGGGCGGAAGGTGCATGTCATGGGAGTCTGACCGTCCCATGAGCGATTGCACCATGAAGTTACGGTGGAAGACGCGAAACCCGGCTTCCTCGAGGATGGCGGCGTGCGCACCGGACGGGTGGAGGAGGAGCTGCGATTCTACGCGGTCTACGTGTGGGGAGTTGAGGAGCGTCTCAAAGAGATGACGCAACAAAGTTTCTTCGATGCGGAGGGCGATGCGCGAAGACCCGTCGGGGCCCTCGCCGTTGAGGGCAAAGACGTCGCCGACGATGGCCTTGGTCTCCTCGTAGACACAAAACGCGAAGCCCACGACCTGGTCGCCTTCAAGAGCCGCGTAACCAGGCAACGAACGGCTGTCTAGGTACTGCATGAGGAGCTTGGCTGAGGTGCGGTAGTCCCAGTGCAGGCGCTGCCGCCAGAGCTGGCTCTCAGCCTCGAGGACAGGGCGCAGTACTGGCGCGCCGAAGTGGCGCAGATCGAGGATTTCGATGGAAGTGGTCAATGCCACGCACTTTCCCTTCGCGGAGGATGCCCGTCAGTACGAATGCGCCGCCCGCCAGGCGGAGGCGCCTCTCCAGGTCACTTTGCCACGAGGCCGAGACTAACCGCAACTCGCAACGCGCGTCAACGAGCGCCAACAAGATAGACGACCAATCCCTGTTCGGGCCAACTGAACACTTGTTCGTAATGCCGCCCCGCGAGATATTCCTCGAGAGCAGCCGCGGTGTGAAGGTCGGCGCCGCCGTGACCGGTCATCCGGGCCACCAGCAGATGCTGGCCGTCGGGAACACCGCTTTCTTCGTAATTGACGACCTGTTGCTCGCGGTAGAACGAGAGGCCGTAGGCGGTTTCGCGGCGCACGCGGAAGACAGCGACGGTCTCGTCGGCCGGGGCGACGCTGGCGAGCTTCCGCGCGATCGGCCGGGCTGAATAGGAGCTGTCGAGCAGATGAATGACATGTTTGGTGGCGCGGATTCCGGGAATGCCAAAGAATGGGCCGACGCCATAGAGGAAGAGCATGAGGACCATCATGACGCAACTGGTGACAAGCCGGAGCCTCGCCAGGCCGAAGGCGTTGACGACGATGACGATGAGCAGACAAGCTCCCGCAGCGGCCAGTGCCGCAGCGAGGATGGCGGGCCCTGGGGGCATTTGAGCCCCATGCGCGACGAACCAGGGTACAAGCAGGGCGCCGATTGTAAGAGCTCCGCAGACGGCGGCGTGTCCGGCGAGGGTCCAGCGGCCCAAGAGCGGCCCTCCGGGCTGGCGGCGGCGGAAGAGGTAGTCTCCGGTGAGGATGGCGATGGGTGGAATGGAGGGGAGGACGTAGCCGGGGAGCTTGGACTGCGAGAAGGAGAAAAAGACGATGGGGATGAGGGCCCAGAGGACGAGGAACTCGGGGAAGGCATCTCCGACGGCGCTGGGGGTGGGTTTTCCGGGAAGGGCGTGGCGGCTGCGCCACTCGGCGACGGAGGTGCGTACGCCGTCGATGAGGGCGCGGATGGCGACGATGGTCCAGGGCATGGTGGCCAGCAGGATGACGACCAGGTAGTACCAGAAGGGCTGCTCGTGCTCGTAACGATTGGTGGCGAAGCGCTGGAGGTTTTGCTGGAGGAAGAACTCGCGGAAGAAGGTGGGGTTCTGGTGCTGCACGGCGATGAACCAGGGGAGCACCATGGCGAAGTAGAGGGCGACGCCGGGCCACCAGATGGATTTGTACAAGATGGACCATTCGCGGCGGAGAAAGGCGAAGGCGACGATGATGACCAGGGCTAAAAAGGGCGCAACCGGGCCTTTGGCGAGAGTAGCCAGGCCGGTGAAGAAGTAGATGTCGTAGAGCCAGAATTTGGAGCCGGTCTCATACCAGGCGTACCAGCCGAGGAGGCCGATAGACAGCGGCGCGGCCATCTGCATATCAGTGGACGCGCCGCGGGCGAAGGCGATGATCGCGGCGCAGGTGACGGTAATGAGCGCCGCATCCAGGTGGCCGCCGGGGCGGAAGCGACGCATGTGGAGGTAGATGAGTCCGACCATGATGAAGGCGAAGGTGGTCGAAGGCAGGCGGGCGCTCCAATCGTGGACGCCGAAGTCCTGAAAGAGGAACATGGCGCGCCAGTAGTAGAGGGCGGGCTTTTCAAGCCAGGGGTGGCCATAGAGATAGGGAGTAACGCAGGTGCTGAGACGGGCGAGGAGACCGTGGGCAGAGTCAAAGCGGGCCAGCATTTCACGAGCGATCTCGGCGTAGCGGGGCTCGTCGGCTCCAACCAGCCCGAGACCATCGCCGCCCAGCAATGGAGTGAGGCCATAGAAGAGAAAGAAGATCGTGAAGAAAAGGAAGACGGCGACTTCTGCAACGGTGGCCTTGCGGGGCATATGGAAGCGCCACTGTCGATGCGAATGCGGAGTGTGAGGGGCCAAAGCGGGTAGGTCAATATGCGGTTGAGTGGTATTTTCCACTTCCGGCATGTCTCCAAAGACGTGCTGCGATCGACTGTGCTCAAAGCTGCGATCGCGGTGAACCACGACGGCGACGGAGGGCTGACGCGGCCTCACGCGACCGAACACGTCCCCAAGGCGCGGGACGGGCCAAAAGTCCTGACAGGGACAAGGTTAACAGATGCACCCCGCATCGCGCGGAGTATCAACTGCTAGGGAATCAATGGCCCGGCGCAGTTCAGGAAGTATCTTATCGAGAGCCCGGGAGATGGGGCCGTCGAGGGTACAGCCGGCGGCGCCTTCGTGGCCCCCTCCGCCCAGGCGCTCGGCGATTGACGCTACATTCACCTTGCCTTTGCTTCGGATGCTCAGCCGAACGCGGCCATCGGGAAGTTCGCGCAGAAAGGCTGCAGCTTGAACGCCAGAGATGCAGATGGCAAAGTTGACGATGCCCTCGCTGTCTTCTTCGGCCGCACGGGTGCGCGTCATATCTTGGTGGGTGACCCAGAGCCAGGCAAGGCGGCCTTCACGCTTCAAATTGCTCAGGGCGGCGCCGAGCAGGAGGATCTTGGAGGTGGGGGTGGAAAAACAGACCTGCTGGGCGATGGCGATGGGGTCGGCGCCCGCCAGGACGAGCTCGCGGGCCAGTTCGAAGGTGGAGGCCTTCGTTGAGCCGTAGCAGAACCCGCCGGTGTCCGTGAGGACGGTGGTGTAAAGGCAGGCGGCCATCTCTGCGGTGACGGCGGCTCCGGAAGCTTTGACGAGTCGGTAGACGAGCTCGCCCACGCTTGCTGCCTCGCGGTCGATCCAGTTCAGATTCGCGTAGGTGCGACCGCTGAGGTGGTGGTCGATATTGATGAGGAAAAGGGCCTCGAGGCCGTGGAGTTTGGCGCGCTCGATACCGTCGCACTCGAGGAGGATGGCCGCGTCATAAGAACCGCGCACGCCGAGGGCAAAACGAATGTTGGAGGCGCCGGGAAGGTTGCGGTAGACCAAGGGAACGCCGTCGGCGGAGACCAGATCGGCGCGCTTGCCCATCTGTTCGAGCAGCATGCCCATGGCCAACATGCTGCCCACTGCGTCACCGTCAGGGCGGGAGTGGGAGCAGACGAGGAAGCGCTCGCCGCGGCGGAGGACATCGAGTATCGCCGCCGTGGGAGCATTTGCCAGGGCAGAAGGGTGGGACACGCCGCCCGAATCTTCCGGGGTTCCTGAGAGCAGATCGAAATCGGGATTCGGGTGGGGGAGGTTCATGGGGGGCTACCCGCGCGCCTCCCGATGGGGTGGATTGCCGGGTTCGACCGTTAACGATTCGGCGCGAGGGTTCTGAGCCGCTCTCTGGCGCCGATGGGAGCGCTCCATCAGCTCGTCGATGCGGGCCTGCAGACGGGAAGAGCGGTCCGCAAGGAAGGTAAGGTCGGGGATGTGGCGAACGCCCATACGCTCCTTGAGCTCGCGGCGGATATAGCCCTTGGCGGCCTCGAGGCCGGCGACGGTCTGGGCTTCAGCCGCGGCAGCGTCGCTGGCGGGGCCGTCGAGCACCACATAGACGCGGGCGGATTTGCCGCCGGGGTTGAGCGCCACTTCACTGACGTGGCAGAAGCCGATGCGGGGGTCGGAGAGTTCGCCCTCGATCATGGCGCCGATTTCAAGGCGTAGCGTTTCGGCGACGCGATCCTGATGATGCTGACGTGCTCGATGTTCCGGCATGGCCCCCCTCACGATATGAGGTAAACCCATCAGGATAGCAGAGCCGCTCAGGAGCGCTCGCGCGCCGCCAGGAGGTTTTTCCGCTCGCGGATGATCTTCGCGCGCTCTTTTCCGGGCATGGCGAGGATCTTCTTGGTGCGAGTGGGTAGTTTTTCGTAGATGAGCGAGTGGGCGCGGCGGAGCTCTTCTTCGATCTCGCGCGGGCGCAGGGCATCCCAGCGCTCGAGGGTAACCCAGTGGGCTTTGGCCAGGTAAGGGGTGGAGCGAATGCCCTCTATTTCGAGCAGCTCGTGGACGCGGGCCACTCCACAATGGAAAGACAACACGCCCATGCCGGAGCTGTCGAGATCGGTCATGGCGAACATCTTGCCGCCGATGTCGCGGTCGCCGGCCCAGAAGACCAGGTGATGGCCCCAGTTGACGGTCTCGGTGACGTGAGGGAGGCCGAGACAGAAGTCGCGGACGCCTTCGTTGTCCATAATTCCTCGATGAAGATCTGGATGGGGGGCCCGATGCCGAATTAGATCCGGACGAGGTCGCGCTGGGCCCAGCCGGTAACCCAGGCCTTGCCGGGCGCGGTCATCATGTTGACTTCGCTGCGGATGCCGAACTCGAGCAGATAGATGCCGGGCTCGACGGAGAAGCAGGTGCTGGGGAGGATGCGGCGCCGGTCGTGGCTCTCAAAGTTGTCGAGGTGGGCGCCGGGGCCGTGGAGCTCGCGGGCGATGTTGTGGCCGGTGCGGTGGGTGAAGTACTCGCCGAAGCCGGCGGCGCGGACGACGGCGCGGGCCGCGTCGTCGGCCTCGTAGCCGCAGATGGGACGGCTTTCGGAGAAGGCGCACTGAATGGCGGAGACGGCGGCATCGCGGGCGCCGCGGACGATGGTGAAGATCTGCTGCTCACGCTCGGTGGGCTCGCGGCCGACGACGCCGGTCCAGGTGATGTCGTAGAAGATACTGTTGGGCTTGTCGAGCCTGCCCCAGATGTCGATGAGGACGAAGTCGCCCTCGCGGATGGGCGCCGAGCGGTCGGCGGTGGGCTCGTAGTGGGAGTCGGAGCTGTTGGCATTGACGCTGACGTTGGGCCCGTTCTCCCAGATGAGGCCCTCGCGGCGCATGGCCTCGCTGAGCCACTCGACATGCACGAATTCGGTGAGGTAGCCGGCGCCGCCGGAGGGAGGACGGAGACGCCGGCCCATCTCGCGCCAGCCCTCGGCGAGAAGCGAGTCGATGGCGTGCTGGGCGGCGGCGTGGGTGGCCATCTGCTCCGCGGTGAGGACGGCCTCGAACTGGCTGACGAGGTCGGCGGAGCTGACGATCTGCTTGCCCAGGCCGCGGAGGAACTCGACGGTTCCGGCGTCGACCATGGAGACGTACATGATGTCGTTGTTGGGCGAGTACTGCATGGCGATGCGGCGGGAGTCGCCGAGCATGGCTTCGAGGCCGGCGGCGAGCTCCTGCCAGCTTGAGTAGAGGCCTTTGGAGCCGGGCAGGGAGTCGAGGCGGCCCTGCTCAATGCGATGGACGAGCTTGCGGGGGGCGCCGGCGGCGGGGATGAGGTAGTACCAGCGGCGGGTAACGTGGGCCTTTTCGTCGAGGCCGAGAATGTGCGCGGCGATGGGGTCGCGGTGATGATGATCGTAGAAGAGCCAGCCGTCGAGGGCGGATTCGCGCAGTGCGGCTTGGATGGCGTAGAGGTCCATAGAGGCCATGATAGCGCCCGGCGAGGAGAGAACAGTGGCCTGTGGTCAGTGTTCTCTGTTCAGAGAGGATTCCGCGAAATGATCGAAGATATCCGAGAGTTGGTCCGATTCGATTCAGGTCAAGCTGAAAGCGCTTAGAGTGCCGCGAGCGCCTCGGCCTGGCCGGGGAAGAGACCGGCGTACTTGGTGATGCCGACCATGGTGAAGACCTTGGTGAAGTGCGCCGAGAGGCCGAAAGCGTAGACCTTCTGGCCGGAGTTAGAGGCTTCGATCATCAACTGGATGACCAGGGCGATGCCGCTCGAGTTGATGTAGTCAACCTTCGTGAAGTCGAGCAGGATGATCTTGTTGGTGTCCTTGGGCAGGGCCTGATAGGCGCCGAGGACGGCGTCTTTGGAGGTGCTGGCGATGTCGCCCTCGAAGCGGAGGACGGCGACGGGATGGCCGGCGGGGGAAGTGAGCTGGTCAAGACGCGACTTGGTTTCGGTCTGCACGATCGGTGGTCTCCCTGTTCCCATTATTCCGTATCTTTGTCGAGCCGGATGACGAGACGGACGTAGCTGCTTTTTCCATCGACGCCGGCGACCCACTCGGCCTCATCGACCAGGGCCTGGATGAGGAACATGCCCAGTCCGCGGGGGTCTTCCTCGCCGTGCATTTTTCGGTCGATGTCGGGCTTGGTGGGCTGTTTCTTCATGCCCTTTCCGTCGTCGATGACTTTGACTTCGAGCTCGTCGGGGCCGGCCGAGAGGACAACGCCGACCGAGAGCCGTTCATTTAGACGGTTGCCATGCTCGATGGCGTTGATGCAGGCTTCGGCGACGGCGGTTTTGAGGTCCTCGACGCGGTCTTCCCGGAAGCCCACGAGTTTGGCGACGGCTGCTGCCGCGCTCATGGCGACTTTTTCATAGCCCAGCCGGGAGGGCAACCGCACTTCGACGGTGGTTGACTTGGTTTTGCTCATTGCGGGCTCACTGTGCCACGGCAGAGCGCTAAGGCCGTCATATCGTCCCTCTGGGCGCCTCCCTGGGCGAAGTCTTCCAGGGCGGCCCACAATGCATCGAGGATACCATCGGCCCTGGCCGCCGGATAGTTTGAAAATTCGGCGAGGAGACGCTCCGTGCCAAACTCTTCATCCCCGCGGAAGACCTCGGTAAGACCATCGGTATAGAAGAGCAGGCGGGCGCCGGAGGGGAAGGCACGGCGCTCGCTGGAGTAGGCCATGCCGGGCAGAAGACCCAGGGGCGTGCCCGAAGCATGAAAGAGGTAGGGCGCGGCGCCCGGTGCGACCAGGAAGCCTTCGTTGTGTCCGGCGTTGACGACCTCGATCTCGGCGGCCTGAGGGTGAAGGCGGAGGAAGATGGCGGTGACGTAGCGACGGCGGGCCTCCTCGCCCTCGGTCCAGTGGTGCTGGTTCATGCGTGTGGCGAGTTCATCGAGGGGGGGCGCGGACGCGGCCATGGCGCGAAAGGCGGAGCGGAAGCTGGTGGACATGATGGCGGAGGCGAGACCCTTGCCGGCGACGTCGGCAACAGCGATGAGAAGACTGCCGTCGGGCTGCTCCACGATGTCGAGGTAGTCGCCGCCGACCTCGTAACAGGTGGCTGAACGGAAGGCGAGCGAGTAGCCGGGAATTGAGGGAAGGGTCTGGGGCAGGAGCGAACGCTGGATGAGGCGGGCGGCTTCGAGGTCCTGCTGGACGCGGGCGAACTCGACGTTGCGCTTGTGATTATGGGCGTTCTCGAGGGCGACGGCGGCCTGGAGGGCAAGACCGTCGAGGAAGTCGGTCTCGTAGAGGGTGAGCTCGCGGCCGCCGGGCGGGGCCACGACAAGCTCGGTCATACGGTGGCCCTCCCGGTCGCGAAGAGGGTAAGTGGGCAGCGCGGCGCCGTTACCTTGGCCGTCAACAGGCGCGTCGCCATAGGCCAGGCCAGTCCCGGGGAAGGCGGCGCCGGCCATCTCGAGCTCGCGCACCACGATGCGAAGGACGGCTTCGAGGACCTCTTTTTCGTGGATGGTCGAGTGGACCTGGCGCGAGGCTTCAAGGAGGGCCTGGAGGCGAGCCACCTGCTGTTGAAGGTCGATGATCTCGCCGCCCGTGGGGAGTTGGATGTCGGCCGCCACTGTTGGCAGTACCTCCGTGGAATCCCAATGTAACATGCCGGCGCGAGCTCCCAGCCAGCTTCCGCGAAGCTACTGAGCGACGGTCTGAGGGTTGCCGGACTTGGGAGCCTTGAGGTGCGGCACGTGTTGGGAGGATGTTTGCGCGGTGGGTTCGGCGGGGAAGGCCGGGCCTTTCCTGATGGCGAGGTCGCCATCGTCGGCGCTGAGCGTGATTTTAGGGCCCCCGGCACCGATGGTGCCGCTGACGGTCTTGTTTTCGTCGCCGCTGATGGTCAGGCCGTAATCCTGTGAGATGTCGCCGTTGTGGGTGTGGCCGTCGACAATACCGGAGGCGTCGGGCGGGAGGGTGATGGTGACGTCGCCTTTGCCGTTGATGGCCTCAAGGGCGTAAGCGCCTGCGGGCGCGATAGAGATGCTGCCGGTGCTGTCCTGCACGTAGGAATCGCCGTAGATCTGGCTCAGGTTAACGTCCTTGTCATGAGTGACGATGTGCACCGGGCCCCTGGCCTCGACAACGCGGAGGTCGTCGGAGTCGAGCGTCATCTGGCCGGGCAGACTCGCGATCTGGACGTCCGTGATCGATGTATGGAGGTTGATGGGTGAAGAGATATCTTCCATGTGGACCTCTCCGAAGATCTCGCCGTTGACGGTGATGCGGCCGTCGATCTCGGAAAATGTGAGGTCGTTTGAGTTGCCGTCGGCGGTGATGTCGCCATCGACCTGGTGCGCCGAGAAGTCGTTCTTGCCCGAGGCGAAGTGCATCTGCACTGGGCCCTTGATGCTGCTGAGACGCGCGTCTCCATGAGGCGCGGTGATGCTGATGCCAGCGGCGAGGCCGGTGGCGCTCACATCGCCGTGACCGGCATTGACGGTCACTCGGGCCGAACTGGGGACTGTGACGGTGAGATTCAACTGGCCGTTGTCGTTTCCTTGAGAACGAATGGTGACAGCGCCGCCGCTGACGGTGGCGTCGGGAGCGACCGCTTTGAAGATGTCTTTGGCGTCGGCGTCGGAGTTGGCGAAGGCCATTTCGTGAGTCTCGACCTGGACATTGGGACCGTCGCCCGCGGCGATGCTGATGTCGCCGCGGGGGTCCTCGATGTCGACGGTGGCGTTGGCGGGCACAGCGGTGTTAAGCACCTGCTGGTCGAGGTCGTGCTCCGGGAGGCCGAAGTGGTTGAAGAAGTCATTGTCGCCAAACTGGGAACGCATCCAGTTCCAGGAGCCCCGGCTGCCGTTATAGCCGGCGGCGCAGATGCCGAGGAAAGCGAGGAAGATGAGAATGCCGACGAAGTTGCCGCTGCGGCGAACGGGCGTTTTTCTGCTGTAGTCCAACATCCACTCGGCGAGCAGAGCCAGGCCGGCGCCGATGAGCAGCAAAGGCCACCATTGGGCGTACCAGGAGCTGACGGCATCGAAGGAGATCCTGCCGGTTACGACGAGCAGGGCGACAACACCGATGCCAATGAGGATGAGAGGACCCACTACCGAGGGGACACGGGGGTAGCCGGCCTTCCAGGCATGGCGCTGCGCCCGCCAGGCATCCCGCTGCGCGCGCCATGCGGCGCGCTGCTGCTCGCGGTAGATGCGCCACTGGGTTCTGGGGTCGTATGGGGGCGGCGCGCCGCCGCCCGGCGGCACATTGGGAGGCACGGTGCTCATGACTGGCCTCCGCCTGAGTTCTTGTCGAGGTCAAACGGAGAAGACGGGACAATGGCCGTGCTGGTGGGGGCCGGACTGGTGGGCTGCGGATAAGGGGGACCTCCCGCCGTCGACGGATTCACACCGCCCGCATACGGGGCTCCCGCGTAGGGGGCGGCCGGATAGGGAGCGGGAGGGTAGCCTTCGGCGGCCAGCGCCGCCCGCTCCGCGAGCTTGAGCACGCCAATGAGGATCAGCAGCAGGGGTACAAAGAGGTCCCAGCTTACGAGGTGGGCCTGGTTGAGCAGGGCAATGAGGCCCAGCAGAACGAGAATCGAAGGGCCCATGAGACGGCGGATAAGGATATAGCGATTCATTTGGGACCTCCAGGGGTGTCGCCAAGCCGGCGCGCGATGAGCCAGACACCGAGGCCGATGAGCATTAGCGGCCACATGTACTCAAAAATGCGGCCGGATAAAACATCCATTTGCGCGAGCAAAAAGAGCAGGCCCAGCCCGATGAGCACGATGGCGCCAATGGGCTCACGCCGGCGCCAATGGAGCGGCGGCACGGGGGGAATGGGCGGGACCGGAGGAGCGGGCGGGACGCCGGGATCAGTGAATCCGGCGACCGGCGGCGCGAAGGGTCCCTGGTAAGAAGTCGAGTACGGAGCCGGATAAGGGGGCTGGTAGGGCTGCTGGTATGCACCCTGAGCCTCGGAACCGGGATAGGGCGGCCCGGGCGTTCCCGGCGGCGCCTGTGCGGAGGGTGTCTGCTGCCGTTTGTATTCGTTCTGCATCCCGAGGTGAAACCAGTTGCCCAACTCGTTCAGGCCCAGCGGATCGGGCAGCGGCTCGCCATCGCGGCGAGCCTTGGCGGTGTGATAGGCCTCAAAGGACTGATACAAAATCCAGGCGGCAATGAAGATTCCGAAGATGTGGTAGTGATGGGTGACGCTGATCAGGACGGCGAAGATGACCACGTGAATGAGGCCCTTGAAAAACTGGCCGTTGTACATAGCGCCGACGCCGGGAATCAGTCCGAGGACAGCTGCGGCCGAGGGACTGGGTGCGCCGTGAGGCGGCACGACAAAGGGCGGCGCTATGGTCTGCCAAGCGGTCCAGCAGGGCTCGCAGAGAATCTGGCCGCTGACCGCAGTGCGCGCGCAGTTCGGGCACAGGGCTTTGCCGCAGTTCTGGCAGTAAGCGGTTGCCGTCACTCCGGAGTGATTTACGCAGTCCATGTCATGCTCCTTTCCCGTTGCGCTCGAGCGGAGCCGCTGGAATGCGCGGGCATGAGACGGCGCAACTTCGCCGCCGGGTTCGAGGGCCGGTTGCTCAATTGAAGTGATGTCTCCACATAGTTGCCAACTACATCGCCCATCGGAGCGATCGACCGCCGCGGCGGGCTCACCCGCGATCCCCCGTCTTTGCTGCCGGACTTCTGACCGGAGTTCCCTTTGGAGACGCCCGAAGCGGCAGGTTGCGTCGCCTGTGGACTCTGGTTCTCTCCTTCCGGGTTGCCCTGCATGCCGCGGATACGCGACTCGACCTGATAGAGGAAGACCAGATGGTCGTAGTAGCGAATGATGGGGATTGAAGCCATGGCAACACGACGCGCCACAAACGAACGGACGCTGCCCGGCCGCAGGTCGGACCAGTCCAGTTTATTGAGGCGCACGCCAGTCAGGTTCAAGGTAAGTGCGATGGAAAAGAAAGCCATGGCGGCTGTCATCAGCAACCGGGGTTCGACCCGCCACGGCGAGCGGCGGCCATGGCCGGCTATGCCAGTGTGCTGCCAGGGCTGGATCATGTCGGCGGCGCCCCCGCCTTCCGCGACGAGGCCGTATCCGGCTATCTGTCCGGGGCCAGTCTGGGCAAGGATCTTGTCGAGCAGGCCGGCGGGGACTTCGGGCTCGGGGGAAAGGAATTCGAGCCACTCGCGGCCGCGGCGCGCCTCCTCGAACAGGGCCGAGCAAGCGGGGCAGACGGCCATGTGGCCCGTGAACGTGGCCTCGTCTTCGGGTTTCAACTGCCCGTCGAGGGCGTCAGCAAGCAGCGTCTCCCATTGGCCGCATTCGGGCGAACTCGGAATGTAACCGCGATCTGCCATCGCTACATCACCTCCCGTTTATTACGTTCCAGCAGGCGCGCAAGTTCCGCGCGGCCCCTGCTGATGCGGGACTTTACCGTCCCCTCGGGAATGGCTAGCACCTGGGCAATCTCTTTGTAATCGAGGTCCTGCAGATCTCTAAGTATCACGGCCTCGCGCAGGTCGACGCTGACGCGCGCCAGGGCGCTCTGTACCATTTTAGCCAGTTCTTTCTGGGCTGCGGACTCATGCGGCGACATGCCGCCGGCCACGAGGCGGTCGACAGGCCTCAGCTCTTCGGCCGACTCCCAGCCATCGTCGAGCGAGGCCGTTGCGCGCAAATTACGGGTGCGGCGGAAGTGGTCGACGAGGTGGTTGCGGGTCATGGTGGTGATCCACACCTGCAGACTGCCTCGCGACACGTCGAAGCTGGCGAGGTTGGAATAGATCTTCAGGAAGACGTCCTGCGTAAGATCCTCGGCGTCGGCCGCATTGCCCGTGAAACGGTAGCAGAGGCCGTAGACACGACGGTGGTGAGCGCGCACCATCTCAGCCCAGGCAGCCGAGTCTCCGTCCATGCAGCGGCGAACGATTTGGGACCATTCGATCTCCAGTGGACCCTCCACGTGCGCCCGGCGAGCCTGCGTCAAACGCGCGCCCGCTGCCTGCGACGGCTCAGCGGCCCCTGGCTTGGATGCGGATGGGCCGGGCGCCTCGAGGCGGAAACGGGTGGGCTTGGATTTTGGCGCCAGCCCCGCTATCCCTGTGGATCCCGCTGCGCCAATCACACCCCAGCTTAATGTACCCACGCATTGCATGTTGTGGAGATACGTACAGGTTCGAGGGTTGGTTCCCTGGCGGGGCTGCCGGCAGGCGCTTTGCGCCAGGGCGGTGCGGGGCCGTCCTGGCGCACTGGCTATCTATTTACCGAAGAGGGTCTCGGGGCTGCCCAGGCCCGTGCAGAAGTCGTATCCGCGCGAGGAGAAGGTGCCCGAGTAGTAATTACAGGCGCCATAGGTGATGTCGTTGAAGCTGGCCCGGTAGGCGTAGGGGCTGTCGAGCTCGGAGTAGAGGAGAGTGAGCTCGGCGGCTGAGGAAGAAGCGAAGTGCCCCGACTGGGTGGCGGCGGCATTGAGGATGCCGCTGATGGTTGGAGCGGCGACACTTGTGCCGCCGACGATCCACCAGTAGCTGGGGTTGGAGATGCCCTCGTAGGGGAAGCTGTCGTAGATCCAGACGCCGGTGTTGGGGTTCGCATCTGAGGAGATGTCAGGTGTGGCGCGCGTAGGACCGGCGTAGCCGGCGATGGGCCGCTGGTAGCCGGGCCGGGGTTCGACCTGGCTGGCGCCGCCTCCGGCGTCGGACCACGCGATTTCCTGGATGAGGTTGCCGGTGTCCAGACTGCGCGCGGTGCTCGTGCCGCCGGCGGAGACCACATTGGGCGAGGCGCTGGGGTAGATCACGCCCGCCGAGTCACCAGCCGAAGCAACGTACACAACATTGGGCGCGGCCATGATGGGATCCCAGGCGGTCTCGCCCGTCCACTCACTGCCGCCCCAGCTCATGGAGACTTCACCTTTCCCTTTGGCGTTCGGAGGGCAGGTGGTAGTCCTGCCGCAGCGGACGAGGTTGGAGGCGACGGTTACTGCGTAGAAGAGGTCGGTGTTGTAGTTCGAGGCGGCCTCTACGAGGTAGAGGGTAGCGTGAGGAGCCATGGCGTGCGCATACTCGATGTCGAGAGACTCCTCGAGCTCCCAGCCGCCGGTGGGATCCACGGTTGGCGCCGAGCCGGCGGCGTAGACGACGGAGAACTTGTTGGAATCGAGAGGAACGCCGAACTGGAGTGCGAAGGTCTCAAGGTCATTGAGGGCGCCGGGGTCGTCATAGGCGTCGACGATGGCGATGGACTGGCTGCCGCCATCGGGGGTATTGGTGGTTGAGTTGGGATTGCAGCCGGAGATAGGCCGGACAAGCTCGTAGATGCAGGCCAGAGAAGCGGGGGTCTCATAGCCGTAGCCGAGGTAAGGCGGAGCTTCGGCGGGGGCGGTGGCCACAGGGACAATGAGGCGGATGTTGGTGTGGGCGCGGACGCTCAGGTCGCCGGGTTCTGCCTGGCTGGAGGCGGGAATCACCAGCTTGTGGTGGCTCGGAGCGAGCCGTCCGGAAGCGGATTGGGCGGCGGCAGGTGCGGCGGCCAAACAGAGCGCGGCTGTGAGAGCGACGGGAGCCAGCCTGGCCGGCAGGACCGCACCGCTGGAGCGGAGAGCAGGAAGAGAAAGGGGCATCATCGAATCACCTCCGACAACTTGTCGATTGGCTGAAGGGTGGGACAGCGATTGGACGACCTGCGGGCCCGAGGTGCTGGGCCGTCCGCGCGGCACAACCGCAATTCCGGGGGAGATTCGTTGCTGCGGGGTGGGTGAGCCGGATTGAACGTGCGCGGGATCAACCGCGCTCCGCCAAAAGAGGCTGGCGCCGAAAGAAGCGGCCGTGCTGCGGGTGCGGGAAGAAGACCGCCGCCAACCGAGGGAATCGTACGAAGGAAAGTCGCACGGAGTCAAGGAAATCTTGCTTCGTCTGGTTGGCGCGGTGGCGCGGGAGCACGCCAGTTATTCTGGGATGTGACTGCCAGGCAGGACATACCCACCGAAGCCCGGGGCCGGAGGGGCCTGTCGCGGTCGCACGTGGGGCTGATTGCCCGATGGCTCGCCATCGGTTTGGCGCTGAGCTGGGCGCTGGCCGCGCTGGTGCTTGTGGCTGCGCGATGGATTGATCCACCCACAACGGCGGTGCACATCGAGCGCAGGTTGCAGGCCTGGGTACACCACAGGCGCTATCGCGCACGCTACGAATTCGTGCCGCTGAGCCAGATCTCGCCAGATCTGCAGCACGCGGTGATCGCCGCGGAGGACGCACGGTTCTATCAGCATCATGGTTTCGACTGGCACGCGATGGAGCTGGCTGCCGATCGCGATATGGAGGGCGGCCGTCTTCGCGGAGGCTCGACGATCACGCAGCAACTGGTGAAGAACCTGTTCTTCGGGACGAGCCGCTCCATTCTTCGCAAAGGCGCTGAGTTCACTCTGGTGCCGGTGGCCGAGCTGGTTCTGGGCAAGCGGCGGATTCTGGAACTCTACCTCAACGTGGTGGAATGGGGCCCGGGGATTTACGGGGCGGAATCGGCCTGCCGCTACTACTACAAGACCTCGGCCCGGAACGTCGGCCGGGATGAGGCGGCGCGGCTGGCGGCGATTCTGCCGGCTCCGCTGAAGCGGCGGCCCGAGCGCATGAATTCGTACAGCGGGATCATCCAGGATCGGATGCGGCAGATGGGGTGGTGAAGGCGAGTTTTGTGGTCGGAGCCGTAGCCCGTTGGGCGCTAAAATGATCCCACGATGGGCGTCTTTGCAGACTTCCTTGCGCTGGCGGTGGGGGCGTTGCTGCCGGTGGTGAATCCAGTGGGGTCGTCGCTGGTCTTTTTGGGCATGGTGGGGAGTGCGCCTCCTCGAGTGTTCAAGATGCTGGCGCGGAAGATTGCGCTGACGACGGCGCTGTTTCTGTTGGTGATGGACCTGGGCGGCGCGGCCGTGCTCAAGCTGTTCGGGATCTCCTTGCCGGTGGTGCAGCTTGCCGGCGGGCTAGTGCTGGCGGCGATGGGCTGGGAGCTCCTGAACAGGCAGGAGGCTCCGGGCGAGCAGGATCAGGCGGGACCGCCGGCCGACCTGACGGAGCTGCAGGGGAAGATCTTTTACCCGTTTACGTTTCCAGTAACGGCAGGGCCCGGTGTGCTAGTGGTGACCCTGACGCTGAGCGCGCACGCATCGAAGGGAACCCTGCTGACCATGGCGCTGGCCCACCTGGGCGTGCTGGCCGGGGTAGCGCTGATGTGCGTGGGCGTGTTTGTGTTCTACGCATACGCGCCGGTGATCACGGCAAGGGTTTCGGCGGCGACGGCGCATGGGATTCTGCGGGTGATTGCATTCATTCTGCTTTGCATCGGGGTGCAGATTGCGTGGAATGGGTTGAACGGGCTGGCGCAAAGCGCGGGGTTGGTGCCGCGGTGACGCCGGCAAACGGACAAGCTTGCGTCTCCGCTGGGGAGCGAATGTCGAACTTCGACAATTAAGAGGTGCATTCCAATAAGGGGTCCATTCCAAGACGCTGCATGGGTGATGAGGATTGCATCTGTGCTCCTCCAGGGCTCTCTGGACGCGCTGGAGAGATGAGGTTCGTGAAGCGATGCGATGACGCGTACTCGGATACGCCTGAGTGCGAGAACTTTCCGGAATGAAATGTATACCGCATTAGGGTACGGGCATCCAGAGTGTGACCACCGGCACACTCGCTCACGGAACTGAAGGCGACAATGGTCCAGTAAAGAGGGCTTGTGGGCCGGGAGGGCCGCGCGGCCGAGGAGAAGAAGCAGATGAGCGATCTTGCGCAGTTGGCAGAGGCCGTAGCCGTGGACCCGCTGGTGGGGCATCCGGCGGACTACCATGTGTTTCACAAGTTCATCGATCGCTGCAAAGGGTTACCTGCGATAACGACGGCGGTGGTGTGGCCGATGACCGATGTAGCGCTGCGCGGCGCGGTGGAGGCGGCGATCGAGGGATTGATCGAGCCGACACTGATTGGGCCGGAAGCGGAGATCAGGGCGCTTGCCGAGAAGATCGGCGTGGACGTCGGCACCTATCCGATCGTGGACGCAGAAACAGAGGGCAAGGCGGCGGAGATTGGGGTTTCGGCGTGCCGTGCGGGCGCGGCGCAGGCGATGATGAAGGGCAGCCTGCACACGGACGAGCTGATGAAGGTGGCGATGCAGCGCGATACCGGGCTGCGGACGGCGAGGCGGATCTCGCACGTGTTCATTATGGATACGCCGGCGTATGCGCGGACGCTGTTGATTACCGATGCGGCCATCAATATTACGCCGGAGCTCGAGGACAAGGTGGACATCGTGCAGAATGCGATCCATCTGGCTCATGCGCTGGGGATTCCGGAGCCGAAGGTGGCCCTGCTTTCGGCGGTGGAGACAGTGAATACGAAGATCAAGTCGACCCTGGATGCGGCGGCGTTGTGCAAGATGGCCGACCGCGGGCAGATCACGGGCGGGATTCTGGACGGGCCGCTGGCGTTCGATACGGCGGTGAGCGAGAAGGCGGCGGGCATCAAGAAACTGGTTTCGCCGGTAACGGGACAGGCCGACATTTTGGTGGTTCCCGATCTCGAAAGCGGGAACATGTTGGCGAAACAGCTCGAGTACCTGGGCGGAGCGCAACTGGCGGGAATCGTCCTGGGGGCGCGGGTGCCGACAATCCTGACCAGCCGGGCAGACTCAGCAGAGACGCGGCTGACAAGTTGCGCGGTGGCCGTGCTGCTGCACTATGCGACGCATCCGGCGGTGAAGGTGTAAGGCCTGCAGAGGTCAGTGGCCGGGCGGGCGCCGTCTCCAAGCGGGCGGCGCCCGTTCTGTTTTTGGGGCCGCGCATTGGGGAAACCTTTCTAGAGGGACGGCATCTTAAGCAGCGGGGAGAGCCCTGCTTCGCTGAAGTGACCTGGAGCCCCACGAAAGGAGCCGCTATGCCTACCCATGCCCAAGAAGTCCATACGAAAGCCGAACGCACCGCTGTTTCGGACGGTTTTGCACCGGAGGCGGTGAAAAATCTCTCGACAGTGCTGAACGCGCTGCTGGCTGACATCTACGCCCTCTATCTAAAGACCAAGAATTTCCACTGGCACATGAGCGGGCCTCATTTCCGCGACTACCATCTTCTGCTGGACGAACAGGCGAGCCAGATCTTTGCCATCAGCGACGACATTGCTGAGCGGGTGCGGAAGATCGGCGGCACGACGGTGCGGTCGATCGGACATATCGCTCGACTGCAGCGGATCGCCGATAACGACAAGGAGTATGTGAGCGCGCACGATATGCTGATGGAGCTGCACGCGGACAACCGCAACCTGGTGCAGAGCCTGCGTGCTGCGCACGAGGTTGCGTCGGCCGCCGGCGACTATGCGACGACAAGCCTGATCGAGGTGTGGATCGACGAGGCGGAGCGGCGCGCATGGTTCCTCTTTGAAGCTACGCGCTGACGGGCGCGTGCGTGGCTCGGAGTTCCGGCCGGAGTTCCGCCTCAGCGAGCGTGGTGTTGTCTATCGATCGAGAAATGCCGTGACCTGGGGCGCCATCTTGCCGGCGCAGTCCAGCGGGGCAAGATGGCCACAGGCTGGTACAAGATGCAACGTGGATTGAGGCATGAGCGCGTGCATCTGGCGGCCCTCGGCGGGCGGGATGCAGCGGTCATCGGCGCCCCAGACGAGAAGTATGGGCATTTTGAATAGGGGAAGCATGTCGTTGGTCACGTCGCGGCCGCTGAGCATGGTGGTCATGGCACGCTGGATGATCCATGCGTTGCTGCGCGAGAGGCGGAGCACGGCGCGGGCGACGAAGCCGGGGATGGGCGGCGGCTTTGGCCGCAGCAGGGCATTGAGCTGGCTCAGCTGGGCCGGCGTCGTGGGCGTGAAAAGGCTGGTGTTCCACGCGGGGCGGTCGCGCAGACCTGCGGAGTCGAAGAGCATGAGTTTGTCGATGCGCTGCGGGACCTGGGCGGCGACGATCTGGGCAACCCATCCACCCATGGACCACCCGCCGAGGTCGACGCGCTGGAGGCCGAGTGCGTTCATGAAGCCGATGACGATGGCGGCTTCGGCGCGGACGGAGTAGGAGAAGTCGGTGGGTTTGGTGCTCTGGCCGTAGCCGATGAGATCGGGCATATAGACGCGGTCGCCGGCTTTGGCGAGGTAGGGCGCGAGCTTGTGCCAGTCCTCGGCGCGGGCGCCTAGGCCGTGGACGAGGACGACGGCGGTTCCATTGGCAGGGCCCTCGACGAAGTAATGGACGGAATAGCCGTCGACGGCGACCCACTGGCTATGAGCGCCTTCGATGCGCATCTCGAGATGCAGGAGAGCGTCGAAGTAGCGGATGGGCCACTCCCAGAAACCGAAGGCGGCGGCTACGACGAGAAGCAGAAATGCAGCAACGATGCGCCAGGCCCACCTGAGATACTTGCCTTTTCGCGGCCTGCCGTGTGCGCCGCTCACTTGGTTTCCTTTGCGGCCCGGCGGAGTTGGGCACGCTTCCAGCCGAGTTCGATGATGCGGACGGTGACGGGATCGAGCTTCAGAGCGCTGTGGCTGTTCCACTCGGGTCGCTCGACCCAGCGAGCCTCGGTGGCGTCTGAGGCCGCGCATAGATGTCCACCCACGACGCGGCAGAGATAGTCGGCGATGACGTAGTGGAAGCGGATGGGGGCGTTTTTGCTTGTGTCTTGACGGGTATTCTGGCGATGAATGCGGTCGATGAGCTCGATGAGCTCGACCGGCTCGACTTCGAGACCGGTTTCTTCGCGGACCTCGCGCTTGACGCCATCGGCTAGAGATTCGCCGAGCTCGAGAGCGCCTCCTGGAAGTGACCATTGGCCTCTGAGGGGTTCGCGGCTGCGGCGAACGAGCAGGACCCGGTCGGCGTCTACGATTACGGCGCCTATAGCGAGTACCGGCGATGAAGGATATTCGCGCTGCATCGTGCTGGAATTCCGAACAATACAACGATAGCGCGTTCCCTTTTGTTCAGGTCCGAAGCCGCCCCTTGCATCCGGCGGATGCTTCTATCATCAAAGAAAGGTGGATGTTGGGACAAATGGGAGAAGTTATGGCTGAGTTCAAGCTGCACATCGACGGAATGCACTGCGGGGGCTGCGTCCGCAGGGTAACGCAGGCGCTGGCGGCGACCGAAGGCGTGGAAGTGAAGGAAGTTGAGGTGGGATCGGCGCGGCTGGCTTCGAGCCGGGAACCGGCGCCGGTGGACGTGGCGATTGCCGCGCTGGCCAAGGCAGGCTTCAGTGCGCACCTCGCGGCTTGAGGAACTCAACAAGGGGCCGGCGGTGAGCGAGCAATCGACAGAGACGTTGAACCTCCCAGTGTTGGGGATGACGTGCGCCTCATGCCAGCACCATGTGGAAGGCGCGCTGAAGTCGACGGCCGGCGTGGAATCTGTGCGCGTGGACCTGATGGCGCACCGGGCAAGCGTGGTGTTCGATCCCGACGTGGCCACCCCTGCGGCGCTCGTGGATGCGATTCGCGGGGCGGGCTATGACGCCGTTCTGCCGCGAACGGGCGAGTCAGGGGCCTCACATGAGCAGGACGAGGTCGCGAAGTCCGCGCGCAAGGCTTGGGCGACGATTGTGGCCGGAGCGGCAGCGATGGTCCTGGCAATGCCGCTGGGGAGCGCGGCGGGTGCAATGGACCGAGCATTGGCGCGCGTGGCTCCATGGCTTTACGGGATCCCCGCCGGTATTGTGCGCTGGTCGCTGCTGTTTCTCACCACGTTGGCGGTAGTTTGGGCGGGGCGAGGAATTTACCTGAGTGCGCTTCGCGCGTTGCGCCACGGAGCCACCAACATGAATACGCTGGTGGGACTGGGCACGGCAGTGGCGTTTGGATACTCGGCCTTTGCAACGGTGTGGCCCGCGCCGGGGCGCAATGTTTACTACGATGCGGTGCTGTTGATTCTCGGATTTCTGCTGCTGGGTAAGGCGCTGGAGGCAAAGGCAAAGCGGCGGGCGCTGGCTGCGCTGGACTCGCTTTCCCGGCTGAAGCCTGTGACGGCGCGGCGGGTCTTGGACGGGTTGGAGACCCTTGTGCCTCTTGAGGAGATACGGCCGGGCGACAGTGTGATGGTGCTGCCGGGCGAGCGGTTTCCCGTGGATGCGACGATTCTGGAAGGACGCACCACGGTAGATGAATCGATGCTGACGGGCGAATCAATACCCCTGGCGCGCGAAACGGGCGAAAGGGTGCTGGCAGGTTCCCTGAACTACGACGGCGCGGTGATTTGTCGGGCGGAGTCGCTGGGCGAGGCGACGGTACTGGCGCAAATTACGCGGATGGTCGAGCAGGCGCAGGGCTCGCGGGCGCCAATGGAGCGGATGGCCGACCGGGCGAGCGCGATCTTTGTGCCCACAGTACTGGGGCTGGCGGCGATCACTTTTGTGGCGTGGCTGGTGGCGTCTCACTCGATCGAGATGGCGCTGGCGAACACGGTCTCAGTGCTTGTGATTGCATGCCCTTGCGCGATGGGGCTGGCGGTGCCGGCGGCGCTTACCGTAGCCGTGGGGCGCGGCGCGCAGCTTGGGGTTCTATTCAAGGGCGGCGAGGCGCTGGAGCGGCTGGGGCGCCTCGACGCCGTCGTTCTGGACAAGACGGGAACCCTGACCGTGGGACGGCCTGTGTTGAATGCGGTTCACCCGCTTGGTGACTATGCGGAGGACGATTTGGTGGGGATGGCGGCGGCTGCCGAAGAGCGGTCGAACCATCCGCTGGCGCACGCAGTGGTGGATTATGCGCGAGCACGCGGCATTCAATGGCAGGCCGCGGAGGATGTACAGATTCTCCCCGGGCGAGGGTTGACCGCCCGAGTGCGGGGGCGCGACTGTCTGCTGGGGAACGAGGCGCTGCTGGCGGAATTTCTTGTGAAACTACCGCAGGGAGTTGCGGCTCCGGAGCCGGGTGTCACACGGCTTTGGATGGCGCTGGACCGCGCACCAGTTGGGTACTTCGATGCGCGGGACCGGCTGCGGCCAGATGCGTCGCAATCAGTAGCGGCGTTGCGGCGCGCCGGATTGCGGATCTTGATGCTGACGGGAGACTCGGCGGCATCGGCAGGTCCGATTGCCGAGCAGGCCGGGGTCTCCGAGGTCGAGGCAGGGCTCGATCCGACAGGAAAGCTGGCGCGGATTCGCGCGCTGCAGGCAGACGGGTTACGCGTCGCAATGGTGGGCGACGGAATCAACGATGCCGCCGCCCTGGCGCAGGCCGATGCAGGGATCGCCATGGGCTCGGGGGCTGACCTGGCCCAGGAGGCCGGCGATGTGTTGTTGCTGCGGACAGATCCGGCGGGGATTCCCGCGGCGCTGGACTTGGCGCGTTCGACGCTGCAGGTGATGCGGCAGAACTTAGGATGGGCCGTGGCCTATAACCTGCTGGGCATTCCACTGGCCGCAGGTGTGTTTTACCCCGCATTTCACGTTCTGCTGTCGCCGTGGCTGGCGGCGGCGGCGATGGCGCTAAGCTCGGTGTGCGTGCTGGGGAATAGTTTGCGGCTGCGGCGGTGGCGGCCCGCGCTCACATACACCTCAGACCGTCTAAACTCATAACTGAGCCTCGACGTGCGCACTCTCACCCGCTACATTCTCGGAGATATCCTTTCCCACACTCTCATCGGCTGCGCGCTATTCACCTTCATCATCTTCATGCCCAACCTGCCGCGCATCCTGGAGGTAGTGGTGCGCAACAGCTCTACGCTTACCGACATGTTCGAAGTCATCCTGTTCACGCTGCCCAACGTGTTCAAAGTCACGATACCGATGGCGGTGCTGGTGGGGATTCTGCTGGGGCTGAGCCGGCTGGCGGCCGATAGCGAGATCGTCGCGATGCGGGCTTCCGGGCTGGGAATTGGATATTTCACGAGGGTGGCTTCGATTGTGGCAGTGGGAGGGACGCTGCTGGGGCTGGCTAACTCGCTGTATCTGGCTCCGCGCGCCAACCAGGCGATCCTGGCGCTCCAACACCAGTTGGAGACGTCGCAAGCGTCCTACGAGATTCAGCCGCAGGTATTCTACGAGGACTTTAAGAACTTTGTGCTCTATGTGCAGGACGTGCGCTCAGGGGTGGGCGCGGCGAACTGGCGCAAGGTCTTCATGGCAAACGTCGAGGACCCTGCGAATCCGATTGTGACGACGGCGGAGACGGCAACAGTCGTGAGCGACTCACCGCAGGAACTCTTGATGCGGTTGCGCAATGGGGCAGAGCATGAAATAGTCGCGGGCCATCCGGACCAATCGAAGGTGACGGCGTTTACGTCGACAGAGCAGGCGCTGCAACTGAGCGCGCAGGGCGATGTGCATCTGGGGCGGATGGACATTGCAATCTACGCGTTGCCGCTGGAGGCGCTGCTGTCGCGAGTTCACAAAGGGGGGGCGGACGCGCGCCGTTTTGTGATTGAACTGCACAACCGCTTTGCGTATCCCGCGGCGTGCCTGGTGCTGATGCTGGTGGGCGTGCCGCTGGGCATGGCTTCGAGCCGCGGGGGCAAAAGCTCGGGATTTGTCTTTGCACTGCTCTTGGTCTCACTCTACTACCTGCTGTCATCGATCGGTCTGGCACTGGGGCGAGAGGACAAGGTTTCAGCATTTCTAGCAGTGTGGTCGGCGAATCTTCTGTTTGCGGCCGCCGGGCTGTTTTTGGTTTGGCAGATGGCGACAGGTGGTCGGGTGCTGAACGCCCTCGTGAACTGGACCGTGCGCGGGGCGAAAACCATAGACGGTGAGGCGAACGGGAACGGACTGAACCAAAAAAAGCAAAGCCATGGGAGACTCGGCGAGGCGGCCAAAAGCAGTGCAATCCGTCGCCCCCTTCTCGGCCGGCTGCGCGTCCGTCCATTACGCACGGCGACCGGCGGCACGTATCCGCGCTTGCTCGATGCCTACGTTGTGCGTGAGTTCCTCAAGACTTTTTGCCTGGTGCTTGCCGGATTCATATTGCTGATGCTCGTCTTTACGTTCTTCGACCTGATGAGCGATATTCTGCGCAACCGCATAGGACTGATTACAGTGGGCGACTACCTGGTGAACCTGACGCCAAGTATGTTGTCGCAGCTTGCACCTCTAGCCGTATTGATCGCAGTGCTGGTCACTTTTGGCGTCCTTAACCGGAACAGCGAGATTGTGGCGATGAAAGCAACTGGAATCAGCCTCTACCGGCTGGTGATTCCGATCATATCGATTGCGGCAGCGCTGGCGGTAACCCTGTTTTTGTTTGACCAGTATTACGTTCCGCAGGCCAACCAGCGGCAGGAAGCACTGCGCAACATTATCAAGGGGCGGCCTGCGCAGACCTATCTGCATCCTGAGCAGCAGTGGATCTTTGGAGAACGGGCGCGAGGGGATCCGGGGCGCATCTTTTACTACAAGTTCTTCGATCCGGTGCGCAACGAGTTTGCCGACCTTTCGGTCTTCGAATTCGATCCGTCAACATTTCAGCTTACGCGACGCATCTTTGCGGCGCGCGTGTACTGGGACGACGATTCGGGCTCCTGGCGGTTCCAAAATGGCTGGGTGAGCGACTTCAGTGGCGCCGATCTGACCGGGTTTCGCGAGTTTCGCGCGACTGCGTTCCCGGAGATTCACGAGGACCCAGCCTACTTCAACGTGAAGGAAGACTTGCAGGCCCAGGAGATGAACTTTGGGCAGCTCAGAAACTACATCCACGACTTGCAACAGAGCGGATTCGACACGATGCGACTGCGCGTGGCCCTATGGCACAAGTTGGCCTATCCGCTGGTGGCCGTGGTGATGGCGGTACTGGCGATCCCGTTTGCGCTCTCCATGGGCCGACGGGGGTCGATTGCCGCGATTGCCGTTGCGATCGGCGTGGCGCTGACCTACTGGGTGGTCGACAGCCTGCTTGGCGATATGGGCAGTGTAAATTATCTCCCTGCGGTCCTGGCTGCGTGGTCGTCGGACGTGCTGTTTGGACTGGTGGGCGGTTATCTGCTGCTGCGTACGCCAACTTGATCCGGAATCCGGAGGGCCGCTTGCGCCTGACCGGGATGGGGAATAGCGGGCCATCCTTCGCAAGCTTGTAAGGCAATTTTCGCTTCCCGAGACCGGTTCGACGCATCTAAACGACAACCGTTGCGCCAGTGCACAGGGCGCCCCCGTACAATAAGGCCATGTTACGCGAACTCGCCCCCCTCTACGGATATATGCGACGGTACCGCTGGGGATACCTGTGGGGAGCGCTCGCCTGTATTGCAACCAATCTCATTGCGGTGCAGTTCCCGAACGTGCTGGGGATGGCTGTCGACGACCTGAGAAAAGGGTCAAGCCGGGAGCGCATTTTCGTGTTTGCGCTGATACTGGTTGGCATTTATCTGGTGAAGGGCGTCTTCCTCTACTCGCAGCGATGGATTCTCATCGGAATCTCGCGCCAGATCGAGTTTGACCTGCGCAACGATCTCTTCCGGAAACTTGAGAGCCAGGACTCGGGGTTCTACCAGCGCTACCGTACCGGCGACATCATGGCGCGCATGACAAACGATCTGAATGCGGTGCGCATGCTGCTGGGCCCCGCAATCATGTATAGCGCCAACACCGTCTTCTTTACGGTCTTCGCCTTATACTTCCTGCTGCGCTATAGTCCTTATCTAACGCTGGTGGCTCTGGCACCGATGCCGTTGGCCAGCATCGCCGTGCAGTATTTCGGGCGGCGCATCCATGAGCGTTTCGAACGTATCCAGGCCAGCTTTTCAGACATCTCTGCGCACGCCCAAGAAAATTACTCGGGTGTCCGGCTCATCCGCGCCTTCGCTCGTGAGGAGTCACAGACCGGTATCTTCGAGCGGCTCAACCGCGAGTATATCCGGCGCGCGCTGCGGCTGGTGCAGCTGATGGGGATGCTGTGGCCCACCCTCGAGTTTATTCTCGGCGTCTCGATGATGATCACGCTGTGGGCGGGCGGCCACCTGGTGCTGACCCATCACATTACGGTGGGCGATTTTATCGCTTTCAATACATATATGATCCAGCTCATCTTCCCCATCATCGCGGTGGGGTGGGTGATCAACATCTTCCAGCGGGGCACGGCTTCGCTGAAGCGGATAGACGAGTTGCTGAAGTCGGAGCCGGCCATCGACGACGGCTCTGCCGAGTTGTCCTTCGAACCGGGGCACGTGTTACAAGGGGAGATCGAGTTCCGGCATCTCACCTTCAGCTATGGTGAGTCAATCATGCCAGGGCTCAGGGACGAAGACCCGTCCGCTGGGACCCCGGTGCTGCGCGACATCTCGTTGCGAATTCCAGCGCGCTCGAGCCTGGCTATCGTGGGGCCGACGGGCAGCGGTAAGTCGACCATGGTCAATCTGATTTCGCGCCTGTACGAGGCGCCGGAGGGCGCGCTTTTGATTGATGGCCGGCCGGTGCGCGCGTATCCGCTGGCGATGCTTCGACGGAATATTGGCATGGTGCCGCAAGAGACGTTCCTGTTCAGCGAATCCATCCGCGAGAATATCTTGTTCGGCGCGCCCGATGCGGATGCCGACGAGATGCTGGAGGCGGCCGGCGCCGCTCATATCCGGCGGGAGTTCGAGGAGTTTCCACAGGGGTTCGAGACAATGGTCGGCGAGCGCGGCGTGACGCTCTCTGGTGGGCAGAAACAGCGGTCGGCGATCGCGCGCGCACTGGTGCGGCGGCCCGCGATCCTGATCCTCGACGACGCGCTGGCCAACGTTGATACCTACACCGAGGAGCGTATCTTGGGCGGGCTGCGAAGCTATACAGCCGAATGCACCACGATTCTGATCTCGCACCGTGTTTCGACGGTGCGCCATGCCGACCGTATCGCGGTGTTGGATAAAGGGCGGATCGTGGAGATGGGCGGCCATGATGAACTGCTGGCGCTCGATGGCTACTACGCCAGCCTCTTCCAGAAGCAGCAGCTTGAAGAAGAATTGACGGTGGCTGGATGAGAGAGCCGGCTCGGGATGCGCAACTTCACTGAAAGCAAGAGAGCACGCCCATATCCGTGCGGGTTGACCTGCACATCTCTATGCGCTCCAACTGGAGCCACCATCGGCAGTGAAATTGGACTCCTCGAAAGTAGCCATTCTTTGCGGCGGCGCCGCAGCGGGTTCCCTAGACGCGAAGTTCACCTCGGGATCTCGGGCGACCTCGCGCCAAGCATCGCGCACATTGCGGACGCAGTCGATGGCGCGCTCAAACCGCGCTTTGGAAGCCGACTGTGAAGCGTGCAGGATCTGTGCAAAAATCGAGGCATAGAACTCGCTCAGCGCCTGTGCGGGCCGGCCACCCACGTCCATGCGTAGCCGTGCCTGCAAGTGAATGATGATGTCCAGCGCTCGCTTGACAGCGATGCGGCGCTCGTCGGCATTGCCGCGCTCGACAGCCGCCACCGCGGCATACAGAAAGCGTATGACTCCGTCATACAACGCCACCACAAGATCGACGGCCGAGGCGCCGTCCAGCGCGTGTTCTCGATAACTGCCCATGAAAGTTCAGACTCCTCAACCGTTGGTGTTCTGGTTGTATCCGGTGATAGCCGCGTAGAGTTCGTTGATACCCTGCAACTGCGAAGGCAACTGCTGCATGATCTCGTTGGCACTGTTGAGTTCCGCTGTCAGGCTCGTCTGCTGAGCAGAGATCAGACTCTCCTCCTTCGATATCTGCGCATTCAGCGTGGACTCCGTACCGCTGTTCGAGTTTTCCGCCAGCTTCAGGACGCCCGTCGAGGAACTGACGCCGGCGTTGTTGAGCTCGCTCGTGAAGTTTTGTCCCCAGCTGTTCGCGTTCTGGAAGAACCCAACCACGCTCGAATAGTCAGAGTTCAGCACCGAATCAAGCGAGTTGGCGTCTAAGGTCAGCGTCCCATCGTTGTTCACGCTGATGCCCAGGTCGGTGAGGCTCGAGATGTCGGACGACGCTGTGTAATTCAGCGATGTGGTGGTAGTATCGGTCAGGTTTGAGGTGTCTACGGTGAGTGCCCCGGCCGAGCCATCCGTCCCCGAAACCAGCGAAAGGCTCAAGGTCCCGTCGCCGTTGTCGACCACGTAGGCGGTAACTCCAATGCCGGCGGCATTGATCGCGTTGGCCAACCCGAAGATTGTGTCGGCCGTCGACGAGTCTCCCACGTTGACGGTTTGCGCCGTGCCGTCGCCCACCTGGATGGTGATCGATCCGGAGAGCGTATCGCTGCTGCCCGCCACCTCGCCCACCGTGCCGCTGTCCGCAGTTGAACTCGCAGAATTCCCTGCGTCGGTGTATGTCAGCGTGATGGGATTGGTTTTGAGTGCCGAAGTCACCGTCAAGGCGCCGCTCGCCCCGTCGGTCCCGGAGGCAAGAGTGAGCGTCGACTGCCCATTGCTGGTGACCACCGCCGCCGTCACGCCGATATTGGCCGAGTTGATCGCATCTGCCAGCCCGGAGAGGGTGTTGAAGCCGCTGCCCGTGTAAATCGTCCCATCGCCTGAGGTGCCTGCCCCGACGATGAATGTTTGGGCGGATTTATTGCCGGCTTGAATAGTGATCGATCCCGCCAGGGTCGCGTTTGCATTCGCCGGGATCGAGGTAAGGTAGCCGTTGGGGTTCTGCATGTTCATGCTGCCCAAGAGTTGCTGCTGCAGGAGCGTGAGCGTCGGGGAGCCGAACAGCGGTTCGGGATTGCCCGAGCTGTCGTTGCCCTCCTGCGTGTTCATGGCGCTGATCAGCGAGTTGTAATCCATCACCAACTGGTTTACGGTGCTCTCCACGTCGGCGTTGTCGTTGCCGATGATCACCTGCACCGCGGAGGAGCTGGTGCCCAGCAGGTCGAATGTCACCCCCGGAATGACGGTGCTCACCGAGTTCGAAGCGACCGAGTAGCCCACCCCGTTCACAGAGATCGAGGCGTTCGCTCCCTGCGCCAGCACCTTGTTGTAGGTCAACGTGGTCCCGTTATCCTCGACCGCTGAAGTTACGCTCAAGCTTCCGGCGGCGCCCGAGCTGTTCGAGGTCAGGCTCAGCCGGGAGCCGTCGGCGTCCGACACCAGACTCGCCGTCACGCCGATCGACGCTGAGTTGACGGCGTTGGCCAGTCCCTGGAGCGTATCGTCGCCGGTGGAAGCATCGGGAACATTGATCTGCGTCCCATTGATGGTGATCGAGCCGGTCAGCTCGTCGGAGGCGTCGGTAATCGGATCCAGGTAGCCGTTGGCGGTCGAGGCCAGCGAGTTCACCACGACCGAATAGGTGCCCGCGGCCGCCGACGCCGTGGCTGACATCAGCTCCAGCACATTCGTGTTCGAACTCGACCCCGTCTTTTGGGACAACACTCCCTGGAGATCAGTCAGTGAGCTCATGTCGTTCGAAAGGTTCGAGAACAGAGTTCCGAGGCTGGAGATCACGGTGTCTTGTTTTTCGAGTGTGGAGAGCTGGTTTTTCCACGGCGTCTCGACGTTCTCAAGGTTGCTGACAATTTGAGCCACGGTGGAGCTCACATCGAATCCGGCGCCGCTGGTTGGCGATCCGAAACTCAACCCGACAGTGCCCATCACTTCCTCCGTGACGTACCCAAGCAACCCGGCAACCGTGGCCTCAAGGCGCGCCTAAGAAAGTGCTCATGCCGCGCGCCATGAACCAAGCCGGGGCGGAGCGCCCGCTCTGCACATCACCCATATCGGCGCCGCCGGGAAACGGATCAGTGCGTTGGCGCGGATCCCTTGAGGAAAAGCAAGGGCGTCCTTCCGGACGCCCTTGCTGGTTGGTGGTCGACCGCCGCGGCCCGGAGCGCCGGAGCGCGGGTCGGCTTCTCGGTTACTGCAGCAGCTTGGTGACTTCCTGCTGCATACTGTTGGCCTGCGCCAGAGCAGCGATGCCGGTCTGGCTCAGGATCTCGTACTTCGACATGTTGGACGTGGCCGAGGCATAGTCGGTGGCCTGAACGGCGTTCTGGGCTGACTGCACGTTCTCCTGCTGCGTGCTGAGCACGTTGCTGACTGCGTTCAGTGTGTTGATCTGCGCGCCGATGTAGCCGTCCTGCGCCGCCACGTCGGCAATGGCTGCATTGAGGGAGGTCAAAGCCGACTGCGCGTCCGCCTGGTTGGACAGGTCCGTGCTGTTCAGGCTCTGGCCGGCCGCGTCCGAGTAGCTGATAGTGGCCACTCCGCCGCTGCCGTCGACGTCGTTGATGAGACCCACGTTGGCCGTCGTTGCGCCGGTCGTGGTGCCGGCGATCGCGCCTGTGCTGGTGTCCTTGATGAAGTTGCCCGCGGTGCCCCCGATATTGTCGTTGACGGAGATGCCGACGTTGTAATAGTCGGATGAGGTCGTAAGCGGGCCAGTGGCCGCCGTCCAGTCGGCTGCGACGCTCGGAGTGACCGTCATTGCGGAGTTTGCCGACGTGATAGTGATGGCGGTGCCGGCGCTGTTGAGTGTAGCGGTCACGCCAAACTTGCCGGCATTGATTGCAGCCGTCGTGTCCGCGAGTGTGGCCGTCGAGTCAACCGTGTAAGTGTTTCCGCCAAAGGCGAACGTGTCTCCTGCATTGACAGCTCCTATGGTGCCGAGCGTGGTTTCATTCGTCGCGTTGGTGGTGGGCGTATCGGTCAGGGTCAGGTTCCCCGCGGACGCCGTCAGACCGGTGGCCGAAACGGATACAGCGGATTCCGACGACGTAAAGCTCAACGCCGTGCCGGCGGCATTCACCGAGGCCGTAACCCCGTAGCCGGCGGCATTGATCGTCGATGCGATGTTGGCCAGCGTGTCGGTCGAGTTCTGCGTTCCCAGCGTGACGTTGTGCGTCTTGCCATCGGAACCTACGATGCTAAGGGTGCCTGCGGTCGCCGTATCGCTGTTGGCGGCGACGGTCAGGGTTCCCACTTCGCCCGCGCCGTTGGTGCCGGTTCCGATGCCTGCGCCCGTAATGATGATGCCGGTGTCGGCGGAGCCGCCGCCTGCGGTATTGGCGCCGATGGCCGCCTGTACCGCGCCGCTGCCGGCCTGAGCGGCCGTGCCGAAGCTGGCAGTCAGACCCAGGCCCGCGCCGTTGATGGCGCTGATCAAGCCCTGCGCCGTGTTGGCGTAGGAGGTGCCCGCGCCCACCGTGATGTTGGCGCTGGCGGAGACCGCCGAGCCGTCCGCACCCTTGGTCATATAGGAGACCGCGACCGAGGTGGTGTCGCTGGAACTGGACCCGAGGCTGTCTGTAACCGCCGCGTTCGTGCCGCCGGTGGACAGGTCGATGAACACATTGTTCGTGCCGTTGCTATACGCCATCGTGCCGCTGGTGTCGCCCACGTTGGCCGAAGACAGCGAACGGATATTCAGATCGTCAATGGAAGCGCCTGCCGTCGAGGAGTCGCCGGTGTAGATGCTGGTATTGGAGTTGAAGACCTGTTCCTGGTTGTAGGTGGTCGTCGAGCCGATGTTCGAGATTTCTGACAGGATCGACTGATACTCCTGGTTGGCCGCCGTATCCTGCGAGCTGTTGAGGGTGCCGTTCGAGGCCTCGGTGGCCAGCGTTACGGCCCGGTTGAGCAGGCTTGTCACTTGCGAAAGAGCGCCGTCGGCCACTTGCAGCAGGCCCACGCCCTCGGTGGCGTTGGTTTGAGATTGCATGAGCGCCTGCTGGTTGGCCTGCAGACCGTTGACCAGCGAAAGTCCGGCGGCGTCGTC
>DATJMU010000046.1:0-4493 GCA_035508555.1 Occallatibacter sp. | reverse complement strand
GTTTCCTTATACTCCTTCATGGCGGCGTGGAGGCGGTTGCGGAGGTCGTCGTCGAGCGCCTTCTTCTGGGTGAGGTCGGCGAGCAGCGCCTGCTGCGAGGCCCCGAAATACTTGTGCAGGCCGTCCTCGAAGGCGCGGATGTCGGCGACCTTGAGGTCGTCGAGATAGCCTTGCGTGCCGGCGAAGAGCACCACCGCCTGCTGCTGCCAGGTGAGGGGCTGGAACTGCGGCTGCTTGAGCAATTCAGTGAGGCGCTGGCCGCGGTTGAGCTGCTTTTGCGTGAGCGGGTCGAGGTCGGAGCCGAACTGGGCGAAGGCCGCGAGCTCGCGGTACTGAGCGAGGTCGAGCTTGAGCGTGGAGCCCACCTGCTTGACCGCCTTGATGGCCGCCGAGAATCCGACGCGCGAGACGGAGAGACCGACGTTGACGGCCGGCCGGACGCCGGAGTTGAAGAGGTCGGTTTCGAGAAAGATCTGGCCGTCGGTGATGGAGATGACGTTGGTGGGGATGTAGGCCGAGACGTCGCCGGCCTGGGTTTCGATGACGGGCAGCGCGGTGAGGGAGCCGCTGCCTCTTTCGTTGCTGAGCTTGGAGGCGCGCTCGAGCAGGCGCGAGTGGAGATAGAAGACGTCGCCGGGGTAGGCTTCGCGGCCCGGGGGGCGGCGCAGCAGGAGCGAGATCTCGCGGTAGGCCATGGCGTGCTTGGAGAGGTCGTCGTACATGACCAGCGCGTGCTTGCCGTTGTCGCGGAAGTACTCGCCCATGGCGCAGGCGGCGTAGGGCGCGAGGTAGAGCATGGGCGCGGGCTCGGAGGCGGAGGCGGCCACGATGATGGTGTGGCCCATGGCGCCCATCTCGGTGAGGGTCTGCACGACCTGCGCGATGGAGGAGCGCTTCTGGCCGATGGCGCAGTAGATGCAGATAAGGTCGTTCCTGGCGTTATTGATGATGGTGTCGAGGAGGACGGCGGTCTTGCCGGTCTGGCGGTCGCCGATGACGAGCTCGCGCTGGCCGCGGCCGATGGGGATCATGGCGTCGATGGCCTTGAGGCCGGTGGCCATGGGTTCGCGCACGGGCTGGCGGTCAATGATGCCGGGGGCGAGGCGCTCGACGGGCAGGGTTTGCGCGGTGGCGATGGGGCCCTTGTCGTCGATGGGCATGCCGAGCGCGTTGACCACGCGGCCGATGAGCGCCTCGCCGACGGGCACGGACAGAATTTTGCCGGTGCGCTTGACCTCTTCGCCCTCTTTGAGCTCGGTGTAGTCGCCGAGGATGACGGCGCCCACCTGGTCCTCTTCGAGCGAGAGCGCCAGTCCGGCGACGTCGTGCGGGAAGCTGAGCAGCTCGCCGGCCATGACCTTGTCGAGGCCGTGGAGGCGGGCGATGCCGTCGCCGAGGGAGGTGATGGTGCCGACCTCGTCCACCTGCACCTTGGAGTCGTAGTTCGCGATCTGCTCGCGGAGTAGCTGGGTGATTTCGTCTGCTTTGATCTGAGCCATTGCGTTCCTTTAAGTGGTCAGTGGTCAGTGGTCAGTGGTCAGTGGTCAGTGGTCAGTGGTCAGTGATCAGAAGATAGCGCCTAGTCCCTGGTCTTCTCCAGTATTGCGTGAATCATCTTACCCACTTCGTGCGATAGTCCTTCTGCCTGGTCAACCAACTTCGCATCGCCGAACTTCAGCGCGCGCGCTATTTCGAGCTGCGTTTGCAGTTCGAAGTTCGATCCGCGCGCCATGCCAAGAAACTGGCGGAACTCGCCTGTGGTTAGCCTTCCCTGCCCTTCTGCGATGTTGCTGGGAACCGAAACCGCAGAGCGCCGAATCTGACTGCTCAAGCCATACATTTCTTCCCTGGGAAATCCGCAGGTGACACGGTAAATCATTGCAGCCAACTCGACCGACCGCTGCCAAACCAACAAATCTCGAAATGATTTTGCCGCAACACTACTTTCCATCTTGCCTTCTACTCCAACGCCACTAGCTGACCACTGATCACTGTCCACTGATCACTGATCACTTGCAAGTTCCTCCTTCAGCCGCGCCAGCCTGCCGCGCACGGAGCCGTCGTAAACTGTCGATCCGATGCGGACGATTGTGCCGCCGAGGATCGATTTGTCGAGTTTGAAGCTGGCGTCGATTTGGCCGCCGGCCAGTTTGGCCACCTGCGCCGCCAGCGCATTGCGCTCTTCGGCGCTCAGCTCGCGGGCGGTGACGATCTCGGCGGGATGGATGCCCAACTGCGCCTGCAGAAGACGCTTGTATGCCTGCGCTACTTCGCTCACGTGACCGATGCGGCCGTTGTCGATGAGGACCGCGAGCAGGTTGCGCAGCTCCTTGCGCAGGCCGAGCTTTCCATTCAGCGTATCGAGAAAAGCAACCTTTTGCGCGGCGGGGACGGCCGGATTGGCGAAAAACGCGCGCAATTCGGCGCTGCCGCCCCAGGTGGCGAGAAAGTCGGCGAACTGACGGTCGATGGCGGCCGTGTCGAGCTTGGCGGCGGTGACCACTTCGAGAAAGGCGGTTGCGTAGCGAGAGACGAAGGCCGGCATCTAGTTCTGCCCTCCTTTGAGGCCCGCGTGGTTCTGCGTAACGCCCTCGGCGAACTCGGCGATGAGAGCGCGGTCGGTTTCGGGCGTGAGCACCAACTGGTGCGCGGCGTGGTCGATGGCCAGTTCGGCGGCGAACCTGCGCAGCCCGCGGCGGGCCTGGACGGCGGCGGCTCCGATCTCCTGCTCGGCCGCGGCCACAATGCGCGCACTCTCTTCCTCGATCGCGCTCTTGATGCGCGCCTCGTCGGCCTTGAGCTCTTCCTCCATCTGGCCGCGGAACTTCTCGATCTCGTCGCCGAGTTTGGCCATCTGGGCTTCGACGGCGGCCAGGCGCGCGTTGGCGTCCTGGGTCAGCTTGCGCGCCGACTCGATCCCGTGCTGGAGGGCGTCGGAGCGCTTGCGCAGCATCTTGGGCAACATGCGGCCCAGCGGAATCGCCAGGGCAAAGAAGAGCACGGCAAAGTTGATGGCGAGAAATATAAACTTGGTCACCGTCAGGTTGAGATGGAGCACCCTGGCGATGGAGCGTACGGTAGAGGACTCGAGAAAGCCCTTCATCTCTTCCTGCTCGTGCGACTCGCCGGACGGGCTGCCGGATTGGGCCGGAGTGGAGGAAGCAGTGTCCGCAGACGAGGCGGGCGCGGCCGACTGCGCAACCGCAGGCCGCGGCGTAAGGCCCAGGCCGGCGGCCAGCACCGCCAGGAGGAGCAAACCGAAGACCTTATTCAAGGAAGACCGCGAGGCAAGGGGGAGAGTTCTCAACGCGCCCCTCCTGCGGCCGCCGGCAGCACGGCGCGCACCACCTGCGCGGCCAGATCCACTACCGAGGACTGAATGGTTTGCCGCGCCGCGTCGGCGTCGGCGTCCAGGGCTGTCCGGGCCTCGGCTACGCGGGCGCCGGCGGCTTTTCGCGCGGAGTCGAGGGCGGCGTCGCGCTCGGCGTTCCACTGGCGGATGCGCTGCTCGCGCATCTTGTAGACTTCCGCCTTCGCGAGGCGCAGCTTTTCGGCGTACTCGGCGGCTTTGGCCTCGGCGAGGGCAATGGCGCGATTAGCCTCTTCCACGGCGCCGCCCGTGCGCGCATAGCGCTCTTTGAGCGTGGCCGAGAGCGGCCCCTGCACCAGGATCTGGTAGGCGATTACCAGAATGATGAACAGCAGAGCCGTCGGGATCGCGCCCACTAACAGGGCTGCGAGCTGTTGAACGATCTCTTGCATGGCTTTGCCGCGTTACTCCGATCTTGCTGGTCTTTCATGAGGCTGATTCGGTTCTCGGGCGGAACATCTTTTTGTATCAGGGGAAATCGAGCAAGTCAACGCGTCCGGAGGGTTTCATACCGCGTCCTGTGACTGCTGTCACTCCGCAAAATATTTATTTAAAAAAAACCTTGATTTCGCCGGGAACAGGCCTAAACTAAAGCTACCACCTAGACCCGGTCCAGGGTCCAGCGGGCAGTCGGCTTTGGGAAATCCTTCCACTCCCATCGCCGCCTGCCCGCCTCTAATTTTGGGGGCTTTTTCAAGGCGCCCCGGTGCGACGCCCTTCAGCCCCCCAATCAATGGCCCACGCCCATCAGGGCTTCATCCCGGGACAACAAACCCCTGGCGCGGAGCCAGTTTTCCAGCAGACTGGGCCACGCGTCCAAGGCGGGATCGCCCTTGCCCAGCCCGCTGCCGTGGCCGCCGTGGGCAAAGACGTGGTATTCGGTCTGCACGCCGGCCTTTACCAGAGCCTGAAAGAAGTCCAGGCTCTGCTGGATGGGAACGGTGTGGTCGTCGAAGGTGTGATAGATGAAGGTCTCCGGGGTGTCTTTGGTGACGAAGAGGACGGGGTTGAACTGGGCGGTGAGCGCTGCGCACTGGTCGACCAGATTGAATTCCCTGCAGTAGTTCAGGTCGGAGTAGTCGGTGCTGACGGCGCCGATCCAGGGGTAGCCCAGCACCAGGTA
>DATJMU010000045.1:0-8584 GCA_035508555.1 Occallatibacter sp. | reverse complement strand
GTGGGACTGGTGCTCGGGCTATCACATCTCCGATACGTCGATCATGGGTTTCAGCCATACGCATCTGAGCGGCACCGGCTGCGGCGATCTCCTCGATTTTCTGGTGATGCCCGGCGTCGGTCCCGCGAAGCTGGTTCCGGGTCCACGTTCGAACCCCGAGCAAGGCTATCGTTCGCGCTTTTCTCACGATGATGAGATTGCCGAGCCCGGCTACTATTCGGTTTTGCTCAAGGACCCCAAGGTGCGCGCCGAGCTGACGTCGACGGAACGTACGGGACTGCACAAGTACACGTTCCCGGAGAGCGAGGATGCGTGGCTGATCGTCGATCTCGCCCACAGCTATCTCACCAACGGCAGATCGTCGGTGTACTCGGCCGAGCTGCGACAGGTGGCGCCGGACACGCTGGCCGGCGGGCATGTGACGCGGGCGTGGGGGTTTGGCCGTGAGTGTTATTTCACATTGCAGGTGTCCAAACAGCCAACCAGCATCGAGTTCTACTCCTATGAAAAGCCGGTGAGCACCGCGGGCCAGCTGCAGGGCGACGATCTGAAAGCCGTCCTCCACTTTAAGACGCAGGCCGGCGAAGCGATCTATGTGCGGACGGGAATCTCCGGTGTGAGCGCGGAGGGCGCGGCGAAGAACCTGCGCGCCGAGCAGCCGGACTGGGATTTTGAGAAGACGCGTGCGGCAGCGCAGAGCAAGTGGCGGGAGCAGCTTTCGCGCATTCAGGCGGAGTTCGCTACGCCTGTGCAGAAGCGGATTTTTTATACGTCGCTTTATCACATGTCTCTGGGGCCGCAGTTGTTCGATGACGTGGACGGTCAGTATCGGGGCATGGACCGTCAGATTCACCAACTGGCGGCGAACGAACACAATCACACCACGTTTTCGCTGTGGGACACGTTCCGCGCCGCGCATCCGGCTTACACGCTGATCCAAAGCGAGCGCGTACCGGACTTTGTGAACAGCCTGATCCGGATGGCGGAGCAGAGCCCCGCGGGAATGCCGGTCTGGCCGCTACAGGGAACGGAGACGGGCACGATGACGGGGTATCACTCGGCGAGCGTGATCAGCGAAGCCATTGCCAAAGGCTTCACGGGGATCGACGCCGAAAAGGCTTACCAGCTGATGATGCACCGCGCAGTTGGGGAGAACTACGAGGGGCTAGGCTACTACCGGCGCATCGGCTACATCCCGGCCGACCGCGAGCCGGAGTCGGTATCGAAGACCTTTGAATACGGCTACAACGACTGGGCGATCTCGCATGTGGCCGAAAAGCTGGGGCGGCATGACGATGCGGCGATGCTGCGGACCCGCTCGGCCAACTACCGGCGGTACTTCAACCCGGCGAACGGGTTTATGCAGCCGAAGCTCGAAAATGGCGAGTGGGCGCTCCCCTTTGATCCCATCGACCTGGGCCATAGCGACCGGTGGCGCGACTATACGGAATCGAACGCGTGGCAGACGACCTTCGGGACGATGCACGACGAGGCGGGAACGATCGCACTCTTTGGAGGGCGCGAGCCGTTTCTTGCCAAACTCGATGCGCTTTTCACGGTTCCTTCGACGCTGCCGCCCAACGCGCCTCCTGATATTGCCGGCATGGTCGGCCAATACGCGCATGGCAACGAGCCGTCGCACCACATCGCCTATCTGTACGTGTATGCCGGCGCACCGTGGAAGACACAGGCGCGGGTGCGCTCGCTGATGGACACGATGTACTTCGACAAGCCGGACGGCATCGCGGGCAATGAGGACGTTGGCCAGATGTCCGCCTGGTACGTTCTGTCGGCGCTCGGCTTCTACGCGGTCGATCCCGTGAGCGGCACTTACATTCTTGGCTCGCCGCTGGTGGATCATGCGGTGGTAGAGCTCCAGGGCGGCAGGCAACTTGAGATCGAGGTCAAGCGCAGCGATCCGGCGGACGCGTACGTGCAGTCGTTCACGCTCAACGGGCAGCTGCAGGAGCGGGCATGGTTCCACCATGCAGAGATCGCCGAAGGCGGGCACATGGTGGTGAAGATGGGGCCGCATCCGAATACCTCATTTGGCGCCGATCCGGAACAGGCGCCGCCATCTCTCAAGCTGGGGTGAGTTGAATTGGCAAACTCGTTGTGGCTGGGCGGCAGGGCGGCAGCCGCCCGTCAGGCATCTCTCATCGCTGTGGAGTCCAGCGCGCATCTTCGTGGGCCGACAGGATCACTGTGGAATGCGGGCCGACGAGCGCGTTCCTAGACGTGCTGGCCAGTTGGCAATGTGCGGCGGCGAAGCCGAGGCCCGACAGATCCACTTTGAAGCGGCGGGTTCTCGAGGAGAGATTCTTGAGCACAAATCCGCTCTCGCTATAGCTGTAAGTCAGGTCGTATTCGGGGACAGCGAACTCCACGCTGCCATCGCCGGTGAGATGCGGCGCAACGGATACGTCCGCATCCGCGGGAACGGAGAGCCCCAGATAGTTGGCGATGAGGACGGCCGCGAAGACATTCGGATACTCGTAGTATTTTTGAGCTCCGTGCGCGTCTTTGCCATCGATGTAATAGACATAGTCCATGTCGTAGCGTTCGCCCATGAAATAACCGCTCTTGGCGCCTTCCGCGGCTACTCTCCTGAGCTGGTCGAACAGGATGGCATTTTGTTTCTGCGACTGACGAAATGCCGCATCCCAGTACCAGTACCTGCCGGCGGCGCAGAGATCGTAGGGCCCGGCGATGCCGATTTCGGATCGATCGTATGCGGCAATGTTGGCCGCGACAAAGCTGGGGAAGCGCTCAAACTGCGCGGCATCTGCGTCGATTAAGCGCCGCACGGCGGCGGCCTGCTCCGCCGTCGCGTAGCCGAAGGTTACGGGCAACTCATTGGCGAGAAGATGGATGTGTTCGTGAGCCGCGCCGTTGCGGTCAACCCAGTCGACGAAGCGCTGATTCTTTGGGTCCCAGTACCCCAGGGGAAGAGGCGCGATCAGCGCGCGGGCCATTCGGCTGGAAGCCGCGGCAAATTGTGCCGACGCGACCGGTCGGGCCAGGAGGCTCTCCATGTCTGCCAGAAGGGCGAAGGCGTGAGCAGCAAATGCCTGAGCCTGCGTCACGCGCCCGTCCTTGATCACCTGGTCTTCGTAATAGACGTCCGACCAGAGGCGGCCATACTGGTCGGTGTTGGCGAGCACCCAGCCAGCGGCTTGCTCGATATTCTCGATGTTCGATCTCAGCCAGACTGCATCCTTTCGAGCTTCGTAATAGCCCCAGGCTTCCTCGAGGAGTTCGATATTTCCGGTGACGGGAAACATGGCCGCGTTTTGACGGCGGTCCAGGCTGTCTCTGCGCACGTGGTATTTACGTCTCCCATCCAGCTGCACCGATGTGGGGACACGGTAGAGACGCTCCGGGTCATAGTTCATCAGCCTGAAATCAAGCTCAATCATCCGCTTCACAACGTCGAGGTCGATCTCCGAGCCCATCGCCAGGCGACCCCGGATCTGGAATTCGTGATCGACAGCGGGGTAGGAGCCCGCGTAAGAGCCCACATTCAGCGTGCTGAGAACATAGCCGCTGCTGTAAGGGAAGGTCGCCGCCATGGTCTTCTCCACGACAGACGGCAGCATGGTGCCCCAGTAGAAGGCGGCCAAGGCGTCTTCCAATTCGGTTCCACCGGCAATCTGAAGCGAGAATCGGTGACCCATGGGATCACTGTGCGGGCGAGCCTCCGCCGGCGTGAGCGTGGCGCTCTGGGCGTTGACTGTGACCGTGCGGCCCGCCCCTGTCAATTCAGCGCTGAGGCTGCCGCCATGCAGCACCAGAAGCCAGGAGTGATTCTTCGAGGCAGCGTCGAGTGGTAGAACCCACAGAGCGATATTCGCTTCGATCTGCGCGCCGGTTGCGCTGATGGGAAGAACCCACCACCGATTGCCCTGGTATTGAACGCCGATGCCTTGGCAGTTGACAAAGACGAACTTAACCGGGATGGCGGCGTCCCGGGGGGTGACTTGAAGAATTTCTCCGGCGAGAGCGACGTTGGCATTCTGGATTGACTGAAGAATCCCATCGGCAAGGATGGTCGTTGGGTCGCCCTGGGCCTATGCGAGCATCAGGAAGATGGCGATCAGTGTTTTCATAGGGAGCCGGAATCATGTACTGCGACCTCGTCGATGTTGGAGGTACGAGACGATCGGTCGCGGTCATTCCGAAGATACCTTCGAAGGCTATACGGAATGCAAGCTGAATCTCGAGGGGAGTATCGGCGGCAACTCGAAGAGAATCGAGCCCGTTCACGTTATCAGGGCGGGGGGCTGAGGGTCAAATTGTCCAAGCTTCAGGAGCGAGGAGCGTCGAGAGCGGCCGACATGCCGCCACCCCTCTGGCGCAAATCGGCCCCAGGAAGGTTGTCGCTAACCCATCGGGTAGCGATTCAAGCGGGGACGGCGATGCGGGCGGAGTCGCGGCGCCAGCGGAAGATGAGGATGGAGGCGATGACGATGAGAGCCAGGGTAAGGCCGATCCAGAGGCCGTAAATGCCGTAGTGAAAGACAAAGCAGAGGCTGAGGCCGAGGGGCAGGCCGAGACACCAGTAACCGACCAGGTTGGCGAACATGGGGATGCGGGTTTCACCGAGGCCGCGGAGGGCCCCGGTGGAGACGGTCTGGATGCCGTCGAAGATCTGGAAGGCGGAGGCGATGGCGAGCAGGCCGGGGCCGATGGCCATGACGTGCGGGTCGGTGGTGTAGAGGGCGATGAGCGGGCGAGGCGCGAGGAGGAAGACGCAGGCGGCGACAAGCATGAAGCTGACGCCGAGACCGAGGGCGAGCCATCCGGCGCGGCGGGCTCGGGCAGGGTCCAGGGCGCCGACGGCGTGGCCGACGGCGATGGCGGCGGCCGATGAGATGCCGAGGGGCACCATGTAGGACATGCTGGCGTAGTTGAGGGCGATGGAGTGGGTGGCCAGGGCGACGGGCGTGAGCCATCCAGCGGAGACGGTGGCGAGATTCCAGGCGCTGACTTCGAGGAGGATCTGGCCACCGGCGGGACCGCCGAGACGGATGAGGCCGCGGAGGCGCTCGAAGCTGGGGCCGGCCCAGTGCCGGAAGAGCGGATGGCCGCGACGGCGCTCGTAACGCCAGGCAAAGGCGAGGAGCATGGCGGCCATAAGAATGCGCGAGGCGACGGTGGAGAGAGCCGATCCGCGGACGCCCATGGCAGGCGCGCCCAGCTTGCCGTAGATGAAGACCCAGTTGCCGAACCAGTTGGTGAGGTTCGCGAGAATATAAGTGACGGTCACGGCGCGGACCTGACCGACGGCCTGGAGATAACGGCGCGCGGCCGAGTACAGGAGCAGCGGCAGCGTGCCCCAGAGAAGGAGCCGGAGGTATCCGCCGGAGGGCGCCGCAACGGCGAGGGCGATGCCGAAATGCGTGAAGGCAAAGCTGGCCGCGAAGAGCAGCGCCATGACGGGGAGGGTGGCGATGACGGCGAGATAGACGCCTTGGGCGAGCCACCGGTGGCACTCGTCGTGATCGCGGCGACCGTAAGACTGGGCGACGAGGGTGTCGAGGCCGAGCAGGAGTCCGACACCAAAGAGGGAAGGTGTGTAGCAGACGGCGTTGCCGAGGGCGACAGCGCCGATGGCGGCCGGGCCGAGCTTGCCGACCATGATGGTGTCGACGACGCCCTGGAGCATCCAGCCGAGTTCGCTGAGGACGACGGGGACGGCGAGGTCGACCATGGCGCGCAACTCGAGCTTCCATTTGGCAGGGCTGCGATCCATCTCTCCAATTTAACCGGAGGCGTGGGGAGAGTTTTCCGTGGACGAGGCGGTGAAGGAAAGCGAGATGCGTGGTGGCATCCACTCTGGCGGCTCTTCATCCAGCCGCAACATTCATTTGGTCAAGATGGTGTGACCGATTCCAGTGCGCAGGTCGCGGGGTATCCCAAGATCGTCGCTTCCTGGTGGTCTCACGTCAGCGACGAAGACCTGCCGCTGAGGATCCTGGTTGGTCGCGGCAACTCAATCGATGCAGCTCAGGGATGCACCGATCCTGAGTTTGTTTTGGGCGAAAGAGACGGGACAGACCCGCCCAGCATCCTCCGAGAGACGAGATGTCGGGCAGCGGCAGCGAGCGCGCAGCTACTGGCCGAAGCGAAGGACGGCGAAGAGAACTATCCAGGCCAGACCCATCGCATGCCAGAACCAGGCGGCGGCGTCGACGGCGATCTGACGCTGCTGCATGTGGCGGAGGCGGCCGAGACAGCAGAGACAGGCTACGAGCGCGAGGACGCCGAGGACGAGGTGGGCGGCGTGGAGGCCGGTGATGACATAGAAGAAGTAGCTGGCCGGGGTGGACCAGCGATTGAAGGCGAAGCCCTGCGCCGTAAGCTGCTGCCAGGCCGTCCACTGGCCCCAGAGAAAGAGGAGGCCGAGAACGAGAGTGGCGCCGAGCCAGGGGAGGGTGCGGCGGAGGGCCGGCTGGCCGAGGCCCAGCCACTCCTCCATGACGTCGATCTCACGGAAGATGTGACGGCGGGCGAGCTCGACGGTAAGGCTGCTGAGCAGAAGGACGGCGGTGTTGAGAAAGAGGATGGGCGGCAGCAGGATAGGGTGCCAGTCACCGATCTGCTGGAGGGTGGCCGGGTCCATGTGCGTGCCCGCCTGGCGGGCGTAGAACATGGCCACGAGGGTGACGAAGAACATCATATCGCCGGCCAGGGCGCAGAAGACGAAGGCGCGCGTGCGATAGAGGGCTTCGCGAGGGCTGCGATTGGGCTGTCGCCAGTCGTCATCGCCTCCACCGCCGCCGCCGCCGGTGGGTCGGCGGTCCACGGGCGGCTTGCCGCCGGTACCTGGCGACTTACGTTCCGTTTCTGGTGGCGCGGGCGTGAAGATGGAGGGCATCGCAACCTCTGGTGGGAACAGGTTACTCCCACTTTTGGTTGGACGCACCCAGAATCGCAAGGGAGGGGCCGGGAAAACTACGAAATATTTCATCTTGTGAAAGGACGTCGGCGGCTGCAGGGGGCGGGCGCGGTCAGGCAGGGGGTTCGGCCGCAACGAGTTCCACAAACAGGCGATGGACACGGCGGTCCTGGCTGAGCTCGGGATGAAAGGTGGCAGCCATGACCTTTCCCTGGCGCACCAGGGTGGGGGCGCCGTCACGGAAAGCGAGCGCTTCAACCCCAGGGCCGATGGCAGCGAACCGAGGTGCGCGGATAAAGACCATCTCCAGCGGGCCGCCGGGAAGGGAAGTCTCGGCGGCGAGGATAGTGGAGTCGATCTGGCGGCCGTAGGCGTTGCGCTCGACGACAGCATCGAGAACTCCAAGGCTGCGCTGGTGGGGGTGGCGCACTTCGCGGGCGAGCAGAATGGCACCGGCGCAGGTGCCAAAGACGGGCTTGCTGCCACAGAAATCTTTCAAGGCGTGAAAGAGCCCTCGGCTTTCGAGAAACTTGAGCATGGTGGTGGATTCGCCACCAGGGAGGATGAGACCGTCGAGAGACGTAGCGTCAGGGGATTGATTACCAGGGGCCGGGTCGTCGAGGCCGAGGTCTTCGGCGGTTTTGACCAGTGATGGCATGGCGCCAGCCTCGGTAAGTGCGGCGGCGTGGGCGTCGTAGTCACCCTGAAGGGCGAGGATGCCGATACGGGGCCCCAAGTTGGCTGCTGTCAACTTCCGCTCCTAGGTTGTTCCATCCCGCGTCCGACGACTCCTACCAGCCCCTCGTCTGCAGCAAATGCGCTTCCTCAATGGCGGCGGCTGCCAAGCCCTTCATGGTGCCGGTGACCTGCTCACTGACCTCTGCGAGGACCTTGGGGTCGTTGTAGTGGGTGGTGGCGACCACGATGGCCTTGGCCCGGCTGACGGCCTCTTCGCGCTCCTTGGGATCGCTCTCGACGTTGAGCGGGGTGGCGCGCTCTTTCATGAAGATTCCCGAACCGACAAAGATGGCCTCGGCGCCTAGCTGCATCATGAGGGCCGCGTCGGCCGGCGTGGCGATGCCGCCCGCCGAAAAGTTGGGTACGGGCAGCTTGCCGGCCTGGGCGACCATGCGGATGAGCTCGTAGGGGGCCTGGTGCTCCTTGGCGGCGGCGTAAAGCTCCTGCTCGGTGAGCACGGTGAGCGCCTTCATCTCTTTCACGATCTGACGCATGTGCTGGACGGCGTGGACCACGTCGCCGGTGCCGGCTTCTCCCTTGGTCCGGATCATGGCCGCGCCCTCGGCGATGCGGCGCAGAGCCTCGCCCAGGTTGCGGGCGCCGCAGACGAACGGGGTCGTGAAGGCATGTTTATCGATGTGGTGGACCTCGTCGGCGGGCGTGAGGACCTCGCTCTCGTCGATGAAGTCGACGCCGATCTCCTGCAGGATCTGGGCCTCGGCGAAGTGGCCGATGCGGGCCTTGGCCATGACCGGAATCGAGACGGCCTGCATGATCTGCTTGATGAGCGCAGGCTTGGCCATGCGGGCCACGCCGCCCTCGGCGCGGATCATGGCGGGGACGCGCTCGAGGGCCATGACGGAGGCGGCGCCGGCCTCCTCGGCGATGCGCGCCTGCTCAACGTTCATCACGTCCATAATGACGCCGCCCTTGAGCATCTCGGCC
>DATJMU010000044.1:0-43142 GCA_035508555.1 Occallatibacter sp. | reverse complement strand
CCTCCCGCGATCTCCGTCAGCGTCAGCTTCTCGCCCAGCAGCATCCACGCAACAACCATCACCAGCGGCACGCTCAGCTTATCCAGCGGAGCCACACGCGACACCGGCCCCAGTTGCAGCGCCCTGAAGTAGCACAGCCACGAGAGCCCCGTCGCCAGCCCCGCCGCCGTGAGAAAAAACACCGTACGCCGGTCCAGCGACCGGATCTCGCCGTGTTTGCCCAGCGCCAGTGCGATCGCCCACGTGAACACCACCACCACGCTCGTTCGCAGCGCCGTGGCCAGATTCGAGTCCACGTGCGCCACGCCCAGCTTGGTCAGCAGCGCCGTGGCCGCCGCAAATACCGCCGCGAGCAACGCCCATCCGATCCATCCCATGGGCTTTATGGTACGGGTTCGCCCATCGGCACCGCTGTGATTCGCCGTAATTTAAACTGGCCGATATGGAGCCGGGCAGCGCCAGCAAAACCGCTTTTCGCGTGGCGCTGCACCGCGCCGTCCATCAGGCTCTCGACCGGCCTCCCGTCCTCGAGGACCCCATTGCCATCCCCCTCCTCGGTTCCAGCTTTGCTTACGACCCCGCCAGCGAAGCCACCCGCTTCGCCCGCTCCTTCCGCGCCTTCATGGCTGCCCGCAGCCGCTACGCCGAGGACCGCCTCGCCCAATCCGTCGCGCGCGGCGTCGCACAGTACGTCCTCCTCGGCGCCGGCCTCGACACCTTCGCCTACCGCAACCCCTTTCCCCGACTTCGCGTCTTCGAAGTCGACTTTCCCGCCACTCAGGACTGGAAGCGCGCCCTCCTCGCCGAAGCCGCCGTCGCCGCGCCCCCCAGCCTCACCTTCGTCCCCATCGACTTCGAGGCCCAGGCCCTCGCCGCCGCTCTCGCCCAGGCTGGCTTCGATGCGCAAGCCCCCGCCTTCTTCGCCTGGCTCGGCGTCGTCCCCTATCTCTCCATTGAAGCCTTCCGCGCCACACTCGCCTTCATCGCCGCCCTTCCCGCCTCGAGCGGCGTGAGCTTCGACTACAGTCTCTCGCCTGCTTCCTTCGGCCTCGTCCGCCGCATCGCCTTTGAGCGTCTCGCCGACCGTGTCGCCGCCGCCGGCGAACCCTTTCGCCTCTTCTTCACGCCGGAAGATCTCAGCGCCGAGTTCTGCCGCGCCGGTTTCCGCTCCTTCGAGCACCACGACGCCGACGCCCTCAACGCCCTCTACTTTGCCGCCCGCGCCGACGGCCTCGCCCTCCCATCCCCGGGCATGGGCCAGATGGCCACCGCCTGGACCTAAAACTGCTTAAGTCGCCCGATGGAGAGCGTGCCATGATCCACATCCGGCCTGCGCAGCACGCAGACCTGAGCCAGCTCGCCGCCCTTTGCGTGCTCCTCTGGCCGGAGGGCTCCGTCGAAGAACACCGAGCTGAGCTCGCCACCTCGCTCGCGACCGGCATGAACGGAACCCTCCCCGCCGCCGTCTTCGTCGCGCACGACGACGCCGGCGCCCTCATCGGATTTCTCGAAGTCGGCCTCCGCTCCCACGCCGACGGCTGCGATACCGCCCAACCTGTCGGTTTCATCGAGGGCTGGTTTGTTCTGGAGCAGCACCGCGGCCGCGGCGTCGGCCGCGCCCTCATGCACGCTGCAGAAGACTGGAGCCGCGCCTGCGGCTGCCTTGAGATCGCCTCCGACGCTCTCATCGACAATTCCCCGTCGCACCACGCCCACCGGGCCCTGGGCTTCGAGGTGGTCGACCGTTGCGTCCACTTCCGCAAGCCGCTCCGTCCACCGTCCCCGCGCTAACATTGAGTCATGCGCCTGTTCGCCCTCGTGCCCCTGGCCGTCGTCCTCGGCCTTGCCGGATGCGGCTATCACACCCTTGGCGCCGCCACCCACCTCCCCCCTGACCTCACTACCCTCGCCGTCCCTCTCTTTTCGAACCAGACCAACACCTACGGCACAGAGACCGTACTGACCGGCGCCGTCATCCGCGAGTTCGCCGCCCGCACCCGCTATCGCGTCGTTCCCCAGGCCGATCCGGATGCCGGCGCCACCCTCCGCGGCGTCCTTCTTAAGGAAGCCGTCACGCCTCTCACCTACAACTCCTCCACCCAGCAGTCCTCCAGCTTTCTCGTCACCATCGTCCTCTCCGTCACCCTCACCGGCCGCGACGGACACGTCCTCTATCGCAACCCCAGCTACGTCTTTCGCCAGCAGTATCAATCCACCACCGTCCTGCCCACGTTTCTGCAGGAAGACCCCGCCGCCGTGCAGCGCCTCGCCCGCGACTTCGCCCGCCAGCTCGTGGCCGACGTCCTCGAGGGCTTCTGATCTGCCGCGAGAATATCTCCATATGAGCCCCTTGAGCCGAATCATCCTTTCGATGTTGTGCGCAATCGGGAGCGCAGGGCTGGTGCGGGCTCAGATGCCCTTTTACACCGACAACGCCGACGTGACCGCCGATAGAACCCTGCACCTGGAGGTCTTCGACGAATTCGACGGCCTCCAGTCCGCCCAGTTTCCCGATCTCCGCCAGAACACCTTCAATTACAAGTTCAACTACGGTCTGCCCCACGGCCTCGAGCTCGACCTCGACGCACCCTACCTCTCCATCTACCGCGCCCCCGGGGCCGAGACCTCGAATGGACCCGGTGACACCGACATGGGCATCAAGTGGAACTTCCGCAAGGCCGCCCGCCCGCGGAGCGCCCCGGCCCTCTCCGCCAGCCTCTACATCGAGTTCCCCACCGGGGATGTTCAGGAGCAGCTCGGTTCCGGCCTCACCGACTACTGGCTGAACTGGATCGCCGAGGAGCCGCTCTCTGACAAGACCCGAATCAATGCCAACTTCGGTTTCCTCTTCGCCGGCAACACCAGCACCGGTGTCCTGGGCACTCAGAACACCCGCGGCCACGTTTACACCGGCGGCCTCTCGCTCACGCACGACCTCAGCCCGCACCTTACGCTCGGAGCCGAAGCCTATGGCGCCGTTGCCGACAACCACAGCCTGGGCAAAGACCAGCTTCAGGGCCTGGGCGGGGGCTGGTACCAGGTCACCGAGCGCTTTGCGGTGACCTTTGCCATGCTGGGCGGCAGCCATATTGCCAGCCCCAGGGTCGGCGGCCAGGTCGGCTTCGAGGTCGACTTCCCACTGCACCGCGCGCCGCTTACCCCTCCCTGACGGGCAGGCGGACGCAAAGAGAGCCGTCGATTCCGACCCAAAGCGCGGAGAGGATAATGACCCCGCATGGGGGATGATTCGAAAACCAGGGCAAGACCGGGACCCGATTCCTGATCCATTGCAGAGCAAAGAAGTCACCCGCGCGCCCCTGTTCTACTCTCTCCTTGCCAATACACGCAGAAACGCGTGCCCATCCATGCGGTACTTGAATGCCTTGCGTCCATCGATGAAGACCACTGGCACCTCGTCGTTGTACTTCTGCCGCAGTTCGGGGTCGGCATCGATGTCCACCTCGCGCCATTGAAAATCGGCTCTGCCCTGAAGCTCGACAAGCGTTTCCTTGACCACATCGCAGAGATGACATCCCTTGCGCGAATACACCGTCACTTCGTGCATAGCGCGATTGTAAAACGCCTTTCGGGCGGCTCCCGGGTAAGCCGGAGACGCTCTATTCGAGCGTGGATGGGGAGATCAGATGCGTCGCCAGCTTCAGACGAGCCGCCTGCGGCGCCAGGATGAGCAACCGGTCCCCGGGCTGCAGCACGGTGTTGGGATGAGGCACGATGGCCGACATGCCGCGCAGGATGGCTACCAGGCGGGTCTGGGGGTCGATCGCGCCGATATCGCACGCGGCAATGGATTTGCCCACCCATGAGCTCTCGGGCCGCAACGCGCCCGAGATGAGCTGCAGACCATCGGGCAGGTCGAAGGCCATGCCGGACTGCAGCAGCGCGGCCAGATGCAGATGCGTGAGCCCGGGCGGGAGCTTGACCTTGCCCTGATCGAGCAGCTGGAGAGCGAGCTGCACATGCTCGGCACGATGAGCCGGCGAATCCAGTCGCCCGGCCACCTGGCCCTCGTACAGGCTGTCGTATTTGCAGAACGAAGACAGACGCGACTGCAACAGGAAACTGATCATGACGGCCAGCGCGGCCGGAACCAGGAGCTGGTAACCGCCCGTCATCTCGACCACCATGAGCAATGTGGCAATGGGAACCCGCGCCGCACCGCCAAAGACCGCGCACATCCCGATGACCACCATGCCCGCCGGCGGCAGATGCGCGAGCACGGCAAAGACCCCGCCCAGCATGGCTCCCACGTACAGGCTGGGCGCAAACACGCCTCCTGAGCCGCCCGAAGAGACCGTCAGCGCCAGGGCCACCATCTTGGCCACGAACAGCACCAGCAGCAGATGCAACGCGAGCTGGCCATTGATCGCTTCCTGGATCCATCCGTAGCCCCCGCCCAGCACCTGGGGCAGGCGCACGGCCACCAGGCCCACCAGCAGGCCGCCCAAGGCCGGCTTCGTCCACGAAGGTATTCCCAGTGCCAGAAAGCCGTCGCGAATGCGATAGAACGTCTCCGGCAAGACCGTCCCTGCAACGCCGCTGGCCAGACCGAGCGCGATGTACCATCCGTAGCCGGCAAGATGCAGTGAGGCGGTCTGCGGGGGAACGCGGAACAGGGGTTGCCAGCCGACGAAGCAGCCGTTGACGACGTAAGCCACGATCGCCGCCAGCATGCAATAGAGCAGCGCCTCGGCCTCGAACTCCATGCTGCTGTAGAGCACCTCCACGGCAAACAGAGCGGTGCCAATGGGCGACCGGAAGATGGCGGAGAGGCCGGCAGCCATGCCCATCAGCACCAGCAGGCGCCGCTCGTGTACCGGCCGGTGCAGCAGGTCGGCGTAGATGGAGCCGAAGCCGGCCGCGATCAGCGCGGTAGGGCCTTCGCGGCCGGCCGATCCGCCGGAGCCGATCGTGATCGCCGAGGCCAGCATCTTCACCGGGGTCACGCGAGGACGCAGTTTGCCGCCCGTCCAGTGCAGCGCCTTCACCACCGTATCGGTGCCGTGGCCCTCGGTTTCGGGCGCCAGCCCATACACCAGCGCGCCTGCAATCAAGCCCCCAATCGTGGTCGCCAGCGGCACCAGCCACATGCCGTGCGGGCCTATCGACTGCTGCAGAGCGTGCCCCTCTGAGGCTAGCCCCGGCGCACGGTAACCAGCGAGCCAGACCAGAAACACCTGGTTGGCCACACCCAGCAGCCACATGAAGAGTTGGGCGCTCAGTCCGCCCACGACTCCCAGCACAACCGAATCGATGAGGAGCCGCGGATTATCTCCGGTCCGCACGTTCCTGTTGTACCTCTCTTGGGTCAGCGAATGCGCGGCAACCCCGCCGCATCACACACGCAAGACCCCGTATAGCGCGCCTGGAGCGGTGCGCACTTCGATCGCGATTCGCATTTTATCGCCGTCGGCCGGGCTCTCGCGACGCACCGATCCGGACGTCCGCGTGACCGGATCGCGGCGGCTTTAGCGGTTCTCTGATGGGCGTCGGGCGAAGCGCGATGGCTAAGCGGCTTTTTCCTTGAGAACGTGCCACTCGAAAGCCGGCAAAATCGCCGCATGTTCATTCGAGAACCGCCTTAGACGCTGACTTGACGATGGTTCAAATAGATGCGGAACCCGGGCCAGGAGATCGACTCGACCCAGCCCGTGGGAACCAGTATCCTGCGCTCCCGCTGCCATGCGCCCGCCTTTACGTCGAGATAGCTCAGATGCCATCGCGCCTCATCCAGGACAAGCCCCTCGAGACGCCCCAGATCTCCGTCGATCGCCCACACCGTGTAGCCCAGAATATGCCGGGCGCTGCGCAGGTGAGGGTCCCAGGCTGCCTTCACGGGATACCGGACCCCGACCGGAACGAACGACATGCCCATTCCGCTGTCCATCCAGCAGGACAGCGAGCCGAAATACGTGCGCATGGCGAGCTCCTGCTGCCGCGATACCGGTTGTTCGGTATCGGTATCGGGACTGTTGCGGATCTGCTCCTTTGTCAGGCGAACGTGGCACACCCCCCTGGCCCAGTCCGGTGGTGCAAGCGCTGTGAAAGGAAGAATGACATCGCGCCTCTGAAGCCAGTTTCCGACCTCCACCACCAAGTGGCGCACCTCCCATGACCGATCGTCGAAGAGAAAGTCGCGAACCGGGCCGGTGGCGCCGTCGGAAGCTGCAACAGGGGTATCGATCAGGGAATTGAGATCGTGCAGCATTTTTCACCCCTTCCAACAAAGATGCAAATGACTCGCGCTTCTTTGTCTGTGGGCTCCGCCGCAGCGGCTGCTCGCTCCTCCACGTTGGCCGGCACACTCTGCCGCGGCCCGCCGCGAGGAGCGCCGTCAATTCCTACTATAGAACCCGGTGCGCAGGACTGGCATCCAAACCCCTTGCGGGCTTTGACGTCGAGGCGCAGGGAACAGAGTTCCGCGCCGTCACTGGCGCGGGTTTCCGCCGGTGCTAGAATCGGTGGGTTCGTCATCCTGCGATATGTTGCTCAAGCCCTGGCCCCACGCATTCAGCCAGGCCGGAACAGCGGATCGAAGAGACGCGGCTTATGCAGCCATTTGACAGAATTCTCTTTCCGTACGATTTTTCTGAAGCCGCAGACGCGATGGCCCCCGCCGTCGCCGCGCTGGCTAAAAAGTTCGATGCCATAGTGACGGTTCTCAATGCATTCAACCTCGTCCACGATCTCGACATCGGTCCGCGCATGGCCGAGCCGCTCGAGGCGCCTCCTGAAGCTGTCCCCTACCTTCCGGCCATTCAGGAGTTGCGAAAGGAACGCGAACGCGGCCTCGAGGAGTTCGCGCACGCCAGGTTTCAGCACATTGCGCACACCACCTTGACGGTGGACGGAGATCCGGCGCGGGCCATCGAATGGGCGGTCAAATGCGAGTCGCCGGACCTGGTCGCGCTCCCTACGCGTGGACTGGGCCGATTCCGCCGTATGCTCCTGGGATCGGTCGCCGCCAAGGTGCTGCACGATATCGACTGCCCCGTGCTGACCAGTGCCCACCAGCCGCACGCGGCCCTGGCTGCATCCGGGGAGTGCCGGTCGATCCTCTGCGCGGTCCGGCTCGACGCGGAATCCGAGGCAACCCTGCGCCTGGCGGCCCAGCTTGCCCGCGCCTATGGCGCGCATGTGTGCCTGTTGCACGTTGCCGCAGAGGACGAGCGAGGCGATCGCGAAGCATCGGCCGCGGCCCTCGATCGCGCCTTCCGCGAGATTCAAGGCGTAGGAGCGGCCGTGGATTGCCACGTGCGCATCCTGGCCGCGGACTGGCCCGAAGGCATCCGCCAGACTGCCATCGACGAGGCTGCCGACCTGGTGATCGTGGGCCGCGGGCACGCTCGCGCCAGTGTCTCGCGTGTCTGGTCGCATCTCTACACTGTCATTCGCGAGTCGCCGTGCCCGGTGATCAGCGTCTGACGGCGGGCCGGCGCCGGTCCCAGCGGACTTCGCCGGGCAGCGCTGCGTCCACGCGGTCTTCTGTCGGATTTTATGGGCGTCGATGAATGGAGAACGGAAATGAACTATCTCGAGCGTTTCAAGGTCGCTCCGGGAAGCAAGGTCAAGCTCAAGGAGATCGATCCCTCCTTCAAAGACGGTCACGCCAGCCACGAATCCGCGTCTGACGAGATCGCCCACTACCAGCAAAAGCTGCGCGAACTGCAGGACCTTCTATACGCCGAGCGCAGGCACTCGCTGCTCATCTGCCTGCAGGCTCTCGACACCGGAGGCAAAGACGGCGCCATCAACCACGTTCTGGGCGCCATGAACCCCCAGGGCTGCCGCGTGGCGGCCTTCAAGCAGCCCTCCGCCGAGGAGCTGGCCCACGACTTTCTCTGGCGCGCCCACAAAGCCGCGCCGGAAAAGGGCGAGGTGGTCATCTTCAACCGGTCGCACTACGAGGATGTCCTGGTGGTTCGCGTGCACAACCTCGTTCCCAAGGAGACCTGGTCGCGCCGCTACGGTCAGATCAACGACTTTGAGAAGATGCTCGCCCAGCATGACACCCACATCCTCAAGTTCTATCTGCACATCTCCCGGGACGAACAGCTCAAGCGCTTCAAGGAGCGTCTTGACGACCCGGCCAAACACTGGAAGATCAGTGAGGCCGACTACAGGGAACGTGCGTACTGGGACGGCTACGAGGCTGCCTACGAAGACGCGCTCGCGCGCTGCAGCACCACCCATGCGCCCTGGTTCGTTATTCCCGCCAATCACAAATGGTTCCGCAACCTCGCCATCGCGCGCATCGTCGTGGAGCACCTCGAGAGCCTGAAGATGAGCTACCCGCGGCCCAGCGTCGATATCGACCAGATTCGCCGCGAGTATCATGCGGCGGCGAGAAGCGCGTAGAGCAAAGCGTCTTTGCTGTCGCCTGTCTTCGGCGGGTCAGAGCCGCCTCTAGAACTGCTTGGTGAGGTTATAGCCGAGTGTGGCTCCATGGCCGGCGCCCCACGCGATATAGGCCTGTCCCACAGTCTGGCCCTGGAGTCTGAAAATCGCGCCCAGACCGCCGTCTTGCCGCAGATGCGCAAACGACAGGCTCTGGAAGTTCGGTCCCACCGTACCCGCATCGTAAAACGCCAGCAGGCCCACCGGGTCGTGGATGGGCACGGAGTATTCGACCTGCGCGAATGTTGCGTCCCGGTCACGGAAGCGATAGTCGGGGAAACCGCGCAGACTGACCCGCGAATCGATGTCGGAACCGCCCACCGTCGGCTCCATGTAAAACGGTATCGCGGAGAGACCGCTGCTTCGGGACGCGATGACATAAGAGCGCAGATCCAGCCTGCCGTAATTGCACTGATCGGTGACCTTCAGCAGGACCGGATCTTTATATCCGGCAAGGCTGTCGGTCTCCCCGCAGGCGCGGCGGAGCAGCCCGTAGAAGACCCTCTCGATCGCTCCCCCTGCGTTGTGCGCGTACACCACCCGGCGCACGTTGGAACCGAGCTGGATGGTCTCATCGCCATTGAACACGAACTGCTGGAAACTGTATTGCGGCTTCCCAACCGCGCTGTACCAGTGATAACTCACGCCGTTGCTCAGCGTGAACAGGAGGTTCTTCTTCATCAGCGGTCCGCTTTGATTGTCGTCGGGGTCGTTCGTAATCGCATTCCAGTCAAAGACCGGACGCGTGGAAAAGCCGATCTGGGAGTGAAGATACGTGGGCTGCGTCCCGAGACCCGGAAGCCCGGCGGCAGTGAAAGCATTGGACACCGCCAGCGGATCGGACTCTGCGGGAAGGTCGGTGCCCTCAACCTGCAGCCCGCCACCGACAGCGAGCCAGTCGAAGAGAGGCAAAGAGGCGGATGCGGCCCCATACGTGTTGTTCTGGGCAAAGGTGTGCTTGAGAGAGAAAGAGTCAGGTCCAAGCCCGTAGAAGGAGATCGTGTTCAGTTGCTGATGAGTTCCTTCGAAGTGCAGCGCCAGCACATCGCGCGTGCAAAGAACGCCCAACTTGTTGCAATCGTGGGTCACGCCGTGGATGTCTTTTCTGCTGCCTGAGATGTAGGCTGCGGGCAGCCAGGAGATCGAGCCGGTGGCCACCCAGCTCAGGTTGGTCGATCCCACGAACGCGAGCTGCGCATCGACCAGCCCCAGCGACGCCTGGGGTTCGAAGAACCCCTGCCGCTTGGTGGGATCGGAGCTGAAGACGGAGTCCTGAGGGGGCGTGAAGGTCGTCAGATAGTGGCGCGGCTGATCCAGAACAACCCCCAGAGCCATGCCGTTCCCTGGAGGAAGGCTGGAGAAAGTGAGGTGGATGGGATCCTGCGAGAAGAGCGCTTCGACGCAGTCTGTGATCAGCTTGGGGTGGCCGTTGAGCTTCAGGCAGTTGGCCCGGTCCTGCGCGCGTGTGGGGAGTGCGCACAAGATCGCCGCGGCTGCGGCATAACTGAGAACCACTCGCATCGGTCTCATGGCTGGGCTCCCGGCGGATTCAAAGAGAGCTGATTCGCCTGCCGGAGATACGCGGCAACCTGGCTGGCTGTGGTCAGCGTGCTTGGATCTACCGGGGAAGCGATCCCCCGCTGTTGCAGAGAGTAGTGCATTGCCCTGGCTATCAGCGCTGACAAATCCGTTGGGCTTCGATGCTCCTCCGCGGCGCTGATATCGACAACTCCGGGTGAGACGACGGGCGGCGGCAGGTTGACCACATCGTTTCGGATGTCGCTTCCTTCGAGCGAAAGCACATTCTCGAATGTCGCTGCCTGAGCCTCGCGCCAGGTGAGCGGAGCGGTGTCCGGGCAAAACAATTTGCGGACCGTGGCCACAACCGACGAGTGCTCGTAATCCCGATCGTTGATCACCGTGCCGGCTGGAATGCAGGGCGAGACGAATACTGCGGGAACCCTTACGCCGAGACGGCTGAAATCGAAGTTGAAGGGCGGTCCCGAAGACGGCACCGGCAGGTGGGCGTTCTCCGGGCTGCACTGCACGCTGGGCGGGACAACGTGGTCGTAGATGCCTCCATGTTCGTCATAGAGGATCAGCAGGAGGGTGCTCTTCCACCTCGGGCTTTTGGTGAGGATGTTATAGACATCCGCGATCAATCCTTCGCCCCGGTCTACGGGAAAGTCGGGATGCTGGCTGTTGGCGAAGTTGCCGGCGTCGTCATCGTCGTATCTCGGTTCAATGAAGGTGTACGCGGGAAGATTTCCGTTCAGAGCATCGGACTCGAACTGGCTGTAGTCGGCGAACTTCGCCTGGTGCTGCACCTGATATTTGTTGGCCAGCAGGATCGACGAACCCGAGGTGTAGATCTTGTAGGTGTGAATGGTATTCGGTCCGAAGCTCTCGAAGATCGTGTGCAGAAGAAAGGGCGCCACGATCGCATCCTGGGTAACGGAGCCCGCCGAACTGGCCCCGTGAACGAACATGCGGTTCGGTATCGTGGAACCCGGAACCGACGAAAACCAGCGGTCGCACACCCCATATTGCTGCGCAAGGGTAGAGAGAACGGGAAGGGTCTGCGGCTTGAAACACCGCATGATGTTCTCGCCGTGGATCGGGTTATTGCTGATGCGGGCATAGTCGCCGACAAAGCCGCTCATGTCGGCCGGCTGCGCGGTATCGAGCGACCCGAATATCTGGATGGTGACATCGTTGAAATCGTGCCCGGGGTCGGGATCGAGGTCCCCGACATCTCCCGCCAGGTCGCTCACTTGAACTTGCGGGCGGCTGTCATCGGCCGGCGGGTTGGTCTCGGTGCCGGTGAGACCGTTGATGGCAGCATTGTCGCGCTTGAGAAAGCCGAGGAGATGGTCGAAGGAGCGATTCTCGAGCATGAGCACGACGAGACGCTCTATCGGCGTGGACATTCGAGGCCGCCTCCCTTGCCAGGCAATTGTGAATCCCGAGGGAAAGAGTTGAACCAGCATAGCTCTGGCCCCGAGGAATTTCCAACAAAATAAATCGGGAGTTGGCGCAGCTTAAGGGCTGGTGCGGCCTCTCTGCGAGCCGGTCTGTTCAATCTAAGGCGTGGCTCGGCGACCGCGGCAGGGCGATACGGGATGGTTTCACGAAGGGAGACGTAAAGGGAGCCGGGTGATTTGAATCACACCGGGGGGTGAAAGTGGTCACTGCCCCAGGTGGCGCCGAGGGCGCACACTCGGAATCCAATGGAAAGAAAAGAGAAGAGATTGGGAGTGGAGGATCCGATGAGTTTTGCGAGCGGACTGAAGACGATTGTGGTGGCGACGGACCTGGGCGGTCAGTCGGAGGCGGCCCTGGAATACGCGCGCAAGCTTGCCGGAGCCTACGGGGCGCGGGTGGTGCTGGCGCACGGGGTAGACCCGATGGACTACGCCGCCGTGGATGCGATCCCCGAAGAGGTGCTCGACCGGTTGACAACCGACGCGCGGGCGGTGCTGGACGGCTTGGCAAAGGATCTGATTCGCGACGGGATTCACAGCCACTCCGAGGTCCGGCAGGGAGCCGTGGCGCAGATGCTGGTGGATGTGGCCCGGCAGTACGGCGCAGGGCTGATCGTGATTGGGACCAAGGGCCGGCAGGGCGCCGGGCCGGTAGTGGTGGGATCGATTGCCGAGCAGATGGTGCGGCGGGCGCCGTGCCCGGTTCTGGCGGTGGCGGCGGACTGGAACGCGGGTCCGAACCGGCCAACGCCGGGCGGGCCGGTGCTGCTGGCGATGGAGCGGAACGAGGCGGCGCCGGCGGCCGTGGACGCAGCCTGTTCGCTGGCGCGGACCTTCGAACGGCCGCTCCTGGTGCTCCACGCGCGTGGAGGATGCGAAGCCGCGTCCGGGGCGGATCCATGCACGAACCCGCTGCGGGAGTTTGGCGTCGAGGCGGACCCGAAACTGTGGATCGAGTGCCTGGTGAAGGACGGCAGCCCGGCCGAAGCGATCGAGGAGTCGATCGCCCAGCGCCGGCCCAGCATCCTGGTCGCGGGCGTGAAACGGACCAGCCAGACCCCGGGGCCGCATGGGACCGCCTTTGGCCTCTTGGCGCGCTCGCGTGTGCCCATTCTGTGCGTGCCGCCGGAGATGGCGGCGGCGCAAGCGGAGCCGGATGTCTACGCTCCAGCGGTGATGGTCTAGCCCGGGCAAGGCGGGCTTTTCATTTGTTGCGGGCGATGGGTTGGCGGAAAGAACAGGCCCGTCGTCCCGTTTTCATGGATGCATTTTTCCGGGATTGCCTGGTTGAGCGCGGTCTTCCGCCGAGGGATGTAGCGGCCGCGCGGAGAAGGTAGTCAGAGGCGCAACGGGCTTTGGCCGGCAGGCGAACAAAAAGCAGTCGCCCACGGACCGCGGACCGGTCGCGCACATGGGAGATGGAGCCATGCAGGCAGAGGCACGATCGGAGCTGCTTGAGGCCGTTGCGTCGCATCCGCTGGCGGAGCTGCTGGCATGCCCGCCGGAGGCAGGGAACCTTTTGACAGGGGCGGCCCAGACGGTGAGCCTGGATGCGGGTGAGAGTGTCTTCCGCCAGGGGGGCGCGTGCCGCGGGCTCTACGTGGTGGTCTCAGGCCAGTTTGTCCGTAAAACCGAGCGGCTCAAGACGCGGCTGACGCTGGGCACGGCGCGCGCCGGAGACCTGGTGGAACTGGCGGCGGCCCTGGGCGACGGCGTTCATACTTACACACTGAGCGCGCAGACGGCGGGATCGGTGCTGATGCTGCCGATAGAGGCCCTGAAACACGCCTTTGCCCATCATCCGCCTCTGCGCATGCGCCTGCTGGAGGAGCTGGCGCGGGAGGTTTGCCGGGCTTACATCGTCTGCAGCCAGAACCCGCCGGTCAGCCGGCGGACGCGCACCTCGCACGCGGTGGCGTAAAGGGCCCCGCCCGCACATCCCGGTTGGAGAAATCTTGAAAATCCTGTTACGGTAGCAACCTGGGCTTTCGATTTTTGCGTCGGACGGGCCGGCGGGAGTGTCGAAGTGCGTCCGGGGAGACGGCAGGAGTTTGGATCTGCAGGCACAGGCGCTGGTGGAGACGGGCAAGAGCGTGGCGACGGCCCGGGATCGGCTGGATCCGCGGCTGCGGCTGCACCGGGGCTTCAGGAGCCGCTACCTGCCCGGCGAGCGCAACGTGACCGTGTATCTGCCGCCTGGGTACGAGAGCCAGCCGGACCGCAGCTATCCCGTCTTCTACATGCACGACGGGCAGAACCTCTTCGACGGGGAGACCTCGTATGTGCGCGGCCAGACCTGGCAGGTGAGGGAGAACACAGATGCGGCGATCGCGGCGGGCGAGGTGGAACCGCTGGTGGTCGTGGGCGTCGACCACGCCGGAGACCGGCGCATCGCCGAGTATACGCATGAGCGGGACTGGCAGCTGGGCGGAGGCGAGGCGGCCTGCTACGGCCTGCTGCTCACCCGGGAACTGATACCGTGGATTGCGGCACGCTACCGGGTGCGGAGCGAACGCGCTTCGACGGGGATGGGCGGGTCGAGCCTGGGGGGGCTGGTCACGCTCTACCTGGGGCTGCGCCACCCGGAGGTCTTTGGGAAGCTCGCCGTCCTGTCGCCGAGCGTGTGGTGGAATCACAAGAGTATCCTGGGGTACTTGAACGAACGGGCGCCGGAGATCTGGGAGCGGCCGCGGATGTGGCTGGACGTAGGCGACCAGGAGGGCCTGCGAACCGCCCGGGACGCCGAGCAGCTCTGCCGGCGGCTCAAGGCCAACGGCTGGGTGACCGGCGAAACCCTGCACTTCGAGTGCGTGGAGGGCGGCAAACACGACGAGGCAAGCTGGGCTCGGCGGGTGCGGCCGATGCTCCGGTTCCTCTTTCCGGCTCAGGGGAATGACTGAAGTAAACGGTCTGCTTGTACCGCAAAGCGAAACGGACGTATACTGAAAGCGGACCTAACCAGTCGGATTTTCAATGCTTAAGCTCACCAAGAAGGCGGATTACGGCCTGATGGCCCTCAAGTATCTGGCCGAGCACCCGGAGACTCCCGCGTTCAGCGCCAAGGACCTGGCCGACGCCTACGGGATCCCTCCGCAACTGCTCGCCAAGATTCTGCAGCGGCTGACCAAGACGGGCCTGTTGCGCTCCCACGCCGGAATGAACGGCGGGTACGCGCTGGCGCGCGAGGCGCGGTCGATCTCGGCCTTCGAGGTGATCCATGCGATTGACGGACCGCTGTTTATCACCTCCTGCTTCAAGGGCGCCAAGTCGTGCGATCTGACCCCGAACTGCACGATCAAGGAGCCCCTGGCCCGGGTAAACGACACCATCACCGGGGTGTTGAAGAGCATCAGCATTCAGGACCTGGCCGAACAGGAAGCGCCCGGGGCGCAGAAACTGGTCACGCTGACTGTGTGACTGGAAGCGAGTAAGCGAGTCGGCAATGGGGAACTCGTCGGCCTGACGCAACGGCGGGGGCGCTTCAGCATCCAAAAAATGGGTGTTGCCGATTGAGATGGGCACGCCGAAGCGGGGCAGAGCGGCGGCAGGGCCGTGAACCGGGGCGCGCGCGGCTGCGCTGTATTTGAGAGAATTGAACCTATGGCGAGTATTGTGACAATCGGACAGAAGCCGGAAGAGGGCGCGCAGGCGCCGCAAAAGTCGGTGCCGCAGGCCCCGCCCGACGGGATCCTGGTGACCGCGAGCGCGGCCGAGCAGATCCGCACCGTGCTTTCCAAAGAGGGCGTTTCCGCCGCGGAGGGCGGCTTGCGGCTCGGCGTGAAGGGCGGCGGTTGCTCCGGACTCTCCTACGCGATGCAGGTTGAAGCCAGGCCGCGCGAAACCGACCGCATCTTCGAGTTTGACGGCGTACGCGTGTTTATCGATCCCAAGTCGTTCGTGTATCTGCACGGGATCACCCTGGACTACGAGTCGACGCTGATCCGGCAGGGATTCAACTTCATCAATCCGAACTCCACGCGGTCGTGCGGCTGCGGTTCGTCGTTCTCGGTGTAGCTTCTTTGCCGGCGAATAGCCAGTTCCGCACTGGTTTCCGTCAGACCAACTCCACGGTGAACCCGGACGCGCGGGCGGCTTCCGCAAGGCGTGGATCGCCGGTGACGAAGACAAATCCTCGCGGCGAGTGCTCGCAGACTTCAAAAGCGGCAGCCAGCTGCAGGGCGTCTGCGGCGCGAAGAGGGTGAACTTCGAGCAGGGAGCAGGCGCTGTTGGCGATGGCCGCTGACTCGTGCACTGACACCCAGCCGGATACGAGCTTCGCCGCCAACCCTTTTGCAGCTTGGAACTGAGATTGAGGGATCGAGCCCAGTCGAACGAGCCGAACGAGGCCGCTGCGAATCTCCACTTCGGTCGCCCACCAGGCGACGACTTTGTACCTCTTGAAAAGGGACTCGGCAGTCTTGGACTGCGGCTGCGTGACGCAGAGTGGAATGAGAGCGCTTGAGTCCCAAAGGGCGAGTGGCAGACTCATCGGCCTTCCCGCTCTTCACGCCATATCTGGTCGGTGATTTCGCGGGGCACGACGTTGGGGCCGGCAGGTCCCGGCCACTCTTCTCCTTCGACCCTCGGCTCAATCGGGGGCGTCACCATCCCTTTGGCGATCAGGCGCTGCAAGCGGGCATCGGCATCCGTGGCAGAAGCGGCCGAAACCAGCTTTGCCACGGGCTTGTTGCGATCCAGGATGAGAACCTCTTCCCCACGCTTCACATATTCGATGTGGGCGCTGAGTTTGGCTTTGAGCTCGCTGATTTTGGCGGTTCTCATGGTCGGATTATAGCGTCATGTGACCAAGCTGGTCATGTTGAATGAGTCGAACGGCGCTTGGTCCGCGGTGAAAAAGCGTTCGTTCAATGCCAATCGCGCCCGGCGCCCTCGGTCCAGTCAAAAGCGCCCTCGAAGTGGACGAACTCCTTCTCTTTGCCTGGGATCAGGTAGACGCTGAGGATGTCGAAGCGGCTTGGCGGCGCGGTCTCCTGCGGCAGCTGCCGGATGTACTGGCGGGCAAGGCGGCGGAGCACGTGGCGCTTGTGCGAGTCGACAGTGATCTCGGCCGCGGCGAGGTCGTGCGAGGTGCGGGTCTTGACCTCGACGAAGCAGAGCACCGGCCCCTGCCAGGCGATGAGGTCGATGTCGCCGGGGACGTTGCCCGAGGTCCAGCGCCGCGCGACGACCGCGTATCCCTGGCGCCGGAGGTAGAAGAAGGCGGCGTCCTCGCCTTCGAGGCCCATCGCCAGATGCGGTGGCTGGGCCGGAGCGCGGCCGCTGCGGCTGGCGAACCAGTCGAGGCCGGCGATGAGCCGCTCGTGGGCCGAGATTCGCATCTGGGTTAGCCAGGGCATTGCAACCATTCTCCGGCGCCGGCGCGAATGGCGCAAATGGGCAACACGCAGCCCGGGCGTCGGGAGCGTCCGGCAGACGGCGCTGCTGGACGCTCCCGCTATGCGCGATCAGGCGTTGGCGGCGGCCAGGGCCGTTGCCTGCTCGTACTCCTTCTCTACCTGCGCCAGGGCCTCCTCGAGCAGATCGAGAGCCACCGTCGCTTCCTCTTTGCTGAGAACCAGCGGAGGCGCCAGGCGGATAGTGGTTTCGCCGCAGCCGAGGACCATGAGGCCGCGTTCGAAGGCCAGGGTCTCGATGCGGTTGCGCAGCTCCGGGGCGGGCTCGCGCGTGGCCTTGTCTTTCACGATCTCGATGCCGATCATGAGGCCGCGGCCGCGAACGTCGCCGACGATGGGGTGGGAGCGGAGCCAGCCGCGCAGCCGCTCCATCATGAACCCGCCGACGCTGCCGGCGTTGGCCATGGCCTCGCGCTCGATGATGTCCATCGTGGCCAGGGCCGCGGCGATGCAGACGGGGTTGCCGCCGAAGGTCGAGGCGTGGGAGCCGGGCGCCCAGTCCATGACCTCGGCCCGGCTCATGCAGATCCCCAGCGGCATGCCGCTGGCGATACCCTTGGCGATGCAGACAATATCGGGCTGCACGCCGGAGTGCTCGACGGCCCACCACTTACCGGTCCGCCCGCACCCGCACTGCACCTCGTCGACAACCAGCAGGATGCCGTGCCGGTCGCAGAGGGCGCGCAGCTCGCGCATGAAGTTGTCGGGCGCCACCACGTAGCCGCCTTCGCCCTGGATGGGCTCGATGAAGATGGCGGCCACCTCTTCGGGGGGCAGGATGGTCTTGAAGAGCTTCTCTTCGATATAGCGCGCGCAGCCCAGGGCAAAAGCCTCTTCATCCTGCGGGCCGCCCGTGCAGCCGCGGTAGGTGTAGGGGTAGCGCACGTGGGTCACTCCCGGGACCAGCGGGGCGAAGCGGCGCTTCTGCTGCGGCTTGGAGCCCGTGAGCGAGAGCGCTCCCATGGTGCGGCCGTGGAAGGCGCCGAGAAACGAGATAATGTGCTGCCGGCCGGTATGGTAGCGGGCCAGCTTCATGGCGCACTCAATGGCCTCCGCTCCGGAGTTGCCGTAGAAGAAGCGGTGGGGACCCGGCATCGGCGCCACGGCTGAAAGGCGCTCCGCCAGATCGGTCAGGGCCTCGTTGTAGAAGTCGGTGCCGGAGATGTGCAACAGCTCGCCGGCCTGCTTCTGGATGGCGGCGACCACCTCGGGATGGCAGTGGCCGGTGGAGACCACGGCGATGCCGGCGGCAAAGTCGAGGAACTCGTTGCCGTCGGCGTCTTCCACCCGGATGCCGCGGCCGCGCTTGGCCACCAGCGGGTAGGAGCGGGTATAGCTCGGCGAGATGAGCCGGTGGTCGGCCTCGACGGCGGCGCGGGCCCTCGGTCCCGGCAGAGCGGTAGCGAGTTTCGGTCCAAACTGCGCGTGCATTTCTTCTCTGGTCATAGAGCGGTCTCCTCAGCGGAATTCAGTTGTGCGGCGCGCGGTGGGATGTGGTGCTGCCGCGGACTCCGATGCTTGGAGTGGATCAGTCAACTCGCCTGACGGGCGAACGGGATCAGACGAGGAGGGGCGGGCGCAACCGCTCTGCTCGGGAAGCAGTCACGGCCGGCGGCGGTGCAGGGCTAGTCGCCGCCGTAGAGACTAGGTCGGGTGCGGGTGGGCAGCACACGCAGGTGGCGCCGCGGGCAGATGATGCGCGCGCGCGACCGCGACCAGCGCCGCGTGGGCGCGAGAATCGGTCCGTGAGTGCGGCGCATTGGCATGGGAACCCGCTACAGACGAGAATAGCACGGCGTGCGGAGCAGTTTGGCCGCCCTCGGATGGCTACGGTGTGCTCTTCGCGAATGCGTTGGCGGGCACCAGGCCCGTGGCGGGCCCGCCTTCGAGAGAGATGAGGCTGTCTTCGAACACGCGAAGGCCTTCGGCGTCGGCGGCCGTCGTCATCCAGCAGACCGCGGCCGTTTTCAGCACGCTGCAGGCCACTTCAAGGGTGTAGCTGGCGCTGGGCAGGCTCTTGGGTGCGCCCTTGGCACGCTCGATCCAGAAGCTGTGCGTGCCCAGGGAGTAGCTGCCCGTCACCGCGTCGGCGACGGTGAAGTTCTGCTTCAGGCCCTGGGCAGCGCCCGCGCCAAAGCCGGGCAGATCCTCCGGAGTCAGCGTCTGGCCGAAGCAGTCGAAGGGGATCGCGACGATGACGATGACGTCGGCGGGCGAGCCGTGCCGGGCGGTGAGGGGAACCTCCGTGCAGGCGGCGCCCTTTTTCTCGTCCTCGCTCCCCGCCGACTGTTCCACCTGCTCTTTCGCCGAGGGAATCGCGGACTCGGTGTTGACGGTCTCCCAGGTCGAGGGAAGGCTGTACGAGAAGCCCAGCGGGCTCGTGAACGCGTGGAGACTGGCCGGCGGCGTCTGGGCAAAAAGCGGGAAACAGCAAAGGGGAAGGACCAGGGCGAGCGGTGGTACTTTCATGGGCTGCCAGTCTAGCACAGGCGTATGAATGCGGGCGACCGGGCGCCCCGCAGGCCGCAGGCTCATCGATGATCAACGCCGCCGTTCCCGCCGCGGGCCGCGCCACGGAGAGAGCGGCCCGCGGTGACGCGTAACGATCAGAAGCCGGCCTGCATCTGTGCCTGTTCTGCTTCGGTCACCTGCCGGGCTGCCAGCGAAACCGGCTCGTTGTAATGCGCGGCCACGATGCGCGCGGCCTCTGCTCCGTCGAGCGAGCCCCGGACCGCGGCCAGCTTGATCCCCGAGGCGGCGGCCATGCGGGCGACAGCGGCCTGGCTCGAGACTGACTGTACCAGCGACAGGATGGAACTAACGATCGTGGCCACGGCCTGGACGGCCGCGAGAGCCCGCTGCTGGCTCCCCGTGTTCACGATCTTGCCGGCCTGGAGAAGTGCCGCGTTCACCTGCTGCTGTAAGACGACGACCTGGTTCTGCAGCAGCGCGAGCGTGCTCGACGTAGGGTTGGCCAGGTAGGCCTTGGCCTGCGTGACCAGCAGGTTCGAGGCCGCGTCGAAGCTCTGCGTGGCCGCCGTGAAGACGGCGGCGTCGGCTGGAGCCAGCTGCGCGGCGGTGGCGTCGACGGTGGCCACGGCGCTCTGCAGCGAAGGCGTCCAGTTGACGATGTCCTGGGCCACGCTCTTTCCCGTGCAACCCGTCGTCCAGGTGAGCTGCACCAGCAGGGCGATGAGCATCCACACGCCCAGTCTCGAGGCCGCGCCGGCCTTGCAGGCGGTGCAGGGAACGCTGGCCCGCGCAGGTGCCCCGGCCGGGTCTTTGGCCAGCAGGCCGAGCAGTGCCGTGGCCAGTGCGCCCGCCAGGGCCACAACCGTGCCCGTGCCCGCTTTGCCGAGGGTGATTCCTTGCTGCGAGAGGACGCCGGCGGCAGTCGAGACCGCGATCAGCAGTCCTGCCGCCGTGGTCCGCGGTTGTTTCCAGATATTCGAGAGCGTATTCATACCGGATGACTCCTTCAAAGAACGAAACAGCTCCGGGCAGTCAGAACTTGACGCCCAGGGTAGTGAGAAAGGCCTTGACCTCGGGCCAGACGGCCACCAGCGCCTCTGCGGTCGCGATGTCGAGGGGGATGTTGAGGGGGTTGGCGGCAGCCCCGGCCACATCGGCGAGCGGCTGGTCGACGATGTCGACCAGCGTGGCCAGGGCCGCGATCACGGCCGGGGCCGTGTGCAGCTTTTTATCGGTGCCGGTAAGCCACTTGAGCGCGTCTTCGGCGCCCACCACGATCCCTTTTTCGATGCTGAGCAAAAGATTCGCCATGGGTGAGATCCTTCAAAGTGAAAGGCGCCGCCAGCCCGTTTGCGCGGGACGCTGCCGGCGCTCTAAGCAGCGCTCAGAGCCCGTGTGCTGCCGTGGTTCCGGTCTGGCGTCCGGGGGAGGGCTGCTCCTCGTGCCGCAATCACGGTTCCGCGCCCCGGCGCCCTCTGCAGATGCGAGAGGGCGAACCCATTCGCCCGGCGCGGCGACTCCGTTCCTTGTCCGGCTACTTATAAGGCTAGAATCTCAGGGGCTAATTACGCGCAAAGGTGAGGCTGCTGCAAGCGATTGATTCAACGAGGATTACGGAGCAGCGCGTGCGGCCGGCGCTTGACAGCGATTTGAAGACCCGGCCCGGACCAGCGACCGCAGCGAACCCCATCCGAATCGGGCTCAAGTCCCGGCGCGCCTCGCCGATAGGTGTGCTGTAGGTCCGACGCACAGAAAGGGGCCACCGACATGCTTCCTGATTCCGCGCATCCGGTCTGGATACAGATTGCGACCGGCAAGAAGGCCGTCAGTTCCGGGAAACTGGCCATCAACCTGCTCATCCAGAACAACAGGATCGAGATGGAGAAGGATGCGTCGCCGGCGCACGTCAAGGAGATTGCCGGGCGCACGTATCAGTTCTTCAAACAGTACGAAACGATCTTTGCCAGCGAATTCCAGAAGATCCTGGGCTAGCGGCGTCGAGACGCCATGCGAGGTGAAACCATGCTCGAAACCATTCATGCAAGTCTGCAGACAGTGGCGCAGTTGGAGGCCGCGATCAGGGGCGGCGAGCCGTTATTCCTGGCCGGGAGCCGCGACGCCCTCCAGCGACTGCCCCGCGGCAACTGGGTGGCCGGCACCATTCCTTATTTCATGACCGATGACGGCGGCCTCCTGTCGGAGGACCGGGTGTTTGCGACGCCCGTGCCGGCGTGCGCAGTCAGCGTGAAGCCCGCAGTCTATGGAGCGTCGGACCTGGCCGCGTTGTACCGCGAGGCTCCCTTGCACGGGTTTACGTTCCTGGTGCTTCCGGCGGCCACCGAGGTGCACAAGACCTTTGCCGAGCGGGCATCGTCGTTCGATGGCTTCCTGCTCAAGCCGATGGTGGGCTGGGTGACCGGGGTGCGCGTGGACCGCATCGGCGCCGAGCGGCCGGCGGTGATTGACGGCATGACCGGGGAGCTCTTCGAGGACCGGTGCGCGGCCCTGCATTTGGCGCTGCCCGCGAACAAGATCGCCGATCTGGACATCGTCAACATCTTCGACCGGGGCGACGGGCCGACCATCCGTTTCGACGACGCGGGCTTCAAGGTGCGTGAGTGCCTGATCGACGGCGGGTGGGCCAACCTGGCCAGCTACGTTACCCGCCACGGGATTCCCACCGAGTTCCCGCTGGTGGGCGACTACAACGGCAGCGCCATCAACGTCTCGTTTCAGAAGGTGGACGCGCAAGCGGGAACAGTGGATTTTTACGCGCCGGTGTTCCCGGGCGTGAACTACCACTTCGCCAAGCCCGTTGCCGACTACGAGAAAGCCTTCGCGGAGGCGATCGGCAACGACAGTCAGGAACCGGAGTTTGCCTGCAACTGCATCCTGAACTACCTGTACGGCAAGCTCGAAGGCAAAAAGACCGGGCACGTCACCGGCCCCATCACCTTTGGCGAAGTGGCCCACCAGCTGCTCAACCAGACCATGGTGCGGCTCTACCTGCGCGACATCGGCTGAAGCGGCCGCCGGAAAACTCAATCGACGAAGGTTTTGCAACAGAAGGTTTTGTAACCACGGCACGGCTTTAGCCGTGCCGTCAAAGCAGCACCATCAGCGCGGCTTTAGCCTGTTTGGCCCTGCGGCAAGCATCGCCCCGGATTCGCTCTCTACTCTCCGCTCCTCCCTCACTCCGTAAAACGGGTGGGGCGGTTTGTCCTCGCGCGGCGCACTTTCCCGCTCAGGTTCCCACCGCGGTCCCCGGCTGTGCCTCTTGCGGGCGTGATGGCGAGACCGGTGGAGAACGGCGATCGGGAAGGCCGCGATCACGAGGGCCGCTTCACATAGCGCCGGCCGTCGAGCACGTACTCCCCGCTGGCTACGCGGTGGATGGCTTCGGTGTAAGCCAGGTGCTCCTCGGCAAGGATGCGCTCGCTGAGCGAGTGCCCGTCGTCCGTGTCGAGCACCGGGATAGCCCGCTGCACTACGATGGCGCCGTGGTCCAGCTCCTCGTCGACAAAGTGTACAGTGCACCCGGCAAACTTCACGCCGTAAGCGAATGCCTGTTCCTGCGCCTCCAGCCCCGGAAACGCAGGCAGGAGCGAGGGGTGGATATTGAGAATGCGATTGCGAAACTCCGCCACGAACTCCGGCGAGAGCAGGCGCATGTAGCCGGCCAGGCAGACAAGCTCCACGCGATGGGCCTTGAGACACGCAGCCACGTCGGCGTCGTGTTCGGCGCGCCTCCGGCCCTTGGATACGAAGACGGCCGCGGGAAGCCCCAGCCGGCGCGCAGCTTCGAGCCCTGCCGCATCGGCGACGTTCGCGATCACGATCGCAATCTCCACGCCGGGCAGGCGCCCCGAGCGGATGGAATCCGCGATGGCCAGGAAGTTCGAGCCCCGGCCGGAGATCAGGATCCCCAGGCGGATCGGTGTCCGTTCAGTGTTTGAATTCGCCAACGGCATCCCCGACAAAGTGCGCGCGCAACTGCGATAAATGCTGAATAGGAACCAAGACAGTTCCATCCCCGAGACGAGCGATAGGAACCGTTTCCGCGCCGTCCGCCGCGAACAGCTCGAACGTTGAGCTCACGGGCAGGAGGTGCAAGCGAGCCTCTGGAACGGGATTGGGGCCGGTGATTGGAGAATAGTCCGTAGCCTCGAAGCCCGGATCACCCTTGCCACGGCGACGATTGCCGGTATTCCGATGTGCCAATAAGTTGACCGTCTCATGCTGCTAATCCGTCCTAGCTCCGCTAACACCGCCAACACCGCAAGCTCCGCTAACACCGCTACCTCCGCTGCTTTTCACGTGTACTGCACCCGGTGGTCGCCCTTCGCGATGCGGCCGATTACGTAGAACTTCTCTTCGGCGCGGTCGAGGATGTTCTTGGCGCGCGTAAACTTGGCCGCCGGAATCGCCGCGATGAGGCCGATGCCCATGTTGAAGGTCCGCATCATCTCTTCCTGGTCGATGTGGCCAAGCTCGCGCAGGTGCTCGAAGATGGGCAGCACCGGCCATGAGCCGATCTCCACCTGCGCGGTGAGGTTTTTGGGCAGGATCCGCGGCAGGTTCTCGCTGATGCCCCCGCCCGTGATGTGCGCCATGCCCGAGGTGAGCCCGCCGGCGGTGAGCTTCTGGATCACGTGCAGGTAGCTGCGATGGGTGCGCAAGAGCGCGGCCCCGGCCTTTTCGCGGATAGCGGTGACGTACTGGGTGGCCTTGTAGCCGGCCACCTCGAAGAGCAGCTTGCGGGCCAGCGAGTAGCCGTTGGTGTGCAGGCCGGTGGAGGGCAGGCCGATGAGGACGTCGCCGGCCTTGATGCCGGCGCCGGTGATGAGCTTGTCGCGGTCGACGGCGCCGACGATGAAGCCGGCCAGGTCGTACTCGCCGTCGGTGTAGAAGCCCGGCATCTGCGCGGTCTCGCCGCCGATCAGGGCGCAGGCGTTGGCGCGGCAGGCCTCGGCCAGGCCGCTTACCACGCTCTCGGCCACCTCGGGATCGAGCTTGCCGCTGGCCAGGTAGTCGAGGAAGAACAGCGGCGTCGCGCCCTGCACGGCGATGTCGTTGACGCAGTGATTCACCAGGTCGGCCCCGACAGTGCGGTGCAGCCCCAGCTCGAAGGCCACCTTGAGCTTGGTGCCGACGCCGTCCGCCGAGCTCACCAGGATGGGGCTCTTCCAGCGCTGCAGATCCAGCCGGAACAGGGCGCCAAAACCGCCGATACCGCCTAAAACGTTGCGGTTGAAGGTCTTCTGCGCGAGGAACTTGATGCGCTCCTTGGCGCGGTTGCCGCCGGCGATGTCCACGCCGGCGTCGGCATAGCTTACGGACTTGAGTGCGTTATCGTCAGGCACGGTGAGGGCTTTCTGCGCATGATGGGGCCGCGCGATGAAGCGGAAAAGGAGAATTTTAGCAGGATTTCCATGCCCCGGGGACCATGCGGCAGCGGTTTCGTCTCCCCGTTGCCTGCATTTGGGCCGCAACTCGGGGTCCGCCCCGCCGTGCTCCCCAAAAAACCGCTCCTTCCACACCCAGATAGGGTAATGTTGTTCCACGAACTCAGGGCAGGGGAAGGTCGTTGCAGGGGATTGAGCGGATATGAAATGCCCCTACTGCGCGGAGCAGATCGACGATGAGGCGGTGGTCTGCCGTCACTGCCACAGAGATTTCTTCCTGTTCGCCGCAATCCTGCAACGGATCCGTGCCATCGAGACGGACGTCAACGCATTGAAAGAGATGTTGGGGGCCATCGGCGCCAGCGGCCCGGGCCAGGATACCCCGCCGGCAGCACCAGACATCCCCAGGAGCGCTCAGATCCGGTTCACGGCTTTCTCCATCCTGATTGCCACGGCCGCATCGATCAGCTGCTACTGGTTGTTCAAGCACTCCCGGCTTGGACAGACCCTCCTCGGCCTCTCCGTTGCATCCCCGGCCATCGGCGGCATCGCCTTGGGGTTCCTGCTGCCAACGGTCCGATGGGCCCTCTATTGGCTGGTGGGCCTCGCCATCGGATTGGTGGATTTCTTCGGAACCATCTTCGTCTACGCGGGCATGTCGATCCCTGCCGATTGGCCGCAGGTCTTCTTTGTGTATTTCTTCGGCCAGACGCTGCTCGTCGTGATGATGGCGGCCCTCGCCCGCTCGGTGGCGATCCGGGTTAAGGGGCTGCCCATCGCAAACAGCGGATCGAGTGCGGTAGCCAGCGCGCTCGCGCACTTGAGCGCCTCCAAAGCAGGCGCTGCGGAGCGGCTCGAATTCTGGAAGACTGTCCTGGGTACGCTGACCCCCCTGTTCGCGCTTCTCGGGAGCATCGTCACCGCCTATTTCACCTACAGAGCAGCCCTCTTGAGAAAGTAGAAGACTCAAGTCCGCTCATCCTTCTGGCAAGCTTCTACCGAAGACCTCGGAGCGCCAGGCGGCCGCAATCCAGACCACCGCAGGCTGCGCATCGCAAGAGGCCGCCTGTACCGGGCCTCCACTGCGCCGGGAAGACTCCTCAGAGGGATGACAAGTCTGCTTGACATTTCTTTCTATCTGGCCTATTCTCGACTGGAAAGTTCGCTTTACATGCCGCCCGTCATCGTCAACTGCGTGAAAGAGCTCCGCACAGCCCAGGGCTGGACGCAGGAGCAGCTTGCGACGGCCGCGGGCGTCTCCCGGCAGAGCATCAACTCGATCGAGCGGAACCGCTACGTGCCCAGCCTGGAGCTGGCGCTGACCTTCGCCCGCATCTTCGGCTGTTCCACCGACCAGATCTTCCAACTGGAGACCAAACCATGACACAGACGATCCTGAGTCGCATCCTCATGCTCGACCACCTCGCCGACGAACGGATTCATGAGCATCAGCGCCGCTCGACCAGCACCGCGTCCATCGTCGGTGTGCTCACCGCATTTGTCCTGCTCGAATATCACCTGCTTATCGAGCATCGCGTGCCCTGGGACCTGATTGCCGTGATCTATGCGATCGGCGCGACAAAGATCGCACTCATGCGCTGGTATGGGTTCAAAAACTAGGTTCTCCGGAGACGCTTTTAAGGAGCTTCTATGCCGTTCGACACATGCAGTCTGGCAAAATCTCTGCCCATCCTCATTGTCTTGCTCGTTGTTGCTCAGATCGACCTCGCCAGTGCCGCCGGCTGGCCGAATGGGCTCTTATCGCTGCTGCATCTGACGCCTGCACCCGACGACCTGTGCCGGGGTGTTTGCGCAGGCATAGGCGCGTCCATTGACGTTTTGGCGATCTTCCAACTCGCCCGTATCTTCGCCAAACGCGCAATGCAACTGCCTGGCGATCCGGAGCACGATTGAAGCCCTTCACGTGGTACCGCTGGAACGCCTGAACCCGAAAAGGAGTCACTTCCATGCATCCCTTGTATCGCCGCCTCAACCCGAAACAGCGCCGCCTGTTCAAAATCGCCAACGCTGCTCTCGTTCTCGGCTTGGCGCCCTGGATCTTCCGTGAGTCCATCCACTTCAATCACGACTGGCTCGATGCCTTCTGCGGATTCTTCCTGGGCCTCTACATCACCATCAACTTGTTTTGCCTCCGCGCCGCCCGCGGTTGCCGCGAGCGCCAGATGTGAAACCGTTTCCCGCGGCGTAACATGCGCGGTCTCCATCGCGCTCGAAAAAATCGGCGTACTACTCGCCGTCGCAGCCGCGGCGACGCGCTTGAAAAGGACTTGAATGGCGCACTCGCCCGCGGTCACGGCGAGCAGGAGGCGCGCTGCTACCCGTGGATGCGCCTTCTATACTGAACCCACCATGATCTCCGCGTCCCAGGTTCACGCCCGCTCTCAGGCCCTCCAGACGCGCGCCGAGCGTTACTTCCCGGGCGGCGTCAACTCGCCGGTGCGGGCCTTTCGCGCGGTGGGCGGTAATCCGCCATTCATTGACCGCGCTGAGGGCGCTTACCTCTACGACGCCGACGGCAACCGCTACATCGACTACTTCGGCTCCTGGGGCCCGATGATCCTCGGCCACGCCTTTCCGCCGGTGGTCGAAGCCATCGAGCGCGCGGCGCGGAACTCGGCCAGCTTTGGCGCTTCGACAGCCTCCGAGGCCGACCTGGCCGAGAGGGTCGTGGCCTGCTACCCGGCCATCGAAAAGATGCGCTTCGTCAGCTCGGGCACCGAGGCCACCATGTCGGCGATCCGGCTGGCGCGGGCGGCCACGGGGCGCAAGATCATTGTCAAATTCGAGGGCTGCTACCACGGGCACGCGGACGGGCTGCTGGTGAAGGCCGGCTCGGGCGTGGCCACGTTTGGGATTCCCGGCTCGGCGGGCGTGCCCGAAGAGATCGCCGGCCTGACCCTGGCGCTGCCGTACAACCACCTCGAAGCGGTCGAGGAGGCCTTCGCGGCCCATCGGGACGCTATTGCGGCCGTGATCCTGGAGCCGGTGGTGGGCAACGCCGGATGCATTCTGCCCTCCGAGAGCTACCTCGCGGGTCTGCGTGCCGTGACGCGGCGCCACCGAGCCTTGCTCATCGTGGACGAAGTGATGACGGGCTTCCGCGTCGCGCTGGGCGGGGCCTGCGAGCTGTACGGCCTCGATCCCGACCTTGTGACCCTCGGCAAGATCGTGGGCGGCGGGCTGCCGGTCGGCGTCTTCGGCGGCAAGCGCGCGGTGATGGATCTTCTTGCCCCGCTCGGGCCGGTCTATCAGGCCGGAACGCTCAGCGGCAACCCGCTGGCGATGGCCGCAGGCCTCGCGACCCTCGGCTATCTGCAGGAACACGCTGCGCAGATCTATCCGCAGCTTGAGGCAACGTCGAAGGCTGTTGCCGAGGGCGTGGCCGCGGAAGCGGCGCGGGCCGGCGTGGCGCTCACCACCAACCGCGTAGGCGCCATGTGGACCTGGTTCTTCACAGGCGGGCCGGTGAGGAACTACGCAGACGCCGCCGCATCCGACACCGCCGCCTTTGGCCGCTTCCATCGGGCGATGATGGAGCGCGGTGTGTGGCTGCCGCCCTCGCAGTTCGAAGCGGCGTTTTTGGGGACCACGCACGGCCAGGCCGAAGTGGAAGCGACCGTCGAAGCCGCCCGCGAAGCGTTCCATTCAGGGGTGGCCGGCTGATCCGCGACATCAAACCCTGCCTGCTTTCTTTTTCTGTAAACCACCGGGGGCTCGCGCATTGAACTCTACCTGCCCGGGCTCACGCCGCGTGAGGCTGGGACGCGCCAGGAAGCGGAGCCGGGTGCTTCACTGGCGAGAGCTTTTCCTCCTTCTGGCGAAAGGCCCGGTAGAGGTAAATGACGAGGGCGACCCCAAAGAGCCATGTGAGGACGGCGATCGCGCGTGGGATCGGTAGGATTGTGCTGACCTGTTTGTCGGAAAACTGAATCAGGTAGAGAACGGGCCCGAGGGCGGAGAGCACGATGCTGGATCCCAGTCCGGCGGCCTTGCCCAGACTGAAGTCTCCGGCACAGCTCTCGCGCACGCGCTCGCATTCGGCCTCGTACTTCTTCAATTCGGGGTCGTCGCCCTGCTCACGAATGAACTTGGCGATAACCAGGACCCGCAGCCGGTACTGGTAGTCATAGAGATCGACATAAGCGCAGACGAATGGAATGAAGAGAAGGAGCCACAATGGCGGGCTGCTGTGATTCTCACCCGAAAGCCCGAGCGCGGTTGCGCCGAGGGCCGCGGTTACGATGAGTTTCCATTTGGCCAGATCGTGCTCGTCCTCCTGAGTCTGGTTGATCTCCTGCTTGAGAAGTTGCATGGACTGGATGGAAGGATCCATGAGACGCCTCTTTCTTGCGTGGGCCGCGCAACGTAACCGCACCTGAGGGCCTACTGCGGCTGAAATTATGGCACGGCTCAACCTGCGCCGTCACGTCCTCCACGCGTCCAGCGCCACAAAGCTGTAACTGCCCTCGAACCGCGCCGCCAGCATCGCCGCCGCCGCCACCGAAGGCCCGCGATTGCCGCCGCGATCGCGGTGGTTGCCGTCGTGGAGCACGATGTTGACGGCGCGGCCGCAGCGCGTGAGCCCCTCGATGCGCGCGCTGAGCCGCGCCGCGATGCGCTCCGGCGACGGCTCGCTCCAGTCCGAGGTCATCGCGTTCCAGAGCACAGGGGTGAGACCGAGCTCCGCGGCGATGCGAAAAACCGCGGGACGCCGCGCCCCGAACGGAGGCCGGAAGTACCGCACCGGCCCGCCCAGAATCTGCTCCAGCGCGGCGTTGCTGCGCGTCAGCTCCTCGCGTATGCGAACGGCAGGCGTGCGCGCCAGGTTGGGATGCGACCAGGAGTGGTTGCCGATGAGGTGGCCGGCCGCAGCCACGCGGCGCACCAGCTCCGGCTCCGCCGCGGCAAAGCTGCCGAGCATGAAGAACGTGGCGCGGACGCCGTGTTCGGCCAGCAGGTCGAGCAGGCGCGGCGTCCAGGCCGGGTTGGGCCCGTCGTCGAACGTCAACGCCAGCTCGCCTTGCCGCAGCGGGGCAATCAGCGCCTCGCCGAAGATCCGCGAACCCGGCCAGAGCGATGCGTAGGCGAACCCGCCGGCGCCGAGGCCCGCTACTGCAGCCGCACCAAGTCCGGCCCACGCCGCCGTCTCCAATGGGGTAAGCATCGTGCTTACAGTGTGCTGCCATCAGGGCGGCGCTCGCAAGCAGGACCGTTTACTCCGGGATAGACGCTTCGGCCGGCAGCAGCGGTGGCCCGCGGAGACGGGGTCACTCGGGCAGTTCGCTTTTGGAATCCTCCAATGAGCAGTCCGCGGTTCCGAGGGAATTCCCGCTCTCCGGGTTAACGGGCCTGTTGAAACTTAGTCTCTCGCCGAAAGACTAAGCAGGTGGGCAGATGTCCGACCGGAGCAGGAGCGCCGCCTTTGCGCCCGCGCCTGCTCCGGTCAACGCGAGAGACGGCTACCAGGAGAGAGGGGCTTCACCAAGGTGCTGAATGACGCCAACAGCGGCCGCGTCGCCAACATTCCCTGGGCGCATCTGCGCCTGCCGCCGTTTCCCCAGGTTGCCGTCCGCGTCATGCAGCTGGCCGGCCAGGAGAACGTGCAGCTGCACCAGCTTTGCGATCTCATCGCCGCCGACCCCGCGTTTTCAAGCGAGGTGCTCACCATCGCCAACTCGCTGCTGTATGCGCCGCGCTTTCCGGCGAGCAGTGTCCTTCAGGCGGTGTCGGTGCTCGGCGCCAATCATCTGCGCGGCCTGTGCATCACCGTCGGTGTGCGGGCTTATCTCGGCAAGAACCTGCGCTTCCCTTCGCTTCGGACGGTGTGGCGCCACAACTTGGCGTGCGCAATCATCGCGCAGCGGCTGGCCGCCCCCGGAATCTTGGACAAAGACACGGCTTATACGGCCGGCATCCTGCACGATATCGGCCGGTTCGCCCTGTCCGTGATCCAACCCCGGGATTATGCCTTGCTGCTGGAACAGCATCGCGGCGCGCCGGCCTCGATTCTCGCCGGCGAAGATGAGCTGTTCGGCTGGGACCATTGCGAGACAGGTACCCATTTGATCGCCGACTGGAAGCTGCCCGAGGAGTTCGCCGACGCCGTCTCCGGTCACCACACCCCCCGCCGGGCCGACGGCTCCTGGAACCTGAGTGAACTGGTCAAGGTGAGCTGCCGCATGGCCGATGCCGTGGGCTATCCGGCGTTCTCCGGCTGCGAATCGGCGTCTTACGCCGAGCTGCTCGAAGAGCTGCCGGCGCGGGAGCGAAGATTGTTCTTTCCCGAGGCCGGGCAACTGGCTGCCGAGGTGGAGAAGGGCATCCATGCGGTCGAGTCGGCGTGAGCCCCCGGCACGCCTGAAGCTTAACGCCGCCTCCGCCGCTCTTTCGCTTCTTCCTGCGGCTTCTTCTCGCCCTCATGCAGCAGCGGGATGGGCGCGAGGTCGGGACCGATGCGTCTCACGACCGTATCGAGCATCTCGAACCGTATCGTGCGGGGATCCACCGGGTGCGTCACGCCCGTGGCCGGGTCCAGAGTCACGTTCTGGTTGCTGGCGATCTGGATGCTGAACATCGGCACATTGCCCTTGGGCGTCTGCTCGAAACCCGTCTTCACCGGCAGGAATCCGTCGATCGGATGCAGGCGGAAGGCGGTCTCGTAGCGGTGGTGGCGCAGGCTCCAGGTAAAGACTCTCACCTCGTCGAAGTCGTACGGCAGACCGGACTGGTAAGGCCCGAGGACGGTCAGGTACTCCGGCGCTTCGTGATCGGGAAAGCTGGACTCCGGGTCGTTCACCTTGGTGAGCACGTAAGCGCCCACGATGCGCTGATCGCCGGCGTACTGGGCAATGTCGTCGGGCGCCACGACCTCGATGCGGCTGCCGATCAGCCAGCCCGTGCGCCCCTGCGCATCGCGCACCAGCCACCAGTCCTCCATCACCGGGGCCTCCGGCTGAGGCAGGCCCGGCACCGGCTGCACGTTGGCGGAGAGCTGAGGGGATGGCGCCGCCACCTGGGAACCGGGTGGCGGCGTCCGCGCTACCGAGGCCCGCGTCAAAAGCTCCACACGCGTGTTGGCGGGCAGCAGATAAAAGTGCTGCGTCGTCCGTCCCGGCGCCACGTGCATATAAAGCTCGTCGTCGAGCGTGGCGGTGGCGATGATGGGATCGTGCAGGTTGTCCTCGGCCAGCTTGGCGAACTGGTCGTACATGGACCCGTCGATCACAGCGCTCTGCTCAATCCAGCCGGTCTGGTCCTTCGGCGTCTTGACCTTCAGGAAGCGCCCGTCGCGCTCCATCACCTGGAGCGGCTCGCCGTTGGTGACCGCCGCAATGCGGTTTGAGACGGCCGCGACCCGGTCGTGAAGATAGATGTCGCCTCGGGCGCAGACGTACACCATGTCGCGCGGCGCCCGGTGCAGGTGCCTGCACCCCGCGGCCAACCACAGAAAACACAAAGCCAGTGTCAAGAGCCCGGGGGAGACGACGCGCCAACAAGAGCGGTTTGTAGAAGTCGTAGATCGCGTGGACACAGCGAGTAGCGGATACTTCGAGAATAACACCGCCGGGTGGTGGAAGTTTGACGAGCGGTTCAATGCGCGGTTCGCCGCCGGCGTGGACGTGATGTCGGTGGAAGTACGAGGAGGGCGCGCCGCGGCCGGCGCCGGTGTTCCTCGTCCTTACGGCGCGGCCGCGATGGCGACGGCCTCGGCGGGGTCGGTTCCCGTGGCCGCGGTAAACGCCGAGTCGAGCTGGCCGGCGGTGGTCGAGTCGAACGTGTATGCCTCCAGGTCGGGGCTGCCCCCAAAGTCGACGGCGAGCAGGTAGCTCCCGTCGGAGTCGGCCGCCAGCGACTCCGGCTCGATGCCGGTCGTCACCGTGGTGCTGAGGGCGGTGAGGGAGTAGCTGGAGCCCGAGGTCGCGACTTCGAAGCCCTTGATGTTGCCGTCGGAACTCCCGCTGACCGTGCGATTGGCGACGTAAACGTAGTCGCCGTCGGAGAGCGGCAGGATGGCGTAGGGCGCAACCCCGCCGCTCCCGTAGGGCGAAGCCGAGATCTCGCTCATTGTGCTGTAAGTGAAGACGCGCACGCCGCCGGTATTCTCCGTGCCTGAGGAGGCCGCGGTCTCGCCGATGTAGACCATGCGATCGGAGGGATCCACGGCCACCGAAACCGCCGCTCCCGCCGACTTCTTCACCGCGATATTGGATTCGGTCCCGAATGGCGCGCTATTCCCCGCGGTAAACGCGATCTGCTCGGTGCCGGCCGAGCCCACCGCCACAAAGACGTTGTCGTTGTCGGGTGAGATGGTGAGCTGCTGCACCGTCGCGGCCGGCAGCCTGGCCGCCTGCTCGGTGCTGGAAGTGGGGACGCCGGTCGAAGAATCGATGGGGATCGCCAGGACTTCGGCGGCGTTCGGCCCAGCCTCCACCAGCCACGAGTCCGTGGAATCCACCTTCATGGTGGCGGCCACGTCGGAGGAGATCGCCGCCGAGTTGTTCGACAGGGTCAGCTCTCCGCTCGACGAGATCGTATAAAGGAAGATTCCCTGCGCCGTGCTCACGTAGAGAAAGCTGCCGTTGGGCGCGATCGCCAGGGCCAGGGGCGCGCTTGAGAGCGTGTAAGGGCTGCCGGAGATTTTAGTGAGCGTCCCCGCGTCGATGTAATAGGCCGCGACCTCGTAGTCCGCTTCGTCGGCGATGTAAAAGACGCCGCTCGACGCGGTCGACGACGAGCTCGAGGAGCTCGAAGGAGCCTGCCAGAAATTCCCGCATCCCGCCATGAACGCAGGCATTGTGAGCAGCAAGGCCCACCTTCCGATCTTCATTGCTGCTCCCCTGTCCCGTACACGGCTGTCTCTGTCCTTGGACGGTGCGCGCGTGGAATTCTACTCAAAAGAGTAGCGCTCCCTCAAGCGCACTGCCTCTTCGCAACTCCGGCTCCCACTGCTGTAACCGATGAGACGCAGCCAGGACTGGTTTCGCTCAGGGTACCCCCGCAGACCCCCTGGGCGCGGCCCGCCCCGCGCCGGATGCAGGAGCTGCTACTGGGCCGGAAGCAGCTCCGGGAAGAGACCACGTAAGTTAGGAATATAAGTCAGGCCCTGGAACCGACGCGCTAACTCCAGGGCCCGACCTTCCGCCCGCATGGCGGCGAGTTATATCCATCTCGTTCGCGAACGCATGGACTGCCGGCCTCAGCTTCGAGGCGCAATGGCGATGGCGAACTCGTCGCCGACGCCGAACTTCATGTTGTCTTTCTTCTTCGAGACAAAGACGCCGGAGTTCCTGGCGGCGATTCTGCTGTGCAGATTAACCCCTGCAATCACGCCAATCTGGTCCACTTGCAGGGTCTTGTCGGTCCAGTAGTTGGGCGTCTGCGTCGCCCCGTAGAAAGACCCGCTCGCGGGCCGGTACAGGCCGACGATGGTGGCCTTGATGGGTAGGGTCTTGCCGTCCTTGAGCTCGGCTTGGGTGAAGCGCAGCGCCAGCGTGGAGTTCTGACCGTCCGTGTTCATCTGGTCCGTGACTACCTTGCCCACCAATTCGGTTCCGCGCGGCAGCTCCGTGCCGTTTTTCAAGTGCACTTTGCTGCTGAGCTTGGCTTCGAACTGCTCGCCCGCGTGCATCTTCTGGGCGTCGAGGGTCTTCACCAGATCGGCCTCCGCCGGCACCATCTGCATCGCCTCGTTCATACCCGCGTGCGACGGCGTGGCCATCGGCGATGCCATCGCAAAGCCCGTACCTAGAATCGCGAGACAAACTGCCGCCGGCAACGAAATTGAGGCTTGGTTCTTCATTTGTTGAAACTCCTGTCCCTTGAATTTCCGTGCCTCCGCGATCCCTCTATCCGAAGGCAGGTCCATTCTTATAGACGACCGCCGGCAATTGTAAGTTGCGCTCTTGCCGCTATCTGCCCCGGCCAACTTAGACAAGGGCTGCTAAGTCGGAAAAGGTTGTCTGATCACGCGATAAACACTTTGAGTTACTGGAAAGCCGGGGCAACTTAGCAGGACTTAGGGGGATATCGATTCGATCTTATGAAAGTGCTCCGGAGGTCCAGACCGCGCGCGCCGTGGGCCGGTTAGAAACGTATCGAATAGCGAAAACCGCCGCGAAGCGGGAAAAGTGAAAAACCCCGCGAAGCGGGGCGCCGCTGCCTCAGTTGGGCCGCCCGCTCGAGTTGGGGCGGCGGCGAAAACGGTCGTCGACGGGCTGGCGGCCCTTGAATCCCGCGTCGGCGGTGTGCCAGTGCTCGATGGAACTCTCGCCCATGCGCCAGCACAGCAGCACCACCTGGTCGTCGAGCCGGAAGGGAAAATCGAGCAGCCCCGTCTCGAGGTCTTTCACCTGAACCCCGATGGCGTCGATCTCGGCGATGCTCTCGCGCACCCGCTGCAAATGGCCCTCCATCTCCGCGCGCTGCTTGGCGATCTTCCCGGTCTCGACCCTCATGCCTCCGCTCAGGTAGATGGTGCGGGCAAGATCGGAGAGATCCGACTCCACGTTCTCAGCCTGGTGCTTGCTGTCGATCGCACGCTTGAGAAGAGACTCCAGCACCGGGAGCAGGGATTGCGCTTCGTCGAGAGTGAAAGTCTTCATGGGAACGCCACTTTCTAGGATACGGAAAAATCCGAAAGCAGGGAATAGGCATGAGCGCTCCATGCACCACGCAGCGTTCACTCGTTTGAGTCTTCTCGAAGCTGACCACGGATCGACGGCACCTATAATGGCTCACGAAAGGACTGACATCGCATGACCGGTGTGGAAGGGCGGATTGCCCTTGTGACGGGCGCGTCGCAGGGGATCGGAAGAGCGTGTGCGGTGGAGCTGGCGCGGCGCGGCGCGACGGTGGCGCTGGCGGCGCGCAACCAGGCGAAGCTCGCCGAGACGGCCGCGGAGATCGAGGCCTCCGGCGGCAAGGCGGCCATATTTGCGCTCGATGTGGCCAGCGATGAGTCGATCAAAGCCGGCGCCAGCGCCGTGCTGGAACAGCTCGGGAAAGTGGAGATCCTCGTGAATAACGCCGGCATCACGCGCGACGACCTGATGCTGCGGATGAAGCGGGCCGACTGGGACGACGTGCTCGGGACCAACCTGACCGGGGTCTTCCTGTTGACGCAGGCGCTGCTGCGCCCCATGCTGAAGAACCGCTGGGGCCGGATCGTCAACCTCTCCAGCGTGGTGGGGCGGACCGGCCAGGCCGGCCAGGTGAACTACGCGGCCTCCAAGGCAGGCCTGATCGGGCTTACCCGGTCCATGGCCCGGGAAGTGGCCTCGCGCGGGGTGACGGTCAACGCCGTAGCGCCGGGCTATATCGAGACCCCCATGACGGCGGTGCTCGACGAGAAGCAGCGGGCGGCCATGCTGGCCCAGATCCCCCTGGGCCGCGCCGGTACGGATGCGGAGATCGCCCAGGCCGTGGCGTTTCTCGCGTCGGATGCTGCGGCCTACATCACCGGGCACGTGCTCGACGTGAACGGCGGAATGTTCATGGGGTGAACCGGCCCCGTCACCGTCCTGCGATCACCTCCGCCCCAGGGAATCTTTCAAGTTTTAGTCGCACCCGGCCGATAACCTCTTCGGGACGGTGCGCATGGCGTCGGAGACGATGGGGGCGGCTGTGGGTGGCCCGGCGTTGACTGGGGCTGGAGACGGTACGCGTTACTTTGCGCGGCAGCCGATTCTCGACCTGCGCGGCCGCGTGCACGGCTACGAGCTCCTCTTCCGGCAGGCTCCCGAGGAGGGGTTCAGAGGTGACGGCAACCTGGCCACGCGGACCATGCTGGATAACTCCGTGATCTTCGGGATCGACCGGCTCACCGGCGGCCTTCCCGCGTTCGTGAACTGCACGCGGGAGTCGCTGGTCGACGGCCTGGTGCGGGTGCTGCCGCCGGCCATGACGGTTCTGGAACTGCTGGAAGACCTGGAGCCTTCGCCCGAACTCATGGACGCCTGCCGCAAGCTCAAATCGCTGGGCTTCCGGCTGGCCCTCGACGACTTTATGTGGCGGCCGGGCATCGAGGCCCTGCTCGAACTCGCCGACTACGTCAAGGTGGACTTCGCCCTCACCGGGCGGCGGGACCGCGCCGCTCTGCTCGACAGGCTCAGACCCTACGCCGTCGCCCTGGTGGCCGAAAAAGTGGAGACCCAGGAAGAGTACCGGGAGGCCTGCGCCGACGGATTCACCCTCATCCAGGGCTACTACTTCTGCCGGCCGGTGCTCTTCAAGGGACAGGGAGTCCCGGTCAACCGCCTCTCCCAGATTCAGATTCTGGAATCCCTTCGTAGCACTCCCTTGGACCTGCCCCAGGTGAGCGAACTGGTCAAGCGCGATGCCTCTCTCACCTACAGGCTGCTGCGGCTGGTCAACTCGCCCGTTTGCGCCATCCGGCAGGAGGTGCGGTCGATCGAGGCCGCTCTGCTGGCCGTGGGCGACGACGTCTTCCGGCGCATCGCCACGCTGGCAATCGCCACGGAGCTCAACTCCGGGCAGCCCTCCGCGCTGCTGCGCCTGGCCTTTGTCCGTGGCCGCTTCTGCGAGCTCGCTGCCGGCTTGTGCGGCATGGACCCCACCGAACAGTATCTGCTCGGCCTGCTCAGCCTGCTGCCGGCCATGCTCCTCATGCCCATGAAGGATCTCACCCCCGCGCTCCCGCTCCGCAACGAGATTCGCCAGGCCCTCGAAGGCGCGGATGTCTCGGAACGGCGGCTGCTCGATTGGCTCATCCACCTCGAGTGCGGCGACTGGGCTCAGTGCGACACCATCGTCGAGCTGTGCAAGGTAGACCCGCACTCCTTCATGGACCGCTACGCCGACGCTGTCGTCTGGGCTGAAGACGCGCTCTGTTACGCCGAATAATCCCGCAACCGCCCCCCTCCTGGCGCCGCCCCGTGGGGGCCGCAAAAAACACTCGTTCACGAAACTCGGGCGCGCCGTAAAGTCGCCCACGCCGTGAATTTGACGCCTCATGCATGGTGCGTGTTCCGCCCCTGTGCTAATATCCCCGCAAGCATTCGACAACCGCTTTGCGAGGAGCCCCGCATGGAACCTGCCCTCCGCCCCATGAGCCTCGGCGAGATCCTGGACCGCACGGCGCAACTTTACCGCACCCATTTTGTCTTGTTTGCCGGCATCTTCGTCTTCTACTCCGCGGTGGCGCTGGTGCTGGGCCTGTTGATGATCGGCTTTGACCAGTTGCTCCGGGTCGAGCACGCCCTGCGCGTCTTCCTGTGGCTGCGGCTCGCTTCAATGGGGCTGGAGTGGCTGATTCTGGCCATGGCCGCGGGTGCCGCAGTCGTCGCCGTCAGCCGCGCCGTGGCCTGGGTCCATCTGGGCGAGCCGGCCAGCATCCGCGGCGCCTACGCCAGCATCCTGCCCAGGCTGGCCCGCTATCTCTGGTTGATGATCATCACCTTCTTCGTCGTCTATCTCCCGCTTTCATTGCTCTACTTCGGTTATATCGGTGCGCTGGCGCGCTTCGGCCGGGGGCTGGGCGGGCGCGCCGCAAATTTGCCGCCCCATGCGGCCGCCGACCCCCACGCATTGATGGTGGTGGGCGTCATCAGCATCGTCTTCGCGCTGCTCATCGTTCCCGCGCTGGTCTATACCATCCTGATGGCATTGCGTTACGCGCTGGCGCTGCCGGCCTGCGTGCTCGAGAATCTCAAGGCCCGGGCGGCCATCAGGCGCGGCATCGCGCTCAGCAAAGGCGCGCGCGGCCGCATCTTTGTCCTCATCCTGCTCATCTTCGCCATCAAATTTGTCGTCGTCATGACCTCGCAGGTCTTCGTCTTCATCGCGGCCTTCCGGCACCGCGGGCAGTTGGGCCCGGGCCTTCTGGCCATATCGCAGGTGATCGGGTTCTTTACGAACACCTTCCTTGGTCCCATCTACGCTACCGGCATCACACTCTTCTACTACGACCAGCGCGTGCGCAAGGAAGGGTACGACATCGAGTGGATGATGACGGCCGCGGGACTGACGGCTCCGCCGCCTCCAGCCGGTGCCGCCGCTCCCGTAGAGCGGCCCGCCCCGCCTGCGCTCGAGCTCCCTCCGCGCGAGCCCGAACCGGGGAGCGCGCATGGATGAGTCGCTGCACCCATCGACCCTGAGCGAGATTCTGGACCGCACCGTCCATATCTACCGCAGCCGCTTCCTTGTGTTCCTCGGAATCGCTGCAGTGCCGACGGCTGCGGTGCTCGTGCCCCTCTGCGGCCTGGTGCTGGCCGCGGCGTGGCTGGGTGCGAAGGGGACCGATCTGGCCGGCGGCGCGGCCACGGTGCTGGCTGTGGGCGGACTGCTCCTGGTGGCCGGGCCGGTGTGGGCCGCCGTGACCGCGCTGGCCACAGCGGCGATGAGCGATGCGGCCTCGCGCTGGAACCTTGATGCGGAGCGGGTGACCATCCGCGGCGCCTATCGCAAGGCCTGGCGCCGGGGCTGGCGCTACCTCGGGCTCTATCTGCTGGAGGTCCTGCTCATCTGGGGCGCCCCCGCCGCCGTTTGGTTTCTCTTGGCGGCGGCCGCTGCGGGCCTCGCCGTCACGATGCGCGCTGCAGGAACCGACGCCCTTCTCGGATTTGGAGCCTTTGCCGCGATAGTCGGACTCGTCGCGTATGGAATCTGGATGCTGCTCCGGCTCTCCCTGGCCTTTGCGGCCTCCGTGGTCGAAGGGATCGGCATCGGGCCGTCGCTCCGCCGGGGCGCCGAGCTCAGCACGGGATCCAGGGGCCGCATCTTCCTGCTCTACCTGCTGGGAACCGTGCTCAACTACCTCATCATGATCGCGGTCACTGTGCCCTTGTCAATCGTGCTGGCGTTTATACCCGGCGTCAACAGCCCGCAGCACGCGCAGACCATGGGGGCCGTCGTGCTCGTCGCGGTCTACGGGACGGGTTTTGCCGCGCAGGCGCTCACCAAGCCGGTCTACGCCATCGCCCTGGTCCTCTTCTACTACGATCAGCGCATCCGCAAAGAGGGCTTCGACATCGAGTGGATGATGCAGCGCGCCGGACTGGAAGCGCCCACACCGGCCGCCGTCGAGGCTCATCCCTGGATACCGGTGCCGCAGACGGGCCCCATCGCGGAGCCATGGCCGGAGATTTCGGCCGCATCTGCGTTGCACACGGAAACCGCCGTGTCCCCGCCTGTTGAAACGGCGCCGGCGCCGTCGGGAGAGACGGGATGAATGAAATCACTGCTGCAGCGCCCCCGGCGCCCACGCTCTATGCGCCCATGAACATCGGACAGATCCTTGATCGAACCTATCGGCTCACACGCGCGAACCTGTGGCTGTTCATGGGGATCGCCGTGGTGCCGACCATCACAATCTACGCGATCATGACGGCCGCGATGGGCCCGATTCTGGTTGAGTTCGTTCGTGCGGGCGCCAGGGGCGGATCCCCTCCCGCCTTTCCCGTCTTTCCGATAGCGGCTCTGGCGTTCGCATCCAATCTCCTGCCGGTTCCGGTATTCGCGCTTTATATGTCGGCGGCGGCCCATGCGGCCACCCAGGCCGATCTCGGCGTGAAGGTCACCTTTCGCCAGTCGTACACGCTTGCCTGCCGGCGTTTTGGGCGATCCCTGTGGCTCATGGTCCTCCTCGTTCTGTATGTCTACGGACCATTGCTCCTCGTCGGCGGATTGATCGGCGGAGGCGCGTTGCTTATCCGGCACGGCGCCCGCGGGGGCCCGGCTCCTGAAGCTCTGTTCCTCCTGATTCCTCTTGCGGTGCTCTTCTACTTTGCCTTCCTCGTCTATTGCGTCCTGATCATGCTGCGGTTTGCATTCGCCTACCCGGCCAGTGTCGCGGAGGATATACCCGCCTGGAGGGCGCTCAACCGCAGCACCGCTCTCACCTGCGGGGCAAGGGGCCGCATCTTTCTCGTCTTGCTTGTGGTCTATGCCGCGGCCTATCTCGTGAGCATAGTCGGCATCGCCCTCTTTTTCATTCTCGGAGCGATCGGGGCGTTCGCAGCCATTTCGGCCCATGTGACTGTAAGCTCGCCGGCCTTTTATGTTTTGATCGGAATCGCCATCACTCTCTATCTGCTGGTCATGACGGTCTATGCTTCGTTCCTGTACGCCGCGTTCAACACCGCCCTGGCTGTGCTCTACCACGAACAGCGCCGCCGCAAAGACAGCGTCCCCGCTGCCGCTCCGGCGCCGGCCTGACCTCTCCATGACTGGCGCGGAGTATACTGGCGCCTGCCTGCCGGAACAGTGTCTGGCCCGCATCGCAATCCCATTTGCGCGGAGGAATTATGTCGAGCCTGCGTCTAACTCTGCTCTCCTTGCTCGCGTTGTGCGCCGTTTTTCCTGTGACTGCGCAGGATACTCCGGCGCCGGCGGCAAGGGTAACTTCGCCCGACGGCCAGATTACTCTTGAATTATTCGACGGTGGACCGGCCGCTAACTCCGGCAGCCGAGATTCCAACACCCTCTCCTACGCGGTGGACTTCCACGGCAAAAGGATGATCGCCGAGTCGGCGCTGGGCCTTGAGCTCGAAGGCCAGCCGCCGCTGGGCCCGGGAATGCGCATGACCGGCTCCGAGCCCGGGGCCGTCGACGAGACCTACACCATCCCCGTCGGTAAAACGAGCAGCGTGCGCGACCACTACAACGGCCTGCGCGCCGATTTTGCGGATGCAAACGGCCGCAAGCTCACCATCGAGGTGCGGGCCTTCGACAGCGGCGTGGCTTTTCGTTACATCGTGCCCGTGCAGCCCTCGATGCAGAAGGTAGAAATCACCCATGAGCTGACCCGGTTCACTTATGTAAAAGATGCGGTGACTTATCCGCTGATTCTCGATGGGTTTCAGACCGCTTACGAGGACTCCTATCAACTGCGCATGGTGAGCGGCCTGCATCCTGACTGGCTCATCGGGTTGCCCTATCTCGCCAACGAGCCCGGCATAGGTTGGGTCGCGATTACCGAAGCCGATATCGATAACTACGCAGGCATGTATCTCAGAAAAGTCGGAGGAAACACGAGCTTGCAGGTTAGAGCCGAGTTATCGCCGCGCGTGGACGATCCGCAGGTGGCCGTCGAGACTGCGGCGCCCTTCAATAGCCCGTGGCGCGTGCTCATGATCGCCGACCAGCCGGGCCGCCTGATCGAGTCGAATATCGTTCTCAACCTCAACCCTCCCTCGAAGATCGAAGACACTTCGTGGATCAGGGCCGGTAAGTCGGCGTGGGACTGGTGGTCCGGCGACGCCGCGCCCAGCGTCACGTTCAAGACCGGCATGAACACGCTCACCATGGAGCACTACATCGACTTCGCGTCGAAATCCGGCTTCCCATACATGCTCATCGACGCGGGGTGGGCCGTTCCTCCCAGCGGAGGGCCGCAGCCCGCCAATGCCATGGACAACATCACTGAGGTCAACCCCGCCATCGACATGCCGGAGCTTTTGCGCTACGCCAAAGAGCGGCACGTGAAGCTGTGGCTCTGGGCCCACTGGACCTCGGTGAACAAGTATATGGACCAGGCCTTTCCCCTCTTCGAAAAGTGGGGCATCGCGGGCGTCAAGATCGACTTCATGAATCGCGATGACCAGTGGATGGTCGACTGGTACCGCCGCGTCGTCGCCAACGCAGCCGCGCACCACCTGATGGTCGACTTCCACGGCGCCTTCAAGCCCGACGGCCTGCGCCGCACCTGGCCCAACCTGATTACGCGCGAAAGCGTGATGGGCAAGGAGTACCTGAAGGTGAGCGCGCGCACCACCCCCGCGCACAACGCCACGCTGCCTTTCACGCGCATGTTGGCCGGCCCCATGGACTACACGCCCGGCGCCTTCGGCAACACCAATCTCAAGAACTTCGTGGCGCGCAACTACGAGCCCATGGGCCTCGACACGCGCGCCCAGGAGCTGGCCCTCTACGTCGTCTTCGAGAGCCCGCTCGAGATGGTGTGCGACTATCCCGAGCACTACGAGGGCCAGAAGGCCTTCGACTTCATCAAGCAGGTTCCGCCCACCTGGGACGCGGTGCACGTGATCGGTGGCGCACCCATGGAGTGGATCTCCGTAGCCCGCCGCAGCGGCTCCGACTGGTATGTTGGCTCCATCACCAACTGGACGCCGCGCACCATCGAAGTGCCGCTGGACTTTCTGGGCGATGGCCAATACACGGCGCAGATCTACGCCGACGCCCCCGACGCCGCGGAGAATCCCACGGACACGACCTTCACCGAGGAGCAGGTGGACAAGACCACGGTGCTCGACGTGCAGATGGCGCCCGGCGGCGGCAACGCAATCTGGATTCATGCCTTGGGGAACCATTAGTGTAGTCCGCCGCAAATCTCATCGGTTATGTTTTGTATCAGGGCACGACTTCAGTCGTGCCGAGACACGCCTGTTTCGAAGATTGGGGCTTTACAGTCTGCGTGAGAACTCGATTCAGAACACGTTCCTTGCGCAAATCGG
>DATJMU010000043.1:0-51650 GCA_035508555.1 Occallatibacter sp. | reverse complement strand
GGGTTGCTCTCCAGCAGAGCCCGACTCCGCTTCACCGGCCGAGGCCATGCTCCATCAAAACGTGGCTCTTGGTAAAACTGAAAACAGCAAACTGCAGTTGGGACCATTTCGAACTGTCTCAAACTAAGGGGTCACCCCAGGGTGTATCTTAGCGACGAGCGACGAAGAAATGGGCAAAATGGGCCCCGGCCCTTCGGCTTCCACCCCGTCACGGAAGCTATGCGTGATGGGACTCTGGGTTGCGGGGCAAATCGGGCCATACTTCATTCTCGCCCTCGACGGTGGACCCGCCACAGCCTTCGGGCTCGGCTTCGTCTGGCCCGATTTTCCCTCGCAACGCCGGCCGCGCGAAAGTTAATAACAGCCTCTAAGCGCCCCAACGGCAAGACGGGCGGTGGCATGGTTGCCGCCGCCCATTTCTTTTTGTCCAGCTTAGAAAGAAGCGCTTTACAACCGCCTCTCCTCTTGCTATGCTCAACCCAATTTTCCCCTGGCCAAACTTCCCCTGCGCTGAACAGAGAGAAAGCATGAACGAGGAGCCAAGGACTGGTAAGGCGGGTGCTTGGGCCGTTGCGCTGGCAATCACCGCGGGACTTGCATGCGTGGTCTGCGCGGCCTTTGCGTCCTGGGGAGGACTGAGCATCTACATCGACCCCACACAGCTCATGGGCACGCTCGCGCCGCTGCTCTTGACGGCGGTCTTTATCGAGCGTGCGGTTGAAGTGGTGGTGAGCCCGTGGCGCGACGCGGAGTCGGATGCGCGGCGGGCAGCCCTGGGCCACGCCAAAGGAGCGATTGCGCCCGATCCGGTTGCGCTGCACGCCGCCCAAAAGGCGCTCACCGAATACAGGGTCAGGACGCAGCAGTACGCTTTTGCGGCGGCTGTGCTGCTCGGGGGAGCCGCTTCCAGCGTCGGAGTACGGGCGTTGTGGCCGTTCCTGAACAACCCTAAGCTGGGCGGGGTATCCGCTGCGCAAACCATCGCGTTTCACCTGGTCGACATCACGCTTTCCGCGGTGATGCTGGCAGGCGGCGCCGCCGGCATTCACAGCGTAGTGAGCGCGTTTACAAACTTCTTCGATGCGGCCGGGAACAAGGCGCGCAAATCTGCGGCTTCCTGAGAGCTGCACCTGGATTGGCCTCATCCCCCGCGGCTGCCATTCATCTTTGGAGATGCGATCCGCGGCAATCGACAATCGCGGCGCTGTCCAGCAGTCGCAAGACCGCAGTCTCCAGCGATGCGCACGCCTGGGGAAGCGCCGCCCGCAGTGCATCGCTGAACTCATCGCCGAGGCCGAACGATTCCCCGCCGATGGTGAAGAGCACCGCCCGCGGATGGGCTCGATACAACTCCTCCGCAAGGGCGAGGAGTTCCGGCGCGGCCAGGTGATGCGTGGCTGTCGCGCCCGATTGCGCGTGCACTTCCACGGTGCGCAAAGTTACGGCGCCGGGCGCAGCGTCGAGCGCGCAATCGAGAAAAAGAACAGCCTCAGTGCGCGCAATGTCTTGGGCCAGCTCCGGAGTCCACTGCTGCCTCGAGATGACCCGAACCCCGGGCTCGTTGCGGAAGCGCTCGCCAGCCCACCCGGCAAGCCAGGGCCCCACGCCGTCGTCCCCGCGCAGTGTATTCCCGCAGGCAAGAACCAGGCAGCGTGATCGCTCGGGAGCCATCAAGACACCTTCGCGCTATCGCACCACGCGGTCAAGCACCTCGCCCTGGGCCGACACCAGTGAAAGAATCAGCGGCATCTGGCCGTAGGCGTGTGTAGAACAGCTCAGGCACGGGTCGAAGGTGCGCACCACGGCCTCAACGCGATTCAGAATTCCCTCGGTGAACTTGCCGTCCTTCACGTAGTGCCGTGCGGCCTGCAGTACGCCCTTGTTCATGGCGTTGTTGTTTTGCCCCGTGGCGATCACCAGGTTGGCCCAGGTGATCTTGCCGTTATCGTCCACCTTGTAGTGGTGGTGCAGCGTGCCGCGCGGCGCCTCGGCCTGGCCGGCGCCCTCCAGCCGGTTCACGCCTGCAGTCGCGCGCACATGCTTGTCGAGGATGCGCGGATCGGCCAGGATCTCCTCGATCTTCTCGATGCCGTAGAGGATCTCGATCAGCCGCGCGTAGTGGTAGTGGAACGAGGCCTGCACCAGACCCGGCGCCAACTGCTTGAAGGCCGCCAGCTCCTTCTCCGCGCGGGGCGTGCCCATGCGCTTGACGATGTTCAGCCGCGCCAGCGGGCCCACGCGGTAGCTTCCCTCCGGGTAACCGAGCGGCTTGTAATAGGCAAACTTGGTGTAGCTGTAGGGCTCGACGGCCTCACCGATCGCTTCGGTGTAGCGCGCGGCGGTGATGCCGTCCTCGACGATCTCGCCCTCGGCGTCGATCAGCCGCAGCTCGCCGTCGGTCAACTCGATCGACTCATCCTCGCCGACCAGGCTCATGAACAGGGAAGGGAAGTTCGCAAAGACCGCGATCTCCGGCTTGAATCCATCGGCAATCTGCTTGTACCAGTCCAGCGCCAGGCCGATGTTCTTGTAAGCCTCGGGGATCATGGCCAGGATCTCGTCGCGCTTGGCCGGCTCGAGCGGCTCCGTCACCCCGCCCGGAACCACCCATCCCGGGTGGATGCGCTTATCGCCGAGCAGCTCGATGATGTGCTGCCCGAAGCGGCGCAGGCCCACGCCGGCGCGTCCCAGCTCCGGCCGGGCCGCGGCGACGCCGAAGATGTGTCGCGAGGCCGGGTCGGACTCCATGCCCAGGAGCAGGTCGGGGGAGGACAAGTAGAAAAAGCTGAGCGCGTGCGACTGCACCATCTGCGCCAGGTTCAGCATCCGGCGCAGCTGCGCGGCGGTGTAGGGGATGCGCACCGACATGATGGCCTCGCAGGCCTTGGCGGAGGCGATGAGGTGCGAGACCGGGCAGATGCCGCAGATGCGCGCCATCAGGCCCGGCATCTCGTAATACGGGCGTCCCTGGGAGAAGCGCTCGAAGCCGCGCACCTGGGTCACGTGAAAGTGCGCGTCCTCGACCTCGCCCTGGGCGTCGAGCTGGATGGTGATCTTGCCGTGGCCCTCGAGGCGTGTGACGGGATCGATGGTGATGGTCTGGCTCATGGCAATCTCCCTCTGGTCAGGCCCCAAAGCGGGTGAGGGCCGGAATATCGAGCGGCCCTCCGTTGATGAGCGCGGTCAGCGCGGTATGAAAGGTGTCGGCCGAGGGCGGGCAGCCGGGCAGAAACACGTCCACCTTCACGAACTCATGGATCGGCCGCACAATCTTGAGCAGTGCGGGAACCACGATGCAGGGAATCTGCTGCTGCGCGCTGGCGTTCTCCTTGTAAGCGCGGTCAAGGATCGCTTCGGGCCCGATCGGGTTGCGCATCGAAGGCACATTGCCGGTGACGGCGCAATCGCCCATGGCGACGAGCATCTTCGAGCGAGCGCGAATCTTCCTGATCTTCTTCTCGTCGTCCACCGAGGCCACGGCGCCCTCCACCAGCGCGATGTCCACGTCGTGCGGGAACTCCTTCACGTCCACGATGGGGCTGTAGACCACATCGACGTACTCGGCCAGCTCCAGCAGCCGCTCGTCCATGTCGAGGAAGGACATGTGGCAGCCGGAGCAGCCGTCAAGCCAGGTCGTCGCCAGTTTCAACTTGCTCATTGCGCCTCCCTCATCAGGTTCAGGTAGGGCAGAAAGTCCGGATACTTAGGATGATCGGAGCCGATCTTGCTCTTGTCGAAGAGCGCTCCGGTGGGGCACACCTGCACGCACTTGCCGCAGCGCGTGCACGTGGAGCTTCCCCACTCGTCGTGCAGGTCGGTGATGACGATTGAGCTGATCCCCCGTCCCATCACATCCCATACGTGCGCGCCTTCGACCTCGGCGCACACCCGCACGCAGCGCGTGCACAGGATGCAGCGGTTGTGGTCCACGGTGAAGCGCTCGTGCGAGGCGTCCACGGCCAGGTCGGGGTTGCGATACGGCAGCCGCACGTGCGTAACGCCCTGCTCCTGGGCCAGCGATTGCAGCTCGCAGTGGCCGTTCGACACGCACACCGAGCAGATGTGGTTGCGCTCGGCGAAGAGCATCTCCAGGATGATGCGGCGGTGTTTCTGCAGCCGCTCGGTGCTGGTGCTGACGACCATGCCCTCCTGCACCGTGGTCACGCAGGCAGGCTGCAGTTTGTTCGAGCCCTCGATCTCGACCAGGCACAGACGGCAGGCGCCCACGTCGCTGAGGCCGTCGAGGTGGCAGAGGGTCGGGATGGAGATATCGTTCTCTCGCGCCACTTCGAGGAGGGTCTGGCCGGCGCGGGCGCTCACTTCCTCGCCGTCGATCGTGAGGGTTTTGACATCAACGTCGGCGCTCATGCGGGCACCTCCACCGAAGCCGTCACCGGAGCTTTGATCGGGCATACGCCAGCCGGGCACTTTTTGTGCACAATGTGCTCGATGTATTCGTCACGGAAGTACTTCAGCGTGCTCAGCACCGGGTTGGGCGCGGTCTGCCCCAGGCCGCAGAGGCTGGTCTCCTTCACCGTCGAGCACAAATCCTCAAGCAGCTCCAGATCCTCCATGGTTCCGGTTCCGTCCGTGATCCGGGTGAGCAGCGTAAACATCTGCGCCGTGCCCGAGCGGCAGGGGATGCACTTGCCGCAGGACTCCGTCATGCAGAACTCCATGAAGAACCGCGCCACGTTCACCATGCACGAGGTGTCGTCCATGACGATCATGCCGCCCGAGCCCATGATGGAGCCGATGGCCATGAGCGCGTCATAGCTTACGCCGATGTCGAGCAGGTTGGCGGGAATGCAGCCGCCCGAAGGGCCGCCGGTCTGCACGGCCTTCAGCGTGTGTCCGTCAGGCACGCCGCCGCCGATGGTCTCGATGATCTCGCGGAGCTTGATGCCCATCGGGACTTCGACCAGGCCCGTGTTCTTGATCTTGCCCGTGAGCGCGAAGACCTTCGTCCCTTTGCTGCGCTCCGAGCCGATGCTCGCGAACCACTTGCCGCCGTTGCGGATAATGGGCGCGATGTTGGCGAAGGTCTCCACGTTATTGATCAGCGTAGGCTTGCCCCACAGCCCGCTGACCGCCGGGTAGGGAGGCCGCGGCCGCGGCGTTCCCCGCCTGCCTTCGATCGAGGCGATCAGCGCCGTCTCTTCGCCGCATACGAAGGCGCCGGCGCCCAGCCGTATCTCCACGTCGAAGTTGAAGGGCGTGTTGCAGATGTTGTTGCCCAGGAGGCCGCGCCGCCGCGCGTCGCGCAGGCAGGCCGTCAGCCGGCTCACCGCCAGCGGATACTCGGCCCGCACATAAACGTAGCCCTTGCTCGCGCCTACGGCATAGGCCGCAATCGCCATGCCCTCGATCACCCGCTGCGGGTCGCTCTCGAGCACACTGCGGTCCATGAACGCGCCGGGATCGCCCTCGTCGCCGTTGCAGATCACGTACTTGGTCTCGCCCGTCGCCTTGGCCACCGTGCTCCACTTCAGCCCGGTGGGATAGCCGCCGCCTCCGCGGCCCCGCAGCCGGCTCTCGGTGATGCGGTGAATCACGCCGGCCGGCGTCATCTCGGTCAGCGCGATCAACAGCGCCTTGTAGCCGTCGCGCGCGATGTAGTCGTCGATCTTCTCCGGATCGATGTGGCCGGAGTTTTCAAGCACAATGTGCACCTGCTCCTCGAAGTGCTCGCGCAGGTTGCACTCGAGCTCGGCCACGGGCTCGCCGCCCAGGCTCTTCACTACGGTCTCGGCGTCGCTGGCCTTCACGTGCTGGTAAAGCGTCTCCTCGGGATCCACCAGCACCAGCGGCCCGGCCGCGCACAGCCCCATGCAGCCCGTCCGGCGCACAAAGGCGTTCTTGCCCTGCGCCGTCACCTCGTTCGCCAGGACGTCCTTCAGCCTGTCCGAGTGCTGGCTCAGGCAGCCGGTGCCCATGCACACGTTGATCTCGTGGTCGAACTTCGCATATTCGGCGCGGGTCGATTGCGCGATCTGTTCGAGCTCTTCAGCGGTCATTCGACAATCCACCTTTCCAGCTGCTCCGCCATCTGTTCACCGGTCATCTGGCCCTGCAGCTCGCCGTCCGCCAGCACCACCGGAGCGCGCCCGCAGGCTCCCACGCACCGCGCCGCCATCAGGCTGATCTTGCCGTCGCCGGTGGTCTGGCCCTCGACGATCCCGAGCCGCTTTTCGGCCGCCTCCAGCAGCTTGCCTGACCCCTTGATGTAGCACGCCGTTCCCGTGCACACGGTAATGGTGTGCTTGCCCGGCGGCTTTAGGTTGAAGTAGTGGTAGAAGGTCACCACCCCGTAGGCCTGGCTCAGCGGCACGCGCAGCGACTGCGCCACAAACCGGATCGCCTCATCGTCCAGAAAGCCGAACGAGGACTGCACCGTGTGCAGAGTTTCAATCAGCGCGTAGCGGGCAAACCCGTTCTTGCGCATGGTCCCGTTCACGATCTTCCATCGTTTGTCGTCGCTGGGCAGCGGGGGCGGGGTGAATGCTGGCACAATTCCTCCTGGGGTTCAGGCACCGGGTGCCGCGTTCGAATCTGTCTATATATTGTTGTACCCTCGGGCGGCCGATCAAACGGTGACAGTGGTCACGGGGTGACGTGAAGACTGTGGCACAAGCCGGCGGGCTTCAAAGCCGCCGGGCCGCCATCTTCACGCCGGTCCTTCGGGGAGCGCACGCTCAATGCAAAAGGAGGGACCCTCATGAGCGCTCAGCAGGAGTCTGAAGGGCTCATGAGGGCTTGGGGGGAGGGATGCGTGCAGCTTATTTTGATATTTCCGCCTGGTGTTCGGCCTTGTGAATCGCGTCGATGAAAGGGCTTGCGGCCTGGGGCGATGCCACCCGACCCATCAACACGGCCCGCGTGGTTGTGTCCGGATTGTAGAAGGCGTCCATCTCGCTGTTGTCGCGGCTGACCACGGCGCCGTGCAATGTAAGTCCGGCAAAGACGCCCTTGGCCCGCGAGTAAGTCAATATCTCGGCGTTCATCTTCCAATCCGTATCCGCGGAGGCATGACGCCCCACCGGCCCGGCAGCGACCGACCCACCGGCGCCGAGCTGGAATTTGCTCGAAAGCAGCTCCTGCATGCCCTGCTGATTCTGGAACACCATCACCAGGCTCACTCCTTCCAGGCCAATCTGCAGTCCCCAGCTTCCGCCTGCAATGGTGAAGAACGCCGGCGCGCTCCAGCCGTGGTCGGTGCGGCACGAGGCAACGCCCGCGCCGCCCTCGCCGCCAAAGATAAATCCGCCTTTGACCAGCGTCGGCACCACGGCGATGCACTTCGCATGTTCCAGCACCTCGTCGGGAATCCCATTGTCCGGCGCGGCCATGATCGAGTTAATCACCTGGCCCGCGGACTGCAGCCGATTCGTCGCCGTCAGGCGCGGGTTATCTGCCCAGCTCAAAGTTGCCAGGCTTAGTACAGCCAAAACTGTGACGACTCTTTTCATAAAACTCTCCTTTGGTTTGGAGTAAATCTCCCACCTCTCATACAAGGCGGTCCCGCTCTCGATTTCAGCGCTCGTGCAAACGTAGTTTTCGCGCTCGCGGGAAGAACAATTTCACGCAGCATCTTTCTATCTTGCCGCTTCCGATTGGACTAACTCCCTAAGTGAATTGGTTGCCCGCACGCGAACTTTGCGAGTCGAGCGCAGCGTAAGAAGCAGCATTCATGCGATATGCTTGACTCCGACGCGAGCGATGCCATTGGACCAGCCAAACCAACCGCGTTCCGTGCGGCGAGTTGCGCTTGAGGTGCGCGGCGTGGTACAGGGTGTGGGATTTCGTCCCTTTGTTTACAGGCTCGCCCTCGAAGAAGCTCTCGCCGGCTTCATAGGAAACGACACCGGCGGCGTGACCATCGAGCTCGAAGGCGCGGGCGAGCGCATCGACACCTTTCTCATCCGCCTGCGCGCGGAAGTGCCCGCCCTGGCGCGCATCGACGCTGTGACGGTTCACGAGGCCGCGCCAACCGGTGAAGCGGGATTCCGCATCGTATCAAGTGAGGTGCGGGGGCGCGTCAGCACGGGCATTCCCGCCGACGCGGCCACCTGCGCCGACTGTCTGCGCGAGCTCTTTGACCCCGCCGACCGCCGCTACCGCTATCCCTTCCTCAACTGCACCAACTGCGGCCCGCGCTTCACCATCACCCGCCGCATTCCGTACGACCGCCCGCAGACCTCGATGGCGCGCTTCACCATGTGCGCCGCCTGCCAGGCCGAGTACGATGATCCCGCCAACCGCCGCTTCCACGCCCAGCCCAACGCCTGCCGGCTGTGCGGTCCGCGCGTCTGGCTCGAGAACACGGCCGGCGAAGAGATCGCTGCGCACGACCCCGTTGCGGCCTGCATCGACCAACTCCTCGCCGGCCAGATCGTCGCTATCAAAGGCATCGGCGGCTTTCATCTCAGCGTGGACGCAACCAGCGAAGAGGCAGTGATGCGGCTCAGGCAGCGCAAGCATCGCTACGGCAAGCCGCTGGCCCTGATGGTGCGCGATTTGGAAGCAGCCCGCGACCTCTGTACGCTCAACGCCGCCGAAGAAGTCTTGCTCAACACGCCTGCGCGTCCCATCGTGCTCGCCGCCCGGCGGCCGCAATCCGCGATCGCTGCCGCCGTCGCCCCTGGAATTCCCTGGCTCGGCGTCTTTCTTCCCTATGCGCCGCTGCAGCACCTGCTCTTCGCGGACCCCCGCGTCCAAGCCCTCGTGATGACCAGCGCCAACCTCACCGAGGAGCCCATCGCCATCGACAACAGCGAAGCCCGCGTGCGTCTCGCCGCCATCGCCGACGCATTCCTGATGCACGACCGCGAGATCCTCCAGCGCTGCGACGACTCCGTGTTGGCCGTCGTCGATGGCGCGCCGCAGTTCGTCCGCCGCGCCCGCGGCTTTGTGCCCCTCAGCGTCGATCTGCCGCCTGTCGCGCTCGAATCTGACGCGCCGCCGCTGCTGGCCGTGGGCGGCCACTTGAAGAATGTCTTCGCTCTCGCGCGCGGCCGGCATGTCTACCAGAGCCAGCATCTCGGCGACCTCGAAAATGTCACTGGCCTCGATTTCTTTCGCGAGTCCCTCGATCACCTCATGCGCACCTTCGAGATCGAGCCCGAAACCGTAGTCCATGATCTGCATCCCGGCTACCTCTCCACGCAGTGGGCCCAGGAATGGGCGGCTGAGCACGGGCTCAAACTCATCGCCGTGCAGCACCATCACGCGCATGTGGCCGGCTGCATGGCCGAGCACGGCCTGCACGGCCCAGCGATAGGAATCTCGCTTGACGGAACCGGCTACGGGGCCGACGGCCGCATCTGGGGCGGGGAAGTGCTGGTCAGCCGGCTCGACGGCTTCGAGCGCTTCGCGCATCTTGCGTATGTGCCAATGCCCGGCGGCGAAGCAGCCATCCGCCAACCTTGGCGCATGGCGGTGGGGCATCTCGCGGCAGCGGGCTTCGATGTGGAGTCGGAAGAGATCGCGCGGCTGCTCGGCGCCAGGAGCGCCGATGTTCGCATCCTCCGCCGCATGATCGAGCGCGGCATGAACTCTCCGTTGACATCAAGCTGCGGAAGGCTCTTCGATGCCGTCGCTGCCGTGGTCCTCGGCCGCGGTGCGGTGGATTATGAGGCGCAGGCCGCCATTGAACTTGAGGGTGTGGTGCTCGATGAGCCGGATTCCTGTCCCGCTTATGAGCTGGATTGGATCCCCGGCGACTGGGCGCGTCGCGAACCTTCACAGATCGGCGCCGGTTCTCTGTGGCGGCAGCTTCTGCACGATCTGCGCTCCGGCCCAAGCAAGGCGCAAATCGCCGCCCGCTTCCATGCCGGCGCAGCCAATGCTTTCACTCACGCAGCCGCTGAGGCACGCCGGGTGACCGGGCTGCGGCAGGTTGTCTTATCGGGCGGCTGCCTGCACAACCGCCGCCTGGCGCGGCTGCTGCGGACCGGCCTCGAAGGCGAGGGCTTTGAAGTCTTTGCTCATCGCCGCGTGAGCCCGGGCGACGGCGGGCTGAGCTACGGCCAAGCCGTCCTCGCGGCGGCGATGCTGTCGGATTCGCAGTAGCCAAGGGCCGCGGGAATATGAAATACTCACCCGTTCGCCTGAAAGTTATCGATTAAGCTGGGGAAATGACGATGCAACGGAGAGAGTTTTGCAAACTGATGGCCGCCGCCGCGGCCGCCGGCGCCGTGCGCGCCTCCGGCCAGAGTGTGGCGCAGACCGGATCGATGACCGGTTCGATAGCCGGCCCGGGATTCGACACACTTCACCAGACCTATGCGGAGTTTTGCGCGACTCCGCCGGGCCAACGCGTCTTCTACGCCGTCGTCGACGGGAAGATCGTCGAGCAGAGACTTGACGAGGCTGCCTGGAAGCCCACCGCGTGGGGCGATCCGCCGAAGCTCCCAGTGCCCGGCGGTTCGTGGGACGGTGTGCCCATGGATGCGCCCATCTCCGGCTTAGAGGGCCAGGGGCCGTACAAGCCCACCTGGGATTCGTTGCTCGGATACGATGTCCCCGAATGGTATCGCGACGCCAAGTTCGGAATCTGGGCCCACTGGAGCCCGCAATGCGTCCCCGAGGACGGCGACTGGTACGCGCGCAACATGTATATAGAAGGATCGGGGCAAAATAAATTTCAATGCGAGCACTACGGCCCGCCCTCGGTCTTCGGCTACAAGGACCTTTGCGCGCAGTGGACGCTGCTCAACTGGGAGCCCGATGCGCTCATCCAGCGCTACAAGGATGCCGGCGCAAAACTGTTTATCGCGCTCGCCAACCATCATGACGGCTTTGACGCCTGGGCCTCGAAGCATCAACCTTGGAATGCGGGCGCCTATGGTCCTCATCGCGATGTGGTGGGCACGTGGGCCGCTGCCGCACGCGAGCAGGGGCTGCGCTTCGGCGTCACCGTGCACCAGGCTCGCAACTGGTGGTGGTTTCAGCCCTCGCATGGCGCGGATGCAACCGGGCCCCTTGCGGGCGTGCCCTACGACGGCGACCTTACCGAGGCTCAAGGGAAAGATCAGTGGTGGCAGGGCCTCGATCCCCAGCGGCTCTACTCGGTCAAGCATCCATTGGACGCGCTGCCGGACGCCTCCTACGTGAAAAACTTTTACGACCGGACCCGCGATCTGATAGACCAGCACGATCCCGACCTGCTCTACTTCGACAACTCCCTCTTCCCGCTCGGCTGGGGCGGCATGAACATCGGCGCCTACTACTACAACCACAATCTGCTCACGCACAGCGGCAAGCAGGAGGGCGTCATCAACATCAAGCAGGTGCCCGACCGCCTGGCCAAGTCCGTCGTCGCCGACTACGAGCGCGGCCTCACCGCCGGCATCATGCCCTATGCCTGGCAGTCGGAGACTTGCATTGGCGAGTGGCACTACCAGCGCAAGCTCTACGACAAGCCGGGCGAGTACGGCGGCTACCTGCCGCCCCGCGACGTGATTCACTGGCTCGTCGACACGGTGAGCAAGAACGGCACCTTCATCCTCAACATTCCCGGCAAGCCCGACGGCACCATCGACAGTAAAGAGATTGCGGTGCTGGACCAGATTACGGCGTGGATGAAGATGAACGGCGAGGCCATTTACTCCACGCGGCCGTGGAAGATCTTCGGCGAGGGACCGAGCCACGAGCAAGGCGGAGCGTTCAAGGGCAGGGAAAGCATCAGAAGCCTGGGGGCCAAGGACATTCGCTTTACGCGCAACAAGGCGAACACCGTGATTTACGCGATCTTTCTGGGATGGCCGGAGGGCGAAGCGCTGATCCCGTCCCTGGGCACGGCCAGCCAGACCCAGCCCGGCAAGATCGAGCATGTGGCGCTGCTGGGCACCGAAGCCAGGGTCAAGTGGAAGCAGGCCGCGGAAGGGCTCCGCGTAACGCTGCCGGCGCAGCCCGGTCCGGCCAGTGAGTACGGCACGGCGCTCAAGGTTTCGCTGTCGTAGCTTTGCTGAAGGGGCGCAGCGGGTCAGCCGGAGAGCCGGACCAGCTCCTGCGCCTCATGCCTCGGCCCCAGGATCGACATGCGCGGAATACGCCCGCGCACCATCGCCACTTCGTCGCAGCGGTGCAGCCGTGGGCAGCTCTGGCAGTCCTTGAAGATCTTGTCCGGCAGCTCCGCCTTGTCCTCGACCACGCGGAACCCGTACTTGAAGAAGAAGTCCGGGATGCGCGTGAACAGGCATACGGACTGGATGCCGTGCTCTTCGGCCTCTTCAATCAGCGCGCGCAGAATCTTGCCCCCAGCGCCCTTGCTCTTGGCTTCGGGCTTGACGACGATCGAGCGCACCTCGCACAGGTGCGGCCCGTAGAGGTGCAACGCCCCGCAGCCGAGAAACACGCCGCCGTCCGACTCGGCCACGGTAAAGTCGCGGATGTTCTCGCAGATCTCCGCGAAGGCCCGCTTGAGCAGCGTGCCGTCCGACGAAAGCGAATTGACCAGGTCGTAGATGTTGGAGGCGTCCTGGAGCCGTGCCTTACGCACCAGCATGGGCAGCCTCCGCAGCGGGAGTTTTTTCAAGCGCGGCGATACGCGTGAGCGCTGCATCGAGCGCGCGCTTCACCTGCGCGCGCGCCGTGCCGCCGGTTACATCGTGGCAGTCGAGCGTCGCCGCCACCGTGATGGCCGTATAGAAGTCCCCATCGAACTCCGCGCCGAACTGGCGCAGCTCATCGAGCGTGAGCCCATCCAATTCCACGCCTTTCTCGATCGCGTAGCGCACGGCGCTGCCGATCTTTTCATGCGCGGTGCGGAAGGGTACGCCCTTGTGCACAAGATAGGTGGCCGCCGCCATCGCGTTCAGGTAGCCGTTCCCGGCCGCTTCGCCCATTCGTTTCAAGTTGAACCGGAGAGCCGCCGTGAAGCGCGCCACAAGCCCCAGCGTCTGCGGCACAAAATCCACGGCAAACGCCGGTTCCTGCGTCTCCTGCATGTCCTTATTGTAGGCCAGCGGCAGTCCCTTCAATTGCATCGTGACCGTCTGCGCCGCGCCGTGGATGCGCCCCACCTTGGCGCGCAGCAGCTCGGTCAGGTCGGGATTCTTCTTCTGCGGCATCGCGCTCGAACCCGTCGAAAACGCCTCCGGCAGCGTCACGAACCCGTACTCCGCCGTCGCGAACAGCGTGATCTCCTCGGCAAAGCGGCTCAGGTGCAGGCCGACGAAGGTGAGCGCATGCAGGTACTCGAGGATGAAGTCGCGGTCGCTGGTCGCGTCCATTGAATTGGATGTGGGCGCCGTGAACCCAAGCTCGCGCGCGGCGATGCGGCGGTCGAGCGCCAGCGTCGCCCCGGCCACCGCGCCCGATCCCAGCGGGCAGTAATTGAGCCGCGCCGCGCAGTCACGCAGCCGCGCCGCGTCGCGCAGCGCCATCTCCACATAAGCAAGCAGCCAGTGGGCGACCAGCACCGGCTCGGCCCGCTGCAGGTGCGTGTAACTCGGCATAGGGGCGTCGCCGGCCGCGCGCGCCTGCTCCACCAGCGCGCCGGCCCACGCCGCCAGCCCCTCCACCACCTCTTCGATCCGCTCGCGCACATAGAGGCGCAGATCGGTCGCAATCTGCTCGTTGCGGCTCCGGCCCGTGTGCAGCTTCAGCCCCAGTGGCCCGAGCCGCTCCGTCAGCTTCATCTCGACAAAGTGATGAATGTCCTCGGCCGAAGGATGATTGCGCACGCGCAGCTCGCCGTCAGCGCCCGCATACTCCGCGGCAATCGCATCGAGCGCGCTGCGCATCTCGTCGTACTCGCTCTTCGAGAGGATCCCCGCGGCATAAAGCGCCGACGCATGGGCCTTGCTCGCTGCAGTCTCCTGCGGCAGCAGCCGCCCATCGAAGCCGATCGAGCGCTGCCACGCCTCGAACTCCGCGTCCAGCGGCTCGCGAAAGCGCCCCGACCACATCTTTACCGATGTCTGCTCGTTTGCCATCTTCGCCTTATCCAAGGACGTTCGTGTTTGCCAGCCCGCCCAGCAACAACAGCAACAGCGCCTTCTGCGCGTGCAGCCTGTTCTCGGCCTGGTCGAAGACGATCGACTGCGGGCTGTCGATCACCGCGTCGGTCACTTCCTCGTTGCGCCGGGCCGGCAGGCAGTGCATGAACACCGCGTGCGGCGCGGCCTTGGCCATCAAAGCCTCGTTCACCTGGAACGGCCGGAAGATGGGCGCGCGCTTGGTCGACTCGTGCTCGAAGCCCATGCTCACGCACACGTCGGTGTAGACGGCATCGGCGCCCTCGACGGCCACGTGCGGGTCCTGCAGCAGCCGGATCTCGCAGCCGTTAGCCTGCGCCATCTCGCGCGCAATGGTCACGATCTCGATGTCGGGCGAGTAGCCGCGCGGCGTGGCGATGGTCACGTTGGCGCCAAGCTGCGCTCCGGTCAGCATCAGCGAGTGGCACACGTTGTTGCCGTCGCCCACGTAGGTAAAGTTCAGGCCTGCGGCGCTGCCAAAGTGCTCTTCGATGGTCATAAAATCCGCCAGCGCCTGGCAGGGGTGCTCAAAGTCCGAGAGCGCGTTGACCACGGGCACGCGCGAGTTGGCCGCCATCTCGGTGATGGTGTCGTGCGCGTAGGTGCGCAGCACGATCACGTCCACCCAGCGCTCCAGGTTGCGCGCCACGTCGGCGATGGTCTCGCGCTCGCCCAGCGGCGAGTTGGTCTGATCCACGAAGATCGCGTTGCCGCCCATGGTGTTGATGCCGGCCTCAAAGCTGAGCCGCGTGCGCAGACTCGCCTTCTCAAACATCATCACCATCTGCCTGGCGTCGAGCGCATGGCGGTAGGCTCGAGGATCGTGCTTGACCGCGTGGCCCAGCTTGAGAATGGCGCGCACCTCGGCGCTCGAAAGATCCGAGATCGAGCACAGGTCTTCGCCGGCCAGCCGCTCCGCCGCGGCGCGCACATCGGGATCGCTGGCGATCGGCCCCATCGTCTCGGTCCGGTCCAGATTCCCGTCCAGGGTCATTCTGCTAGGCATGAACTTCTCCTCCTTGCGATGGCGCCGCGGCGCTTGCCGTCGCGTACTGAGTCAGGATTTCGTCGAGTGCCGCAATCGCCGTGTCGATGTCCTTCTTTTGCACGACGTAAGGCGGCAGGAAGCGCAGCACCGTCTCGCTGGTGCAGTTGATCAGGATGCGCCGCTTCAGCATCTCACTCACGATCGTCTTGCCGAGCTCCGCTGAGTCGAGTTCGGCTGCGACCATCAGACCCTTGCCGCGCACATCCACGATGGCGTCGTGCCGCGCGGCCAGCTCTCGCAGCCGGCTCTGGAAGTAGTCGCCCATCTCCGCCGCATGGGCCAGCAGGCCTTCCTTCTCGATGGCGTCGATCACGGCCACGGCCACCGCGCAGGCCAGCGGCCCGCCTCCGAATGTGGTCCCATGCATCCCGGCGTGGATAGCGCGCGCCGCCTCTTCCGTGCACAAAACTGCTCCCAGAGGAAGGCCCCCTGCAAGGGGCTTGGCCAGCGTGGTTACGTCCGGCTTCCACCCCACGGATGAAGACCCGTCCGCGGGGGCCCCGGGTTGAGTGCCGTAATGCTGGTAAGCGCACCACTTGCCGGTGCGGCCCATGCCGGACTGAATCTCGTCTACGATCAGGAGGGCACCGGTCGAACTCGTCAGCGCCCGCGCCTCGGCAAAGAACTCCTGCGCCAGCGGCCGTACTCCGCCTTCGCCCTGAATCGCCTCGACCAAAATCGCGCACACTTCGTCGGAAAACTTCGCGCGCAGATCAGCCACATCGTTGAAGCGCACAAACTCCACGCCCGGAACCACCGGCGCAAAGGGCTCGCGGTACTTGGCCTTGTGGGTCGCCGAAACCGCGCCGTAGGTGCGCCCGTGAAAGCTCTGTTCGAGGGCCAGGATCTTCGTCCCGATCCGCGCGCCCTCGCTGCGCCGGAGCCCCGCATACGCCCGCGCCAGCTTCAGCGCGCCCTCGCAGGCCTCCGTGCCGCTGTTCGAAAAGAAGACCCGGTCCATCCCCGTGCGCTCGGTCAGTCGCAGCGCCAGTTCCGCCTGGCCCTCGTGGTAGTAGAGGTTCGAGATGTGGATCAGCGCGCGGCTCTGTCGTGCGATCGTGTCGACGATCGCCGCATGGCCGTACCCCAGCGCGTTGACGCCGATGCCGCTCAGCAGGTCGAGATAGCGCTGGCCCTGTTCGTCGATCAGGTGCATGCCCTCGCCGCCCACAAACAGAACGGGGCTGCGGTCGTAAGTTGAAAGCAGGAGCCGCGACTCGGCGGCGCGAATCTCTTCGAGTTTCATCAATGCCATTCTCCTGGTCCGTTTGTCCTGCGGACTGCTAGGCCACCATCACTTCAGTACCGTCGGCCACGCGCGAGCTGCAAAGGTCGGGCAGCATGCGGGCGGCCTCCGCGGGCAGGATGCGTACGCGCTTTACGCCGTTCAACAACGCTTCGCGGCACGCGCCCAGCTTGGGCAGCATGCCGCCGGAGATGATGGCGCTCTTGGCCATCTCGGCGATCTGGTCGATGGAGAGCCATCGCAGCACTTCGCCGTTCGCATCTTTGACGCCGGGGACGTCGGTAAGAAAGACGAGCGCATCGGCGCGGCAGGCGATGGCGCAGGCCGCCGCCATCTCATCGGCGTTGATGTTGTAGTACTCGCCGTCGAAGCCGAGGGCCATCGACGACAGCACCGGCACGCCGTTCAACTGCCAGATGGCTTCGATCCAGCGCGGGTCGCTGGCGGCGATCTCGCCCACGTAGCCCAGGTCGGGCACAGTGCGTTTCTTGCGCGCGCGAAAGATCAGCCCATCGCCGCCCGACAGGCCCACCGCAGGCTGGCCCAGCGCGCCAAACGCCGCCACCAGGCTCTTGTTCACGCGGCCCGCAAACACCATCAGCGCCACGTCCCGGGTCTCGGCGTCGGTCACGCGCAGCCCGTCGATGAACTCGCTCTGCTTGCCCAGCGCCTTGAGGGTGCGCGTCAACTGCACGCCGCCGCCATGCACAATCGCGACCTGGTTGCCGTCGCGCACCAGCTCCACAATGGCGCGCACGCAGCCTTCGAGAAGCTTCGGATTCTCCAGGCCCGCTCCACCGAGTTTTACCACGTACTTCATTCACGGCCCTCCCCGGCGAATTTCATTCAAGACCCTCCGATTCAGGCCATCCGAGCATGACGTTTAGATTCTGCACGGCCTGTGACGATGCGCCTTTCAGCAGATTGTCGAGACAGCTCACGATCACCGCGCGCCGTCCGTCCGCGGCCACCTGAAATCCAATGTCCGCGTAGCTGGTCCTGGCCACGTACTGGATCTGCGGCAGTCCCTTTTCGTACAGCCGCACCAGCGGACTGGCGGCGAAAAAATCGCGATAAATCTGTGCAACGCTCGCGGTCGTCTGCGGCTCGCGGAAGCGCACGTAGATGGTCGACAGAATGCCGCGTGGAATCGGCAGCAGGTGCGGCGTAAAGACAATCTCGCCGGCCTCGACGCCGATCTGCTCCAGCAGCTCGCCCGTATGCCGGTGCGCGAAGACGCCGTACGCGGAGAGGTTGTCGGCGGCATACATAAAATGCGTCTTCGCCGTGGGCGCCTTGCCCGCGCCGCTCACGCCGCTCTTCGCGTCCGCCACGATCCCGCGGTCGAGGTCGACCAGCCCCGCCGCCACCAGCGGCTTCACGGCCAGGATCACCGACGTCGCATAGCATCCGGGATTCGCAACCAGCCGCGCGCCCGCAATCGCGGCGCGATGCAACTCCGGCATCCCGTACACCGCCAGCGCCTGCGTGGCCGCGGCCCGCTCCGTCCCTTCGTCCGCGAAGCCGTAAACCGCGCGATTCGCCGGCTCGGTCAACCGCCACGCACCGCTCAGGTCGATCACCCGCAATCCCCGCGCCAGCGCCTCCGGAACCCATTCGCGCGACTGCTCGTGCGGGGTGGCCAGGAACAGCACCTCCACGCCGCGTTCGGCGAGCAGCTCCCACGAGAACGGCTCCAGCTTCAGATTGCCGCTCCCGTTGCGGTCGGCCAGCTGCGGATGAATCTCGGTGAGCGGGATGCCGCCCCGCTCCGCATCGGCCGCATCCACACGGCCGGCGAAGACCGGCGCCTTCCTGTGCAGCCGCGGGTGGCGCAAAAGCAGCCGCGCCAGCTCCGCGCCCGCGTACCCGGTCACCCCCACCACCGCTGTCTGTACCGTCTTCTTCATGACTCCAGCATCGCCCTCAATCTCGATTCCGCTTCGCCCGCCCGCTTCGGATCGGGGCAGATCACCAGGACGGTATCGTCGCCGGCGATGGTGCCGATCACCTCCGGCCACTCCTCGTGATCGAGCGCCGCGGCCACCGGCTGTGCTCCGCCCATCACCGTGCTCACCACCACCTGGTTCATCGCCTGCCGCGCGCGCAGACCAAAGCTCTCCATCATCTCCGCGACCGACGGAGGGCTGTCGTCCACCGCCGCAGCGTGCCTGCCATTGCCGTTGGGCAGCGCATAGCCGCCCGGGCCCTTCAGCAGGCGCAGCTCGTGAATGTCCCGCGAGAGCGTCGCCTGGGTCACATCGAAGCCCCGCCGGCGCAGCTTCCGCCGCAACTCGTCCTGGCTCGTCACCAGGGAGCTCGAAAGCACGTCGCGGATTGCCTCCAGGCGCCTGTGTTTCATCGCGGTAAATCCCCAAACAAACCGAACGCGCGGTTCCCTGGATGGAAACCGCGCACGTATAAATATACAACTGCCGTGAATATGTATGCAATTGAATTTTCAGAGAAAACTTCCCAACCGGCGCCGCCCGCCGCACCCGTTGCGCCTGCCGCCGGCGAAGCGTGTTGCCCTCGCGCGCGCCGTCTACCCGGCCGCCAGCTTCTTGTGCCGCTTCTCCTGGTACATCTCCCGGTCGGCCTGGGCCAGCATCTCTTCGAGCGACTCCGTCTCGATGTGATCCGCCGTGACGCATCCCACGCTGAAGCTGAGCTTGAAGCGCCGCTGGCCTTCGCCATTGCGGCGCGCCGCCAGGTCCCTGATCCGATCCGCCGCCAGCAAAATGGACGCATGATCGAAGTGGCCGGCGATCGCGAACTCGTCCCCTCCGATCCGCCCCACGATGTCGATCTCTCGAAATGCCGTCCTGAGCAACTCGCCGGTCTCCTGCAGGCACTGCGAACCCGTCTGATGCCCCAGCTGATCGTTGGTCTGTTTCAGGTTGTCGAGATCGATGAACAGAACCGAAAACGGCAGGTGCGAACGCCGCGCCACCCGCAACGACTGTTCGGCCAGCAGATAGAAACCCCGCAGATTGTAAAGTCCGGTCAGGGCGTCGCGCAGCGACAGATCGTGGATCTCCCGCTCCATGCCGTTGATGCGCCAGGCAAGATACAGCACCAGCGCCAGGGCAACAATGGCGGTCAGAGACGCCAGAATCGCCGTCGTATAATGGGGCGGCATTCTGTGCACGTTCAGAAAGTGAGCCCGCGCGGCCTCGCGCAGAAACGGCATGAGGAGCACCAGCGGGCTCAACAGCCGCGCCGCCCGGCTCCCCATCCCCTGTCCCAGAAAAATGGAGAAGACGCCGAACTCGGCGCGGCGTATGACCACGGCGACCGTGAGCAGCGAAAGGCATAGCAGCGTCTCCGGAGAATTCTGAATCTGCGCGCTGCGCCCGAAGAGCGGCATCGTGCCAAAGACGAAGCCGGAATCGATCGTCATGACGGCAAGTACCAGCCCGGAGACAACCAGGTCGGCCATCCGCGCCGCAAAACGCTTCCGCATCCGGATCAGCATCAATGCGGCCCCGAGAACCGTAAACGTGGTCGCCGATTGCAAGCCCATCGCCGACAGATAGGAGAGAGGGAACGCGTGGCGCGTCAAGAGCGGCAGGCTGGCTGCCACGGCAAAGTGGAACCGTTCTTCCATCATTACCGCCGCGCAGAACACCAGCATCCCGCCCGCCAAGATCGTGCCTGCCCGGCGCATCGCCGGCGGTCTGCGCGGATCGGAGAGCAGATAGCTCAGCAGGCCGAGAACCAGCGCGATCGCTGAAGCAGCCGTCATCGGCGGCCACCGCGTCGCATAGACGCGGTACTCCAGGGGACCAAGGGCGCCAGCCAGGTCGAGCAGCTCGAAGACCCCGTGCAGCACCAGCAGGGTTACAAAAGCCACACACACCTGAACGACCAGCGCCAGTCTCTCCAGGACGACTGCATCGGGCTCACTCGGCGAAAACGCCCCTGTCAACTTTGGCATCGCGGCGCTACAGAAACCGACTGTGGGCCCTCTACTCCATTCGTATGTTCCGGTTTCATCTTCAGTCTATCGCGGAATCCGTCTTGCTGGAATCGTAACTGTGCTGGTTCCCTGTGGACACTCCAGCGTGGAATCCGCGCTTTTGGAACCGCGGAACCCTGCACCTCCGCCGCTTGCTGCGTCAACTCCGCCAAATTTGTGAAGAGAGCGTCACCCGGGCCCGATCCGCGCTGATACACTCTCGTTTGGCCAAGGATGCGCGTGGTTTGCGTCTCCAGTTCAAGTTCATGTCGCCCATTCCGCCGATCGCCACGCTCAACGACCTCTTCCGCCGCATCGCCGCGGCCGCCAACCCGCGCGCCGTGCTCTGGCAGGACGCCCGGGGCCAGTGGCTGCCGCTCTCCTCGGACCAGATCTACCAGCGCGTCCGCGCCCTTGCCCAGGCCTTTCTCTCCTGGGGCGCCCACAAAGGCGACCGTATCGCCCTCCTCAGTGAGAACCGCTGGGAGTGGGCCGTCACCGACTTCGCCACGCTCGCCATCGGCGCCGCCGACGTTCCCATCTATCCCACGCTCACCGGCGAGCAGATAGCGGTCCTGCTGCGCGACGCCGGCTGCCGCATCGCCGTCGTCTCGACCTGCCAGCAGTTCGACAAGCTCAACGCCGTCCGCGAACAAACGTTGCTCGAGCGCGTCGTCATCATGGACGCCCCCGCTCCCGAAGGCGCCATCGATATGACCGAGCTCCTCGCCGGCGCCGACGCCCGCGGCCCGGAGCGCGATCCCGTCTTCGATGCTCTTGTCCGGTCCGTCGAGCCCAAAGACCTGGCCACGCTCATCTACACCTCCGGCACCACCGGCGAGCCCAAAGGCGTCGCCCTCACCCACGGCAACATCGCCGCCAACCAGAACTACGCGGCCGCCGACTTCCATTTCGACTCTACCGACGCCTGCATCTCGTTTCTGCCCCTTTCGCACGTCACCGCCCGCGCTCTCGACTACGTGATGTACAACCACGGCGCGCAGGTGGCCTATTGTTCGCAGTTCGACCGGCTACCCCAGTCCATGCTCCAGGTCCGGCCTACTGTCATCGTCGGCGTTCCGCGCGTCTACGAGAAGATCCGCCAGGCCGTCGAAGGCAAAGCCGCGCTCTCGCCCGTCAAAAAGCGCATCCTCGCCTGGGCCATCGGCGTGGGCGCGCGCCATCAGGACACGGTCTACGACGGCCGGCAGCCCTCTTCCCTTGCATGGGAGCTCGCCCGCAGGCTTGTCTACGGCAAAGTGCGCGAGGCCTTCGGCGGACGCGTCGAGACCTTCATCTCCGGCGGCGCTCCTCTCGGCATCGACACCGCGCGCTGGTTCGCCTCCGCCGGCATCGCCCTCTGGGAGGGCTACGGCCTCACCGAAACCGCGCCCGTCATCGCCCTCAACACGCCCCTGAGCCATCGCATGGGCTCGGTCGGCCGTCCGCTGCCCAACGTCGAGCTCAAGCTCGCCGAGGATGGCGAGCTCCTTGTGCGCGGCCCCGCCGTCTTCAGCGGATACTGGAACAAACCCGCTGAAAGCACGGAATGCTTTGATGCCGAAGGCTGGTTCAAAACCGGCGACATCGCCCGTCTCGACGATGCCGGATTCCTCTACATCACCGACCGCAAGAAAGAAGTGCTCAAAACGTCGGGCGGCAAGCTGGTCGCCCCGCAGCCCATCGAAAACAAGCTCAAGTCCAGCGTCCTCGTCGCCCAGGCTGCGCTGGTGGGCGACAGGCACAAGTTCGTCTCCGCGCTCATCGCGCCCAACTTTACCGCTCTCGAAGAGTGGACCCGCCAGCACGGCATCGCCGCCGCATCGCGTGCCGCCCTCATCGCCGACAGCCGCGTTCTCGGTCTCTACGATGCCCTCGTCACGCAGGTCAACGCCGGCCTCGCCAACTTCGAAACCATCAAGCGCTTCCGCCTCGTGGCCGAAGAGTGGACCCAGGAATCCGGCGAGCTCACGCCTTCCATGAAACTCAAGCGCCGGGTCGTCTCCGAGCGGTACGGCGCCGTCATCGCCGAGCTCTATCAGGATGAGGCCACCGCGCGGGCCGACTAGGGCCTGTGGGCGCTCCGGCTCGTGAGCCCTGTCACGATTCTCCTTTACAGCGGCAGAGTAAACTGGTTAGGGCGTCGAGGCAGGGAAACCTCCTTGCGGCGCTCCCACGCAAGAAATCTAGGCCCGTCGGGCCCTGCACCTTTTGATGAGGAGATGCGTACCATGCGAGTTGCTTTGTTGACCGGCGGCGGCGACTGCCCCGGGTTGAACGCCGTCATCTATGCGGCCGTGAAGAAAGGCATCAACCACTACGGCGACGAGTTCATCGGCTTCCTGAACGGCTGGCGCGGCGTCCTCGACAACCACTTCATGCCGCTCACCCTTGAAAATACAGACGGCATCCAGTTGACCGGCGGCACCATTCTCCACTCCTCGCGCACCAACGTGAAGAAGATCCCCGGCGGCATCGACAAGGTCCGCGAGGTGATCCAGCTCAACGGGGTCGACGCGCTGATCGCCCTGGGCGGCGACGACACCCAATCGGTCACTGAGTTCCTCAGCGAAAACGGCGTGCCCAGCGTGGGCGTTCCCAAGACCATCGACAACGACCTCAGCGGCACCGACGCCACCTTCGGCTACGACACTGCCATGTCCATTGCCACCGAGGCCGTCGACCGGGTGCGCACCACGGCCGACTCGCACAACCGCGTCATCGTGATTGAAGTGATGGGCCGCGACGCCGGCTGGATCGCGTTCGGCGCTGGCGTGGCTGGCGGCGCGGACGTCATCCTTGTCCCCGAAAAGGAGATCGACGTCGAGCACACCTGCGCCTTGCTGAAGCACAACTACGATCACGGCAAAAACTACGGCCTCGTCGTCGTCGCCGAGGGCTGCCATCTGCCCGAGGTCGGCCAGGTCACCGGCTCCCAGCAGGTTGACTCCTTCGGCCACGCCCGTCTCTCCGGCGTCGGTGAGGCCCTTGCCGAGCTTATCGAAAAGAAGACCGGCTTCGAGACCCGCTCCGTCAACCTCGGTCACACCCAGCGCGGCGGCGTTCCCACGGCCTACGACCGCGTCCTCGGCCAGCGCTACGGACTCTACGCCATCGATATGGTTCACCAGCAGAAGTGGGGCCGCATCGCCGTCCTGCGCGGCACCGACATCACCGACATCCCCATCAAGGAAGCCATCGCCCAAAATCGCCGGCTCGATCAGCGCTTCTTCGACGTAATCGCAGACCTGGAGCCGAAAGTTTAGCTATCATGCTTGGAATCAGTCATTTCCATTGGGAAGCGAGCGTTGCGGCCGGCTCCCGGTTGGGGCCAATGGTTGGTTCCAATATGCCCGTCTCTCCTGCACGTTGGATCGGGTACGTGCTACAATGAAAATGTTTGGAGGTGTTCCTATGACCCTGTCAGACACTCAGAATACGTAACAGCTTCGCCATCTTGCATGACCACGAGCATCGCACGAGTGTGCGATGCTTTTCTGTCACCGGGCTGTATATTCTGACGGAAGTACGCACTTTACGCTAGGGCCTAGTTTGATACGATTGACAACTTAGAGGAAAATCAAGGAAATGGCCCAAAAGAAGTTTCTTGATCCCAGCGCCAAACCAGGAACCAAGATGTTTGAAGGCGATGGTTGGCTGCTCATCAGTCCCAAAGGTCTGTACTTTCCCGCAAAATTGTGCCGCCGTTTCGGTGTCGGCTCCGAGAGCGTTGCTGTCTTCCAGGTTAAAGCTGGCCCTCGCAGTCCCGGAAAACGTGCCGCCGCAACAAGAAAAGCCAACGCCGAAGCAAGCGCATAGCACCGTCTCTGCTTACTTCGGCCATCCATCAGCCGGTTTCTTCTTCTGAAGCTACTGCTTCATCGCGTCCTGCCATCGACCGCGAATTTTCAACACGTCTAGCTTAGGGCCGCGTTTTGCAGTCCTTCTTGCTCCCGGGGTGCGCTTCGCTGCCTTCTTTGCCGCTTTCTCATGCCCTCGGGTAGTTGGCGGGCAACTGATCTTGCAGCTCCGCGAACAGCGACCTCCTTTCGGGCGTTGCGGCCTGCATCAGCTTATAAAAGTCACCGTCGGGCGCGGTAAAGTCGTGCTCGACATCCTGGGGTGAAATCAGGCCCAGGGCGGCGGCTTTGCGCAATACCTCTATGCAACTGCCCTCGGCCGCCGGGTCGAACGCCGCAAGACGGGCATAGTAGCAGCCCAGGTTATACAGAGCGCTGCACCGGAATTCATCGACCGGTTCGCGCTCCCAGTTCGGGTAGTCGAGTCCTTTTTTTAAAAAGCCGATAGCGGCGCGCAGGTTTTCTTCCCTGGCCGGAGCCGCGCCCGGGCGGGTTTCAATAAATGCCAGATTGAAATAGGCCCTCAACTGCCGCTTCTCGACCGCGATGCTGTCCTCAAAACTGCGCCGCGCGCGCTGCAACGTCTTTTCCAACTCAGCCTTGTCGAAGCGGGTTGGTTCGGGCGGCAGCGACTTTGCGTGAACTTTGTAGAATTCGATGAGAATGTTGCCGGTGTCGTTCAGCAGATAAAACGCCGAACCGATCTTGCGCATGGCGAGGTCGAGCAGGTATTCGGCGCGCTCCAGATCGCCGAGGTAGCCCGCTCCTCTCTCCCGCTCGAAGATGAACTTGCTCCAATAGAACTTCGCCAGACGCCTGAGGTTCCGCGTATAGGCGTCGGGCAGATCGCTTTGTCCGACAACTTCATAAGGAATGATCTGGTCGGCGGAAGACAACTCCTGCCTTAGTTTTAAAGGCATTTTTTCATAAAAGCGCCGCTGCCAGTTGAACCCTTCATCCGGGCTGTTCACCGGCGAGTTGGAAGCCAGGGTGCGTTCCAGGTTGGCCAGATTGGCAAAGGCGTCGCTATAGAGCCCCTCAAGCAATGGGAGGATCTTGAACCGCGCCCGCGTCTCCTCCAGCATTCTCTCGGCCTGTTCGGTGAAACTGCGCGCATTGAATCCCGCGGCCACGCTCTGCGCAACCGTAAAGAGGCCCGCCGTGGTTACGATCAGGCCCAGAATCCATTTGAGCTCGTCGATCCGGTCCTTCAGTTCTGCGGCGGTAAGCGCTCCTGATTCATGCGTGCTCGCGGCCATGACAAGAATGTCGCCAATCCCGTAGTAGACCAGGATCAGAATGACCCCGATGCAAAGCCAGGGCAGCCACCCGCTCAGATACGACCAGACGGCGCTGCGAAAGCGCAAGACCCGCGAAGACTTGAGTCGCATAGGCACGCCTCCTGCAGGGATGGAACGAAGTCTAGCACGGCCAGCGCCTTGCATCGCGTCAAACGGCGCTCACCCTCGTGCTTCAATAAATCGTGTGGATTACCGCCTCTACGAGCCCCGGGACTTTGCCGCCCTTTATGCCATCGAGGAGATCTGTTTCGCGCCGCCCCTGCGCTTCAGCCGGGCCTACATGCGGCGGCTTGCAGCCAGCGCCAGCGCCGCCACATGGATGGCCGAAAAAGACGGCGAGCTGGCCGGCTTCGCCATCGTCGAGTGGAGCCCATCCGGCCCGGGCGCCGTCGCCTACATCCAGACCATCGAAGTAGCCCCGCCGCATCGCGGCTTTGGCGCGGGCAGTGAGCTTCTGCTTCGCGTTGAAGGCTCCGCCCGCGCCGCCGGCGCACGCCTCATCTGGCTTCACGTGGACGCCGAAAACACCGTCGCCATCCGCCTCTACGAAGCGCACGGCTACACCCGCCAGGGCAGGGAAGAGCACTACTACGCCCGCCATCGCCCCGCGCTTGTCTATGCAAAGCCGCTTGCGAGCGCCGCGCCGCTCACTTCACCGTGATCAGGTCCAGGCTCTCCGGGTTCTCCTCGATGGCCAGGTCCCTGTACTCGTCGAAGAGCCCGGCGTTGTGCATCTGCAGCGCCACCGGGCCAGCTCTGCCCGCCGTCGGATCGCTGAAATCCAGCACCTCCACGGCCTTCGTGCCCAGCGGTTGCGCCACCGCCATCCGCGCCTTGCCCGTGCGCGCGTCCGCCACAATCTCCACCCGGCTCCACTCATGCGGATCGTAGCGGACCTTAGCGACCTCGGTGAACTCACCCTTGCCCGCGTTGTTGTGTCCCGGCCGGTAATCCCAATGCCCGCCCCGCGGCACCTGAAACTGTATCCCGCCCAGCGCGTCCAGCGGAATCGCATCCGGCGCCGGCCGCGTGCAGAAGATCAGTACGCACGCCTGGTGGTCGGGATCGCCCGAAACATGCCTCATCGTGAACATCCACCGGAACCGGCTGTAATCATGCGCCGTATAAATCACGCCGCGTCCCTCGCCGGTGCTGGCCATAATCCGGCTGCCACTCTCATCCTTCACCACCCAGCCCGGCTTCGGCGCAGTCACGTCGGTGGGAAACGCGTCCACCAGCAGATTCCGGTTGAGCTCCACCAGTTGCAGTCCGTGCGGCTTGCGATGCACCAGCTTCTTCGTCTCCGGCCGCAACGCAATACCCTCGAAGCGCGCCTTCTCATAAATCGATGGGCCCTTGATGATCGCGTTCAAGCCCCTGGCCAGGGCCCCTCTCGCGGGTTTCTCATCCATGCCGCTCGAGATAAACGCCTCCAGATCGGACCGCGTCGCATCGTCCAGCGCGTTGTTCAGGTAAGCGGCAACGGCATTTGATTTATTCACAATGGCCCTGGCCAGCGCGGCAAATCCTGCAATGTCGCCGCTTCCCACCGAATACTGGTTGTTTTCAATCTGGATCCATCCGTCAAGGTTTTTCCCGTTGAACAGAACATGCTTCCGAGGGCGCTGCGCCCCGGCCAGCGGCACACCTCCCAGCAGCCAGCCCGCCGCCGCCATACCGCCGTATCTCAGAAACTCCCGTCTCTCCGTCGAACCCGTCCATGCCAGCATGAGCCATCTCCTCTTGAGGTCTTTCGTGCTGTTCACGCTGGTTCCGCGAATCGATCCCCGGTGCACGAACCGCCAGTCTGCGGCCCTCCAGCTTCGCGTCGGTCTGCCGGCTCAGCGCAGCTCGCCGTCCTTCATCCCGCGCACCCAGCGCAATTCCACGTCCTTGCTCTCGTGCGCCACGATCACCGGCGGTCCCGCCGGCGTCTTGACGTGGAAGAAATCCGCCCCCTCCACGTTCTGCAGCACAAAACCCGGCCGCGCATCCGGGCTCAGGCTCGCGATCTCCACGCCGCTCACCGCGATGTTGTTCACATGCCGGATGTAGAACCCCTGCGACGGCATGGTCCCGAACATATTCGGCTCTGGATACTTGCTCTCGTCCTCCTCCGGCACAATCGCCGCATCCGCCTGCGTCCCTCCGCCCTCGTGCTGGATGTAGATGCCGCTCAGCTTCACGTCGCGAATCTCGAACCCCGGTATGCCGCTGATGATGCATCCCAGCCGCGAGGCCGCGCCCGAGCACACGATATTGCTGATCGTCACCCGCTGCAGCGTGCCCACCTTCGTCGTCTCCTTGGGCCCGCGCAGCCGGCTTCCCAGCCGCATAAAGATCGGCGCTGAAACGATCCCGCGCATCGTAATGTTGGTGATCGCGATATCTTCGAGCAGCGCCCCATCCACGGTCTCCAGCGCCAGCCCCTGGCAGCGGTCGAAGACGCAGTTTGAGATCGTGATGTTCTTGAACCCTCCGTTCGACTCTGTCCCGCACTTGATGCGCCCCGTGTGCGGCACATGCCGCGTCGCGTCGAACGGCTTCCACGTCCCATCCAGCATCGTCCCGTCTTCGTACCACCCCGTCACGTAGCAGTTGCTGATCTCCATGTTTTCCGTGGGTTTCAGGTAGCCCAGCGCATAGCTGCTCTTGGGCACGATCGCGTCGTCCCACGGCGAGTTCACCGCGCAGTTCACGATGCGCACATTCCTGCAGCAGTCGATGTCCATCCCGTCGCGGTTGGTGTCGATGGTCAGACCGTCGATCAGCAGATTGTCTACCCCTGTCGCCAGAATCCCGAACCACCCGCCCTTGAGAATCTGAAAGTCTCTGAGCGTCACATTGCGGCAGTTCTTCAGCGCAATCGACTTGTTGCCCACGCCCTGCACCCGCTGGTTCCTGGGATTGTGGCTGTCGGGGCTGTTGCTGCGCACCAGTCCGCGCCCCCAGATCCGCCCCGGCCCGTAGATCGTCACATCGTGCAACTCCTCGCCCCAGATCAGGCTGTTGTGCCAGTGGTTGTGGCCGTAGTCCTGGTAAGCCTCCCACGGCTGCTTCGGCTCCGGATCGTCGTACCCGCCCGGTTGGCCCTCCGGCAGCGGGTCGGCGGCAACGATCACCGCCCCCTGGTCCAGAAACAGCGCCACGTTGCTCTTCAGGTGGATCGAGTAGCACAGGTACTGCCCGGCCGGGAACCGCACCGTTCCCCCGCCGGCCGCCTCCGCCGCTTCAATCGCCTTGTTGATCGCCGGCGTGTCGATGGTCGCGCCATCGCCCTTGGCGCCAAAGGCCCTCACATCGAATCCGCCCGCGGCTGCACCCTCCGGCGTCTCCTGCCCCCGCGCTTTCGCAGCCATCCCCGGCGCCATCGCCGCCACTGCTCCGGCCGCGCCCACTCCGGCCAGCTTCAAAAACTCTCTCCGCACGTGTGTGTTCATCATCTCTCCAGGTAAGTGGTAAGACCTCTCGGAATTGTAGTCCACCGCAGCGCAGCTTTTATCGCTCGGAAAAATCGCGCTGTCGTGGGAATGGGGAGCCTGGCTGTCCAGGCCGTAGTAAAGCGCTGGCGGGCGGCCATCCTCCCGTCAGTCTGTGCGTCCTAAGGAACGTTGCGCAGCTTCACCGCACTCTCCTGCGCGCCGTCTTTGAACACCACCGGCGAAGCGGCCCTCGACAGGTCGCCACCCTCGACGATGATCCCCTCGTTCTCCGCGCCTTCGACCGAAAGAAACGGCGCCGACGGCGTCAGCACCCGCGCCGCGGTAATCAGCGTCTGCTTGCAATCGGTAAACCGCATCACCGACTCCGCCCCCGTGTTTCCCTGCACGCTGAACCCATCGATGGCTGCGTCTTCCACATGATCGAAGACCACCGCCGGCCGCAGATCGGGTGTCGCCACCTCGAAGCGCACGTTCGAGAGCGTAATCCCGTGCGCGTTGCGTGCGTAGAGCCCGTACGCCGGAATCGGCCCCAGCTCGAAGTACTCGCCAAATACTTGCGGAACATCCCGGCGCGCGCCTTCTTCAGCCGTTCCGCCTCCGCCAAACGTCAGGTGCACGTCGTCGAAGGTGATGTTCTCGATCGTCGAGTCGTCTACCGCGTTCAGCACAATCGCCGAGTGCGCCTCGCCCGGCCGCAGCCCCACGTGCAGCGTCGACTCCGGCAGCGTCTCTGCCGGGCTCGTCGTCACCGTCCCGTGAATGTGGCTGAACGAAATATCCCGGACCACCACCGGCGGAAACACCTCGCCAGGATCGCGCCGCGACTGCCGCGCGCCCACGCTGATGCTGATCGGCCCCGTCACCTGGTCAAGCACGATATCGGAGAACGAGATGTTCTCGAACCGCGACCCCGGGTCCCCCTGGAACTTGAACGGGCACCCGTCCACCACCGACAGGACGCAGTTCGCAACCGCGATATTGCCCGCGTGTCCGCCGCCAAACCGGAACACCGACCACCGCGTGCTGAAAAACGAATTTGTAATTGTGATATTGCGGCACGACCCGAACATCGCGCACGCATCGTCGCCGCACAGCACCACGCAGTTCGTCACCGTGGCGTACTCGCAGCTGATGAAGTGGAAGCCGTCGTTGTTGCTGTTTACCCGGCTGTGGATATAGATGTTCTCCATGTGCAGCCGCTTGCTTTCGATGGGCCGGATGCAGTGGAACGCGCAGTCGATCAGGTTGATATTGCGGACCGTCAGGTCCTCGCACTGGTACGCCAGCACAAAGTACGGCCGTTGCGGCCCATGCAGCCCGCTCGGCGCCATCACCCCCCGCTGCGGTGAGTGGAACTGCGCTCCCTGCCCGTTGATCGTCCCCGGCCCCTCCACGCGAATATTCTTCTGCTTCACGGCAAACAGCATCGCCCAGTTGCCGTCTCCGAGCGTCGTGTCGCCGCGCAGCGGAATCGCGTCGACGGCGTGGTATTGCTTGCCGTCGCCGCTGCCCAGCAACGTGCCGTCGGCGGCGATATGCAGGGTTACGTTGCTCTTCAGCTCCGTCGTCCCGATCACAAACGTCCCAGCCGGCACCAGCACCGTTCCGCCGCCGTCCTTGTTGCACGCATCGATCGCCGCCTGCAGCGCGGCCGTGTCGATCGTCTGACCATCTCCCTTCGCGCCAAACTCGCGAATGTTATAGACCCGCGCGCCCAGGTCCGCGGTGTTCTCGGGAGCTTTCGCCCGCTTGGCCTGCGCTTCTTTGCCGTCGAGCAACCCGGCGGCGATCACGGCGCCGGTCGCCGGCAGCGCCATCTTCCCCAGCCATTCGCGGCGCGAGAGCAGAGAAGTGCTGTTTTCCGCTTCAACTGAATTCTTCAAAGGAACCCCTCGTAGATGATGTGTGAGCATAGCCGCATACAACCGGCAATAAGCCTATACCTCTGGTGCCGCCGGCGCGTCCCCTCTTGCGCCGGCGGCCTGTCGAGGAACCGCTATTTAGAAGTCAAGACGCAATGCGAGCTGCATGGTTCGTGGGCCACCCCAGCTTCCCGGAGCGCCGGTGCTTGTCAGTTGGCCGAATGTCGTGCCCGTCTGCGGGTTCACGGTGGGATCCTGCGAATTGGCATTCGCAAAGCTGGCCGTGTTGTTCAGCCCCGTAAATTCTGTGTGGTTGAACGTGTTGTACGTCTCCACCTTCAACTGCAGCGTGACTCTGTTCTCGACGGGTATGGTTTTGGTGAGGCCGGTCTCGAAGTTGGTGAAGCCTGGCAGGAAATAGTCGACCTTGCCCGAAAAGGTTCCGTTGCCGGTCGAGTAAAAAGTTGGGGCGGCGCCGGTCACGATGTTGGCTGCGCTTCCGGCAAGTGGCGGCTCGAAGCAGGCCGTGTTGAACCACTCATGAAAGCTTCTTGCGCCATGAACCTTTTTCCACGGGTCGCAGGTCAAAACGACGCGATCGCCATCGCCGCCGCCGGTCACGTTTTGGCCGCTCTTCACGCTCAGGGTCACGGGGCTGGTCGGAGGCGCACCGCTATAGTAGGTAATCGTGCCCTCGAGCCGCCAGTTATCAAGAGCCTGCCGGGTTACGATGTTGTTCCACGCCGATCCGCTGCCGAATGCCTGGCTCGCCTTGGGGATGTCGTACACATAGTTGGTCACCAGCATGTGTTTGATGTCCCAGCTTGCCGGGCCGTAGTCCCACGCCCGGATGTTCTGATAAAGCGGCCCGCCGCCGTTGTAGCTGTCGATGTAATCCATCGCCCGCCCGAAGGTGTACGCGCCGCCGAACTCCAGCCCGTTGCGGAAGCGCCGTGTCACCTTCACCTGAAGCGAATTGTAGTTCGCCGTGAGATCGAAGAGCTGGTAGCTGATACTGCCCATGCCCGGATACGGCGCGAAGAAGCTGTCTGGAAGTATCGAACTGGTCGAGCATTTGCCGCTCTTCTCCGCCGAGCAGTATTGGTTTTGGGGCAGGAACTCCGCTCCATACGGCACCTCGTTGATGGGTGCCGTATAGCTGGAGTGCCTGGTGAAGGTGCCCACGTAAGCTACGTCGAGCACCGTGCCAAATCCGAACTCATGCTGTATGCCTAAGCTTGCTTCTTCCGCATAAATCTCCTTGGCATGAAGCGGAAGCGCATGGCCTATGCCAAATGGCGAATCCAGATTGCTGATGCCCGAGGCCGCATAGTAATTGGACGCCGTGGAGTTTGCGCTCGAATAGAACTGCTTAGGCCCGTTGGTGGTCGGCGCGTTGTTGGTCAGGTCGCCCTCCTGTCCGGAGCGCGCACGCACGTTGTAGTACAAGCCAAAGCCCGCGCGCAGAACCGTGTTGGGAATCATGGACCAGGAAAACCCGACGCGCGGCGCCCACAGCACCCCGTTTCCGTAGGTCGTTCCTTGCGGATAGCCGGGCGTGTTCACGTACAGGATGCCGTTGTTCAGGTTGCCCGTGTTCGGCACAATCAGGCCCGCATACGACTTGGGGTAGTCCTGCCCGTTGTAAGTGGCCACCAGCGTTCCGCTGCTGTTGAACCCGTAGCCATACAGAGTGGATGCGTTGGCAGGATTGAATAAGCTGGGAACAAAGTTATTTCCGACCTTAAGCCGCTGCGCCATGGCCCACGAGTTACGAATGCCAAAATCGAGTGTAAGATTCGGCCGCGCCTTCCAGGTATCCTGGTAATACCATTCCATGCGGTTGGTGCGCGGGTCGTAATTGAGCAGCGCCGTATCCTGGGTATAGGTGTCAATGACCCCCAGATCCGCGTTGCTGTAAGCGAAGTTTGTGTCGTTGGGATCGCTTGAGTCGGTGGCGAAGGCGAAGGTTCCCACGCGATTGTGATTTACCTGCAGATAGGCGTCCGTTCCCGCGTCGATGCCCAGTACGAATGTGTGATTGCCCACCACCTTGGTCACCTTGTCGGTGACGTTGTACGACCGGACCTGGTCCGTCATCGGGAAACGCGAGTCCCACCCGTACGTCGCTGCATTGGTCACGCCGCCGAAGCTGGCGCTGGGATAGAGATTCAAGGGATTGACGCCCGCGTAAAGCGACGGCAGGTTGAATCCGTTCGAACTGAGCGTCACCTGCGCCAGGTCCGATTTGTTGTAGAGCTGTGTTTCTCTCCATCCCGCCGTACCGATGTTGAACTCGTTCACCAGCGTGGGCGTGAAGGTGTAGACGATGTTATACGCGAAGTTCGGCTCGCTCAGTTGGTAGTTCACCTGCATCAGCCAGGGCAGGTCGTTGGCCGGGGACTGATAGTCGTTGTCATTCGATACGGTGAGGTCGCCCCGGAAGAACATGCGCAGTTGTTCGGTCGGCGCGTAATCGATCCGGAAGATCTCCTGATGCACCGGCTTGCTCGCCGACCAGTCGGTTACATAGTTGTAGTTGTTGTCGCTTACCGCCAGGTTATTGAAGGCGTAGTTGGGGTGCTTGGCCAGCGTTTGGTTGTAGAGCAGCGTGAGCAGATACTGCGTCTGCGCATTGATCATGCCCGGGGGGATAATATTGTTGGGCACGCAGTTGGAGTTGCGGGTCCCGTTGGTAGGGCATCCGGCGCTGCCAATGGCATTTTTGCTTTCTCCCGGATAGGCGATGTTGATCAGGGTCGACGCGTCCTGCGTCGTCGTGTTCTGGTTATAGGTCTGGGAGAAATTCCCCTGCGCCTGGAGCTGCGTCGGCACCGTGTAGTTCTTCAGGCCGTCCGGGCTCTTGATCGGGGAATCCTCGATCGACACAAAGAAGAACAGCTTGTCCTTGTTGCGGTTGAAGTGCCCTGGCCAGTAAATCGGTCCGCCGATGGTGCCGCCCAGCGTGTTGTACCGGTATTGCGCGCGCGGCAGATAAGTGGATGGCGTGTATCCGTACTTGTTGAAGTACGCATTGGCGTTCAGGTCTTCGTTGCGGAAGTATTCGTAGAGCCCGCCGTGGAACCGGTTTGTTCCGCTCTTGGTCACGAATTGGAACATGCCGCCGGCTTCACCCCCGTATTCCGCCGTATAGTTCGACTGGTTTACGGTGATTTCCTTCACCGCATCCAGGTTGATGGGCGTGTCCATCGTGTCCAGCCCGCGCGTATTCGCGATCACGCCGTCCACGGTCGACATGGAGTATTCGTTGTTGACGCCGTTGACCACCGGAGCTGTGGTCGTGCCCAGGCTGCTTGCCCCGTAGCTGTTTTCCACCACTCCCGGCATGGTATTGGTCATCGACATTACGTCCCGCCCAATGGCCATCAGGTTGTCGATCTGTGTCGTGTCCAGGACCGCCGAGCGTTCCGAACTGGTGGTTTGCAACTGGGTGATCGCCGCTTCAACGGTTACCGACTGATTCACGGTGCCCACCGGCAATACGATTGTCCCCGCGTCGAGGCTCACCGATGCGCTCAGCACAAGGTCCACCTTCCGCACTTCCTTGTAGCCGGCCGCCGTGACGACCGCGGTGTAGGTCCCCGGCTGCACATTGGTGAAGACGAAGTCTCCGCTTGCGTTTGTGTGGGTCGAGACAGTTACGTTGGTTAGCTCGTCGATCAGCCTGACCGTCGCGTTGGGCACGGCGCCTTTACTCTGGTCCACCACGTGTCCGCTCAGCGCCGCGCTGATGGTCTGGGCGCTCGTGGAAACGGCGCACAGGGCGAGCACGGCAACAGCAATTGCTACCAGCCTCAGAATGACTTTCATCTGCAAGTTCCTCGTTTCATGAGTGCTGCACTGTTTTTTCAGGCGCGGCGCAGGCCTGCGTATGCGTATACATTTTTGTCGAATACGTATACATTTACCCGCCTTTTCCTCCGCCCTCCTGCTTTTCACGCCTGCCTGATTCTTTTCGATTTCTACTCTTCGGAACCCGACCTCGAACCGACCGCCGCCTGCCGCTTCTCACTCCCTCGGGGAGCTGCGCTTCGCAAACCCTCACCGATCGCCCGGGATTCAGCGACAACCTGGGGCAATAATTGCTGACCGCAACACTCTCCTGCGCCGCGGATGCAATTGTCAAGGAGAAAATTCACTCCCATGGCGGGACCGGGACACCCATGAGATCTCTCGCGGCGTCCCACCCTCACGCCTTGCCGCTCTCGCCGCAGAATCCCTGCAATCTCAATCCCTTCCACGACAACGCCCAATGGAATCGATTATCCTCTCGAACGGTGCTCTCCAACCATCCGAACACGCTCACGCTCCTCATCATTGCACTCTACCTGGCTGCAGCTCTCGCCGTCGGTTACTTCGTCCGCCGCCACGCCAACACCTCCGCCAAGTTCCTGCACGCCCGCGGCGCCCTGCCCACCGCCGTCTCCGCCCTCGCCTTCCTCGCCGCCAACTGCGGAGCCCTCGAAATCGTCGGCATCGTCGCCACCAGCGCCAAGTACGGCGCACTCACCCTTCACTTCTACTGGATCGGCGCCATCCCCGCCATGGTCTTCCTGGCCTTTTTCATGATGCCCATCTACGTCCGCAGCGGCGCCATGACCGTCCCCGACTTCATCCGTCTCCGTTACAACCCCGCCACCCACATCCTCTGCGCCCTCTGCCTGGCCATCCTGATGGTCCTCATCGCCGGCATCAGCCTCTTCGCCATCTCCACCATCCTCCACACCTTCTTCGGCTGGAACTTCTCCCTCGTCGCCGTCGTCGCCGCCTCGGTCGTGGTCTGCTACGCTCTCACCGGCGGACTCCGCGCCACCATCTACAACGAAATCCTCCAGCTCTCCCTCACCGTCGTTGGCCTTCTCCCCCTGGCCGTTGCCGTTCACCGCAACTTCCGCCGCGCCGGCGGCGTCATGCGGGAGTTGCCGCGCGCCTTCACCCACATCTGGACCCCGCTGCACTTCATCCACCCCGCCTCGACCATGGACGTCTTCGGCGTCGTCTTCGGACTCGGCATCATCCTCAGCTTCGGCTACTGGTGCACCGACTTCATCATCATCCAGCGCGCCCTCACCGCCCGCACCATGGACGGCGCCATCGAGACTCCCCTCGTCGCCGCCGTCTTCAAGCTCGTCTTCCCCTGGCTGGTCATCTTTCCCGGCCTGGCGGCATCGCTCTTCCTCCGCAACAGCCCCCATCCCGACTTTGACCAGGCCCTCCCCCTGCTCATCGGCCGCTACTACGGTCCGGCTCTCATCGGCCTCGGCATCTCTGCCATTCTTGCCAGTCTCATGTCCGGCCTCGCCGGCAATATCAGCGCCTTCTCCGCTCTCTGGACCCACGACCTCTACCAGACCCACCTCAAGCCCCATCTGCCCGATGAGCACTATCTCGCCGTCGGCCGCGCCTCCACCGTCGTCGCCGCCTGCCTCAGCGTCGGCACCGCCTACATCGTCCTCCTGTACAACAACCTCATGGACTACCTGCAGTTCGTCTTCACCCTCTTCAATACGCCCATCTTTGTCGTCTTCATGCTCGGCATGTTCACCGTCTGGGCCACGCCCACCGCGGCCTTCTGGGGCCTGCTCTGCGGAGTCCTCGCCGCCGGCGCGCACGGCGCCGCCATCCGCTGCGGACTCCTCGTCTACGGCAGTCCCATGCTTGGCGATTTCTATGGAGCCATCTACGCCGGCGTCGTCACCTTCGCCGTCACGGCCGTGGCCAGCCGCTTCACCTCACCCCGGTCGCGCGAGAGCCTGCGCGGCATCACCTGCTTCACCCAATCCGAGCCGCGCCCGCCCATCCCGCTCACCGCCTGGGTACTCGCCGTCGCCGTTCTCACGGCCTGCGTGGCTCTGAATTGTATCTATCGTTAACTCACCGCGCGCAGCGGTTTCGTGGCCCGTTCCCGTCTCCGCGCCGGCCCCGTGGAACTCCGCACCAGCAGCGTCGTCTCCACCTTGTACTGTTTCCCCATGCCGTGCGGGTCCGGCGCAAACGCCTCCAGCGCGCCCACAAACTTCTTCGCCAGCTCGTGCTGCGCCAGGTGCAGCGTCGTCAGCGGCGGAAACACAATATCGCTCAGCTCAATGTCGTCGAAGCCCACGATCGAGATGTCCCCGGGCACCGAGAGCCCCTGCCGATGGATCACCCGCAGCGCTCCGATCGCCGTCAGATCGTTGGCCGCGATAATCGCCGTCGGCCGGTCCCTCAGATCCAGCAGCTGGGCCATCGCCGCTTCCCCGCCGCTGATCCGGTAGTTGCCCGCGCGCATCAGCTCCTCCACCACCGCCAGTCCGTATCCCTGCATCGCGCGCACAAACGAGTTCCTGCGGTGATCCGAGATCGTCGGCCCCACCGATCCGCCGATATACCCGATCCTCCTGTGCTTCAACCCCTGCAGATGCTCCACCGCCTGCCGCATCCCGCTGTTGCTGTCCACCGAAACATCGCTCAGCCCCTTGCCCACCAGGCGCCGGTCCATCGTCACCAGCGGCACCCGGTTGTTCATCATCGCCTCGATCGGCTCCGTCTCGATCTCCGACGCCAGCAGCACGATCCCCTCCACCTGGCTCACCAGCATCCGGTAGATCGTCCTCTGCATGCTCGGCGCGTGCGAGGCCGTCGTCGCCATCAGCATGTTGCGGTTCGCGTCCGCAAGGATCCCCTCGAAACTCTGGATGAACTCCGGAAAGAACGGGTTCGTGATGTCGGGAATGATAAGCCCATACGTGCCGCTGCGCCCGTACTTCAACGTGGTGGCGCTGCCGTTGGGAATGAACTTGAACTCGTCGATCACCCGCTGCACGCGCTCGGCCGTCTCCGGCCGCACCGCGCACGATCCGTTGATCACCCGCGACACGGTTGCACTCGACACTCCCGCCATCTTTGCAATATCGCGCATGTCCATAGAATGAGTCCGTATCCGGCCCTCACGAGCCTCTTCAGCAAAGGTTTTCTCGCCGAATTGTTATACGTATACCATAGCCTCGGTTCACGTTAGCGCTAACGCTATCTGTCGTCGTTAACTTCTTTTCTCCGTTAACGTTGAAGGTCCCCCGGCCGCTCGGGCAGGCTCGCCGGCTCCGGCCACGGCTGCGGAAGCGTCTCCTCGCCTGGTCCCAGGGCAGGCACATGGCCCGCCGTGAACTGTTTCAAAGTCGAAGCCATCGGGCCCCGCGCCCACCCGGGCAGGGAAGTGGCCAGAATGGCCGCAGCCGGCAGATAACCGCGCCGCATCGTTCTCTCCTCACTCTCAGAACTGTCCCGCCCCAACCTCCGGCGCGCCAGAATGTCCACCATTCTGCATCCGTATACATTTTTCTGGCAAATCGCCTCTCCGCCGACCACCCCTGTGCTACCATTCCGCCCATGCGCTGCCTGGTGCTTTTTGCTCTGCTCTCTGTCGCCGCTGCCGCCCAGTCAAAACCTCCCGCTCATCCCCGCTTCGCATCCACCCTTGCCGCTCATCCCTACATGGGCTGGAGCAGTTGGTCCTTCCTGCGCGGCCACCCCACGGAAGAGAAGATCAAAGCCCAGGCCGACGCTCTCATCGCCGCCGGACTGCCCGCTCTCGGCTACCGCTATATCAACATCGACTCCGGCTGGACCGACGGCTACGACGAGCACGGCATCCCCGCGCCCAACCTCACCCGCTTTCCTGACGGCGTCGCCGGCATGGCCGCCTGGCTGCACGCCCGCGGACTCCGCCTCGGCATCTACCTCGGCCCCGGCATCAATCCCAAACTCTACGCCGCCAATCCCGTCATCGCAGGCACCCACGTCCACATCGACGACATCACCGACAAAAACCTTCCCGGCGCCACGCTGCGCGGCGTCTACAAGATCGACTACTCTCACCCCGCCGCCCGTGCCTACATCCAGTCCATCGTCGACCAGTTCGCCCGCTGGAAGGTCGACTTCGTCAAGCTTGACTTCGTCGGGCCCGGCGGCGGCAACCTGCCCGCCGACAACCGCGAAGACGTTCACCAGTGGCACGAAGCCATCCTCCACTCGGGCCGCCCTATCTGGCTTGAGCTCTCCAACTGGCTCTCCATCGACCAGGCCCCCTTCTGGCGCGCCAACGCCAACGGCTGGCGTATTGAGAACGACATCGAGTGCTACGCCTGCGGCCACAGCACTGATCCTGTCATCAAAAGCCACCTCACCGACTGGTCCACGAGAGTCGTTGACCGCTTCCGCGACGTCCGCGACTGGATTCCTTACGCCAAGCCCGGCGGCTGGAACGATCTCGACTCCCTCGAGCTCGGCAACGGCGACAAGGACGGCATCACGCCCGACGAGCGCCAGTCCATGTTCGTTCTCTGGACCATCTCCTGCGCCCCGCTCTTTCTTGGCACGGACCTTACACACCTCGACCCCAACGATCTCAAGCTCATCACCAACCGCGGCCTCATCGCCATCGACCAGCGTGGCATTCCCGCCCGCCCCCTCGACATTCAGAGCCTGCGCCGCTTCGATCCCGACGGCGTAGAGACCCGCGAGGCCTGGATGACCCTCTACCCCGATGGCTCGGCCGTCCTCGCCCTCTTCAACCTCGGCTCCGACTCCGGCGAGATCAAGTTCGACTGGCGCGAAGTCGACGCCCTGCGCAATACGCACTTCGCCGCGCATCCGCCCACGCTCACCGACCTGATCACCGGCGAGAAGGTCGCGCCCTCCGACGGCATCGACCTCACGCTGGCCTCGCACGCCTCGCGGGCATTCCGCCTGACGCCGTCAAAATAAGCGCCGCGAGTCCGGGATCGCAACTTGCCCGTCCCGCGTGCGTCTATGGAACAGGCGGCCATCCCGATCCGTATACCCCGCCGGAGGTTCAACGCGTGACTCCCCAGGAAGAACAGCTTCTCAACGCCCTCATCGAGCGCATCAACCAGACCCAGCTTCAGGAGAAAGACCCCGACGCTGAGGCCTTGCTCGCCCGCACTCTCGGCTCCAATCCCAACGCGCTCTATATCCTCGCCCAGACCGTGCTGGTCCAGAACTTCGCCCTGGAGCAGGGTAAAGCCCAACTGGACCAGGCCAAAGCCCAGCTCGACCAGCTCCGCCAGCAGCCGCCGCCCGAGCCTGCCCATGCCTCCAGTTTTCTCGGCGGCCTCTTCGGGCACGGCAATCCCCAGACCCAGCCGGCTTACACTCCGCCGCCGCCCCCTCCGGCGCAGTTTCAGCCTCCGCCCTTTCAGCCCGTCGCCTCGTATCAGCCGCCGCCGCAGCAGGCCCCCATCGCCTATGAACCGGCCCCGCCGCCCAGCCAGCCCAGCTTTCTTCGCGGCGCCATGCAAACTGCCGCCGGCGTCGCCGCCGGCGCGCTCGCCTTCGAGGGCGTCGAGTCCGTCCTCCACGGCCTCGGCGGCTTCGGACACCCGGGCTTCGGCTGGGGTGGTCCCGGTCTTGGCATGGGCGGATTGGGCATGGGGTCCGGCATGATGGGCGCCGGATTCGATCGGCCCGTCGAAGAGACCGTCATCAACAACAACTATTACGACGACCCCGGCGCCGGCCAGGGCGACCGCAACCTCAATACCGGCTCCACCCCCGGTTTTGACGCAGGCCATGACGCAGGCCATGAAGCCGGCTTTCACTCCGAACCCGACCAGGGCGGCCAGCAGTTCGCCGACACCAGCTACGATGCGTCGGACGCGGGGAACTTCGACGCCGGCGACAACTCCGGCTTCGACAACTCAAACTTCGACGACTCCGGCAATGGCGGTTTCGACGATGGCGGTGGATTCGATCCGGGCGTCAACGTCTAGCGTAGTTCACCGCAAATCTCGTCGGTTGTGTCGTGCATCAGGGCACGACTTCAGTCGTGCCCAAATGCGCCAGCATTGGAGATTGGGGCTTCAGCCCGCTGTCTCTCCCTCCGCCTGTTGACTGAATAACATCCTGCATCTCGAGCGGACCACAGAAGCGATTCGCCGGTCCGCAAGGGCCGCGCGCGCCCACTACGGCGCGGATCTCTTCTTCGGCACCAGCGAGTCCAGCATCAGCAGGCACGCGCCCACCACAATCGAGCTGTCCGCCACATTGAAGTCCGGCCAGTGATACGTGAAGATATGGACCTCGATAAAGTCCACCACCGACCCATAGACGATCCGGTCGTGCACATTGCCCAGCGCCCCGCCCAGGATTAGCGCCAGCGCCACCGTGGTCGGCGTAATCCGATGCCCCATCAGAATCATCGCGACCAACACCGCCGCCGCCGCGACCAGCGTAAAGACGATCAGCCCCAGCCGCACCGCGTGCGGCGAAGCCGAATTGGCGAAGAGCGAAAACGCCGCGCCGTCGTTCAGCCAGTGCGTGATGCGCAGCACATGCGGAATCACCGGGATCGCGCTGCCGATCCCCACGTGGCGCGTCACCCAATTTTTGGTGAGCCGGTCGGCCGCAAAGTCGGCAGCCGAGATAAGCAACAGCCAGGGCAAACAGCGCGGGGCAGGGAACTTCACTGCGCGTCCCCCTCGCCCCGCGGCGGCGCAATGCCCATATCCCGCAGTGCATCCTGGCAGCGCGTGCAGACGTCCTCCCAGATGCCGTAGTTCGAGACTTCGGGCATGTAGTTCCAGCAGCGCGCGCACTTGTGCCCGTCGGCCTCACTTATACGGACATGCATCTCGTTGCCATTCATCTGCCACACGCGACCGGCATCAACATCAATGCCCGCTGGCACGATCTCGGCCCTTGACACATTGAATAGCTCTTTCAGGCTCGCTTCATATCTCTTCAGGAGTTTGGCCAATTCATCACTTGCAGCAATCGCGACATCCGCTTCAAGCGCTTTACCGATGGTCTTCTCCTGCCGCGCCTGCTCCAGCCCCTTCAGTACCTCGTCCCGCACCGCGAACAGCTGCTTCCACTCCTCCAGCACCGGCGCCGGGTTCCCGGCAAATACGTCCTCCGGCTTGAGAAACAGCGCCAGGTGCACGCTCGCTTCACGCCCCTCCACCTTCGGCAGATACTCCCACACCTCATCGGCCGTAAAGCTCAGAACCGGCGCCACCAGCCGCACCAGCGCCTCCGTGATCCGCCACAGCACGGTCTGCGCCGACCGCCGCGCCTTGCTCGTCGGCGCGAATGTGTACATCCGGTCCTTCAGCACATCGATATAGAACGCGCTCAAATCCACGATCGCGAACTCGTTCACCGCGTGGTAGATCCGGTGGAACTCGAAGGCCTCGTACCACCCCAGGATCTTCTCCGTCAGCTCCCGCGTCCGCGCCAGCATATACCGGTCCAGCGGCAGCAGCTCGCTCTCGGCCACGGCGTCCCGCGCCGGCTCAAACCCGTGCAGATTCCCCAGCAGAATCTTGAACGTGTTCCGAAGCTTCCGATAGAGATCGGCGCACCGCTTCATCAGGTTTTCGCTGGCCGCCATGTCCTCGCGGAAGTCCACCGAGGCCACCCACAGCCGCACGATCTCTCCGCCCATGCGGTTGGCAATGTCCACCGGGTCCACGCCGTTGCCCAGCGACTTCGACATCGCCCGCCCCAGCTCGTCCAGCGTCCATCCCGCCGTGGCCACATGCGAGTACGGCGCCCGTCCCCGCAGCGCCACCGAGGTCAGCAGGGAAGAGTGAAACCACCCCCGGTGCTGGTCCCCGCCCTCGAGATACAAAACCTCAGGCCGCTCCGCTCCGTTCGTGCTCTCAAACGCGGCGTACGCGCCGCGCAGCTCCTCATCCGACTCGCACACCGCAAACCAGCTTGTCCCTGAGTCAAACCACACGTCCAGAATGTCCGTCTCTTTCCGGAACTCCGTCCCCCCGCACTGCGCGCATCTCACGCCCGCCGGCAGCAGCGCAGCCACATCGATCGTATGCCACGCCTCCGCGCCCTCCCGGTCGAACAGCTCCACAATCTTCCGGTTCAATCCCGCGTCCATCACCGGCTGATTGCACGCCTCGCACAGAAACACCGCGATCGGTACGCCCCAGATCCGCTGCCGGCTGATGCACCAGTCCGGCCGCGTCGCGATCATGTTCGTGATCCGCTCCTTGCCCCACGCCGGGTCCCACACCACCTTGTCGATCTCCTCGATCGCCAATCGTCTGAAGCTCGTCTCGCTCCCATCCGACAGCTTGATCGGCGTCTCCATGCCGATAAACCACTGCTCCGTCGCCCGGAAGATCACCGGGTGGTGGCACCGCCAGCAGTGCGGGTACGAGTGCTCCAGGTCCGCGCTCGCCATCAGCGCCCCCCGCTCCTCGAGCATCGCCAGGATCACCGGGTTCGCCGCCCAAACCGTCTTGCCCTCAAACGGCGGCGGCGCCGCCAGCGGCCAGGCCTCCGTGTCCACATGAATCCGCCCCGCCCCATCCACGCGTGAGGTCGGATCGAGCCCGTACCGCTGCCCCGTGTAGAAGTCGTCCGCGCCGTGCGCCGGCGCCGTATGCACCGCCCCCGTCCCGGTATCGGCCGTGACGTAGCTCGCCAGCACGCCCAGCACGCTCCGCTCCAGGAACGGATGCTGGAACGTTGCCCGCTCCAGCCGTGTGCCCTTGAACCGCGCCAGCTCCACCGTCTCGCCCAGCTCGCAGGCCGCGGCCACCTGTGCCGCCAGCTCCGCCGCCACAACATAGACCGGTGCGTCCGGCGCCGCCCCAGCCGCCAGCGCCACGTACTCGAAGTCCGGGTGAAACGCCACCGCCAGCGACGCCGGCAGCGTCCACGGCGTCGTCGTCCAGATGATCGTGGCCACCTTGCGTCCAGCCAGCTCCGGCGCAATCGCCTCCGGCGGCGACGTCAGCCAATAGCGCACATAGATGCTCGGGCTGGTGTGCTGCGCGTACTCCACCTCCGCCTCGGCCAGGGCCGTCCGGTCGTGCAGGCACCAGTAAACCGGCTTCAACCCCCGGTAAACAAAGCCTTTCTCCAGGAACCCGTAGAAAGCCTCCAGCGTCCGCGCCTCGTAGGCCCGCGTCATGGTCTTGTACGGCACCCGCCAGCGCCCAAAGCACCCGATGCGCTCGAACTGCTCCGTCTGCAGATCTACATACTTCTGCGCGTAGGCGCGGCAAGCCTCCAGCACCGCCGGAACCGGCATCTCCAGCTTCTTCCGCCCCAGCTTCTCGTCCACCTTGATCTCGATCGGCAGCCCGTGGCAGTCGTAACCCGGCACGTACGGCGCGTCGAACCCCGCCATGGTTTTCGACTTCACCACAAAGTCTTTCAATCCCTTGTTCAGCGCGTGGCCCAGGTGGATCGGCCCGTTCGCGTACGGAGGTCCGTCATGTAAAAGGTACTTCGGCCGGCCTTTCCCGGCCTTGCGCAGCTCGCCATACAGCTCCAGCCGCGCCCACCGCTCTAGCCGCAGAGGCTCATTGTGCGGTAAATTGGCTTTCATCGGAAAGCCGGTCTGGGGCAGGGTAAGCGTCGCCTTCAACTCCGGCGCCTGGGACATCGTCACTCCGTCGCTCGATGAGAAATTGGTCAACCTTTAGTGTAAACTGCGGAGTAGAATATTTCGGGTAACAAGTGAGGCTGGTTCGCCGTCTATTCAACGTGGGATCCCCGGCCGCGCCGCAAGCATGAGACCCTTCGGAGGGCAACTCCGAACCCCGCGAGGGGTTCTAAGACAAGGGCAGGCGCCGTCGAGCATAATGGATCGATCGCTCTGGAAGTGTTGACGCGCGCTTCGGGGCTCAACCGGCGAGAAAGCCAGCAAAACTATGGCAGACGAAATCTTGAATCAACCCGCCGCTCTCATCGGCCCAGACCCATGTGCCGTCCCCAGCAACGAGGGCCACGAGCTCGACGCCTTCCTGGGCAAGGCCTTCGAGGAAAAGCCCATCTGGCAAGGCCTCTACGAGAGCGTCCGCGACATCTTTTTCCCCGTTAAACTTCCGCCCCTCGAGCTCACCTGCCAGCCCATCCCGGTCCCTGACCGCATGAAGGTCAAGGCCAACCCCTGGGCCATCGGCATCTCCACCTCCATCAACATCGCCATCGCCCTGCTGGCCATCTTCTTCATCGGCAGGCAGGTGGTCAAAGCCGTCGAAAACAAGAATCTCCAGGCCACCCTGATCGACCCGGGCATCTGGCAGCCCAAGGCCCCCTTGGCCGGCTCCCAGAACGGCGGCGGTGGCGGCGGCGGCAACCACAGCATCGTCGATCCCATCAAGGGCCACCTGCCCAAGATCGAGGAGCATCCCCTCGCTCCGCCGCAGATCGAGACCGTCCAGAACCCCATCATCCCCGCTCCGCCCGCCATCAACGTGCAGAAGAACATCACTCTGCCCGATAACCCCACTCTGCCCACCATCGGCGTCAAGAGTTCCGCCAATGTGGTTCTCGCCTCCGACGGCCAGGGCTCCGGCTCCGGCATGGGCACGGGTAGCGGCGGTGGTCTCGGCTCCGGCCAGGGCAACGGCTACGGTCCCGGCTACGGCGGCGGCGCCGGCGGCGGTGTCTACCACGTCGGCGGCGGCGTCTCCGCCCCCGTTCCCCTCAACTCCGTCGAAGCCGAGTTCTCCGACGAAGCCCGCCGCGCCAAGTACCAGGGTGTCTGCCTGATTCAGATGATCGTTGACGCCCACGGCATGCCCCAGGACCCCCACGTCATCCGCGCCCTCGGCATGGGCCTCGACCAGAAGGCCCTCGAAGCCGTGCGCAAGTACCGCTTCAAGCCGGCCCTGAAAGACGGCAAGATTCCCGTCCCCGTCATGATCACCGTCGAAGTCAACTTCCGCCTCTACTAGGCCTCCGACCGTCGAATGCCGTACCGATCCCCGGGGTGCCCCAGCGAGAAGATTCATCTCCGGGTGCCCCAGGTTCGGCGCGTCTTTGTTTTTGCGCTTGGTACTACAGTTGCAGATGGCTTTTGCGGAAGGAGCAGGGGGCTTCAGCCCCCTGAAAACGGGCCTGAATATCAGGGCCTTCAGGCCCGGGCTGTTGCCTCTTTATCTGCGCGAGAAGCAAATACAACTGTAGTACTAGCCTGGGGTGTACCAATCTCCGGGTGCCGGGTGCCGGGTGCCCCAGGTCTCGCTTTTGAGACCTGGGAATCACGCGCGGCTGGGTCGGTTGCGAAAGGATTCATCGCGACCACGGTCCTGTATCAGGGCACGACTTCAGTCGTGCCGTAATGGTGGCAAAATCGATGGCGGGCTTCAGCCCGAGGAAGCATCGGTCCAGATTCGCTTCGGGCTCTCGACACCCTTCCGCAGCCGTCCTCCTCGCCTCTCGGGCTGAGACGTTGGCCATGCTCTCTTGATCGGATCTCCCGCCAGCAATGCCCAAAAGCTGGCGCCTCCGCTGGCCACAAATGCCGCTCCTTTCGTAAGATGTCCTTCGAAGCCGTATCCGCGCGCGCAACCCGCGCCAATCCCTGAACGCCCACCGAAAGGCAGCCCATGGCCCGTCTCTGGACGCGGCGCAAATTCCTGGACCGCGCCGCCGGAACCGCCGCAGCTCTCGCAGTCGCCTCCCAGTCGAACAGCGCACCCGCCTCAAGCCCAACCCCATCGCCCCTCCGCGGCCGCTTCCTCACCCACATCTCCGTCGTTCGCGTCAATCAGGTCGAAGTAACTCCAACCCGCTCCATCGGCCAGGACGAGGCCCCGGCCAACAGCCCCGTCCACATCCGCTCGCGCCGCGAAGCCTTTGCCCGCGGCTGCCCCGACGGCAAAATGACCTGGGCCGTCAGTTGGCTCGCCCTCCACGACACCCGTCAGGAGTACAAGGACGCGCGCCGCCTGCTGGCCTCCTATCACGACCGCTACGGTGACGAGATCACCTTCATCCCCGGCGGTTACTTCGCGCCCATGTACAACACCCGCGAACAGATTCGCGTCACCATTCACAAAGCCCTCGCGCTGGTCACCAACATGGTCGGCAGCGGCTATCGCCCGCAGTGCCTCATCGCGGGTTTTATGGACGCCGAAAACCAGCGCCTCCTCGCCACCGAAGAAGGCATTCACGTCTGCCAGGGCCAGATCTGGAGCCAGCACGGCATCGACCACGGCGATGGCGACGGCGGCATCTGCTATCCCTACTACCCCAGCCGCCAGCACTATCTCAAACCCGCGCAGGGCCCCGCCGACTTCATCGACTGCGTCTGCCTCGACGGCTGGACCTGCGACTTCCTCGCCGCCCGCCGCAACGGCTTCGAGGGCGGCTTCAACAGCCGCGTGGGCGTCGGCCCCATCGAAACCGTCGGCGACCTCGGCCAGCGCGAGGGCCGCTACGAGATGATGGCCACCACCGCCATGCACTTCGACGCAGGCCACGCCCTCAACGGCTTCGGCTGGGTCACCGCCATCTGGGAAGTCTCCATCGGCCACGATGACGATCTCGCCTGGTGGCTCGCCGCCATCAAGGATCGCTGGCCTGACACGCGCGTAGTCACCGAAGGCGACTTCGGCATGCAGTGGCGCCGCCACACGCCCGACAACAGCGCGCTCAACTACCGCTTCGACGCCAAAGGCACCGGCGCCCCCGGCTCCGAGAAAGACCTCGAGATCCGCTGGTACATGAACCAGGAGTTTCGCCTCGCCCTCCTGCGCAACTGGGTCAACAGCAGCCCCTACATGGCCATCGACTTCACCCGCTACGATCTGCCCGCCCACGAGCCCCGGGGACTGCAGCGCGAATGGAGCCTCATGAACGTCCTCAACCAGAAAGACACCCGGCCCGAGGACAAACCCATGCGCCTGGCCCAGCTGCCTCTCGAAGATCAGCAGCGCATCTTTGCCCGTTATCCCCAGTTGAAAGCGTGGGCCTGATCGCCTCGGCTGCCCGGCCCGGGTCAGGATCGTTCCGGGCTCTTTGCCGCCGCTCAATGCCTCCATGCGGCTCGCGTCCCGCACGCCGTCCGCGTTGATCTCCCGCGTCTTATCCCTTCTTCTCGCACATGCTCCACTCTGCACGGCCGCACGGTGCATCTCCAGTACATAAACCGGCATCCGACAGGGGTGAAGTTGTGCCACCGTCCAGGTGCAGGCACCGCCAGTTCCTCCGGATGCTCCCGCGTTTCATCCCGGCTAGCGTCCGGAGACACATGCTGGCAAGTTACTGCCGATGGGCGGTCGACAAGGAGAAGTGACATGGCGCTCCCCCACGCCGTCCGCCTCCGGACGCCCCGCTGTTTTTGTACGCTCCGCGTAAAGGCCGCACTTCTTGGTATCGCAGCCGCGCCCCTGTTGTTGATATCGGCGGCCCAGGCGCAATTCCGCGCTTCCATCCAGGGTGTAGTTACCGATCCGGGAGGAGCAGTCATCCCCGGCGCAACCCTGTTGCTCACCGATACTGCGACCAATGAAAAGCGGGTTACCACCAGCAATCAGGAGGGTGTCTATAACTTCAGCGCCCTGCCTCCCGATCGCTTCACGCTCGTGATCAAGAAAGACGGGTTCCAGACCCGGACCCTCGATAATGTGCAGATCATTCCCGAGCAGTCAAACGCCCTCAACATCCAAATGACCGTGGGCTCCGTCGCGCAATCGGTCACCGTGAATGCGGCGCAGACGCCGCTGATCGATACTCAGAATGCCGCCATTGGCGGCACCATCAGCGCCAATGAAATTCAGCACATGCCCTCCTTCGGCCGCGATGTCTTTCAACTCACCCAACTCACTCCGGGCGCCTTTGGCGACGCCTCGCAGGCTGCCGGCGGCGGAACATTCAGCCTCCCTGGCACCAAGGGGCCGGGCGGACCCGGCGCCAATACCGGCATCTTCGCCACTGAAAATGGACCGCAGACACTCGCCAACGGCGGGCAGTATGAGAACAACGGCATCTCCATCGACGGCATCAGCACCGCCAGCGCCGTCTGGGGCGGAACCTCCGTTGTGACTCCAACAGAAGAGTCCGTAGCCAATGTGAAGGTCCTCGCCAACGACTACGACGCCGAAAACGGCCGCTTCAGCGGCGCGCAGATTGAAGTCACTTCAAAGAGCGGCACCAATCACCTTCACGGCAGCGCTTTCTTTCAGGCCCACCGGCCGGGCTTGAACGCCTACCAGCGTTACAACGGTCCCTCTTACTATGACTCCGGAACCCCCGCCGCACGCGGCCTGCTCAAAGACACGCAGCAGTTCAATCAATATGGTGGCAGCCTGGGCGGGCCCATCTGGAAAAACAGGGTCTTTGCCTTCATCGCATACGAAACCGAGCGCAATAACTCCCAGGTAACTGGCACTGGCTGGTATGATACCTCCGGCTTTGATAAGTTAGCCCCCTCCGGAAGCATAGCCTCGCAGTTTCTTTCTATCTCCGGCGCCGCGGTAAACTCCGCAGGCGTAATCGATCAGACCTGCGCCAATATTGGCCTGAGCGAAGGCACGAATTGCATCACCATCCCAGGTAAGGGATTGAATCTCGGCTCTCCGCTGAGCAGCGGCCTGGGGACGCAGGATCTTACCTGGTCGAGCCCGTTTTCCCCCGGGGTGGGCAGCGGCCTCGATCCCTCCGTTGCCGACATCGCCGACTACACCACCGTCAATCCCACTTCTGTTGTCGAGGGTCAATATAACGGCCGCCTGGACGCCGACGTCACAGGCAAAGATCATCTCGCGTTCGCAATCTATTGGGTCCCGATCAGCCAGACTTACTACAACGGACCGGTCCGCGCATATAACCTCTGGCATCACTCCGCCACCAATGACGCCTATTCTGCGATTTGGAATCACACCTTTTCTCCCACCCTCCTCAATGAGGCCCGTGCCAACGCCGCAGGTTGGCGCTGGAACGAGGTGTCCGGCAATCCCCAGGAGCCCTTCGGACTGCCGCAGGATAACATCGGTCAGATAGGCGATCTGAACAGCAGCGCCCCGGGAAGCCCGACCCTCAACTACTTCGGCGCCCCCGGCCCTTCGGTCTTCGATCAATGGACCTACAGTTACAACGATGTTCTCATCAAGACGGCGGGAAGACATTCCATCAAATTCGGCGGCGAACTGACCCGCCTCTATTATCTGAATGAAGTCACCGCCGGCGCCAGGCCGACCTTCGGCTTCTTCAACCTCTGGGACTTCCTCAATGACGCTCCCATGTCCGAGTCGGGAACCTTCAATCCCTCATCGGGGGCGCCCACCGCGGGACGGCAGGACGATCGAGAAGACCTTTGGGGATTCTTCGTCCAGGACGACTGGAAGGTGATGCCCAACCTGACCTTGAATCTGGGCCTGCGTTACTCCTACTTCGGCCCGCTCTCTGCCAAGCAAGGCGACCTCTACTCGGTTTCACTCGGCTCCGGATCAGCCATGTTGTCCGGCATGACCATCCGCGAGGGAGGCAACCTCTGGCAGGCTCAGAAGGGCAACTTCGGCCCTCAGTTCGGATTTGCCTGGAGCCCCAGGGTGCTCGACAACAGGATGGTCGTTCGCGGCGGGTTTGGGCTCAACTACAACCAGGAGGAGATCGCCATCTCCGCGAATGCCTACGCCAATCCCGGCCTCACGGTCTCGCCTAACTTCACCATGAATCTTCCTTCCTCGCCGAATCCGGGAATCGTCTATGCGGTTCCAGCCGACGTGCACTCGCTCTTCGGCTATCCGCCCAATCCCAATACCGTCGTCGCCTTCGGCTCCAATGGCCTGCCTGCAACCGGACAGGTCGGCGTTTCGGCCTTCGATGCAAACCTGCCCACCATGTATACCGAGCATTACTCGCTCCAGACCGAGTACAACCTGGGCCGGCAGTTTGTCGCTTCTCTCGGGTATGAAGGCAGCCAATCGCGGCACACCTTCTTTCACTACGAAGAAAATGCTGTGGCGTCGGTTCAGGGCGTGGCCCTCAATCCGCGCGTGAACAGCGTCAACTTTTACGGCAATGGCGGAAACGCCAATTACAACGCCTTGCTCGCAGGCGTGCGCCACGATTTCTCCCGCCAATTCATGGCTGATGCGCAGTTTACCTGGGCCAAAAGCATGGATGACAGTTCCGATCCATACACCGATCAATACTATCCCTACGATCCGGGGCTGACTTATGGCCGGTCCGACTACGACATCGGCAAGGCACTCAAGTTATACGGAATGTGGGAACCGGTCTTCTTTCGCGGCCGCCATAGCTGGCTCGAAAAGGTCGTGGGAGGCTGGTCGGTAAGTGGCATTTTCAATCTGCACTCCGGCTTCCCATGGAGCCCGGTCATCTCTACCGTAGGTGGCAGTCTCTATTGCAGCACCTGTGGCTACACCCAGCTTCTTCCGGCCGCGTACTTGGGCGGGGCCGGACACGATACCAGCAACGACGCCTATAAGTCGGGGCCGGGTGTGGGCAGCGGCGTGAACAAGAACTTCCCGCTAGCGGCCACCGCGCCGAATGCCGCCGAGGTGTATTTCGCGCCGCCTGCATACGCCCCGGGCCCGGCATTTCCAGCCACCGGCGGCGCCCCTCCGCAGAGCCCCGGAGTCGCACGCAACTCCTGGACGGGGCCGGGCTATCGTGATGTCGACGCTTCGCTCATCAAGAGCTTCGGACTGCCAGCCATGCCCGTGCTCGGCGAAGACGCGAACTTCGAGTTCAGGGCGGACTTCTACAATCTGTTCAACAATCTGAATTTCAATCCCGGCAGCATCAGTACGAACATCCAGGCCGCCAACTTCGGACAGGCACAGTCCGCTCTCGGGGCCCGAACCATATCCCTTGAAGCAAGATTCAGTTTCTAAGTCTTTCTAAGTCACTGACCGTCTGATCTTCTACGACTGAGGGTGCCCCAGGTCCCCGATTGTGGGACCATGGATCGGCGCGCCCGACGCGAAAATTTCGGCGACTGAACCGAAGACTGAACCGAAGACAGGAGCGCCTCCCCGTCGCTTCGCTGTACTAATGTAGTCCGCCGCAAATCTCATCGGTTATGTTTTGTATCAGGGCACGACTTCAGTCGTGCCGAGACACGCCTGTTTCGAAGATTGGGGCTTTACAGTCTGCGTGAGAACTCGATTCAGAACACGTTCCTTGCGCAAATCGG
>DATJMU010000042.1:0-11418 GCA_035508555.1 Occallatibacter sp. | reverse complement strand
AGGGTACTTGAGCCCGAAGAAGGTCGCCGAGGACAGCAGCTTCTCTGCCCTGCATGGGAACCCGACGTTCCAGAAGCTGATGGCGGAGCAACGGGAGCAGTAGAGGCGGTCTGAAGAGGCGAGCCGGGCCGGCTCGTCGTCCGGGATGCGTAATCCCTCGTCTATGATCTTGGGGACTGGGGTGTGAGGACGTGCGCAGAGCAGGTTGGTTTTGGGATTACCGCAGGTTCCCGGAGGAGTGGCGATGCGATTCGGTTTACCGCTTGCAGTTGTTTTGAGCCTGGCGCTGAGCGCCGGCGCGTGGGCACAGGACGAAAATGCCGGACCCCCGGCGGGACAAAGCGGAGGGGGCGGCTATGGACAGCGCGGCGGCCGGGGCTTTGGCGGCGGCATGGGGATGATGGGCCGGGGCGTCGCAGGGACGGTGACCGCGGCGGCCGCCGACCATTTTACGGTGAAGACGTTTGAAGGCGACACCTACGCGGTGAACTTCAGCGCCAACACGCGGGTGATGAAGCTGACCGGCGGCGGGCGCGGGACGGGCGGAGGCGGCGGCATGGGCCGCGGCGGCAACCCGCCCGAGCAGATCCAGGCGAGCGACATCAAGGTGGGCGACGCCATCGCGGCACGGGGCGAGGTCGACTCTTCGGCGAAGACGGTGGGCGCGGTGATGATCGCCGAACTGACCCCGGAGATGGCCAAGCGCATGGAAGAGATGGCGGCCAGCTACGGGAAGACCTGGCTGATGGGCCGGGTGACGGCGGTGAACGGGACCAGCGTAACGCTGATGGGAACCGAAGACAACACGGCGCATACGTTTGTGGCCAACGAGAACACGGACTTCCGCGAACGGCGCCAACCGATCACCCTGGCCGACGTGAAGGTGGGCGACATGGTGCGCGTGGAGGGGGCCGTGCAGAACGGGGTGTTCACGGCGGCGACGGTGAACCTGATGCGGATGCCGATGGGCGGCCGGGGTGGAGCGGGGGGCGAAGGCGGTCCGGGAGGCGGTCCGGGCGGGCAGGGTGGACCGGGAGATGGTCCGCCCAATCAATAGAGCACTTCATCATTCAATGCGGTTGAGTTGCTCCGGGAACTGCGGCTGCGATAGTTCACTTCGTAGAGGCAGGCGCGCCCGTGGGGGCCGGCTCACCTTTGTGCGCGGATGTGAGCGGGTGGACGGTGACCAGAGACTCGCCCAGGACCTCATAGCCCTTTTCAAGGCGAACGCTCAGGAGGGCCTGAAAGAGCGGAGGCGCGCCGTTGGCGCCGTGGATTCCCTGCGCAGCGAGGGCCTTGAGGAGCTCTTCGAGGTCGGTCCTTGAGGTTGCGAACATGGCGGCGCCCTCGCATCCGGTGGTGTCGAGACCGCCGAGATCCACGATGTAGCGCCCGGGAACGACGCTGGGCTCGACCGTGATGAGAGCGTGGTCAGTCTTGAGAACCCCGGTTTGAGGATCGCGCACGGTGCCATAGACGGAGGCTTCGCCGGGACGGGGATGGGCGTTGACGATGACTCCGCTCCAGTCCTGCTGGCCAGAGTGCGGATCCTTGAAGCTGAAGTCGCCCATGGTGTTGAACTGGGCCACGGCGAAGCTCTGGAAGGAGGAGCCGACCAGGATGACGTCGTGCTGTTTGAGGTCGTCGGGCGTGAGGTCCTTGCCGGCCTCGATCACGGGCCTGATGCCCATCTCTCCGAAGAGATTGGCGAGGGTGGCAATGGCCTCGAGGTCGCCGGAGCCGAGATAGGAGGTCTCGTAGTAGAGTTTGCCGGCCCTGGCGACGAGGGCGGGGGCCGCGGCATACTGCTGGGCGAAGTGGGGATCGACGGGGGCGCCGCGGAAGTCGCCGGCCTCATGGGGGAACCAGAAGAGGTCGCTGCGGGCATCGAGGAGAAAGACGGCGTCGGCGTGGGCGATGATGGGAGACGTATCGTTGCCGAGGAGGCCGGCCCAGAAGGTCTTGACCGGATCGGGGGACTTATCGGCAGCGGAAGAGGCGGAAGCGTTGCCGGCCGGACCGGAGCGGAGACGGTGGCTCCCCACCCACAGACCTATGGCAAAGATGGCGGCGGCGGCAGCGGCAGTCACCACCGAGCGGATGGAAGGAAGCCAGTCGAATCGCCGCGGTCTTTGCGGGGCCTGGCCGGCGGAGGAAGCATCGGATCCCTCCGGAGGGATGGCGGGGTCGCCTGATGAACCCGTATCCAGGGGTGGCGCGGACAGGTGGCCCGGGCTTCCATTGGGCGTAGCGGCCATGTCGATCGTGGGCAGATAGTGGCCCTTGGGGATCTCGATGAGGATGGGGTCGTGGCGGCCGTCGGTGTCGTAGTACTCCCTGAGCTTCTGGCGAAGGCGATGGGTCTGGACGCGGACGATGGGGTCGGTCTTGGGATCGAAGTCCATGGGCCGGCCGAAGGCCTCGACCCCGATGGTGTATTCCTTCAAAGACTCGGCCTCGGTTCCGTAGGCATGGGCGACGAGAAACTGCAGGAGCTGCTGGAGGGTGTGGGCATTGCGAAACGCGGCGGAGCGAAGAATACGCTCCGTCTGGTGTCGGCTTTGCTCCTGGGGCGGGTATGCCACTGTCGCACCTCCACGGTCGGCCAGCGTCAGAACCGAGCCGAAGGTTCCGGGGGGGGCGCAGTCCTTGCGGCGGGCTTTGAACCCCGGCCCCGGCCAGCGCAGGCCCCAGCGCCACAGCCCCAGATTTGACTTCATGATTCTACGACAGCCTGGGACAAGCGGATAAGGACGCCTGTCCGCAGGGCGCGGAGAACCGCCGAAGCTGTAACAAGAGCTTTAACGTGGCGACGCGTCGTCGAGTTCCGACAAGATACTGCGAAGATTCGACAGGAGATAGCGCAGGTGCTCGACGTTTCACCCGTTGGTAACCCCCGGTTACTAGTCAGCCCGAGCATTGTGACACCAGTATGGTGACCGTTTCATGGACAGCTCTCCATCGAGCATCAGGGTTTGTTGCGATTGAGCCCAGAGAGCTGCGGGCCGCAGGCGATTCCCGAGAATGAAAACGCTAACAACTGCGCGCACGGATGCGGCAGACCAGATTTGGGAGGACATATGCAAAGGCGATGGATGGCAGTATGGGCAGCCGCCGGACTGGCCCTGATCCTGTTGTTTCCGGTTAAGGTTGCGCTGGGCCAGGCAGTGACGGGGTCGCTGCTGGGCACGGTCCAGGACCCCACCGGGGCTGTGGTCCCCCACGCAAGCGTGACGCTCACCAACGAAGGCACCAACGTTGAAAACCAGACGCAGACGGGGCCGCAGGGCTTCTACACGTTTCCCAACCTCAATCCGGGCGAGTACACCGTGACGGTGGAGGCGTCCGGGTTCAAAAAGATCATTTCGCGGCACAACGTGGTCCAGGTGGAACAGACGACGACCGTGAACCTCACAGTGCAACCGGGCGCGGTGACCGCGGAAGTAACGGTGACCGGTGCGACCCCGATGGTGGAGACCACCACGTCAGACCTGGGCACGACGATCAGCCAGACCCAGATCAACAACCTGCCCGTGAACGGGAGAATCCCGGCGATGCTGATGCAGCTCGCTCCGGGATCCACACCCACGGCGTGGGGCGCCGGCAACGGCGAGGATTCGTCGACGGCTTCGACGACCGCGCCGGGCGGGGGCGGCGGCGGCGCCTACACGGAGACAAACGGCTTCCCGTTCGAGTCGAATCTCTACCTGGTGGACGGCGTGAGCGACGTCGAGCTGGAGAACGGATATATGGGGCTCCAGATTCCCTTCGACTTCGTTCAGGAGGTCAAGCTGGAGACCAGCGATCCGACCGCGGAGTACGGCACCTTCGGCGCGCAGGTATCGAATATTACAACCAAGACCGGAACCAACCGGTTTCATGGCCAGCTCTTTGAGTGGAACCGCAACACGGACTTCAACGAGCCCGACCACTTCAGCCAAGTGAACCCGCCGTTTCACTATAACCAGTTCGGCGGCGAGGTGGACGGCCCCGTCATCAAGAACAAGGTGTTCTTTGCAGCCGATGTGCAGTGGCTCAAGCTGGCGACGGGCACCTCCGGCGTCATCAGCGTGCCCACGGCGGCGGCGCGCAGCGGCAATCTCTCCGCCTTCAACGTAAGCAAAGGCGGATTGACCTATGGGCCGATTGGCAATCCCATGGCGTGTTACTGGAGCGCCAAGGCCAATGGCCTCGCGAACCCGCAGCCTTGCACGGCCAGCTCGGCGATCTCGCCGAGTACCGGCACGGCGGACACGGTTCCGGCGTCGGACATCACCCCGATTGCGGCGGCTTTCTTCAACTCGTCGGTGTGGCCTTTGCCCAACCTCTCGGGAGCCGTGAACAACGCTTCCCAGGTGGAACTGAACGATGCGTCCGAGCCGCAGGAAGACGCCCGCGTGGATTGGGTGATCACGCAGAGCGACCGCGTCTTTTTCCGCTTCGGGTACAGCAACCGGACGCTCAACCAGCCGCTGCTGGTTGGCCAGGATACCAGCCCGAACCCGTTCATGAATGATGGAAACATCAAGGCGACCAACCAGCTGAGCAACAACGTGGTCGGCTGGGATCACACCTTCGGCAGGAACGGCACGATGATGAATCAGTTGCGGCTAGGCTACAGCCGGTATGCGACCACCGACTTCAGCCCGGCTGACGGAATGGCCGAGAACAATACGCTGGGCGTTCCCAACGGCAATCTTTCCGCCTACCCGGACACCAGCGGCATCGCTCAGGTGAACATCAGCGGGTTCGAGGGCACGGGAGACGCGGGCTGGGTTCCGCAAGGATTGGGCAGGCTCTCCAATATCTACCAGTTCAACGACGCGTTCACGTGGGTCCAGGGCCGCAACAACTGGAAGTTCGGCATTGCCATCTCGCCCATCCAGGCGCGCGTCTTCAATTCGCAGAACGACCCGCGCGGGCAGTTCAGCGCCAACGGCAACATGACGGGCACGCCTCTTGAACCCGGTTACGCGAGCGCGCTGGGAGTGAATACGAGCGCGAGCAACCCGGCACTGGGCAACGGCTCGGCCATCGCCGACTGGCTGGTAGGCGCGATGAACGGGGTCGACCGCGATCATTTCTTCGCGCCGCCCAACACGCGGACCAATGAAATCGGGGAGTTCGCGCAGGACGACTACCGGGTCAACAACAAGGTCACTCTCAACCTCGGTCTTCGCTACGACGTCTACACGCATCCCGTGGATACCAAGAACCTGCAGAGCAACTTTGTTACCACGGGCGCCGATGCCGGCCTGATTCAGCTGGCGTCGTCGAGCAACCGCGGCCCCAACGTGAACACCTATTATGGCAACGTTGCGCCGCGGCTGGGCGTGGCCTACACGCCCGACAACGGCAAGACAGCGATCCGCGCCGCGTTTGGCGTGAGCTACTTTAACGGCAACTTCGGCGCCGACGGCGGCACGCTGGAGCGCAACTTCCCGCTGCTGCAGCAGGAGAACAACTCCGCGCCGGAGGGAAACTGCTCAACCCCCTACGGGGTCATCCCGACGGGCGGGACGGCTTCCGCCAACCCCAATGCCGCCGAGTACTCGACGTGCGGCTCGCTGATCCTGCAGAACGGCCTGCCGGGCAACTCGACCGCGGGAACGCCGGTGTACACGCCGATTGTGCCGTTGAACGTTGCGCCGGGAGGGACCATCGCCTCGCCGCCGGGTTTCGGCGTGTACCAGGTGGCGAAGAACTTCCGCCAGAGCCAGGCCGACAACTGGAACGTCAGCATCGAGCGGCAGCTCGGCGGGAACATGGCGCTCCACTTCGCGTACGTGGGCACGAAAGGCGCCTACCTCTACAACGACTGGCAGCTGAACCAGTGCAACCCGACCTCGTTTACCCAGGGGCCGACATACTCCCAGCTTCAGGCCCAGTACGGCACCGCGGAGTATCCTGGAACCCCGCAGTGCTATCCGTTCTATGGCATCGCTCCGGGGATCTCGACCATGGACTTCCGCAACAGCGGCGCCAAGTCGCACTTCAACGCCGGCGAGGCCGTCTTCGAGCGGCGCGCCGGAGCCAACCTGACCTTCACTGCCGGCTACACCTTCTCAAAGCTGATGGATAACTACTCGAACCAGCTCGACAGCTACGACATGCACCAGTACCTGGATACGGCGGGCTGGCATCACGCCAACTACCCGCAGACCCTCACCGTCAGTTATGTCTACGGGCTGCCGTTCGGCCGGGGTAAGCAGTTCGCCAACTCCGTCTCTCCCGTCGCGGACGACATCATCGGCGGGTGGTCGATCAGCGGCGTAACCTGGTTCCGCTCCGGCGGGCCCATGCTGGTAACCGGAAACGCCAACGACCTGCTGAGCCAGAACAGCGGACAACGCGCCAATTACACCTGCTCGGTGGCCGACAACCCGCATACCGTCTCCGAGTGGATCGACACGAGCTGCTTTGCCAACCCCGTAGGATTTGTCTTCGGGAACGACGGTGTCGCGCAGGGCAACGGGTACGGGCCGCGCTACCTGAGCTGGGACATGTCCTTCTCCAAAGGAGTCCACTTCGCCGAGGGCATACAGTTGCAGTTCCAGGCCCAGTTCTTCAACATCTTCAACCGCGTGAACTACCAGACACCGGACACCGGCGTGACCGACTCGAGCTTCGGCGTGATCTCCAACGACTACCTGCCGCGGCAGGGGCAGCTCGGCATGACTCTGTCGTTCTGAGCCCGGCGCTCTGCGGCCAGAGCGGGGCCACGCCAGCAACCGGCCTGAAGCCTCTCGAATGCGCGGCTTCAGGCCGGAATTTTTTTGCGGATAGAAAGACCGGACCGCCGGCCCGGATGGGAGATGCGGAGCCTTGGCCGCGGCCGGCCCCGCGGGCCAGAGAGGGCGAAGGCAAAGGTTTGCCTTCGCCCTCTGCGCGTAACCAAGGTACTTGCGCCCACCCTTGACAGGTGTAGTTCGGATAGGCGTATAGTAAACAGCGATTCTCAATGACGTGACTGCCGGGCGCCAGATTTCCCCAGCGCGAATGGAGGAAACCGTCGCCGGTGGTGCGCAGGAATCGACATACGTCTTCGGGTAGACGAATCTTTTGGGAGGCAACATGAACGCACGGGGACTTTCCGTATTTGTTCGAAGATCGAAGAATATGCGCCTGATGGCGCTATTCATCTTCGCTCTTGTGAGCGTTTCGCTCGCAAGGGCGCAACAAATTACAGGCTCGCTGGCCGGAACGGTGAAGGACGCGCAGGGCGCGATGATCACGACCGCGACGGTGAAGGCGACCAACACCAGCACAGGATTTTCGCGGACGGCGCCGGTCGGCGCGGACGGGGCTTACCTCATCCAGTATCTTCCGGTCGGCACCTACACGGTGCAGGTAGATGCGGCGGGTTTCAAGCGGTTCGTGCAGCAGAACATCGAGCTGACGGTGGACCAGACGCAGGCGCTCAACGTGACCCTCGAGGTGGGCGCGCAGAGCCAGACCATCACCGTGACCTCGGCGCCGCCGCTGGTGAACACGAGCGACGCGGAGCTGGGCCGCACCATCTCACCGACCGAGATCACCGGGCTGCCGCTGGTCAACCGCAACGCGTACTCTGAGCTCTCGCTGACGCCGGGCGTGCAGAACAACAACGCCAGCCAGCAGTCGAACCCCAACGGGGCGCCAAACTTCACCATCGGGCTGCCTTCGACGGACGTGCAGATCAACGGGTCGATCGATGGCGGCAACCCGGAGGTTGCGTTCTATCTGGACGGCGGCAGCAACATGACCGGCATCCGGAACTATGGCAACCAGTTGCCCAACCCGGATGCGCTGGAAGAGTTTCGCGTGGAGACCAGCGACTTTTCGGCGCAGTACGGACACATGTCGTCGGCGGTGGTGACGGCGGTGACGAAGTCGGGAACGAATCAGTTCCACGGATCGCTGTTCGAGTTCAACCGCAATACCGATTTCAACGCCTACCCATGGAATGCGCCGGTAGACAGCAACGGCCACTTCATCAAGGCCCCCTACCACCGCAACCAGTTCGGGGGCGTGATCGGCGGGCCCATTGTAAAGAACAAGGCCTTCTTCTTTTTCAGCTACGGCGGACTGCGGCAGGTCGTCGGTCAGTACGTGAGCGGGGGCCGGATGCCCACGGCAGCCGAGCGGCTGGGCGACTTCACGGCCGATCTGCCCAGCCCCACCAATTCCAAGGTTTCCATGATCGGGTCCACGCCGATCACCGTGGACATGCCAGGCACCAAGACACCGGTGAAAGGGACAAACACCTCTCCCAACTGCCAGACGCCCACGTTGAATTGCATTCCGCAGAGCCTGCTTGATTCGGTGGCTTCCACGATCGATTCGAACAGCAATGCGAATGCAAAGATTCCTCTGCCGAATGTGACCCAGGCCGGTGCTTCAGTGCCGCTGCTCTGGTCGGGCTATTTCACCGGTCCGACGGATGACAACGAGTACCTGGGTAAATACGACCAGACGCTCGGCAACAACGATCACGTGGCAGTAACTTACTTCTTCATCCGTACAACGCAAAACGCGTTTGGAGGCGGCAACGTCGCTCCCTGGACGATCAATCAGTCGTACACCGATCAGACCAACGCCAACGTGAGCGACGTGCACACCTTCAGCGCCACCACCGCCAACCAGACCTGGCTGACGTTTACACGGGCGGCAGGCGGGCGCGTGAACCTGCCCACCACCAACGCAGGCCAGCTCGGCTCGAACTATACGATCCAGGGGCCCTCGACGCTGCCCGACATCAACGTCTCCGGATACTTCCACGCGCAGAACTCGCTGGCGGGACCGGTGACGACCTCCGATTACTATTCGCTCCGCGATATGGTGAGCATGACCAAGGGCAAGCACAACCTCATCTACGGTGGTGAGTTTGCGCTCGACAAGGGCATGTTCTGGGGCAATCTGTACAACTACGGCAACTTCAGCTATTCGAGCTCGGCGCCGACGACCACCGGAAACGCGCTGTCTGACTACGTCACGGGTATGTTGAGCTCAATGGAGCAGGACACGCCCTACCAGACGCTGACAAGCGCCTGGCACACCGCGGTATTCCTGCAGGACAACTATCGGGTGACGCCGCGTTTCACGGCCAACCTGGGAATCCGGTGGGACATCGACACCGCGCCGGTGGAGTCGCGGAATCACACGGCGACCTTTGTGCCCAGCGAAGCGATGCAAACGGGCGTAACGGGCTCGACGGGGACGGAATCGACGGTGGTCCCCTCGGCGCCTCCGGGAATGTTCTTCCCCGGCGATCATGGCGTGCCCCGCGGCATCGTCTCGACGAAGCTGCACCATGTTGCGCCGCGCATCGGCCTGGCGTGGGATCCGTTTGGGAACGGCAAGACGGCGATCCGCGCCGGCGCGGGCATCTTCTTCGGTGCGACTGCCGGAAACGAATGGAACCAGCCGGGCAATGCCAATCCTTACGCTGTCCGCCAGACGTTCAACTCGGTACGCTCGGCATCTGACCCTTACAATCCGTTGATGGTCAACGGTAAGGCGTCTTCGTTCCCGAACGGCGATCCGTTCCCGTACATCTACAATCCCAGCAGCCCGCGTTTCCTGCTGCCGGCCAGCATCGAGACGATCGGCGAGAACGTACAGTGGCCTTACATCTACCAGTTCAACCTGGCAGTGCAGCAGCAGTTGCCGGGACAGTTGGTGCTGACCACGGCGTACGTGGGAACAGTCTCGCGCGACGTGCCGACGATGATCGACGACAACTATGCTCCGTACGTTCCCGGCATCAGCGGCGAAAGCACTTCGCAGGGCAGCGTAAACTCGCGCCGGCCGTACGATGAAAACGCCACGGGCACCGGCACACTGGGGCAGAACATCTTCCTCACCTCGAACCAGACCGGCTCCTATCACTCCCTGCAGATCTCGGTGAACCGGCCGATGACCCGCAATCTCATGCTGAACGGCTTTTACGTATGGAGCCACGCGATCCAAAGCTCGAACGAATCCGCGGATGGCCTGATGACGGCGCAGGACTTTGCCAACCTGTGGGAGGAAAAAGGCCCCTTCGACGACGACCGGCGCCACGTGGCCTCGATCTCCGCCACGTGGAGCATCGACTACTACCGCGGGTCGAACCTCCTTATGAAACAGGTGGCGAACGGCTGGACGGTTGCGCCCATCGTGTCATTACAGAGCGGGCAGCCGTTCGAAATCACGACCGGCTCGACCAAGAACTTCGACAGCGAGGGGCACAACCGGCCGGACCTGGTTTCGGGAGTCAATGCCTTTCTCGATCCGCATCGCAGCCGGCCGGCAGCGGCGGCCGAATGGTTTGACACCGCCGCATTTGTCGCCAACGGTCCCGGTGTCGCCGGGGGCATCGGCCCGGGCGGCGCGGACGGCGACACCCCGCGCGATTACCTGCGCGCGCCGGGCTACCGCGATATCGACCTGGGAATCTTCCGCGATATCAAGTTTGAGCGCGGCATCGTATTCCAAATTCGCGGCGAGGCCACGAACGCCTTCAACCTTGTCAGCCTGAGTACGCCCGGCACGTCGGGTGCTCCAGCAACAGTGGGAGCCAATCCGAGTTCCGCGACGTTCGGCGTCATTACCGGCGCCGCCAGCCCCCGCATCATTCAGGTGGGTGCGCGGCTGACCTTCTGATTGTCTGCACAAACCGCAACAACATACTGGCCGGATGAGAAATCCTCATCCGGCCAGCCCTTTTTCCCTTACGATGGAGCGCATGAGCTACTTTCTCTTCAAGACCGAGCCGGACGCGTACAGCTTCGACGACTTTCTGCGCGACAAAGAGACGGTGTGGGACGGCGTGACCAACCCGACCGCCGTGAAGTACCTGCGCGAGATGAAGGCGGGGACGAAGTGGATCTTCTACCACACCGGCGACGAACGCATGGCGGTGGGAACAGGCAGCGTGACGAGCGTCGACGCGAGCGATCCGAAGGTTCCGATTGTGAAGGTAAAGGTAGGCAGGCGGCTGAAGACGCCGAAGACGCTGGCCGGGATCAAGGCCGAGAAGCTGTTCGCCGGATCGCCGCTCGTGGTGATCGGGAGACTCTCGGTAGTGCCGCTGACCGCGGAGCAGTGGGAGTGGTTTTTGGGGTGAAAAACAGTGGTCAGTGGTCAGTGGACAGTGGTCAGTGATCAGGACCTGGCCAAGCCGTTCGCCGATTCTAAAGCAATTCTCCTGATGGATAAGAGGCAGAGCCGCACCTGAGGGGCTAAAGCCCGACCTCATTTGCGCCTTTTACGGCACGGCTGAAGCCGTGCCCTTTCAAAGCCCCTCTACGCGGATAAGAAACAAAATTGCAAGTGCAACAAAACAAGAGATGAATTCTACGGACTCCCACCCATCGGACAAAAACAAAGACGTCCGATGGATGGGGCACAGTTTCATCCCCCGCGGGTCGGCAACGACGGTGGAGGACTGTTACA
>DATJMU010000041.1:0-13116 GCA_035508555.1 Occallatibacter sp. | reverse complement strand
CCGAAGAACTCGCGGATGGCCGCCATCACCGGCTTGGCGTTGATCAGGTCGTGCGGCATGGCCGTGTTGAGCTCCTGATACACGCTCATCTTTTCCTTGATGGCGCGCTCCATGCGCACCAGGCCGATGCGGAACTGGTTCTCCATCAGCTCGCCCACGGCGCGCACGCGGCGGTTGCCCAGGTGGTCGATGTCGTCCACGATGCCAATGTTCTTGCGCAGCTTGAGCAGGTAGCGGATGGTCGCGTAGAAGTCCTCGGCCGTCAGCGTACGGTGATCGAGCGGCGTGGCGTCCTGGTTCTCGTAGAGCTTGATGTTGAACTTGAGGCGGCCGACGCGCGAGAAGTCATACTTGCGCGGGTCGAAGAACATCCCCTCGAAGAGCGCGGTGGCCGTGTCCAGCGTGGGCGGATCGCCCGGGCGCAGCTTGCGGTAGATTTCAATCAGCGCCTCTTCGGGCTTGTGCACCGAGTCGCGCTTCAGCGTGTTGGTGATGATGTTGCCCACGTCGTCGCGCTCGGGGAAGAAGACCTCGAAGCTGGTGGCTCCGCTGGCCATCACCTTGTGCAGGCGGTCGGCGGTCATCTCCACGTTGGCCTCGACGATCACTTCGCCGGTATTGAGATCGACAACGTCGGCAGCCGTGATGGCGCCATCCAGCTCGGCCGATTCCACTTCAATCTTGTTGATCGCCGCGGCGCGGATGGCCTTCATCGTGTGTGGGGTGATCTTGCGGCCCGAGTGCGCGATCTCTTCGCCGTTGTGGACGACCGCATGCGCGGGCTTCGAGCCCACCAGGTGCGTGTTCGACTTGGGGTCTTCGGGCACGGACCAGAAAAGCTTCCCGTCCGCGATCTGAATGCGGTCGACCGTGTAGAAGGTCTTGAGAATCTCCTCGTCCGAGCGCAGTCCCAGCGCGCGCAGGAAGATGGTGCCCAGGAACTTGCGCTTGCGGTCGATGCGCACATAGAGCGTGTTCTTCTGGTCGTACTCGAACTCCACCCACGAGCCGCGGTAGGGAATGATCTTGCCCAGGAAGTAGGTGCGGTTCTGCGCCGTCTCAAAGAAGACGCCCGGCGAGCGGTGAAGCTGCGAGACGATGACGCGCTCGGTTCCGTTGACGATGAAGGTGCCGTTGGGCGTCATCAGGGGAATGTCGCCGAAGAAGACCTCCTGCTCCTTGATGTCGCGGATGGTCTTGTTGCCGGTCTCGGCGTCTTTGTCGTAGATAGTGAGGCGCACCGTCACCTTGAGCGGCGCCGAGAAGGTCATGCCCCGCTCTTCGCACTCCTGCTGGTCGTACTTCAGCTGCAGGCCCACCGGGTCACCGCACTTGTTGCAGAAGTCAGGCGTGTTCTTGTTGTAGGTGCCGCACTTCTGGCAGAGCACGTCGCCGGGCAGAAAGGGGTCCGTGATCACCATGGCGCCGCAATGCGCGCAGGCCGTGCGCAGGTGGTGAAGGCCCTTGAGGTGGCCGCACTTGCACTCCCAGTTGCCGATCGAGTAATCCACAAAATCGAGCTGCGAGATGCCGCGAAAGTCCGAAATCGGAAACACCGAGACGAAGACCGACTGCAGCCCCGAATCGTCGCGCTCGTTGGGGAGTTTGTCCATTTGAAGGAAACGCTCATAGGAACGGCGTTGCACTTCAATCAGGTTGGGAATCTGGGTTGCGGTGGGAATCTTTGAAAAATCGAGCCTGCTGCGAATCGCGCGCTTCTCGTTGGACATGTTCACTCCTGAGGCTCGTTTTTCCGGGTCCGTGCGGCTCCGGACCGGCGCCCGAGTCTCTGCGGCGCCGGTTAATTTCCTCTAACTGATCGAAATACCTGACTGGCCAACCTCCCGACTCCAGTCACCACCCGCTAGTGCACGGCGCGCCCGGCTGCGGGTTCGCCGCTAGCGCGTCCGGAATGCCCGGCCAGGTAAATTCGATGAAAACCGCGTCAAAAGACACGTTCGAGGCATTGCCGCGTATCCAGCAGTTGAGCTAGACTGCGCACAATCGGGGTTGGGCGAGCCGAACTGCAAGCCCGCAAACGGGGTTGCCGCGGCTTGGATATGGAGTTGCGCACGCGGGGAGAAATGGTCATAAGAAACCGGTTTTCCCACGCGCGAGACACGAACAGCCCGTAAGGACGCAACGCCTCACGAGCCTGGCTCATCGCCTGTGCCCCCATCCGAATTCTCTGTTCCCGCCCTTCGCCGATCCCAATGCTCGCTTCTGCCGCCCGCTCGCCAATCGCTCAAACCTGCCGCAAGAAAGCCAGCCTGGCTTCCGGCTCGCCCGCGGCAAATCGTTGACCCCAAAAGCACTTAAGCTGCAATGCGATGTCCGCTTGGCCGAGGCTTCTCTTCCACCCCGCCCCGCGGACGATTTGCTGTCCGTTCAAGAATCAAAAAGCGCGCCGCCCGGCCTGGCACAATCCCTCGCTTACGGGGAGATGCCGCCAACACGCGCAACTTCTATCATAGCGCGCGCCGGCCGGGCATGCAAGCTTACTTGATTTCGACCGTCGCTACGCCCTCGAACTTCTTCTTGATAGCCTCGGCCTCATCCTTGGTGGCGTTCTCCTTGATTGCCTTGGGCGCGCCGTCCACCAGGTCCTTGGCTTCCTTCAGGCCCAGCGACGTAACCTCGCGTACCGCCTTGATCGTATTGATCTTGTTGGCGCCCGCGTCCTTCAGGATCACCTGGAACTCGGTCTTCTCCTCGACCGCCGGAGCCGCCGCACCCGCGCCCGCGCCAGCCACCACCACCGGAGCCGCGGCCGCCGCCGAAACCCCAAGCCGCTCCTCCAGCTTCTTTACCAGAGCCGCCGCTTCCAGCAGGCTCAACGAAACAATCTGCTCTTCCAACTGTGCTAGATCTGCCATGTTCTTCTCCAAACCTCGTAAATTGACTTTTCCCGGCCGCCAAAGCAAAATGCGAAAGTTTCCGGTGCGCCAGACATGCGCCCTTTCGATTTACTTCCCAGCCAAACCCCTAAAAACAGTTGTCAGTGATCAGTTCTCAGTGATCAGCGGCGCCTGACCAGCGCGACGCTCTCTCTGATAACTGGCAACTGAATACTGACGGCTGCGCGGCTACGCCGCGCCCGCGAACTTCTCTTTCTCTACGCCTTGTCCCAGCACCACGGCCAGATCGCGGCCCGTGGCGTTGAGTACCGTCGCCAGCCTTTGCGCGGGCGCATTGATCAGGAACAGCAGCTTCGCGAAGATCTCTTCCTTGCCCGGCATCGTCGCCAGGGCCTTCACGCCGTCCGCGTTCAGCAGGCTGCCGTCCACAATGCCGAGCTTGAATTCGAATTCGGCGTTCTCACCTGCCCACTTGGCGAAGACCTTGGCCAGCGCCACCGGGTCGCCCGCGGTGAACGCCACCGAGTTCACCCCCTTCAGACCCTTCAGCGCAGCCTCAACCTGCGACCCGGAACCCGAGATCGCCGCCAGCTTGTTCTTCACCACGCGATACTTGCCGCCCGCCTCCCGGATCACCTTGCGCAACTCGTAGTCCTTCGCCACCGTCAGCTTGGAAAACGTGCCGATGATCGCCGTAGTCGAGGTCTTCAGCTCGCCCGCGAGCAGTTCAATCTTCTCCGCCTTTTTTGCCCTTGAAATCGCCATTGTGTGCTCCGCACAGTGAACAGTGAACAGTGGACAGTTGAAAACCATCCTCGATCAATAGTTCCCGTCTTAAATCTCTCTCAAACCCTTGCAGACCAGGACCGAAACCGAACGCGCGGTCACTGTTCACTGATCACTGTCCACTGCCGTTTAGTGTTTCCCCGCCGCCTCGGCCACCGCCGCATCCAGCGGAACGCCCGGTCCCATCGTCGAGCTCAGCGTCACGCTCTTGATGTACTTGCCTTTAGCCGCCGAAGGCTTGGCGCGCACGATCGACGTGATCACAGTCGTCGCATTCTCCACCAGCTTCTCCGGCGCAAAGCTCAGCTTGCCCACCGGCACATGCACCAAGCTGGTCTTGTCGGCCCGGAACTCCACCTTGCCGGCCTTGATCTCCTTCACCGCCGCAGCCACATCTATGGTCACAGTGCCGGTCTTGGGGTTGGGCATCAGGCCCTTGGGGCCGAGCACCTTGCCCAGCCGCCCTACCACCTTCATCATGTCCGGCGTGGCGATCAGCGCGTCGAAGGCGGTCCAGTTCTCCTTCTGAATCTTCTCCACCATCTCCTCGCCGCCCACAAAATCCGCACCCGCTTCGGTGGCCTCTTTCTGACGTTCGCCTGTGGCGATGACAGCCACCGTCTTCGACTTGCCCAGCCCGTGCGGCAGGATCACCGTGCCGCGGACCATCTGGTCGGCGTGGCGAGTATCGACGCCGAGCCGCAGCGTCAGATCGACGGTCTCGTCGAACTTGGCGTACTTGACCTGCTTCAGGAGCCCGACGGCCTCGGGCAGCGGATACGCCGGCTTGCTGACAGCGGCGCGCGCCTTCGCAATATTCTTGCTGGCTTTTGCCATGCTTCCCCCGTCTCCCACCGCCTTTGCCAGCCCGCCGGAGCGGGATCCATTGGCCTGTCCGGGCACCGATGCAAAACGCCGCCCGTCGGCAAGGACCAAAAACCGTGGTGCAATTGACCGCCCAGGGACCTCCCTGGACACATTGAATCATCATATCGAAGCAATTCTGGATTTGCAAATCTCAGTCCAAGTCCCGGGCGGCAGGGCCACAGCCGATAACGCCGGCAGAGCGCGAGAAGCAGCCGGCGATTCCGGCAATCTGGCAGACGAACGCTGTATTCAATACACTTGTCCGCCTTTTCTGCCACACTCAGCGCCTCACGAACGCAGTCGAGGGCCGCTGCTGCGAGTTCCGCTCCCCTTCCGTAGTCGCTCTCTCTAAAAGGGCGGCAACCTTGCGCGGTCTTTCCCTGAGTTCCTGCTCGGTATTCAATGCCACTCATTCCTTCATAGAGAAAATGAAGGCGCGCAGCCGTCTGAATCAGATGGAACCGCGCAAGTCGAAAGAGACCTAACGGCGATTTCACTCCTCGCTATCGAGAGTTTCGAGAGATACCGGGAGTCGCAGATGGCCCCCTGCGACTTCATCGCACTTCAAAACGGCAGCCCCCCATCAGCTTCGCTGTCCCCGGGCACAGTTGCTAAAGGTGGAGCGAGCGGCCGAAATCGAACCCATGCACTGCCAGGCAGGAGCCATGGCGCCCTACCGCTGGGTGACGCCCGCTCAAGAAGTGCGATTCAGACTTCCCGCAAGGACCACTAACGCCCTCACGGCACACTCTTCCCGGCGGTAGGACAGGATCTCCGAAGCATGAATGACCGGCGCCGCGGTGGCATTCGTATCGGTCTTGGTTACATTGCCTTATCCGGCTCTGCCAGAATCAGCAACCAGTGCTGTACCAGCCTCCAACAGGGACTAAGGGTGTGGTTGCAAATCAGTCTCGGCTGCTCTCCTCCCATGGGCTTGGCTCCGCAGCATTACGAACCCGCTGATCGCTGAACGGAGGGAGCCCCCACGCCAATCAACGTCACCGGCCCTTCTGCTTTTGCCGGAGTGCGAAGCGCCTTCAGCTCGGCTCGAACCTCTTTGTACCTGCTTCAAGGGCGAACGATTTCACGCAGCCGCTCAGGCTGCCGGCGGCACTCGAGCTGAAATCCGGATCCCGTTCGCGGTCAATAGCGCTTTCGGCGGCTCAATGGCCGAAATCCAATACGAGGCTGATGCCGTTTGGCTCATCTGAACTTCTCGACCGGCGGTACGGAGTTTGTTATTGTTGTTAACGATGTCCCTTCAGAGACTAGCATTCCGGTGAGGTAATGGCTTGCAGCTGGATAAAAACAATTTGAATCCGCAGGTAAGAAGCGGCTTTATCTGGAGGGTATCCTTCATCGCCGGGCTGGGGGGCATCCTATACGGTTACGACATGGGAATCATAGCCGCAGCCCTTATTTTTGTGCGCGGCACGTTCAACCTGTCGACCAATATGCAGGAACTGCTCGTGAGTATTGTGCTCGTTGGAGCCATGCTTGGAGCTATCTATGGCGGAGCCATCGCCGACCGTATCGGAAGAAGAGGCACGCTCCTATGGGGCAGCGCAGTCTTCATTTCCGGCTCAATCCTCGCCCCGCTTTCGCCCAACGTCGGCACCCTGATCGTCGCTCGCATGCTGCTTGGCATTGCCATCGGATTCACCTCAGTCACCGCACCGGTATATGTCTCGGAGCTATCGCCGCCGCAGTCACGCGGCAGGCTGATCGGGCTTTACCAATTTGCCCTCACTCTGGGCATCGCCCTCGCCGATCTTGTCGGCTACTGGCTCGCCGGGCAGCATGCCTGGAGAATGATGTTCGGCATCGGAGCAGTCCCCGCAATCACCTTCCTGCTCATGATCCTCACGCTTCCCGAAAGCCCACGTTGGCTATTCTCGAAAAATCGCGCGGCAGATGCCAAGCGCGTACTTGATTCGTATACCGATGAAGCAGGCGCGCTGCTCTTGCTCGATGACATCCGCAACGGCCTGGCAACGCCGATGGAAACCCGCTGGAGCACTCTCTGGAGCCCTGCAGTGCGCGGCTCACTGATCATTGCCGTTGGCTTTACCATTCTTCAGCAGGTGACCGGAATCAACACAATCATCTATTATGGCCCGCAGATCTTCACTATGGCCGGTATCACCTCGAACAGCCATGCCATCTTCGCTACTCTGTTGGTCGCTGTTACAAATGTTCTTGCTACGGTGATCGCTCTGGTTTTAGTGGACCGCATCGGCCGCAAGCCGCTTCTTTATGCCGGTGTCGGCGGCATGACCGTTTCCCTCTTTACCCTTGCTGTAGCGTTCCACTTTCAAGCGGCCCTGGGAGCATCCCTGGGCGTACTCGCTACCGTGTGCTTGATGCTCTATATCACATGCTTCGCGGCCAGTATGGGGCCAATCGCATGGATCCTGGTCGCCGAAGTCTTTCCGTTGCGGCTGCGGGGCCGAGGAGTTGCGGCGGCAACCCTGGGCTCTGGCATTTCAAACTTTATTGTTTCTCTTACATTCCTCTCTCTTATTAAGGTTGCCGGCAACTCGTCCACCTTTGGCATCTATGGCGTGTTTTGCATTCTCACGCTGCTGTTTACGCGGTTCATCATCCCTGAGACCAAGGGGCGTGAACTGGAAAGCATCAGCACTGCAATGAGCGCAACCGTATAACCAGTGCGATGGAACGCGCGCAAAAACCGCAATCTCCGAGGACAATCTCTAAGATGGTGCAACAGTCCTACCCCGGCATACTTGGACAAGAACCACGTGCGCAGCATGACACCGGCTATGTTGTCGGCGTAGACATTGGCGCCACCAACCTGCGCGTGGCGCTTGCAGACGCCTCCGGCGCCATCGTTGCCAGGCAGTCAGCGTCAACCGCTGGTACGCGCGGCCCCCAAATGGTCGTAGACCTGATTCGGCAGGCCATCGGTCGGCTTCTTGAAGAGAAGAGCCTGTCGCGCAACGATCTGCGCGCGGTCGCTGCCGGCGCTCCCGGCGTTACGGACGTAAATGCCGGAGTCGTCATAGCCACATCGTATCTGCTCGGCTGGCGCGACATTCCATTACGGTCAATGCTTGAATCCACTCTCGGAATTCCCGCAGCGATTGATAACGATGTAAATCTCGCCGCGTTGGGCGAATCTTCCGCGGGCATTGCGCAAGGGGCAAAGGATTTCGTGTTTATTGCTGTGGGTACCGGCATCGGCGCCGGAATCATCCTGAATGGCACGCCATTTCGCGGCACGGATTGGACGGCCGGCGAGATTGGCTACATGCTTGTTCCCGGAACCCAGGAGGAACCGGCCGGACCGGGAGAGCCCGGAGCACTCGAAAGCCTCGCAGGCGGTGAAGGTATCCGGAACCAGTGGCTGCGCGCCTGGGGCCCGGAAAAGACTCGCCTACCCAAAGAACTGACGGCAACTCAGATCTTTGACCACGCTATGCAGGAAGACGGCGATCCATTGGCCCTCGCAATTCTGCAGCAGTCTGCGCGGCTCCTTGCTTATGCCCTGTATAACGTGTCGCTTGTCTTCAGCTGCCCGCTCTTTGTCGTCGGGGGAACCGTGGGCCTGCACCCGGCTCTCAGTAATGCGGTTCAGGCAGCCCTTCGACAGCGCCAAGATCGCGCTCACTGCCAGGTCTGCTGCAGCATTTTGGGAGCGGACGCTCAACTATATGGAGCAATACGCGCGGCACTCGACATCGCAGTTGCAAACGAGAGCGAAGCGGGCCTCGAGGTAACATCAACAATTGATCATCGCCCCAATAAAGCAATTCATAGGCGTTAATCCATGCGATTTGCAGCATTGACAAGTGGAGGCAAAAAGGGGCTGGCAGTTGGCGGTGCGGATGGAATCTTCCGCAGATTCTGCGACGGCGACTCAGAACATCCGGGCTCACTGGACTCTCTCATCGGTAAAGACTCTGAAGCTCCCGATGCCGCTGCAGCGGTCGTCAAGAACGGCCCCGCTATCGACCTTAAGCAGAATTGGCTTCTTCCTCCGATTCAGACTCCGGGCAAGATCATTTCCGTCGGCCTCAACTATGTCGAGAACTGGCTTGAGAGCGGCTTTACCCCGCCCGGCTTTCCAGCTATCTCCGCTCGCTTCATCTTCAGCCGCATCGGAGCAGGCTCACCATCATTTGACCCAAAACATCCAAGCGGCTGGACTGCGAAGGCGGAATGGTTGCAGTCATCGGCACTGGTGGATGCCATATTGCTGAAGCAGACGGGCTCAAGGGTATCATCGGATACTCCATCATCAACGATGCTTCCATACGCTACTTTCAGATGAAGTCTCCGCAACGGAAAGCGGGAAAGAACTTGGACGGCGCCGGCGCATTCGGCCCTGGCTCCCCACCGCCGGCCACTTGCCTTTGGGCGGCCCAGGCCTGCACCTTCAAACCCGCTCTATCGGCGCCGTGGTTCAGGATGCCTCGACCGGCGACATGGTCTTCAGCGCCGCAAGGCTGCTCGTTATTCTGAGCGAAGCCATGACGCTGCCGCCCGGCGACATCATTGTCAGCGGCACACCAGCCGGTGTCGGCTCTGCCCGCAAACCACCGCTCGAAATGAAGTACGGCAACGTCTGCGAAATTGAAATTGAAGGAACTAGGGTGCTGCGCCACATCGTCAAGGATGAGCAGGCACCACGAAACCCGGATGCTTCAACTGAAGCTCAGCGTCAACACGGGAGCAAGAATGACCGGGAGCGGAGCCGCTTCCAGCGCCCAGACCGAAGACACGCAGCTGCGGCGAAATACCCTGTATGCGGTCGATCCCTTGTTCGTCATCGTAAAGCTGCCGCTCTGTCCGGCTCACGTCGGCTCCCTGGCCTTACCGGAACCGGCGCACGCGCAGCGTGTGCCGCCCCGACCGGTAGAATCCCACCACGTACACCGTCGCGCGGCTCTTCGTCGAGAAGATCAGTTGCCGGATGCGCAGCAGCGGACTGCCGCGCGTGATCGCGAGAATATCCGCCAGGCGCAGGTCTGCATCCGTCGCGTCGATCTCCTCATCCGAGTACGCCAGCCCCACACCGAACTCTCGTTCCATCACGCCGAACAACGAAAGCCGCTCCAGCGGCGCGTTTACCAGGTTCGGAAACTCATCGGCCGACCAGTAGCAGGTCTCCAGCGCCACCGGCTCATCGCCAGCCAGCCGGACACGCTCCACCTTGCCCAGCCGGGCGGTCGGCGCCATGCCCAGCCGCGCCGCAATCTCGTGCTCCCGCGTCACAATCCCGCACGTGATCACCCGCGAATTGGCCGTCAGCCCCAGGCTCGCCATCTGCTCCGTGTAGCCCAGCAGCTTGTTGAACTGAACCCGCGGCGGGGCCACGAAGGTCCCCACTCCGTGCCGCCGCTCCACGATCCCGTCCCGCGCCAGCTCGCTCAGCGCGTGGCGCGCCGTCATCAGGCTCACCTTGTGCAGCCGCGCCAGCTCGCGCTCCGAGGGCACGGGATTGCCCGGTTTCAGTTGTCCTGAGTCGATCCGCCGCCGGATGGCGTTCTGAATCTGCCTGTAGATAGGTTCCTCGTTGCGGTTCCGCATCGTCCGTCCTCTTTGCTGCGAATACTGGGAGCGATCTCATCAGACGAACTGCGTCTCTGGCTCTTTCCCGGCGCCAGGTACCGGTGCTTGAAGCCGCCCTGGCCGAATGGAAGGACATGTACTGCTCCCCAGTCTTCCTGAATACGGTAGCAGAGCATCTGCTATAGGGCGGCGCTTCGGCAGGGAACTGATCGCTATATAGCGCACACCGTACCATTGAATCCGGGCAATGTAAACACCCGCCGTTCCTGCAGGCAATGGCGGTCCGGCGGCGCCGCTCCGAAAACCTGCCCCGGATCCTCTGCCGTGCCGATACTGTTCACGTCTGCAACCGTACCCCCGGACCTCTACGGCCTCTGTCGCCGCCTTCGCCACAGAGGACTCCACCGTCCCGCTGCATTGGGACCTGGTCGTCTGCTTGGGTATTGTTCTATAGGATAGTGCACGTGCTATATAGCGCCACCATGCAAAGGTTAAAAAAAACAGTTGCCTTTTTTTAAGATTCGTCATAGGCTAGGTGCCAGATTTCTGATACTCATTTCCCCGCTCCCTATCAGAAATGCTCTCTATGAGGTGCTCTCTTTCAGAAGTAGAGCTGTCCCGACGGCGGACGGGCCTAGAGCATTGCTCAGGTTTGTAGTCTATCGGCTCGGCCACGTTTCTAAGGAATTGTCCCGCATTCATTCACCAGGTCGAGTGTAAGGTATGGAAACACCAGAAAGAGGTGGAGGGCCAAAGCCAAATCTTACGAACCTTTCAAAAGTAAGCCGCTCGCCTTGTTTAGATAGCTACGGCGAGTCAGGATGACGCTGGCGTTGGAAGGACCGGCAGAGATAGATCGCTGCCTCAAAGAATTAATGAGTCGCTAAAGCACTTGCGCAGTTCAAATCTTTTCTTGGAGGACGTTGAGATGGGTAAGAGAGCACTTCTGTTATTAGGTTCCCTGTTGGCTGTTGTGACGGCTCTGGCCCCTTCGGCATGGAGTCAGGAGGTGACCGCCACGCTCGTGGGTACGATCACCGACCAAAGCGGCGCGGCTGTTTCCGGGGCTACGGTCAAAGCAACTTCAGTGGATCGCGGTACCAGTTATAGTGCTCTGTCCAACGATGCCGGTCTCTACCGCATCGCGGCGCTGCCGGCGGACAATTACACTCTCACGGTTGAGAAGGCAGGCTTTGCCACCACCTCCCACGCCGCATTTGTGCTTACCGTCAACCAGGTTGCACGTATCGACCTGGCGCTCAAGGTTGGGCAGGTAACTGAATCGGTGGAAGTGACCGGCGCGCCGCCGGTTCTCGAAAAGGACTCCACGCAGGTCAGCACGGTTATAAACGCTGCGACCAACGACAACCTTCCGCTCGCCTCGCGCAATTATGTCCAGCTCACGCTCCTTGCCCCGGGCGCCGTCACAACCGATCCCAGCAGCTTCAACAACGGCAACAACACCGCCGGTTATGGCGGCCGTCCGCTGATCAACGGCAACCGCGAGCAGGCGAACAACTTCCTGCTGGACGGCATGGACAATAACCAGGTCTCAGACAACCTGCTGGGTTACACGCCGGCGCCGGACGCCATTCAGGAGTTCAACCTGATCACGAGCAACGCGCCGGCCGAGTTCGGCAATTTTGAGGGCGGCATCATCAACGCCACCATCAAATCGGGGACCAATCAGTTCCACGGCGACGTATGGGAATATCTCCGCAACAATGTCCTGAATGCGAACAGCTGGTCCAATAACCTGACGGCGCTGCCGATCAGCCAGATTCGCTGGAACATGTTTGGCTTTACCGCCGGCGGACCGATCCTCAAGAACAAGCTTTTCTTCTTCGCGGATTATCAGGGACAGCGGTTCGATATACCGAGCTCACAGGGGCAAATTACAGTCTTCACCGCGGCTGAACGTACTGGCGACTTCGGGGCACTTTGCAGTGCGGGCTTTAATGGTTCAGGAGTCTGCCAAGGCGCCGGTCAGCTGTACAACCCCTGTGCATCCTTCACCGCGCCGTGCACTCCTTCGTCTACCCCGGCCTCGCCGCGCAATCCCTTCCCGTACAACAAGATTCCTGCTGCCATGATCAGCCCTGTGGCGTCGAACCTGTTCTCTTCCAGTCTCTACCCCGCCGCTGCAAACACTAACGTGCAGGATAATGCCGTCAACACCTCGGTCTCCGCTGAGAATGTGGACCAGGGCGACTTGAAGATCGACTATACGGTCGACTCAAAGGACAACATCTCCTACCGCTTCACCCGGGCGTATCAGAACAACCCCTCCAACAACTCGTTCGCATTGTTGTCGAATAGTTATGCCACGACGCCGATTTACAACACGGTAGGCGACTGGACCAGAACGTTATCGAACAACTTGCTGAATAACGTTCGCTTCGGCTGGAGCCACATTACCCTCAACTCCGGCAATAGCTGGGCTTCGGGCGTAGGCGATCTGGGCAACACGTTGGGAATCGGAAATGGCAACCCTGCGAACGTGCCCGGTCTGCTGGCCCTCAATTTTTCCAACTCCGCCCTCAACAACCTGGGCGCGGCGGAGTCGACCCAGAGTTTTGACGACCACGTCTGGCAGGCTGAAGATTCGTTGAGCTGGACGCGTGGGCGGCATAGTTTCAAGTTCGGCGGCCAATACTGGCGCGAAATCATCAAGACGTTCTATGCCGGCAACAACGGTGAGCTGGGGTATCTGGATTTCAACGGACAGTTTACGGCCGTCAACTCCGCTTCGGCCGGGAACGGAACGGGCGACGGAGGCGCGGACTTTGTGCTCGGTCTCCCGCAGGCGTACGGCCGCGGCGTCAGCACGGGGGCTACATGGCAGCAGTACGAGAATGTCATCGGTATCTACGCCGAAGACACATGGCGCGCCACCGACAACCTCACCTTGAACCTTGGCCTGCGCTACGACGCGCACACGCCCTGGGTCGAAAGCAACAACGAACAGGCCAATTACAATATCAACACCGGACAAATCCAGCTCGCCGGCCAGGATGGCGCCAGCCGCGCACTCTATAACGGCTTCTACGGCGGGAGGGACTTCCAGCCG
>DATJMU010000040.1:0-169479 GCA_035508555.1 Occallatibacter sp. | reverse complement strand
GGCGTCGGCGATGGCGAATCCTTCGTTGCCAGCGATGTGCCCGGCATTCTCCATCACACACGCAACATCTACTTCCTTGCAGATGGCGACCTCGCCATCCTTACTCCCGCAGGCGTCAAGCTCACTGACTTTGAGGGCCGTCCCATTCAGCGCGAGCTCACCCACATTCATTGGGATCCCATTCAGGCGGAAAAAGGCGGCTACAAGCACTTCATGCTCAAAGAAATTTGGGAGCAGCCCCGCGCCGTCACCGACACCACGCTCGGCCGCGTCTCCCTTGACTCCGGCAAGCTTTTCCTCGGCGAAATGGAGATTCCCGACGATGAGCTCGCCGCCGCATCCAGCATCAATATCGCCGCCTGCGGCACCAGTTGGCACGCCGCGCTCACCGGCAAATACATGATCGAGCGCCTCGCACGGCTTCCTGTCGATGTCGACTACGCCAGCGAATACCGTTATCGCAATCCCATCCCAGACCGCAATGCTCTCGGCCTGCTCATCACGCAATCGGGCGAAACCGCCGACACACTTGCCGCGCAACGCGAGATGAAAGCCCTCGGCTCCAAGACCGTCGCCATCTGCAATGTCGTCGGCGCCATGGTCGCGCGCGAAGCGCATGGCTCCATCTATACCCACGCCGGCCCCGAAATCGGCGTCGCATCCACCAAGGCATTCACCTCGCAACTCACAGCTCTGTTCCTGCTCGCTATGAAGCTTGGCCAGCTCCGCGGCCGTCTCGACAAGGAACATTCTGTCGCCTACATTGAGGAGCTCGGACGCATTCCTGCAAAGATCGAAGAAGTCCTGCGTTCCCGGTCCTCACAGTGTGAGCAACTCGCCAAAGAGTTCTCCACCTGCCGCGACTTCCTGTATCTCGGCCGCGGCATCCACTTCCCCATCGCGCTTGAGGGCGCGCTCAAGCTCAAGGAGATCTCGTACATCCACGCGGAAGGCTACCCGGCCGGCGAGATGAAGCACGGGCCCAACGCGCTCATCGACGAGACCCTCCCGGTGGTGGTGCTGGCCACGCGGGACCAGGCCGATCCCGCCTCGAAGCTGCGCTACGAGAAGACCCTGTCCAATATTCAGGAGGTCACGGCCCGGTCCGGGCGGGTCATCGCGGTGGCCACCGAGGGCGATGAGACCATCGGCAAGCTGGTCGAGCACACCATCCACATTCCGCCTACCATGGAGCTGCTCTCGCCCCTGCTCGAGATCGTGCCCCTGCAGTTGCTCGCCTATTACATCGCCGTACGCCGAGGCTGCGACGTCGATCAGCCTCGCAACCTGGCAAAGTCCGTCACCGTGGAATGAGATGGCCGCCGGCCGCCCCGAAGCGGAATGGCGCCTGGCCCATTCTCTGGCTATCGTTGTTCCTGAGTCGAACCTGTCTCGACCTACACTGCCTGTGATTTTGTGACCAGAAGAGAGGGATCGATCGGAAGGCGGCGCAGCCTCTTGCCGGTCGCGGTAAAGACTGCATTGGCAACTGCGGGCGCCACCGGAGGAACGCACGTCTCTCCCATGCCCGCCGGAGGCTCGCTGCTGGGAACGAGATAGACTTCAATCTCGGGAGCCTGATTGATCCGCAATACCTGGTAATCGTTGAAATTGCTTTCAGCCACTGCGCCGTCCGCGATGGTGATCTCCCCGCTCAGTACCGGAGTGAGCGCAAAGTTGATTCCGCCTTCTGCCATCGCACGCACGCCGTCGGGATTCACTGCGGTTCCGCAATCGATGGCGCACGCCACGCGTTTGACAGTCACGGAGCCGTCTGCGTCAACGGCAACCTCGGCGACGATCGCAACGTAGCTGCCGGCGAACGAGTGGCATGCGATCCCACGCCCCTGGCCCGCCGGCAGTGGCCTGCCCCAGTCCGCCTTTTCGGCGGCCAGCCGCAGCACCGTCTGGAACTTGCGGTTGTTCACAGCGCTGGCGGCTGCCGCCGCTTCCTGATGTTTAGCGGCATCGGTCTTTTTTGGTTGATCACGGTCTTGCTGGTCTTGAGCTTGCGATGCATCCAGCAGCTTGATCCGGAACGCGCATGGATCCTGTCCCGCGGCATGAGCCACTTCGTCGATGAAGCACTCGTTCGCAAAAGCATTAAAGGAAGATTCCACGCTGCGCCACCAGGCGCGCGGCACCGCAGACTGCACCGGCGCATAGTCCACGTGAAAGTTTGGCACGGCATAGTGCGGCACATCGGCGCCACCGATCTCCTGCGATGCCACGTGCTTCGGATCGCGCAGGCTTTCGGCTGAATCGAAGACCGACCGGATGGGCGTGGTGACGATGCGATGTTTCCAGGCCAGCAGTTGATTCCGGGAATCGAGCCCCGCTGTCATGCGGTGAAATGTGTATTGGCGGTAGAAGTCGTGCTGCATGTCGTCCTCGCGCGACCACAGCAGTTGCACCGGGACCTTCATCTCTTTTGCCACCTGCCACGCCTCCGCCTGATAGTCCCACTGATAGCGCCGCCCAAACGATCCGCCGGAGCAGGTCACGTGCACGGTGACTTTCTCCTTCGCAACTCCGGCGAGCGCCGCAATCTCGGCCTGCGTCTCGGCGGCGATCTGCGTAGGCGACCACACCTCGATGCCGTCCTCGCGAACCTGGACCGTGGTGTTCATCGGCTCCATCGTGGCGTGGGCCTGGAAAGGCAGCTCATAAGTTGCTTCAACCGTCTTTGCCGCGGAACTCATCGCCTGCTCCACGTTGCCGCGATCGGCCGCCACGCAGGTTGCCGGCGCCAGCGACTGCGCGCGCATCTGTTCCTGGATGCTCGCGGTGGTTTCGTTGCCGCCCGGCCCCTTGTCCCATGTAAGCTGCAACGCGCGCCGCCCCTCCAGCGCGGCCCACGTCGAATCGGCGACCACCGCGACCCCGCCCGCCACATGGATGTGAAGGTTCCAGGTGGGCACACTGTCGATGGGCGGCAATGCGAACACCGCGCGCACGCCTGGAAGGGCCTTTGCCCGAGCGTCGTCGACGCTCGCAAGCTTTCCTCCGAAGTATGGGCAGCGGGCAATGACCGCGAACAGCATTCCCGGCAGGCGGACATCGATTCCAAAGATTGCGCTACCGTTTACCTTGGAGGGCGTATCGACGCGCGGCGTGGGTTTTCCGATGATTTCGAACCGGTCGGGTTGCTTAAGGGGCACGCTTGCCGGCGCGATAGCGGCAAGCTGCGATGCAGTTCCCACCAGCTCGCCATACGTGACTCGCCGGCCGGTAGGAAGGTGAACCACCGTGCTCTGTGTGGCGCGGCAGTCCCTCCTGTTGACGTTCATCTGCCGCGCCGCTGCAGTCAAGAGCAGCTCGCGGGCCTGGGCGCCGGCCTCGCGCAGCGAAGTCCAGCAGCTCGTCGTTCCGCCGCTTCCGCCAGTTGACAGGTGTTTGTAGATGGCAGGATCGGTGGGAGCCTGCTCGACGCGGAGCGTGGCCCAGTCAGCCTCCAGCTCTTCGGCGATCAGCATGGCGTCCACCGTTCGCGATCCCTGCCCCAGTTCCGGGATCTCGACCAGCACCGTCGTGATGTTGTCGGGTGTGATGCAAATCCAGGCATTGGGAGCGAATTGGCTGCTCGTGGGCGAAGCCAAATCTTCCCCGCGGTTCGAGCCCGGCAGGCAAACGCCCAGGATGAGCGCGGCTCCGGTTTTCAGAAGTTCGCGACGACCCATGCGCGGTGTAGCGATCATGCCTGGTGCTCCTGGGCGGCGCGGGCAATGGCTCGCCGTATTCTCTGGTAGGTTGCGCAGCGGCAGATGTTGCCGGACATGCCGCTGTCAATCTCTTCCCGGCTGGGATGCGGAGTCTCTTTGAGTAAGGAAGCGGCCTGCATGATCTGTCCGCTTTGGCAATAGCCGCACTGCGGAACCTGCTCCGCGATCCAGGCGCGTTGCACGGGATGGCTGCTGTCAACCGACAGGCCCTCGATGGTTGTGACCTGCTTCGAGCCAACGGATGCGATCTCCGTCAGGCAGGAGCGTTCCGCGCGGCCATCAAGATGAACCGTGCAGGCGCCGCATAAGCCCATTCCGCAGCCGTATTTGGTCCCGGTGAGGTGAAGCACATCGCGAAGGACCCAGAGAAGCGGCATCTTCTCATCGGCGTTTACGGTGCGCATGACACCATTTACCGCAAGGCGAAACTCCGGCACAAGGCACCTCCACCTTCAATCTGCAAAGATCGGAACCCGCAAGCAATCGCCTTGCAGGGAAAGCCGTGGTTTTTGCAGGGAACGATCGCGGGAGGTCGAGCGCGCGGCGGCAAGCAGTATGGGAGACGTTCGCGCCCGCTTGCTTGGAGCGGCGGGCAAAAAGTTGTGGCAGGGCCTGTGCCGACGGGCTATTATCAGACACACCACTCTCACCCGGCGGATGATGGTGTGCGCCAGATCATTCAGTCCGGCGAAGGTGCAACGCCGGGTTTTCCAACCAGCGACAAACGTCAGTCGGATGAGCCCGCAGCTTGTCTCCGCAGCCTTCAGGCCCTAGCAGCCTGCGGTGAAAGTCTCGTTTTGAAAGGGCACGACTTCAGTCGTGCCGTAAGAGGCTTAAGAATCAGCGCGGCTTTAGCCGCTGAGGGAAGGTCTTAGCGAAGTTTTGACTTGCACCACAGGCTCTAGGTCAACATTGTTACGACTCAATGCGGACGGCAGGGCTCTTCGTAGCTCATTCGCTGCAAATTAGGCGGTCTCGCCTGCAAATCTCTTTACCCTCTTGCTATGCCCGGCCAAAAATGGAAGGAAGTGCGGGATTCGGCCCAGGAAAAGATCGAACACACGAGAGGGACGACTCCGCCATCTACGGGAGCCAGGTTGCAACCGCGGAGAACAGCGAGGGAGCTGAAGTGAAAACTGAGCTGCTCAGCCATGAAGATCACGAGAAGACGAACCGTTCGAAGCACGATGCGAAGTTTGCCGCGCGCTTCCCTGGCTGGATGAACGGTTACTTCGTTTTGTTTACTCTGACCGGCATTCTCGCCCTGGTGACCGCGAACGAATGCCACTCGATCACCAGCATTCCCTCTCTCGCCTACGGCGTCGTCCTGTGGGCCTGGTGGGCGCTCATCGGCAGCGCGCTCTGGAAGCTTGGCGCCAGGCTGCCCGCGGTCACGAGCTTCACAGCCGGAGTCATCTTCATCCATATAACGGTCGCCGCCGCGCTCGGCGCGGTCCATCTGTGGCTGTTGTGGGGCGTAGGCTACGTCACGTTGGGCGTGAGCGGTTATATGAGCTCTGCTCTGCTATGGCGGTATCTGATGAACCTGAACCGCTATGGCATCGAGATCCTGATCTACGGTTTTGTCTTCGGCATCATCGGAATCATCCAACACCAGATGCGCGCCCAGCGCGAAAAGATGAAGTCGCTCGAGCTTGAGCGCCAACTTTCGGTCGCACAGTTGCGCGCGCTGCAGATGCAACTGGAGCCGCACTTCCTCTTCAACACGCTGAACGCCATCACCACTCTTGTGGAACTCGACAGGCAGGCCGAGGCCGTGGAGATGCTCGGCCATCTGAACGCAATTCTCAAAAGCACGTTGAAGAGGACCGTGCCGGAAAAGGTTCCGCTCTTCCAGGAACTGGAGGTCGTAGAAAACTATCTGGCTATTGAACAGGTACGGTTTGCCGACCGGCTGCGCATTGAGATCAAGGTCGAGCGCGGCGCACTCGACAGCCTGGTGCCCTGTTTTCTGTTGCAGCCGATCGTGGAGAACGCCATCCGACACGGCATTGCGCACTGCGAAAGCGACGGGTTGGTGCAAGCTTCGGCGCGGCGCGACGGCAACCTGCTGCGCCTGGCAGTGCGAGACACGGGGAAGGGGCCCAACGGCGCTGCCAAGCCCGGCAACGGCATTGGCCTGAAGAACACGCGCGAGCGGCTCGCCCACTTCTACGACACAACCTATGATATGAAGGCAGGACCGCTCGCATCCGGCGGTTTTGAGGTCGCAATTGCCATTCCATACGAACGAAGCTGAATGACGCTGAGAGCACTCATTGCCGACGATGAACCGCTGGCGCGTGAGCGGCTCAAGCTCCTGCTGGCCGGCGACAACGATGTTGCCGTTGCCGGGGAGTGCCGCAATGGTCACGAAACCGTCGCGGCGCTCAAAGAGAATCGTTACGACCTCTTATTCCTCGACATCCAGATGCCGGGCGCCACCGGGTTCGACATTATCGAGCAGGTGGGCGCTGCGCACATGCCTTTCGTGGTGTTTGTGACTGCGCATAACCACTACGCAGTGAAAGCCTTCGCAGTGAATGCGCTCGACTACCTCACCAAGCCTGTAGAGCCGGAGCGGTTGAAAGACGCTTTGGAGCGCGTGAAATTGAAGGTCGCTTCCCAGGCTGCGCTCCTGACGCAGGAGCAGTTGAGAGTGGCATTGGCCGCGCTGAGCAGCGGCGACTCGGCGCGGCGCGAATATCCGAAGCGTCTGCTTGTGCCGAACGGCGTGAAAGATTCCTTTGTCAATGTTGATGAAATCGAGTGGATTGAAGCCGCCGACTACTACTCCTGCCTGCACATCGGCGCAAAGAGCCTGATGCTCCGCGAGCCCATCAAACAGCTCGCGGAAACTCTCGACCCCAGGAAATTCGTTCGCGTCCATCGCTCGGCTATTGTGAACATCGGCTGCGTCCGTGAGATCCTTCGCGAAGGGCGCAAAGAGGGATGGGTTTTGCTCTCGAATGGCAGTCGCCTCAAGATGAGCAAGGCGGGGTGGCAGAACCTGCTGGCTTCAAGCCGCTCGTAGGCTCTTGCGTGCTGCGGGCGGCCGCGACCCTCCGGCCACATGCTGCCCGCTGATTTCCTGCATGAATCTCCATACTCCCCGCGCGCTACGCCGTTTGCCTGCGTAGCGCTCGACCGCCCTCTCACTATCAGCAAAAGCGAAGATGGAGCGGTCTCCCCATGGCCGCCTTTTCGCCGGCCCATTGCCGAGTTCAATCGATCCTGGGATGTGCGGCGTGGCCGGTTACAGCATCTTCGCTTCTACTGCCTACAGAACCAGTGCTGCCGAGTGGCTTTTTCCTGAAGAAAAGGCCACCTTGAAGAATGCAGCAATGTTGATAAGTGAAGCGAAAATGCTCTAGAAACTGGACCTTGCCCGAATTCAGAACCTCGGCCCGCCTGCTGCGCCATCGATTGGTGACATGCCCGGACAACATTACCTATCCCGGCAATCCTGCGCATCTTCGAATACTGAGCCGGTTACGGCGCCTCACGGTATTCTAGAGTCCTGCTGACACTATTAGGGTGGTGGCGCCGGGAGCCAATTTTACTGAGTTCTAGGATTGAGGAGTGACGCATTCCGGGTCCCCGGCGCGCCGCTTTTGCGCGTTGGGGCAGAACCCCATCCGCCCCAAGAGTGTTAACAGGCCTGGAAACGACTGCTCAAACCATTCGCTTTCCCAATCGGCCTTTGGTCCACACATCAACCCGCCTGACTCAGCCCGCATTGGAGAGATGTCCTCACAAATGGACCTGCCCCAGCCAATTCCGCCGGCCCCCCGCACCGAACTTCTCACTTCTTCGACCCGGAACCTCCTCCCCTGGCTGGTTGCGGTCGCCTTTTTCATGGAGTCGCTCGACACCACCATCCTCAATACCGGCGTCCCCGTCATCGCCAAAGCCCTCAGCGTCACCGCCCTGGCCATGAAAGCCGTGCTGGCCAGCTATACGCTCGCCCTTGCCATCTTCATCCCCATCAGTGGCTGGATGGCCGACCGCTTCGGCACTCGCCGCGTCTTCTCCGCCGCCATCGGGATCTTTGTTCTTGGCTCCCTGCTCTGCGGAATCTCCACCGATATCCACGAGCTTGTGTTCTGCCGTGTGCTCCAGGGCTGCGGCGGCGCCATGATGGTTCCCGTCGGCCGTCTCACGCTGGTCCGGGCCTTTGCCAAGCATGAACTCGTCCGCGTGATGAGCTTCGTCTCCATCCCCGCCCTGATCGGCCCCATGCTCGGTCCGGTCGCCGGCGGCCTCATCGTCGATTACCTCCACTGGCGCGTCATCTTCTTCCTCAACATTCCCATCGGCCTTCTCGGCCTGGTCATGGTCTACCTCCGCCTGCCCGACTACCGCGAGCAGGATACTCCGCCTCTCGACCTGCTGGGCCTCATCCTCTTCGGCTCCGGCATAGCCCTGCTCTCCTATGTGCTCGAAGTGTTCGGCGACCACACCCTCAGCGTCCGCGAAGTCTTCGGCCTGCTCGCGATTTCGTCGGGCCTTCTTGCCGGCTACTGGTTGCATGCGAGGGAGACTCCCTTCCCCCTGCTCCGGCTCGCGCTCTTCCGGCTCCGCACCTTTCGCGCGGCCGTCGGCGGGGGATTCATCACTCGTCTCGGCATCGGCGGCGTGCCATTTCTCCTGCCCCTCCTGTATCAGATCGGCCTGGGTTATACCCCTGTCGAATCGGGACTCCTCATTATGCCCCAGGCCCTCGCCGCCATGGTGATGAACGCATTCATGACCCGCCTGCTGCGCCGTTTCGGCTACCGCTCGATCCTGATCTCCAATACCTTCATCATCGGCATCCTGCTGGTGCTCTTCGCCACCATTGGCCTGCACACGCCGTTGTGGGTTATCGTGCTGCTCGCCTTCCTCTACGGAGCCTTCAGCACTCTGCAATACACCAGCATGAACACATTGGTCTACGCGGACGTCATCGAAGAGGACACCAGCGCCGCCAGCACCATCTTTGCCACCATACAGCAGATGGCCCTCAGCTTCGGCGTTGCCATCGCCGGCCTCGCGACCGCCTTCTTTCTCCCCGAGCACATCTGGTCGGTTCCTGTGGTTTTCATCCACGGCATTCATAAGGCCTTCGTCGCCCTCGGTATCCTGACCGTCCTCTCCACCGCGGTCTTCCGCAATCTGCGCCGCCGTGACGGGCTCTCCATAAGCCGGCAGAAACTGGTTCATGCCGGATAATCCATTCACATCGCAGCGCCGCCATCGGGTCGGCTTCCATGGCGCCATGCGCAGGGACAAGGCACGCCACGCTGGCATCTTCGGAAAACTGGTGCAGACCGGAGAAAGAATCTCAAGTAGCTTTTTCATCTCCGGGGGCTCATTGCGGCCCCCAGCCAGCCCCCCATGCTCTATGCGTCTACCGCATGTGAATCTGCCCGCGGATTTCTCCGGAGGGAAACATCGCGGTGTGGACGTTCACATAGGCGTTGCCGGTGCGAATCGCGGTGAGCAATCCAGCCATGTCGCCCGGAGTTATGCCTTGGGGAATGACCGAATCGCCATTGGTGGCCGGAAGTACACTCACGTCGGCGGCCGTGATGGTGCCGGTCACCGTGCCGGAAGCGGGGCACGCCGGCTTCGGCCCTCCGCAGAGGAAGACCGCCACTCCGCCGTTCGTCTTGCTCGCGCCAAAGTGAATGTGGGCCTGCGTTACCGCGCTGCTCATGCCCGCGTAGGACAGCTCGTAGGTGATGGTTCCGTCTTCATTGATCCGGGCGCTGAAGTTCCCGTGGCTCTGCGTCAGAACTGCCGGGACCTGGTTCAGAGAGATCAACTCGGCGCTCAGAGAGGCCGCGTGATCCCAGTCCTGCGCGCCTGCTGCGTCCGGCTGCCATGCGTAGGCGAACAGGACGGCGATGACAGCCAGCGATCTGGCTGCGGCGGTGATCCATGCTTTTTTCATTGGAGTTTCTCCTCAAGGTTGGCAAGGGCCCGTGCCCTCCGGGCCCTCGGGTTATACGCATCTCGCTGCGGGTGCGATGAGTCCTTATGCGCCCCGCTGCCGCGGTTCCACAGCTACGGTATTTTTTGAGTGATTGAGGCTGAGTGCCCTCATCAACCGCAGGGCCGTTCTGGTGTAGTCCGCCACAAATCTCATCGGTTATGTTTTGTATCAGGGCACGACTACAGTCGTGCCGAGACACGCCTGTTTCGAAGATTGGGGCTTTAGCCCCTGCTGTCATCCGCTCTGCCTGCCTGCTGAATAACATCCCGTATTTCCGGCGGACCACACCAGGTCGCTGACCGTTTGATCTTGTACAACCGAGGGTGCCCCAGGTCCCGGGTCCCCGGCGAGAGATTTTTGCTCGCTGGGGTGGAGGTCCCGGTTTTGGGACCTGGGATTGGCAATCGAACGCACCCAATCAAACGGTCAAACGCCTAGTTGACCACCGGACCGAAGTTGCATCCTGCGGGCGCGTTGAGCGTGGTCGCATCGCCCACAATCAGCAGCGTGGGATCGATGGCGCCGCCGGCGGTCAACTGCGACTTGCCGAAGAATGCGATCCCAAAAGGCGAGGCCGAGCTGACCGCGGCCAGGTCTCCGAGATTGTCGAAGGCGATGCCGTTCGGCGAGCTGAGCGTCGCATTCATGTTCTCCATCACCGGGCTGAGCGTGACCGCCGGGGTCGGGTCGCCCGTGGCCATCAGGCTCTGCGGCGTGAACTCCACCAGCGTGTTGGGGGCATTCGCGTTGCTCGACCAGAGATCGCCGTTGCTGTCGAAGATCAAGGCCCACGGCGCCTGGATCGAGCCCTTGCCGTCGTCGGAGAGCGTCACGTCCGGCATCAGCGAAACCGTGCCCGCGCTCTGGGGAAGACTCTGCTGCTTGAATTCGAAGATGGTGGTGGTGCCGTTGTTCGCCACAAACAGGTCTCCCGCGGCGTCGAAGGCGATGCCCAGCGGCCCGGTGAACGCCGGGTTGGAAGTAATGGTGACGTTCGGCGACGCCTTGAGACTCGTGGCCCCAAGCTGCGCGGGCGTAAACACGTACACCGCGTTGGCGCCGTTGTCGCTTACCCACAGGTCTCCCTTGTCGTCAAAGACCGCCTGTTGCGGGAAGACGAAATCGGGCGAACTGATGGTGATGTTGGGCGAGGGGTTGTTGTTGGTGCCCAGCGCGGCAAGCTGTGCCGGCGTGAACTCATAGAGTGCCGGATTCACGTTGCCGCCCGCCGCCACCGTCCCGCCGTCGATCACCCAGAGGTCGCCGGAGGCGTCGAACACCACTCCCTGCGGCGCTCCGAAGGCTGTGCTGTTGTTCACCAGGTGCGGCGCCATCTGGGTTGAGCCGGCCGCCAGCTGCGAGGGCAGGTACTCGAGGACGTTGGTTCCGTTCGCGACCCAGAGCGCCTTGTCGAGAACGGGAGGAACCTGCGTGGTGGGACCGGTGCTCTTGGCTGTGAGCATGGTCCCGTTTGTGCATCCCGCGGTGAAGGCCATCATCACCGTCGCAAACCCGGCGATCAGCCCTAAGCAAACCGGCCTGCCCCACGGTCTCCGCAGGTCGCCGCCCTCCTGTTGCATGTTGGTCGTTCCGTTGTTCATCTTCTTTTCCTCATGATTCGGAGAATTTGGCCGCATTCCGCTGCCTACCTCTTGAAGCGACAGTCGAAGTCGGATTCCCTCATCCGCGGCGCAACTTTTTGGGCGGGCCGGCAAACCGGCCCGATTTCCGCCCGTTCTGCGCTATAATTTGCGTGCAGCGAAAAAACCTCGATCCTTCGCGGCTTCGCGCACTCGGGCCTGGCGGCAACGCGCATCTTGCCCGGCCTCCGCAACCGGCCAGATTCCCCAGATCGTGTTCTGCCCGTTCCGCTTGGAAATCTGAAGGTCGCCTTCCGGAGTTAACTGCATGGAGATGCCTCTCGATCGTCCAGCCGTTACGCAACTCCTGCGGCAGTGGAGCAGCGGCGACAAGGCCGCCCTCGACGAGTTGATGCCGGTCGTTTATGGCCAGCTCCATAAGCTGGCCTCGCGCTGCATGCGCGATGAGCGCCCCGGGCATACCCTGCGCGCCACCGCCCTGGTGAACGAGGCGTACCTGCGCCTCATCGATTCCGACGTTGCCTGGCAGGATCGCGTGCATTTCTTCGCTGTGTCGGCCCGTTTGCTGCGCCGCATCCTCGTCGATCACGCCAAAGCCAGGCGCCGTTACAAGCGCGGGGGCGACGCGGAGAAGATTCCCCTCGATGAAGCCGTGCTCGTCGGCCCTCAATCGCCGGCCGCATTACTCGATCTCGATCTGGCCCTCGAGCGTCTCGCCGCTCAGGACAAGCGCAAAAGCGAGATCGTCGAGCTCCTTTGTTTTGGCGGCCTCACCTATGACGAGACCGCGGCGGCTCTTCACATCTCTCCCGCCACCGTCCACCGCGAGCTGCAACTGGCCAGGGCGTGGCTGCATCGCGATCTATCGCGAGCCGATTCATAGCCGGGACTCTATGCTTCACTCCGCGCAGCGCTGGCAGCAGATCGAATCGTTATTTCACCAGTGCCTCGACTTGCCCGAGGAGTTGCGTTCGCGTTTCCTCACTGAGCAATCGGGCGGCGATCTCGAGTTGCGCAAGGAGGTCGAGTCGCTGCTCGCATCCGCCGCCCAGCCCATGGACTTCCTCGAGCAGCCGGTCATCCAGGCTGCCGGCGATCTCGCCTCCGGACCCGCCGCCAATCGCCTCTCTCCCGGCGTCAAACTCGGCCGTTACCAAATCACCTCGTTTATCGGTTCGGGCGGCATGGGCCAGGTTTATCTGGCCCGCGATACGCAGCTCAGCCGCAATGTGGCCGTCAAGATTCTCTCTCCCGGGCTGACGCTGGATGAACGCGGTCTGCGCCGCCTCGAAAAAGAGGCCCGCGCCGCCTCCGCGCTCAACCACCCCAACATCCTCACCATCTATGAATTCGGAGGCGCCGATGCCCTGCATTACATCGCTTCCGAATACGTCGAAGGCCATACTCTGCGGCGCAAACTTGACGAAGGCCCCCTCCCGCTGCACGCCGCCATCGACATCGCCATCCAGGTCGCCAGGGCCCTCGGGGCCGCTCATGCCTCCGGCATCGTGCACCGCGACATCAAGCCCGAGAACATCGTCATTCGCACCGACAATCTCGTCAAGGTGGTCGATTTCGGAATCGCCAAGTTGAGCGAGTCCCACTCCCGCCAGAGCATCTATCCTCCCGGCCTCGCGCTGTCTCTCTCCGCCAGCCGCGCGGGCATGGTCGTTGGTTCGGCGCGGTATATGTCGCCGGAGCAGGCGCGCGGCCTGCCGGTCGATCCCAGGAGCGACATCTTCAGCCTGGGGATTGTCCTCTACGAAATGCTCTGCGGCAGGTGCCCGTTCGATGGCGAAACCGTCAGCGATGTGATCTCCGAAATCCTGAAGGGCACTCCGCAGAGCCTCGCTGCCATCGTTCCCAATGCGCCCGTCGAACTCCAGCAAATCGTCGCCAAAGCCATGGCCAAGGATCTTGAGGCGCGCTACCAGAATGTGCGCGAGATGCTCGCCGGCCTTGAAGATTTCGCAAGTCATCTCCAATTCGAGGCCAGGTTCCCGGCGCCGAGGCCCGCGCCCCCGGTGGCTGCCCCCGCAAAACCGCCGCGCGCATCAATGCCGCGCGGCGCCAGGCTTGCGTTGGCGCTGGTGGTCGTTTTTCTCGCGGTCGCCGCGGGCGTATTCGCAATACTCCATGGCGGGCAGGCCGCCTCGCCCACGCAGGCCCATCCGCGCACCCTCGCCATTCTCCCCTTTCACAACCTGCGCCAGGACGCGTCGCTCAATTATCTCGGCTTCTCCCTTGCCGACGCGATCATTACCGAGTTGAGCTCCGTCAAGGGCCTTATCGTGCGTCCTTCCGCCTCCATCTACGCTTACCGCGATCGCACCGTCGATCCCCAGGAGGTGGGCCGCGAGCTGCACGTGGACACGCTTCTCACCGGCGGATTCCTCAAGGACGGCGACGATTTTCACATCACCGCGCAGCTCATCGATCTCGAGGCGGACCGCATCCTCTGGCGCGATACCATCGATGTCAAATTCAACAACCTGCTTACCGTGCAGGACCGCGTCTCCCGGGATATCGTCAAGGGCCTGGAGCTCGACCTCTCTCCCGACCTGGCGCAAAACGCCAACGCCATGGCCCCGCAGGCCTATCAGGATTACCTGCGCGGCGTCGACTTCTTTTCCACGAACGACTTCTCCCAGTCCATTGCCATGCTGCAGAAATCGGCTGCCCTCGATCCGAATTATGCGCCCACCTGGGCGCAGCTGGGCAAGGCTTATGCCGCCGTGGCCACACTGCAACTGGGCGGGCGCCAACAATATGACCGGGCCCGCACTGCCTACGAAAAAGCCATTGCCCTCGATCCGAATCTGGTCCAGCCCCGCATCTACATGGCGAATATGCTCACCGACACCGGCAGCGTGGAGCAGGCCGTCCCGCTGCTGCGCTCGGCGCTGCAGACCGCGCCCAACGATGCCGAGGCGCATTGGGAGCTCGGCTACGCCTATCGCTTCGCCGGCATGTTGCAGCAGTCCGTCGACGAATGCCAGCGGGCCCGCCAGCTCGATCCCCAGGTCAAGCTCAGCACCTCCGAGATCAATGCCTATCTATACCTTGGCGAGTACGCCCGATTCCTCGACAGCCTGCCCAGTCTGGATGTGGCCTATGTGCTCTTCTATCGCGGCTTCGGCGAATACTACCTGCACAACGCGCAGCAGGCCGCCCGGGACTTCGATCGCGCCTACACCCTCAACCCCGACCTGATCCAGGCCAAAATCGGCGAAGTCCTCAGCGACTCGATCCACGGCCGCCGCGACGCCGGACTCACCCTCCTGCACGCCACCCAGGATGCAATGGAAGACCGCGGCGTAGGCGACGCGGAGAGCATGTACAAGATTGCGCAGGCCTACGCCGTGCTCGGCGATAGGCACGATGCCCTTCATGCCCTCAGCCACACCGTCGAAGGCGGCTTCTTCTGCTCTTCCTGCTTCGCCACCGATCCCCTGCTGGCCGGCATTCGCGCCGACCCCGAGTTCCAGCGGCTGAGCAACGACGCCCGCAGCCGCCACGACGAGTTCAAGGCTCAGTTTTTCTGAGCCGACCCTGCCCTGCGGCCGCGCCCCATGCATCTTCCGCGCCACCGCCCGCGTAAGCCCGGGCGGCGTCTTTCCTGCCCATCGCTCCCCGCAATAAGCGCAGAACCCGGTGAACCGGCACGACCGATTTCTGCCTGGCCCGTGAGGGGATTCAGAGATAACCGTCGCTTAAAATCAGCAGAGGGCCTGACGGGCAGACTTGCGCAACCCGCAATCGAGGTATCGTCGATAGCTGCTCAAATTCGAGTCCGATGTGCAGGAGGCAGTAGTGAAGCTCTTGGCGAAACTCAACCTGGTCTTCATCGTAGTGTTTGGACTGGGAATATCGCTCATCTCCTATAACGCCCACAATTTCTTGATCAACAGCGCCCGGCAGCAGGTGCTCGAGCAGGCCGAGCTCATGTCTGCGAGCGCGACCGCCACCAAGGCGTATACGGATCAGCAGGTCAGTCCGCTGCTCGAGGAGGCGTCGCGGCATGAGACCACCTTTCTCCCCCAGACCATCCCCTTTTATGCGGCCAACGCGACCTTCCGGCTCCTGCGAGCGTCCCATCCCAACTACTCGCTAAGCGAAGCCGCTCTCAATCCCACCAACCCCGACGATCGCGCCGAGGCCTGGGAAGCCGATCTCATCAACTATTTCCGCAACAATCCCAGCCAGGGTGAACACGTCGGCCAGCGCGGCACGCCGCTGGGACCGGTCCTCTATGTCGCCAACCCCATCGTCGCAGGGCAGGGCTGCATGGTCTGCCACAGCGTGCCCTCGCTGGCGCCGCGGTCCATGGTGCAGCATTACGGCCGGGATAACGGGTTCGGCTGGACGCTGAACCAGGTCGCGGGCGCTCAGATTGTCTCCGTGCCCATGTCGGTCCCCATCGCCATCGCCAATCGGGGATTCCGCGACCTCCTCATTGGTCTGGGCTCGATCTTCCTCCTCACCATCCTGCTCATCGACGTGGCCCTCTATTTGATCGTGATTCGCCCCCTTCGAAGAGTGTCGAAAAACGCCGACATCGTCAGCAAGGGAGAAGTGGATATGCCTCCCCTCGCCGTGCGCGGCCGCGATGAAATCGCCGAGGTGACCGCTTCGTTCAACCGGATGCACACCAGTCTGGTGAAAGCCTTCGAACTTCTCAACGGCTGAGGCTATTGGTGCCGGGAACGGAGAAAAGCGGCGCGGTCGGCATCGCAGTTGATCTGCTTGGCGGCTTCGCGATAAATGGTATCGGGATCCTGGGTCTTTTCCGCCAGCCGCTTGATGATGATTTTGGCCACCGGACCGATGTAAACCGCCAGCTTGCGGCTGATCTCCTCGAGGGGAAGGCTCTGCAGTCCGCTGCTCGACGCCGGTTTCGGTTGCATCCACTCGTCCGAGCGGCTCGCGCGAACCGGGGCCGGCAGAATCGGCGCGGCGGAGACGGTTGGTTCCGGCAGCATACCGGCCACGCCTTCAATCGCCTCCAGAAACGCTTCGGCAGTGGGAAACCGGTCGGCGGGATCTTTGGCCAGGGCGCGCATGATCGCCACCGAGAGGGGCACCGGAATCGCGGGCGCGACCTGGTGTGGCGGAGTGGGAACCTGATGCACATGGCCCATCATGATCTCGTAATCGGTCTTGCCGGTGATCGGCAGTTGTCCGGTGAGCAGCTCGTAGAGAGTAACGCCCAGCGAGTAAAGGTCGGAGCGCGTGCTGGCTCTGGCTCCGCTCACCTGCTCCGGCGACATGTAGCTGAGCGAGCCGAGCAGGTAGCCGGCGCGGGTCAGTTCGCCCGGCCCTCCTGCAATGGCGATGCCGAAGTCCAGCAGCTTCACCTCGCCCGCCCCTGTGATCATGATGTTGGATGGCTTGATGTCGCGATGCACCACTCCCAGCGCATGCGCATAAGCAAGGGCGTGAAGCACCTGCGCGGCGATCTGCATCGCCTGCGCCAGCGTGAACGCGGTCCTCAGCCGGCGATCCCGCAGCGTTTCGCCCTGCACCAGCTCCATCACCATTACGAGCTGGTTCTCGTAGTAGAAAGCATTGTGCAGCGCGGCGATGTTGGGATGGTTCAGCGTGGCCACGGTCTGCACCTCGCGCCGGAATCTCTCCACCATCTCCGCGGTGCCCGACTGGTCGGGCAGCAGGATCTTCATGGCTTCCCGGCGCTGCGAAATCTTGTGCCGGACTTCGTAGACCGCGCCGAGGCCGCCCGCGCCGAGCCGCGCCACAATCTCGTAATCGCCGATGCTTTGTCCTGCTTCGAAGGCCATGGGAGCGCGGTGATCATCGCGTCACCAGCACCTCTGCATCATAACGTCTGCGCCGCGGGACTGCATATCGGCGCGCCATAAACGCCCGCAGCTAACCCGGCGGGGAGCCGGGGCCGGCCAGCGCCATCCCGGAGTTCGTTTGGGTTCGATTTGAAGGGCACGGGCTTTACAGCTAACGCGAGAAAAGCAATGATGAGCTGCATGGGCTCCAGCCTGCGATGGCTTCATGCCGGCGCAAACTCGTAGGTCCACTTGCCCGACGAGACAGGTTGCGTCGAGTTCATCAGAATGCGGTAGATCTGCGGTCCCCAGCTCGCGCGCAGGCCCGCATCTGCAAGCTCGATGGTCTCCACCTTCGGCGTCAGCGCGGCCGCGTCGTACTTGAGCAGGGAGGCCTTTCCTTGTCCCGAACCGGGTGCGAGGGAAAGCATGCTCCGGCCCGGCGTGGCCGCGCGCGGCGTCATCACCGACAGACTCACCGGAACAGCTCTTTCCAGTTGAAAGTTCTCTTCCACCACGACCTTGTTGAGTCTGCGGTCGAGGGTGACGGTGCGGATCCAGGAAGCCACGCCCGCTTCTTGCGGGTAAGCCGGGGCGATGTTGAATGAATAGCTGGCGCGGTCGTCATTGCTCGCGTACCGGCGCTCGGTGGCTCTGTACTGCACTCCGTTGTGCTGCATCACCCCGCCGATCGTAGGCAGGTTGTGGTACGCGGACTGCATGGTCCAGATCGTGTAGCGCTCCGGACTGAATGTCTTTGCCGTGTATGCCTCGACGCCGACATCGATCGCCACCGGCTGCCCGTCCTGGTAGATGATGTAGCTGCCGGTGTCGTTGTGGCTGTGGCTGCGGCCGTTGTTGCAGGCGAGCACGGCAAAGTACATCCCTTCCGCCGAGCTGGCCCTGATGCGCGCCGTGACCAGGCCCAGGTCGGGATAGTAGCAGTCGCGCAACAGAACATCGGCGCCTGGGTCCGCACGCAGCTCCTGCGCTTCGAGCAGCTGGGGAAGTGCGCGCGACATCCTGGGCAGCGCTATGAAGCGCTGCGCGTTCGGATTGCGGCCTGTGCCTTCAGGCGTGCGGTGGTGCGCTGTGTAGGCGCCGAACTCCTCGAGTTGCTTGTCATGCACCGCCCTGCCAAAGCGCCAAAGCAGGTCGCCATCCGGCCCGGCGTGAACGTGCGCGTCGCCGTAGTCGATGTAGTTGTTGTCGCAGATGTGCGCATTCAGGATGTAACGGCCCATCAGGTCGATGAAGGGCGTCGAGAGAATTCGGGTGGCGTGGCCGGTCGCGCCGTCGATCATGCTCACCGCCTCGAAATAGCACATCGGCGAAGCGCTGAAATAGCCCGGCCCCTCTTCCTCGCCGGCGTCCGGCCAGTACTGGTTAAGGTACAGGTCGAGGCTGCGGAGAATGCGCATGGTCTCGAAGATACGCAGTTTGGGGTCCTGCTCGAGCAGCAGGTTGGCCACCATCAGATTGGAGTTGATCCAGGGCGTCCAGTTGTTGAGCCGGGCACTGTGGCCGTTCTTCTTCTCAAAGCCCATCCACCAGAAATCGTCGCGCTCGCGGGCCGGCTTGAGGATGCGGCGCTCGGCCTCGAGACGGATGCGCGGAACGATGAGCGGCGAGACGCCGTGAAGCTGCTCGCCGACAAGGTACTGGGTCCAGGCCAGCAACTGCACCGTCTCTGCGCCGAAAAGCTCGATCACCGGATCGGTGACGTCGGGCAGGCCCACCCCGGCCTTCTGCATGCCAAGGTGAGCGGGCACCCCCCAGAAGCTCTCTTCGCAGATAAGCCAGATGCCGTTGGTGATGTCGTCAAGAAAGCGGCCTTTGCCTTCCAGGCACTCGGCCAGGACAACATCGCGGAGGTGATAGCGGCGGCCGAAGCTCTGCGCCTCGTAATGCGACCGGTTGCCATCCCGGGCGAACTCCAGGAAAGACGTCGCGAGTAGGGCGTGCCAGCCCTCCTGCTGGTCGGCTTCAGCCTGCTTGATGACGGCGGAGTGGAGATCTTCCGGCACCGCCTCCCAGGCCGCCCGGTCAGCCCATCTGGGATAAGGACGGTACTGGTCGACAGGAATCAGGTGATCGGTCAAAAACGACTCAGTGAAGGTCGCGGAGAGAAGATTTTGAGGCGATGTTGCCGGCGTCTGGTCCTGTCCGGCGATTGGAAGCGCATTCAATGAGTGAATCAACTCGTGCTGCCCAAGCAGCGCCATACTGCCCGCAAGAAAATCCCGGCGATTCATGAAAACCCTCTTTCGGCATCGAGCCCGGCGGCCGATCGCTCTCTTTCCGGAATGACGGCCCGGCCGGGGACCCCTAGACCGAGTCGCGTTCCGGCAGCCCGGATGATTACACTCCGGCCCACGGATCTGCGGCTCGCAACTTGCCCGCAAGCCATGATGGTAATTGGAGCGCGGCGTCCAACGAAATTGGCGCTGCGCTTGCGAAGAGGAAGGGAACTCTTTCGTCCGTCAGCAATCCAGGCGCAGCGTCCTCTGTATCTGGCGTGGCGTCCGGTAAGAACTGGCCCCGACGGCGCCCGGCGCGTACAAAATCTCGCCGGTAGTTCCATTCGGGCGATCGTAACCCTGAATGTTCAACGCGTTTTCGTTCGACCAGCCATCTTTCGCGTCGTAGACGTTGTCGCCCCAGGTCTTCCCATCGCAGGGACGAGCGGCAGCCGAGCCGTTGGCGGTATTCACCACCGTGCCCGTTTCCACCTCCCGCACGAAGGCCGAGCGCGCGTTGTTGCGATAGGAGTAGCGGTCGAGGTTCGTTCCATGGGCCCAGACCCGGCTGATCAATCCGCCGCAAGCCGCCGGCCTTCCCCTGTTCCGCTTCGGCGTCCCGCGACATCCAACCTACGGTGTCAAAGCGCATGACCAAGCTCCGACACTGTTGGCTATTGGTCACCGCTTTGTGAATCGGAGATGAAGATTCGCCCGGACCCGGCCGGCACTCTCGATGGAAAACAAGAGTTTAACTGCCAGAATGGCAGCCGGCCATGAAGCTCGGGTTTGGTATCTCGGATGCATCCGTCAGGCTGCCATGCGCGCGCTTCCGGAGCCGGGCATCGTCATCCCGCCTCCATTGCCGCCTGAACGCAAGAGATTCTGTTTTGTATGTACGGGCCGCCTCTTCTGTCGTATGAAAAGCCGCGTCCCGCTGGGCGTCCACACGCAATCACACTGCTGCAACAAGGGGAGATCTTTATGAATCAAGTCCTGTCAGGACAAGCAACGAACGCCGAGAACGGATCGGAACAAGCGGGTGCGCCGGCCGGTCCGGCAGCTCGCTCCAATGCGCCCGTCACCTCCATCCACAATGTAGAAGCCGACGGCGTCCGCCTCTTCTATCGGTCGGCCGGCGATCCCGCCGCGCCCGTGCTGCTCCTGCTCCACGGATTTCCGGCCTCGTCGTTCATGTTCCGCGATCTCATGCCGCGCCTTGCCGACCAGTACCATGTGGTCGCGCCCGATCTGCCCGGGTTCGGATTCACCGTGGTCCCGCAGGAACGCAACTACCGGTATTCCTTCGATGCCCTGGCCCTCACCATCGAGGCCTTCACTGACGCCCTCGCCCTCGATCGCTACGCCATCTACGTCTTTGACTACGGCGCCCCCACCGGCTTCCGTCTTGCCCTCCGCCATCCGGAGCGAGTGACCGCCATCGTCTCGCAGAACGGCAACGCCTATGAAGAGGGGCTCGCCGACGCGTGGGCGCCGATCCGCAAATACTGGGCCCAGCCCACCGCGGAAAACAGGCAGGTGATCCGGGAAAACATCCTCACCTTCGAAGGCACCCGCTGGCAGTACACGCACGGCGTCGCCCATCCCGAGTCGGTCGCCCCGGAATCCTACACGCTGGACGCGGCCCTGCTCGAACGTCCCGGCAATCAGGAGATCCAACTCGACCTCTTTCTCGACTACGCTTCCAACGTAAAACTCTATCCGAGCTTTCAGGAGTACTTCCGTAAGTCGAAGCCGCCCCTGCTGGCCATCTGGGGCAGGAACGACCCCTTTTTCCTTCCCGCCGGGGCCGAGGCATTTCGCAGGGACGTTCCCGGCGCCCAGGTCCGCTTCCTCGATACCGGCCACTTTGCCATTGAGACCCACGCCGCGGAGATCGCCGCCGCCATGAAGGAGTTTCTCCAGGCCCACGGCGTCTCCGGCCGCGAGGCGCAGGCGGCGTCGCGATGAACCCCTCCAACCATGCGGCCACGGTCGTGCTCGTGCACGGAGCATGGGCGGACGGTTCGTGCTGGAGCAACGTCATCCTCCCGCTGCGGCGCCAGGGACTGCACGTCATTTCGGCGCCCATTCCGCTCACGTCGCTCACCGATGACTCCGCCGCCCTGCAACGCGTGATCGAGAGGATCGATGGCCCCGTCGTCCTCGCCGGTCACGCTTATGCGGGCGCCGTCATCGCCGCGGTCCACGATGCCCGCGTCAAGGCTCTGGTCTATATAGCGGCGCTGGCGCCGGATGAAGGCGAGACCGTCGCGGATGTCTTCTATCGCACCGCCCCGCACCCCCAAGCTCCCGCGCTCTCACCCGACGCCCATGGTCTGATCTGGATGCCCGAGGAGGGCTTTGGCCACGCAGTGGCGCACAAAGCCTCCTCCGACCAGTTGGCCATCTCGGCCGCCGTGCAGCGGCCCATCGCGGTGAACTGCATCCAGGAAAAGGCTCCCGCGCCCGCCTGGAAGACGACGCCTTCCTGGTATCTCATCGCCGAAGAAGATCGCATGATCGCGCCCGGAAACCAGCGCTTCATGGCGGAGCGCATGGGCGCCGCCATCCGCGCCCACGCCGTCGACCACTCGCCCATGTACGCCGCGCCCCATCTCGTCATCGACGTCATCGGCGAAGCCGTGCGCGCAGCGGTTGCTGAATAACCTGAGGCTCCAGTGAAGAACGGTTCTGTTGCTATCGTGACGGGCGCCAGCCAGGGAATTGGCCGCGCCACGGCGGTGCGCCTCGCGCGCGACTTCTCCGCCGTGGTCCTGGCCGCGCGCAACCGCGAGGAGCTGGAAGAGACCGCCGCGGCCGTCGACTCCGCCGGCGCCGAATCGCTGCTCTGTCCCCTCGACCTGCGCGAACCTCAATCGGCAGATCTGCTCGTCGGCAGCGCCCTCCACCGCTTCGGCAGGATCGACGCCCTGTTGAACATCGCCGGCGCCGTCCCCCAGATCGATCTGTTCGAAATGACCGATGCGCAGTGGGACGACGGCCTCGCACTCAAACTCCACGGCGCCCGCCGCCTCACCGTCCGCGCCTGGGATGCCTTGAAGGCTTCAGGCGGTTCCGTGGTCCTGATCTCGGGAAGCGCCGCTCTCGATCCCAAACCCGGCTTCGCCGCCGTGGCCGCCGTGAACGCCGCCATCATTGCGCTCGCCAAGGCCTTCGCGGAGCAGGGCATCCGCGACGGTGTTCAGGTCAACAGCGTCGTGCCGGGCGCCGTGATGACCGCGCGCAGACAGTCCTTCTTTGCAAAATGGGCGCCGGCTCACAACCTCACCGTCGAGGAGGCGATCAGGAAGTTTCCCGAGCAAGCCGGCATCGCCCGCTTCGGCAAGCCGGAAGAAATTGCCGGCCTGATGGCTTTTCTGGTCTCGCCCCAGGCCAGGTGGATGACTGGAACATGCGTAAGGATGGACGGCGGCGAAGTGAAAGGCATCTGACTTACAGCCCGCGCCGCCCCGCCAGATGACAAGCGTTGAATTAACTTGCAACAGGCAGCATCGATCGTCAACATGGTTCGGCCGCCGCGGCGCCTTGAGAAATGCGCCCGCCGGCGCATCATTCACCCCGCCACACCAGCCCCGGTCAGGAGTAGTTACCATGGCTCAGTTCCCAGCCCGAAACGTTATGAGTGCAGACGAAGCAGCCCTGGTCTCATCGGCCAGCCTCTATAACAACGCCAAAGGCGCCTTAATCCGGGTGGCCGCGTGGATAACCGGCCACGAAGTTTCTTTTCGGGTCATCAGCATCGGCATGATCGTAATGCTCCTCTGGGCTGGATCTTTCAAGATGACCGCCCTGGGCGCCGAAGCCATAACTCCCCTGGTTACCCACAGCCCTCTCGTAAGCTGGCATTTCAAGGTATTCGGCCCGCGCATCGGCTCCGGCATCATCGGCCTTACCGAGATCACCGCGGCCCTGCTCTTGATCGTGGGTTACTTCCGGGCGACCGCCGGCATCCTCGGCGGCATGATTACCACCCTCATGTTTTTTATAACCAGCACCATGCTCATAACTACCCCCGGCGCGATCATCACCATTCACGGAATGAGATACATGAGCTTTGTGGGTTTGTTTCTGTTCAAGGATGTGATTTCCTTCGGGGTATCCTTTTACCTCATCGGTTATTTTGGTAAGAGGGCCATCCTCTCTGAAAGCAAACGTTGATCACGGATGCCGGGAATGCGCACCGGCAATCCGCTGCCGCCGATACGCGGTCAGGCTGCGATACTCGATCCCATCGTCCGCGAGGAGGACAACGCCAATGCATCTTGAAGGGCAGCCGGAAGACTACGATCTTCTCATTCTGGGTAGCGGCGCCGGCGCCAAGCTGCTCGCCTGGACCTTTGCGGCACGGGGACAGCGCGTCGCGGTCGTAGAGCGCAGGTATGTTGGCGGATCCTGCCCCAATATCGCGTGCCTGCCCAGTAAGAACATCATTCATACCGCCCAGGTCGCTCACAATGTCCGGCGCAGTGAGGAGTTCGGGATCGGCATCGACAGCTTTCGCGTCAACATGCCCGCCGTGAGGGAGCGCAAACGCAGAATGGTCCAGGGCCTCGTGGACACCCATCTCGCTCTCTATAAACAAAGCGGAGCGGAGCTGATCATGGCGTCAGGAAGGTTCGTGGGACCAAAGACTCTTGAGGCGACGCTGCCGGACGGGACAAAGCGTCTGCTGCGCGGCGCAAAAGTAGTCATCGGCACAGGAACCCATGCGGCCATCGGCGGCACGCCCGGTCTGGAATCGGCGCAGCCGCTGACTCACGTCGAGGCGCTGGAGTTGGATATTGTGCCCGAGCGCCTCATTGTTCTCGGGGCCGGGTACGTCGGCCTCGAGTTCGCGCAGGCAATGAGCCGCTTCGGCAGCAAGGTCATCGTGATCGACCGCAATCGCCGCGTGATTCATGGCGAAGACGACGATATCACCGAAGGCCTGCAGACCCTTCTGCAGGACGAAGGCGTGGAGCTGATCCTCGACGCCAGGATAAAGTCCGTCTCCGGAGTATCGGGGCAGTCGGTGCGGGTTGCCTTCGAGCTGCATGGCGCGGAGAGCTTCGTTGAAGCTACGCACCTCCTGGTTGCGGCAGGGCGCGTGCCCAATACAAAAGGCATAGGGCTGGAACTCACCGGGGTGGAGCTGACCGAGCGCGGATACATCAAAGTCAACGAGCGCCTGGAAACCACCGCCCCCGGCATCTGGGCGGTGGGAGAAGTTGCGGGAAGCCCGCAATTCACGCACATCAGCGAAGACGACTTCCGCGTGATCCGCGACAACATGCTCGGCGAAGACCGCGTGACCACGGGCCGGCTCGTGCCTTTCTGTCTCTTTACGGACCCCGAATTCGCGCGCGTCGGCGTCACCGAGAAAGAAGCCCGGGCCGCGGGCACTGCCTACCGTCTCTTCAAGGTCCCGATGGCCGCCGTGCTGCGGGCGCGCAGCCTCATGGAGACGCGCGGATTCCTCAAGTGCCTGGTCGAGCGCGACAGCGACCGCATCCTGGGTTTCGCGGCCTTCGGCGTGGGCGCCGGCGAGATCATGGGCTGCGTGCAGATTGCGATGCTCGGGCGCATGCCTTATACGGTGCTGCGCGAGGCCGCTCTCGCCCATCCCACCATTCCCGAGGGGTTGATCGCCCTGTTTTCCGCGGGCGCGTCTTAGATCTGCAGCCTCTCGATTTCGAATGAATCCGCGCGCTCCCGGTCACTGATGGTTTGATCCTGGACTACCGAGGGCGCCCCAGGTCCCCGCTTTTGGGATCCGGGGAAGGGAACTCGCAGTTTCAAAACCATCCTTTCAGACGCTTCGGTCTCGATGGTGCGATCCGGGAACCACGAAGCCGGCGCAGCAGATCTGTGCGCTCCGAGCCCCAATCGCAGCACGGCCAGTCGAAGCAGGGCCAGTCGCAGCAGGGATTGACCGCGCGCAGGCAAAGTCAAATTACAAATTCGCAAACCGGGATTCGGGAGATAGGCTGTAACCAAACTCCATCAAGCTCCATCTTACGGTCGGAAGTTATGCAGCTGCGCATCGGTCGGCGTGCGTAGTGTCGTGTGTGCGCTCACTTACAGCCATCGCCAGGAGACTCGCAGTTAGCGAGCCAGTCCCGATCTATGTCCAACAAAGGAGATCACAGGATGTGCACAGGTAAAAACCGTCTTCGCGCGGTATTCGCGGCTGCTGCCCTTGCCTCGCTGCTGGGAGTAACTTCCCCGTCGAGCCAGGCCCAGGGTTACTCCGGAGAAGTCTACACCATCACCAATCAGCCCTCGGGAAATTCGGTGGTGGTGCTTCATCGCGCCGCCAACGGAACCCTGACGCTTGCCGGGAGCTATCCCACCGGCGGCGCCGGCCTCGGCACTGGCGCGGATCCGTTGGGATCGCAGGGAGCCGTCGCACTTAGCCAGAGCGACCTCATGCTCTTCGCCGTCAATGCCGGCAGCAACCAGGTCTCCGCTTTCGTGGTGGACGGCGACCGGCTGTATCTCATGAACACCGTCAGCTCAGGGGGCGTGGAGCCGGTCAGCGTCGCGGTCCACGGCCGCTTGGTCTATGTGGTGAACGCCGGCGGCACTCCGGACATTGCCGGCTTCTTCATCGATCCCCGCACCAACCATCTCGTTCCCCTCCCCGGCTCTGAGCGGCCCCTCGCCGGAGGCGCTGCCGCCAGTCCCGGTGAGATCAGCTTCAGCCTCGACGGCAATCTGCTCATGGTCACAGAGAAAGGGACGCAAACCATCGACACCTTCACCGTCAACTGGAACGGAACCGTCTCCGGCCCGATCTCGAACCACTCCAGCGGGTCCACTCCCTTCGGTTTTGAGTTCAGCCACGGGGGCCTCGCCATTGTCTCCGAGGCCGCCACAACCAGCAACGCACTGTCGTCCTACAGGGCTGGCTATAACGGCGAACTGAAGTTGATCACCGGCTCGCTGGGCAATGGCCAACAGGGTGTCTGCTGGGCCGTGGTCACCAGCGATGGCCGTTACGCCTACTCGATCAACGCCGCCAGCGGCACCATCTCCAGCTATGCGGTGTCCCCTGACGGCGCTTTGACCCTGCTCAATCCGGTCGCCGCATCCACCGCCGCCGGAAGCGTGCCCACAGATCCCGCACTCAGCGCCGACAGCCGTTTCCTCTATGTCCGCGACGGCGGAGAGAATGAGGTCTACGCTTTTCGCGTGGAAGAAGACGGCAGCCTCACGCCGCTTGGCTCAACCGGCGGACTTCCCGCCGGCGGCCAGGGATTGGCCGCCTTCTAGCCTCCTCCCAGCCTCGGCGCCTCAACGCGAAGGAGCACCGGTCGCATCCCGGTGTTCCTTCACAGGCAAGGCACAGCCCATTCTTGGTTCGAGCTCTTCCCCGCGACTCTAAGGCCGCCTCTCCTTCCGTCGATGTAGAATCGCGGTAATGGAAGCGGGGACCAAAGCCATCTCGGGGAAGATCGCTCTCGGCATTACCGAAGACGAAGTTGCGCTCGGCAGCCATCTCCTCCACTTCTGGCGGACCGGCGAGGAGTTCGAGTGCGGCGTGCGTTTTCTCGAGCTCGGCTTGGCGGACCAGTCCCAGTTTTGCGTCCTGTTTGGACACGACGAAGCCAACCGGCGTGTGCTTGAAATTCTGCGCAGGACCTCGGACGGCCTGGATCGCGCCCTCGCGGAAGAACGGCTCGTGGTTCTCTGCCGGGACTCTTCCGCACCCGCTACGCTGGCCAGGCTTGAGGAGATCTTCACGGCCGCTGTCCGGAAAGGAGCGACCGCCATCCGCTATCTGGGCAATCTGGGCATGGGCCGGGACCCGCTGCCCGGCAGGGGCGCGGATGAAGTGATCGAGCTCGAACACGACGCCACCGCGCTCACGGCCCGTTATCCCTGCGTGGTGGTCTGTATGTACGATCTCAACACCGTCTCCGGCCACCTCGTCTTGAACGCCGGGTTTGCCTCGCATCCGCTCACGCTATGGCGGGACGGGCTGAGGCAAAACCCCTACGACTCGAGCGCGCAGACCGCAGGCACTGAAACGCCGGACGGCGACGGCAGGCAATGACGCAAATGCTCGATGGCTGCGCGATCGCAAGCAGCCTCTCAAACAGAGAAGATGATGAATCGCTGGGTACACCCTGTTGCCGGTCTTTGGCCGCCCGCCGTTCGTCGCTTCGCCGCTGCCCGCCGCGGCCATCTTCTTTCCTCATCTCCGGCATGATGCTTTTGCCTTGAGCCATTTTAAAATTGCCGTCAGGGAGCAGCTTCTGCAGGGTGTCGCCGATGATCAGCACGGGACCGGAGCCGAGCGAGCCGGTTGACTTGAGGAACGTGATTGAGACCATCCCCGCGCTGGTTGTGTGCGCGCTGCCCGACAGCTCCGTCGCCTTCGTCAACCGCGCCTGGCGCGAGTACACCGGCTTCACTCCGCAGCAGCCCACCGAATCCCACTGGCAAAGCGCGATCCATCCCGACGACCGGGCCAGATTCCTCGCCGAATGGAGCCTGGCTTTGTCGGCGGGCAAATCCTTTGAGACCGAGGCGCGCCTGCGCAGCGCCGACGGCCGCCATCGCTGGTTCCTGGTCAAAAAGACCATGGCTGTCCTGCGCACCGGGAAAGACAAGCCCTCCCTGGTGACCCTCATCGCCTTCGAGGACATCGAGGAGCGCAAGCAGGCGGAGCAAGCCCGCGAGGAGACTCAGGAGCAATGGAGGACCGCCTTCGAGAACAGCCCCATCATGTACTTCATCGTGGATGCGGCCGGCGCGCTCATCTCCGTGAACAACTTCGGCGCGGAACAGATGGGTTACACCGTGGATGAATTGCTCGGCAAGCCCCTGTTGAACAGCTTTTTCGAGCCTGACCGGCAGGCCGTCGCCGATCACTTTCGGGAATGCTTCGATCATCCCGGCCAGACCTTGAAATGGGAAGCGAGAAAGATCCGTAAAGACGGCACCGTTGTGTGGGTCCGCGAAAAAGGCAACGCCGTCTGCTTCAGGAAGCGGCGCGTTTTGCTGATCGCATGTGAGGACATCACCGAACAGCGGCGCGCCGAAGAGGCCGCCCAGCGCAGCGAAAGCGAACTGCGCGACGTGATCAAACTGGTCCCGGCCTACGTCTGGACCGCAACGCCGGACGGCGCCGTCGACTTTGTCAATGAGCGCTGGCGGGACTACTCGGGCTTAATGATGGATAGGATTTTGGGGTGGAGCTGGGTCTCCGTGCTTCATCCCGATGACCTGTCGAAGGTGGCCGCGGCCTGGAACGCTGCGGTCGAAAGCGGACAATCGATGGAGGCCGAAACGCGGGTCCGCCGCGCGGATGGAGAATACCGCTGGTGGTTCTGCCGCAACGTCCCGCTGCGCGACGATCTCGGCAGCCTCGTGAAGTGGTACGGCACCGGCATCGACATCGATGACCGCAAGCGCGCGGAGTCCCTGCTCGCCGGCGAAAAGCGCATCCTCGAGATGGTCGCCCGCGGAGAATCGCTCGCCGAGATACTCGACGGTCTCTGCCGGCTGGTGGAAGAGCAGGCCGCCGGCGTCCTGGCCTCCATCCTTTTGGTCGACGGCGGCAGCTTGCGGCACGGCGCCGCGCCCAGCCTTCCCCGGCCTTACACCGATGCCATCGACGGCGCGCCGATCGGGCCCGCCGCCGGTTCCTGCGGTACAGCCGCCTACCGCGGCCAGCAGGTGATTGTCGAAGACATCGCCGCTGACCCCTTGTGGGCGGACTATCGCGCCCTCGCTCTTTCGCATTCTTTGCGCGCCTGCTGGTCCACTCCGGTCTTCTCCTCGCAGGGAAAGGTCATCGCCACCTTCGCCATGTATTACCGTGAACGGCGTTCTCCGAGTGCGCGCGACCAGGAGGTCATCGAGCAGATCACGCACCTCGCGGGCGTGGCGATTGAACGCAAGCTGACCCAGGAAGTGCTGCGCCGAAGCGAGACCCACCTGGCCGAAGCGCAGAAGCTGGCCCACATGGGCAGCTGGGTTTGGGAAGCCAGGACCAGGAACGCGCTGTATGTTTCCGGGGAGTGGTATCGCGTCTCCGGGTTCGATCCCGGCGCCGGCACGCCCACGTGGGCCCAACGCCTCGCGCGCGTGCATCCCGACGACTGCGCCGCCTTTCAGGCAAAGATCGAGCGCGCCATCGCTGAAAAGTCGGACTACGACGTGGAGTTTCGCATCGTCCCTCCCGGCGGTCCCGTTCGCTTCATTCGTTCCGTCGGCCACCCTGTTCTGGATCCTTCGGGAGAGCTGCTTCAATTCCTGGCCGTCGAGATCGACGTCACCGATAGCCGCCAGGCGGAGGAAGAGCGCGAGAGGCTGCGCCAGCAGCTGGCCCATCTCGCCCATCTTGACCGCGTCAGCACCATCGGCGAGCTGACGGCCTCCTTGGCCCACGAGATCAAGCAGCCCATCGGCGCCGCCGTCACCAACGCGGCCGCGTGCCTGCGCCTGCTCAACCGCGACCAGCCGGACGTCGCCGAAGCGCGCGACGCCGCCCTGGAGATGGCCCGGGACGCCAGGCGCGCGGCCGACATCGTCGACCGCGTTCGCTCCCTCTACCAGAAAGGAACCCCGCGCCAGGAAGCAGTTGACGTGAACCAGGTCATTGAGGAGATGGTTGGGATGCTCGCCGGCGAGGCCAGCAAGTTCTCGGTTGCCATGCGCACCAACCTTGCCCATGGAATCCCCAAGGTGCTGGCCGACCGCGTGCAGTTGCAGCAGGCCCTGATGAATCTCATGCTCAACGGGATTGAGGCCATGCACGATTCGCCAGGCGAGCTGAGCATTGAGTCGGGACTGGCTGAAGACGGCCAGGTCCTGGTCTCGGTCACCGACGCGGGCATCGGTCTGCCCGCCGGCGATTCGGTTCGCATCTTCAACGCATTCGTCACCACCAAGCCCCACGGCACCGGTCTGGGACTCGCCATCACCCGCTCGATCATCGAATCGCACGGCGGCAGCATCCGCGCCTTCGCCAACCCCGGACCGGGAGCGACGTTTCAGTTCGCCCTGCCCGCCGCAGAGCCGCTCTCCGCATGATCGCCGCGGACACCCCCCTGGTCTTCGTCGTGGACGACGACGCCCCCACGCGCGCGGCCATGCTGCGCCTGCTCAAGTCCGTGGGCCTGCGCGCCGAATCCTTCGCTTCGCCCCAGGATTTTCTGGGGCGCGAGCTCCCCGACGGCCCCTGCTGCCTGGTCCTGGATGTCCGCCTTCCCCAGATGAGCGGCCTCGACCTGCAGCGCAGATTGATCGCCGACGGCGTGCAGATCCCCGTCATCTTCATCACCGGCCACGGCGATATTCCCATGACCGTGAAGGCCATGAAATCCGGGGCCGTTGAGTTTCTCACCAAACCCTTTCGCGATCAGGATCTGCTCGACGCCATCCAGCAGGCGCTCCAGTGCCAGACCGAGACGCGGCAGCAGCAGCATGAGATCGGCCTGTTGAAGGAGCGCTACGAGACGCTGACCGCGCGCGAACGCGAGGTGATGGGGCTCCTGGTCTCCGGCATGCTCACCAAGCAGATCGCATCCCGGCTCGGCACCAGCGAAATTACCGCCCAGGTCCATCGCGGCCAGGTGATGCGCAAGATGCAGGCCGGCTCACCCGCCGAACTGGGCAGAATCGCCGAGAGATTGAAGCTCCCGGAGAGCAGCTGACGGCCAGCCTCTGCTCCGGCCCCGGTTCGCCGGGCCCCCCTATACATTCCTATCTGCGGCCTTATCACAAGCCATAATTGCGCCGCGCCGGGCGCGCACTAGAATCGTCTCTGCATGGTTGCAGGAACGCAGGCGGGGGTGGTCGCGGTCGTCGAAGACGACGAATCATACCGGCTCGCGCTGCAACGGCTGCTCAAGTCGGCCGGTTTTTCCGTGCGCTCGTTCGCATCCGCCGAAGAGTTCCTCATCTCCGGCCGGAAATACGAAACGAGATGTCTGATCGCCGACATCTGCATGCCGGGTATGTCAGGCCTGGATTTGCAAGCCCGGTTGAACGCCGATCGTTGCCCGATTCCAACGATCTTCATCACCGCGCAGGGCGACGAGAAGATGCGCCTGCAGGCGATGCGGGGCGGCGCCGTCAGGTTCCTCGCAAAACCCTTTGATTGCTCCATTCTGCTCGAGGACGTTCGGGCGGCTTTTGAAAGCGAAGATTAAGCCCGGTTGGGCGCACCGTTCGAGCAGGAGGTAAGTTGTGGACGCATTCCAGAGATCCCGGTGCGCTGACGGGTCCGGCCGCGATCGCCGCTTTGACCAGATCGTCGGCGCCAGCCCCGCCCTCGAAGCCGTCTTTGAAGAGGTTCAGTGGGTTGCGCCCACCCCTTTCACTGTCCTCATTCTGGGAGAGACGGGCACCGGCAAGGAGCTCATCGCCAAGGCGATTCACAATATCAGTCCCCGCTACGGCCGTCCCTTTGTCAAGGTCAACTGCGCCGCCATCCCCTTCGATCTGCTCGAAAGCGAGCTCTTCGGTCATGAGCGAGGGGCCTTCACCGGCGCGATTGCGCAAAGGATCGGCCGCTTCGAACTCGCCGATCAGGGAACCCTCTTCCTGGATGAAGTCGGAGACATTCCCCTGCGCCTGCAGCCCAAGCTGCTGCGCGTTCTGCAGGAGCAGGAGTTCGAGCGCCTCGGCAGCGCCAACACCTGCCGCGTGGACGTGCGCGTGGTGGCCGCCACCCACCGCAACCTGGAGCGCATGGTCAGCCGCGGGGAATTTCGCAGCGATCTCTACTATCGGCTGAACGTATTTCCACTCCGGCTGCCGCCGCTGCGGGCGCGCCAGGAGGATATACCCGCCCTGGTTGCCCACTTCGTCGACCTTTATGGGCGCCAGCTCGGCAGGCAGATTGACCTGATTCCCGAAGAGACCATGCTCGCCCTGATCTCCCATGACTGGCCGGGCAATGTGCGCGAGCTGCAGAACCTGATCCAGCGCGCCATGATCCTGTCCCGCGATGGCGTGCTCGCCAACCCACTGGCCTTCATGAACCAGGACCGGGAGGCGTTCAACCCGAGATCGACAGCCTTGAAAGACGTCGAGCGCGCGGTAATTCTGCAGACGCTGGAGGCGGCTGACTGGATGATCGGCGGCGCCGATGGCGCGGCCGCCCGGCTGGGGCTCAAGCGCACCACGCTGCTTTACAAGATGAAGCGGCTGGGAATCTTCCGGCCTGTCCAGCCTGCCGAGGACAAGGCTCCTGAAGGAGCGGTCGAGCTTACCGAGTCATCCACCACACTCTGGTGAAGATCTTCCTCAGGCGGGCAATCCATCCGTCCGGACCGCGCCCTCTGGCGCGACCGCATCGGCCGCGTAGCCCCGCAAGGCGGCCACCCATCCCCGCAGCAGTCCCAGCAGCTCCTCCGGCGGCCGCAACCATGCGTCCGCTTCCGTCTCCCGCCACTCCGTCCGCACCAGCACGCTCAGGTGCGCGCCGGCTGCGCGATTCACCACCCGAAACGCTTCCTCATCGGTAAAATCGTCGCCGAGATACGCAACCGCCGGCGCACCCGCTCCGCGCGCCAGCTCCTCCGCCAGCAGCGCCTCCACGGCCCCGCCTTTATTCCGTCCGGCCCTCAGCTCCAGCCCTGCCTCGAACTGCAGCAGCTTCAATCCGCCCCTCCCCGCCGCAGGCTCGAACAGCGCTCGCGTCTTCCGCTCGATCTCCGCGGCTCTTTCCGGCGCAACCCCGCGCCAGTGCACGGCCAGCGCATTCGGCTTCCGCTCCAGCAGCCCGTCCAGGCTCTCGTTCTCCAGCCGCGCGCCCAGCCTCTCCAGCTCTTCGAGCGTCTCGGGGGCGATCCGTTCGAGTTCCCGCCGCCCGTCCGGCCGAACCCGCTCCACCCCGTGCAGTCCCCAGATCTCCAGCGGCGGTTCCAGCCCCAGCAGCGGACGAATCTCCTCCGCCGGCCGTCCGCTCACCACCGCCATCCGCGTCCGCCCCTGCTGCCGGATCTCTTCGAGCAGCTCCCGCACCCCGGCCCACGGTCTTGCCTGGAACCGGTCCAGGTGGAAGGGCGCCAGCGTCCCGTCGTAGTCGAGCAGCAGCACCGGCCCCGCGCCCGCCCGCAGCGCCCGCAGGAATCCCTCGATCTTCTCCGCCGCTTCTGGCCTCAACGTCGCTTCATCCTCTACGCCAGTTTTTCTTCGGGGACTTCGGGCGCCGCCTCGGCCGCTGGCTCCATGCGCAGCCCGCCAGTCCCCTCCTCGTACTCCAGCCGCAGCTCTCGCAGATCGCCCAGTACCCGCGCCGCCCACCGGTAGATGTTGTACTCCATCACCTGCCGCCGCATCCGCCGCATCCGGATGCGCCGCTCCGTCCGCGTCATCTCCAACCCCGTGTAGATGGCCTCGGCTACGCCGGTAATGTCATACGGGTTCACCAGCAGCGCATCCCGCAGTTCCACTGAAGCTCCGGTGAACTTGCTCAGCACCAGCACCCCGTCCTCGTCGTCCCGCGCCGCCGCAAACTCCTTCGCCACCAGGTTCATCCCGTCGTGCAGCGAGGTCACCAGGCACACATCCGCTGCCCGGTACCACTGCCCCACTTCCTCGTGGCTGCACTGCCGCTCGATCAGCACAATCGGCCGCCACCGCGCCGTCTGGTAGCGCTGGTTGATCCGCTCCACCGCCTCTCTTACCTGCCGCCCTAACTCCGCATAGCTCGCGATCCGGGTCCGGCTCGGCGCCGCAATCTGCACCAGCGTCGTCCGCTCCCGCTGCAGCGGATGGTCCTCCAGCAGTTGCTCCATCGCCAGCAGCCGCTCCACGATCCCCTTCGTGTAATCCAGCCGGTCTACGCCCAGCACCAGGCTCTCGGCCCGCAATCCGAACTCGTCCAGCAGCTCCTTGCGCCGCAGCGCCCGCTCCTCGCTCTCGGCCTCGTTCTCGCCCCCCAGTTCGTCGAACTCCGTCGTATCCAGCGGGCCGCCTGAAAACGCCACGCTCACCGCGTACGGCCGCACCGTGCTCAGGTGCCCGTGCCGCCGCACCGTCATGTGCTCCCGGTTGGTCCGCGACTCGATCGCCCGGTCCACCGTCGCCAGAAAGTTATTGCAGTGCAGCGGAATGTGGAACCCGATCAGATCCGCGCCCAGCAGCCCGTCCAGCAGCTCGGCCTGCCACGGGCAGATCCCGAAGGCCTCCGGATTCGGCCAGGGAATATGCCAGAAGATCGCCACCCGCGCGTCCGGCCGCGCCTCTTTCACCATCCGCGGCAGCAGCGCAAAGTGGTAGTCCTGCACAAACACCACCGGGTCCGCGCAGTCCTTCATCTCTTCGAGCAGCGCCTCGGCGAACCGCGCGTTCACCTTCTGGTAGCACTCCCAGTCCCCGGCCCGGAAGATCGGCCGCGTATGCGCGATGTGGCAAAGCGGCCACAACCCCTCGTTCGCAAATCCGTCGTAGTACTTGGCCTCTTCCTCTTCCGTCAGCCACACCCGCCGCAGCGTGTATCGCGGATCGTCCGGCGGCACGCGCAGCCGGTCGAACTCGTCCACCGTGGCCCGGTCGGCATTGCCGCTCCCGCTCGCCACCCAGACCCCGTCGCACGCCTGCAGCACCGGCTCAATCGCCGTCACCAGTCCGCTCGGCGGCACCTCGCACACAATCTCCCGCCCCCGCCGCACGTGCACATACGGCTCGCGGTTCGAAACCACAAAGATCCGGCTCGTCCCCAGAATATTCCGGATGTGCACGCCCAGCCGCTCCGCCGTCCACACGTGCTCGCCTGCGTCCCGCAGCCGCGCTTCGGCCGCCGCCGCCTTGCGCGCCGCGATCAGGCTCTCCGCCAGCGTCTCCACCTCCCGCGCCAGCGGCTGGAACAGGCTCCAGCCCCCCTTGCTCGACTCCGGTGCCGGCTGCGGGCCGATCTTTTCGCTGCTTACCGCCTTCAGCCGCAGCCGCCGCAGACGCTCCACCGTCTGCGTCAGGGGCCGCAGCAGGAACCACCGCACCATCGCCAGCGTGATTCCCACAATCAGGACCACCAGCGCCACGACCCGCCACAGGGTGCGCCGCCACAGGTCGTTGCCCGCCGTCCGGATATAGTTGGCGTCGGCCACCACCATCAGCGCGCCTACCCGCTGCACGCCGTCGCGCAGCGGAAACGTCTCTTCCAGCCATTCCTGGCTGCCCGCCCTCCCAAATTGGCTGTTCTGGGTTCCGTTCTCGAGCGTCCGCCTCACGACGTCCGCCGGCAGGCTCTTCAGCACCGCGTCCGGGCCCGAGTACGCCACCAGGTTTCCCTGCGTGTTGTAGACGCCCAGCCCCAGCGCCCCGGTCCCCGACTTCAGCAGCTCCGTCAGCCCCGAAAGCGACGTCGGATCTCCCGCCCCCAGCGCTCCCTGAAAGTCCGGCTTCAGGCTCACGCCCATCCATTTCGTGCGCCGCTCCAGCTCTCCGCGCAGCACATGCCTGTGTGCCAGCACGTCGAAGTACGTGGATGCGACCGATACGGCTGTGACTCCCAGGATGAGCGCAAGGATCAGCCGCATGCGAAACAGATGCATACTACTCTCCCGTCTTTAAATTAGTTAGATGCCCTAATCGAAATCCATGCCCCTGGGGAAGGCAATCCTGAGCTGCATCTTTATTTTACCACCAGCCTAAAATTATGATTTTCAATCACTTAAACACCTAACAAGCCTTGACTCCCATGACCCTCCCACGCCCTTCTTCGCCCCGCCGCCTGCCCTTGCGCCCCGCGGAGCCGCGCCCCCGATGCGCTATCCTGTCCACTAGAGCGGCCCATCCCTCATCCTGCATGGCCCAGACACCCGATGGCGACCAACACAATCGACCGTAGCGCCAAACAGATCGTCCTCACTGTGCAGGAATACACCCTGTTCGCCTGGCGAGCTTTCCTCAATCTCTTCTCCCCGCCTATCTACTGGGTCGACTTCCTCGTCCAGTCCGACATCATCGGCGTCGGCTCGCTCAATATCGTGGTCCTCTCCGGCTTCTTCACCGGATGCGTCCTCGCCCTCCAGTCCACCGCCACCCTCCAGGCCTTCGGCGCCACCAGCGTCACCGGCCGCTTCGTCGCCCTCACCATGATCCGCGAGCTCGGCGCCGTGCTGACCGGCATCATGGTCTCCGGCCGCAACGCCTCGTCCATGGCCAGCGAGCTCGGCTCCATGGTGGTGACGGAGCAGATCGACGCCATGCGCGCCCTCGGCGTCGATCCCATGCGCAAGCTCGTCACCCCGCGCATCTTCGCCTGCATCACCATGCTCTTCTTCCTCACCATCCTCTCCGACGCCTTCGGCATCCTCGGCGGCGCCGCCGTCACCGTCTTCCTCAACCACCAGAACGCCACCCAGTACTTCTCCATGGCCTGGGAGGGCCTGCGCCTCTCGGACATCCTCCAGGGACTCATCAAGCCGCTCTTCTTCGGCTACATCATCGCCTCCATCGGCTGCTACAACGGCATGAAGACCACCGGCGGCACCGAGGGCGTCGGCCGCTCCACCATCGACGCCGTCGTCACCGCCTCCGTCCTCATCATCGTCGCCGACACCCTCGTCACCCAGGTCATGCTCGGTATCTTCCGATGAACGGCCTGTTCGCGCCCATCGCCGACCCCGCCCCGGCTCCCGATCCGGAAGCCGTCCCCGTCGTCGTCCTCTCCGGCGTCTCCATCTCCTTTGAGGGCCCGCCCGTCCTTGACGACATCACCTTCTGCGTCCCCCGCGGCGAAACCCGCATCCTCCTCGGCCCCGCCGGCGTCGGCAAAAGCGTCCTCCTCAAGATCGTCAACGGCCTTCTTTGCCCCGACAAAGGCAGCGTCCTCCTCCTCGGCGAGGAGATCTCCCAGATGAAGGAAGAAAAGGTCATCCCCCTCCGCGCCCGCACCGGCATGGTCTTTCAGGAAGGCGCGCTCTTTGACTCCCTCACCGTCCGCGACAACGTCGCCTACCAGCTCATCCAGGAGCGCGTGCCCGACGACGAAATCGATTCCCGCGTCCGCGAGGCCCTCACCTTCGTCGGCCTCGAGCAGACCTTCTCCATGTTCCCCGCCAGCCTCTCCGGCGGCATGAGGCGCCGCGTCGCCATCGCCCGCGCCCTCATCCACAACCCCGAGTTCCTCCTCTACGACTCGCCCACCGGCGGCCTCGACCCCGTCACCTCCACCACCATCATCGAGCTCATCATGAAGCAGCGCGACGTCTACCGCACCCCGTCGCTGCTCGTCACCCACCGTCTCCAGGACGCCTTCACCCTCTGCACCCACCGCTACGACCCCGATCAGGGCAAGATGGTCCCCCTCCCCGAGGGCCACTCCGCCGAGCAAACCAGCTTCCTCATGCTCAACGAGGGCCGCCTCATCTTCGACGGCTCCCTCTACGACCTCGTCCACACCCCCGACCCCTTCGTCCGCGAATTCCTCGAATAGCCCAGGACTGCGAACGCCATCCGTCAGCGCGTTCTGATCGAATCAATGCGCCAGCTTGTGCAGAACCAGCGCCCTATGTTGCGCTTGATCGGCTTGACGCCGCCCATTCCGTCGCAATTACAATCTGCGAATCGATCTCGGGGCGATCATCACTGGCGCGAAATGTGTTTGTCGGGAGGATCAGATGCGGAAGAATCAATTCAAGGTTGCCGCTTTGGCATTTGCTCTGTATATCGCCTTGCCGGGCGCAGGCTCGCATGCAGTTGCACAGGCCGCAGATTCCGCCTATCCGGCAATGGCCCCCCTGGATCGGTACCTGATATCTGACGAGCAATCCGAGATCGCGCTGGCTCGCAGCGCTGCGCCCGCCTCCATCTCCGATGCAGCCGAGGTGATGGTCCTGGGACGCGCGGGATACAAGACTGCGGTCAAGGGCACGAATGGCTTTCTTTGCCTCGTAGAGAGGTCCTGGGGGCAGGCCACGGATCAGGCCGAGTTCTGGAATCCGAAGATGCGCGCTCCCCATTGCTTCAACGCCCAGGCCGCGAGCAGCTTTGCGCCCATCTATCTGATGAAGACCAGGCTTGTGCTGGCGGGAAAATCAAAGGCTGAAATCGCCCACGCAATCGCGGCGGCACTCGATAACAGGGAGCTGCCGGCGCTCCAGTTCGGCGCCATGGCCTACATGATGTCGAAGCAGCAGTACTTGAACGACCGTGGTAAGAACTGGCGCCCTCATACCATGTTTTATTTTCCCGGCGATATGACCAGAAGCTGGGCAGCCGATGATCCCGGCTCTCCCATCCTGGTGGCGAGTGACCCTCAGGAACACGTCACGATCTTGTTGGTCCTGGCAGACAAGTGGTCAGACGGTTCGGCAGCCCCGTCGAACACGCCCTGATCCGCAGGCTGCGATCTTCAAACGAGACCTCCCGTAAGCAGAGACCGCCGGCTCCACTCTCCGTCGCTCCCGGGCCCCATCCTTGTATCTCTGAATCAGCGGCAGTTTCGTTGCGACCGCTGCTGTGGCGGGAGCCCGGGCACAGGCTCCCCCGCGACGGACAAGCACCCCCACCCAGCGCCGCCCCGAACCCCATCCCACCTACGGCGAAGACGCCGAGGACGCGCAATGAAGATATCCAGTCGCGCGGCTCCAACGCGCCCAAGATCGCCGCCAGCTTGCTGCCTCGCTAACCCGCTAACCCACAGCCCCCAGCTCCGCTAACTCCGCCAGCTCCGCCAACACCGCTAACTCCGCCAACTCCGCTTCCTGCGCCAATATCTCAAAAACCTCCACCCATAAATCCCCAGATTCAGCCCGCAGACCGCCACCCCCGCGCCGGCCACCACCCACCCCGGCAGATTCGGATACACGATCGCTTCAAGATAATGCAGCACAAAGCTGCCGTGATAAGCCGCCGCCCCGGCCCGCGTCTCGAAGTACTCCTCGGCCACCGTCAGCGGACAAGGCCACGGGCCCACTTCGGCGACAATCCCCCACACCAGCGCCGCCACGTGCACCACACTCCACACCCGCCGCCCCCGCGTCCACACCGCCCCGAAGATCACCCCGAGCAGCCACACCGCATGAACCGCAACCGCCGCAATCGCCAGCCCGATCATCCCGCACTCATGCTACCGCCGCACGCCCAGGCGATGTATACGATACATCGTGAAGCGCACGCAGCTCTATCTCGACGAGGACCTGTGGGCAACTCTCCACGCCCATGCCAGGCTCGAGGGCGCCACTGTCTCCGAACTCGCCCGCGCCGCCGTACGCGAGCGGTACGTTGGCCCCAGAGGAACGCCGCGCCAGGCTCATGGGTATCGTGGGCATCTGGAAGGACCGCACCGACCTTCCCGATACGCAAACCTACGTGAGGAATCTCCGCAAAGGAACTCGTTTAGAACGGCTCGGTATCCGGCGAGCGTTGCGGTTGATGCGCAAATACGCCGCAGGCCATAGCCTCGAAATCCCCGATGCCCTCATCGCGGCCGCCGCTATCCGGCACAGCGCCGCCCTCTGGACCCGCAACCGCAAGCGCTACCCCATGCCTCAGCTCATCTTCTGCAACAGTTGATCGGTTGACTCATCCAGCCCGCCCCCCGCTAACTTGCTAACTCGCCAACTTGCTAACTCGCCAACTCGCCAACTTGCTAACTCGCCAACTCACTAACTCGCTGCCATCTGCCCATAATCTCCCCCTCCTGGCGCACAATCTGAGTCAGGGGTACCTCCCGGGAACTGTTCGCCATCGAAGGCTTCGCCGTCCCCGGCGACCTTCCCGGGGAGCGTGCCCCGTCGGTTGCATATCGGAGGCGGCCCAGTCCATGGCATTCTGACCGCATGAAGGCCTGTGATCCTCCCGGACCAATTGCGCACTCGGCTCAGTGCGTGCACAGAACCGCACTTTTTCTCTCCTACATGGCGTACAAGGGGATGGTCGACGGCCAGGATCATCCCAGCGCCGCAGAAAGGGTGAACAGTATCCCGGCAATATTCCAACAGGACTGGATGGGCGGACTCACCCTGGATGCCGGCGAAAAGAGGTTTGTGAACGCACCTTTTGGAACACTGCAACCCTATCAGCGCGAGGAGGCAAGCTGGTTGATCGAAGGGATGGCCGTGCTGGCATGGGCAGTGCAAGCCGCGGAGCTGCCGCCCTTTCATCGAAAGGTGAATGGCGCCAAAGTAAGCAAGGCCCTCGGGATCTTCCAGGCGGACGCCGGAGAGCGCATCGAACAAGCGACATTGAGGAATCCTGACGAGATCGTCATGGGCGCGCGTACCTATGCAGCTCTCTTGTGGCGTCTGAATGAGTTCGTGAAAGACCGAAAGCCGGTGGAGTTTATGAATAGGCTGAGCGATCCAGACGGTCACCTGATTGTGGATGGCCTGGAATTCCTGGATGGGGATCTTGCGATTGAAGGGATGTCTCTGGAGAAGGTGCCTGATGAGAAACTCTACGTCGTCGGCGCCATCGCCTATGAACGCAACCGTCGATTCAGATGGTTGCTGGGGTTTGAGCGGGGCGTCTCCACTGTTACAACGGTGAACTGATTTTGGGCTGGTTGCCCCAGGCCGCGGTTTTGAGACCAGGGATGGCTTGGATCTTCCCCCAGCACCCACGAGCATCCGCGTCCCCGCCGCTCAGCTCGCCAACTCGCCAAACCGCCGCCTCGCCGGCGTTTGCCGATAATTTCCTCCTCCTGGCGCACAATCTGAGTCAGGGGTACGTCCGATGCCGAAGCAGCCAGAAAGCGAACTAAAAACGAATGCAAAAGTACCGCAATGCAGTAAAATCGCCCTCTTTCCCCGCTGTTGGAGGGGGAGGGGGAGGGGGGTCCACTGTGTAACTGTGGTTTTTGCCTCAAAAAATCACCATAACCCATTTAAAATGAGAAAACGCAATCTGGAGTTCGTTCATCAATTAGTAAATGAATTCACATTCCTTTAACACAATTTGGGCCAGATTCGACCCTTTGGAGGCCCAAAATGCCCGCTTTCCCCTCGAAATGCCACTCCGCCGGAGTATCGCAATATGGTAAATCGGCCCGCCAAATCCGGATCGCAGCCTCGATCTCGCCGGCTTTGCGGTCGCAACCGCGGGAAGTAGCTGCAATCTCCTCCCGTCTGCTACTCTTCCGCTGATCGGGTGCACAATGTCCTTCAGCTTCCAGGGCTTCGACTTCCTTCAACTCGACTCCAGCTTCTCCGAAGACGAGCTCCTCGTCCGCCGCACCGCCCGCGACTTCGTCCAGGACAACCTCGTCCCCATCGTCGAGTCCTGCTTCCGCGAGGGCCGCTTCCCGCGCGAGCTCGTCCGCCCCATGGGCCAACTCGGCTTCTTCGGCGCCACCATCGACGGCTACGGCTGCGCCGGCATGTCCAACGTCGAGTACGGCCTCGTCATGCAGGAGCTCGAGCGCGGCGACTCCGGCCTCCGCAGCTTCGTCAGCGTCCAGTCCGCCCTCGTTATGTACCCCATCCACACCTTCGGCTCCGACGAGCAGAAAAACCGCTGGCTCCCCGCCCTCGCCACTGGGGAAAAGCTCGGCTGCTTCGGCCTCACCGAGCCCGGCTTCGGTTCAAATCCGGGAGGCATGACCACCCGCGCCCGCCGATCTGGCTCGGAATACATCCTCAACGGCGAGAAGATGTGGATCACCTCCGGCTCCATCGCCGACGTAGCCGTCATCTGGGCCAAACTCGAAGACGATTCCACCCCAGAATCCGCCGAATCCGACTCCGGCAGCGCCTCCATCCGCGGATTCCTCGTCGAAACCGATCGCCCCGGCTTCACCGCCTCCGACATCCACGGCAAATGGAGCCTTCGCGCCTCGGTCACCAGCAGCCTCTCCCTCCAGGACCTCCGCATCCCCGCCGAAAACCTGCTCCCCGGCGCCGCCGGCCTCAAAAGCCCGCTCATGTGCCTCAACCAGGCCCGCTACGGCATCGCCTGGGGCGCCCTCGGCGCCGCCATGGACTGCTATTCCACTGCACTGAACTACTCCAAAACCAGGAAGCAGTTCCGCAACCAGCCCATCGCCGGCCACCAGCTCGTCCAGGAGAAGATCGTCTGGATGGCGAGTGAAATCTCCAAGGCACAATTGCTGGCCCTCCACGTCGGCCGCCTCAAAGACCTGGGCAAAGTCGGCCACCAGCACATCTCCATGGCCAAGCGCAACAACGTCTGGATGGCCCTCGAGTGCGCCCGCATGGCCCGCGACATCCTCGGTGCGAATGGCGTTACCGAAGACTTCCCCCTCATGCGCCACATGATGAACCTCGAGTCCGTCAAAACCTACGAGGGCACCCACGACATCCACACCCTCATCCTCGGCCAGCACCTCACCGGCCTCCCCGCCTACTGACGCCTAATTTCGCCCGCAGCCACCGGCTTTCCAGCCCCCAAACCGCACCATCTCGTGAGCAGCATCACCGCTTCCACTCCTCCCTCCGGCGCCCCGCCCCTCCGCATCACCATTGAAAACACTGATCTTTAAGTGACAGTGATAGCCATCACATCCAATCGTTATTCCCGCTGTCTACCGTCCTCTTCGTCTTCTGATGATCGCCTGTTCGCAGTCTGAACGGCCGAGCGACGGTTCCGGAGAACTCCGGTTCAGAAGCAAATCCACAAACGAATCAAGTGAGGGAATCTCAATGGCATTAGCGGATCAGGTTTTTGGCTTTTACATCCCAACCGTCTCTCTCATGGGCATTGGCTGCGCGAAAGAAGCAGGAGCCCAGGCGAAAGCGCTGGGCGCAACCAACATGTTGATCGTCACCGACGCGATCCTCAACAAGCTCGGCATGGCCGCGCAGATCCAGAAGATGCTCGCCGACGCGGGCGTCAAGTCCACCGTCTTCGCCGGCGCCGAGCCCAACCCCACCGACAAGAATGTCCTCGACGGCGTCAAAGCCTACAAGGAGAGCGGATGCGACGGCATCGTCTCCCTGGGCGGCGGCAGCTCCCACGACTGCGGCAAGGGCGTCGGCCTGGTCGTCTCCGGCGGCGGCAACATCCGCGACTACGAGGGCGTCAACAAGTCCTCCAGGCCCATGCCTCCGTTCCTCGCCATCAACACCACCGCGGGAACCGCCAGCGAGATGACCCGCTTCTGCATCATCACCAACACGGACACCCACGTAAAGATGGCCATCGTCGACTGGCGCGTGACCCCGAACGTCGCTATCAACGATCCCACCCTGATGGTCGGCATGCCGCCCTCCCTCACCGCCGCCACCGGCATGGACGCCCTGACCCACTCCATCGAGGCCTACGTCTCCACCATCGCCACGCCCATCACCGATGCCTGCGCCATCAAGGCCATCGAGCTCATCCGCGACTTCCTGCCCTCGGCCGTCGCCAACGGCCAGAACATGGAAGCCCGCGACAAGATGGCTTACGCCGAGTTCCTGGCCGGCATGGCCTTCAACAACGCCAGCCTCGGTTACGTGCACGCCATGGCGCACCAGTTGGGCGGCTTCTACAACCTGCCCCACGGCGTCTGCAACGCCATCCTGCTGCCCGTCGTCTGCGACTTCAACCTCATCGCCTGCCCCAAGCGCTTCAAGGACATCGCCATCGCCCTCGGCCAGGACGTCACCGGCCTCAGCGACCTCGACGCCGGCGCCAAGGGCATTCGCGCCATCCGTCAGTTGTCGGCCGCCGTGGGCATCCCCTCCGGCCTCGCCGAGCTCGGTGTCCAGGAGAAGGACTTCGCCGTCATGGCAGACAACGCCAAGAAGGACGCCTGCCAGCTCACCAACCCTCGCACTGCAACCCACGCCCAGGTCGTCGCCATGTTCGGTGGCGCCATGGGCACGGCCCATCTCGCCGCCGTCCCGGCCGCCGTGGCCGCATAGCAAGTTGGAAGGCGGGCAGTCCGCGCCTGAGCCGCCGGCTCCGGCGCAGGCTGATCCCGCCCTCCCGCAACATCCTCGACGCGAGCGGTCTTGTCAAGACCGGCCCATTGTGCCTCGCGTCATAAACACCGAGTCTTCGAAGGCCCATGACGGGCGTCCGCAACATCCCACACAAATTCTGCGGCAAAACATCTTCGGCTTGGCGATGTTCCGAGAATTCGGCGTTGTCCGGGCAGGTCTTTCGTGCTTTAATGTTGTCACAAATTTCCCGACTTCTTGCGGCCCTTTATCCGAGGTCCTATGATCCAAGTTGCCAACGCGCCACCTGCGGGTGCAACTGTTCATGCGCCCGCTCCCGCCGCAAACTTTCTCTCAAGCTCTGAAGGGCAGCTCGCCCTGATCGTGATTGGATTGGGCGTGATCGTAATCGCCGCGCTTTCTGTTGTCCTGTGGAAGAAGACCACGTCCGCCGAGGATGCAATTCGCGCCTATGCACTGGTGCTCATCCTGGTGGGGACCATCGTGCTGATTTGTGCGGGATACAGCAATGACCAGATCGCGCCGGCGATGGGGTTGTTTGGAACCGTTGCGGGATATCTGCTGGGAAGGAAAGGAGGCCAGTAATGGGCAGAGCAGTCGGCAAAATTGCGGTGATCATGACTCTGTGGGCGATCGGGGGCGGCGCCGCCAATGTCGCATGTCAACATCGAGTACCAACGCGAATGCCATCCGCTTCGGTACAGATGCCGGCAGCAATTTTCTCCATCGTCCGGAACGACTCGACCTCGCAAGTCAAAATCGAGTATCAAAGCCAAGGCCAATGGGAGCAGGTTCAGATTGACGCGAAGAAAGACGCCAACATCAAAGGCGATCAGATCCGCGTGAGCACAGATCGCGAGGATCACGCCACGATCACGGTTACGCTGCCCGTCGAAGGCGGAAAGAAATATCACCTCTTCTGGAACTCCCAGGCCGGCATGTGGGACTTAGGCAGCGTCGCGCAATAAGCTTCTCGTGCGGCCTGCGAATTTGCTATGGTCTTAGCCATGCCCAACCTGAGCAAGAGCATGGGCTGGATACTGCTCGGCGCAGGCATGGTTGCAGCCGTTCCAGCCGCCGCCCAGCAGCCCTCGCCAGTCCCCATCGTCCTCCACGCCGCCCGCCTGCTTGAGGTCGACACGGGCGCGATGCTCCATCCCGGCGAGATCCTCATCGAAGGCGATCGCATCAAGGCCGTAGGAGTAACTGTCGACCATCCCCAGGGCGCGCAGGTCGTCGACCTCGGCGACACCACGCTGCTGCCCGGCCTCGTCGACGCGCACGTCCATCTCTTCCTGCATCCCGGCGCCGAAGACTTGCAGACCATCGAGGAGTCCGTACCGTGGCGCACCATCCTCGCCGAGCAGGCCGCCAAAGCCGACCTCATGGCCGGCTTCACCGCCGAGCGCGATATGGGCACCGAAGGCGCCGGTTCGGCCTCGACCGCCATCCGCGACGCCATCAACGCGGGCATCATCCCCGGCCCCCGTCTCCGCGTCTGCGCCAACGCCATCGACATCCTCGGCGGCCACGAAGACGCCAACCGCTTCAACCCCGCGCAGCACGTCCTCTCCAACGCCGACCGCGCCAACGACGCCGGGCAGATCATCGAGGTCATGCGCGAGCAGCACAAGGAAGGCGCCGACTTCACCAAGATCTACGAGACCGGCCCCGACCGCATGATCGACGGGGTCCTGCATACGCCCTACCAGTACACCGAGGCCCAACTCGCCGCGGCCGTCGAGGAAGCTCACCGCATGGGCTCCTTCGTCGGTGTCCACGCCCAGGGCGAGCCCGGCACCCTCTACGCCGCCGAGGCCGGCGTCGCCTCCGTCGACCACGCCACCCAGCTCAGCGACGAAACCATGCGCATCATGAAGCAGAAGGGCATCTTCGCGGTCCCCACCTTCACCATCTTTGACTACTTCGCCCACCACGCCACCGGCGCCACCGAGGCCGCCAGCGAAGGCGCGCTCCTCGATTACAAGATTGCCCAGTTCAAGAAACAGGTAGCCTTTGGCGTTCCCTTCGCGGTCGGGTCCGACGTGGGCCCGTTCCCCCACGGCACCCAGGCCCACGAACTCACGCTCATGGTCCGCTACGGCATGAAGCCCCTGGCCGTCCTCCAGGCCGACATGATCAACGGGGCGAAGCTGCTGGGGTGGCCTGGAGAGATCGGCCAGCTCAAACCCGGCTACGATGCCGATATCATCGCCGTCCCCGGCAATCCCCTCGACGACATCTCCGTCGTCGAGCGCGTCAGCTTTGTCATGAAGAATGGCGAAATCTTCCGGCGTTGACCGTCGCTCCCGCGAGCTTAGCCCATGCCTAGAAAAAGCGCCGGCATTCTTCTCTACAGAGTCCGCAATGGCGAACTCGAAATCCTCGCCGTTCATCCCGGCGGTCCCTTCTGGGTAAAGAGGGATTTGGGCTCCTGGTTCATTCCCAAGGGGGAAATCGAGCCCGGAGAAGACGAGTTCGCCGCGGCGAAGCGCGAATTTCAGGAGGAAACCGGATTCGACCTGCGCGGCCCGTTCCTCGACCTCGGCGAAGTCCGCCACAAGGGAGGCAAGATCGTCCACGCCTGGGCCGCTGAAGGCGATTGCGACCCCGCGCAGATCGTCAGCAACACCTTCACCATCGAGTGGCCGCCAAAGTCAGGCCGGCGCCAGTCTTTTCCTGAAGTTGATCGCGCCGTCTTCTTCCGTCTCCCCGCCGCGCGGCAGAAACTTCACCCCGCCGAGTTCGAGCTCGTCGAGCGCCTGAACTCGGCCCTCAATGCGGGGTAGGCGCAGCCGCCGGCGGGATTGCATGGACTGACTGTGTTCCCGACTCTCCGCTCATGCTGATCCACACCGCGGTTCCGATCTCTCCACTCTCCACCGCACCCTTCAATCTGCTGAAGATCGTCCGCGCGGCGCCCGTATGGCACGAGACAATACGCCGATCCCGCGCCAGCCGCCAGAAATAGCGGGGCGCCAGCCGCAGCCAGCGCCGCGCCGCCCACTCCGCCGGCCACTTCTCCGCCGCCAGGCACTCGAGCGCCACCGCGTCCAGCTTGGAAAGCCATGCTGCCGTGCCTGATTCCGCCGTCCAGGTCACCACGGACCGCTCCGGCCCGGCCACCACCTGCTCCACATGCCGCGCACTCGCCTCGAAGCTGGCCGGGAACCGCGCCAGACCCAACAGACCGTAGGCCACTAAATCGGGCTGAACGCCACGCTCCTCCATCTCCCGCTCCACGGCGGCTGGCCGTGCCGCCAGGCACACCGCCACGCCCTCCCGCTTGCGGACCTGGTTTTTCAGGATGCGCAGCGCCTCATCGAGAGTGGTCACCAGAAAATCGATCACTCCGTCGCGCACCGCCTGTTTCTGCGTCGTCGGATCTGCGGTCGCGGTCAGGGTCGCCGCGCCCAGCACACTCGCAGCCACCAGCAGCGCCCGCCCCTCCTCATCCAGCTCGCCGGCGTAGAGCAGCTGTCCGCCCAGGCCCGGTCCTCTGCCGCCCGTCTCCGCCACTGCAAACGGCGTCAGCGCCCTGTAGAACCGGTCCGCGCATACGGCAAACACAAATTCCGGGTGATCCCCGCTTAAACCCATCAGGTCGCTCTCAGGCAACAGACCCTCCAAAGATGTGTCCGCGCGGATGGCGAGGCCTTGCTGAGCCTGGTCGCTCAAGTCCAGCTCAATTGCAAAAGCACACACCAGCGCACTGGAAAGGGTGCTCTGAAATTGGATGCGCTTTCCCTGCAGAATGGAACCGGAATTCACTCACCAGCTTGAATAGGGTTGCCCATTCGATCCCGACTGGTCGCTCCCCGAATGCACATCGTCGATTCCGGGTTCGGTCTCGTCCAGCGAGTACATGTCCTGGCTCTGATCGGTCACCCATGTATCCGTGCTGTGCGTCATCGGATCCTCGGGAATCGCCCTCAGATACCCGCTCTGCACCAGGTCATCCAGAGACTGCGGCGCCTTCTCCTTGTCCAGCGTATACGACTGGATCGCGGACCGCATCACCTGCAGGTCTTCCCGCAGCACAGCCTCCCGCGCGTGCCGCATCGCAGTCACATAGCTCGGGATCGCCAGCGTCGCCAGGATGGCGATGATCGCCATCACCACCATCAGCTCGATCAGCGTGAACCCCTCGGATTGTCTGCGACCGAACTTCATGGACCCTCTGCTTCTCCGGATCTTCCCACTCCGCCGGGCCATCGAACCAAAACCCAGGCTGCCTTCCGCCTTCCATCCTTCAGCCGATCTATCGCCAGCGCCGGCGGTCGTCGCCGCGCCAACTGACCCCTGACCGCTGATCCCTGACCCCTGCCGCTCACCACGTCGAATACTTCGTTCCGTCCAGCGCCGTCCCCTGCGACTTCGAGTACACGTCAAAGACGTTCTGCCCACCCCAAGAATCCGAATCCGGTTCGTCCTGCATCGACCGCAAACCCCAGTCCGAATTCCCCGTCATCGGATCGACCGGAATCCGCCGCAAAAACTTCAGCTTCTTGCCCTGCACCTCGACACCGTTCACCAGCGTGTCCAGGTCCGGCGGGTAGTTGTCGCTGTCCACCTTGGTTTGGAACGCCCCTTTGTCCGCCGCATCCTTATACCGGTCGATCGCGTCCCGCATCATCCACAGATCCCGCCGCAGCTCGCGTTCCTTCTCCCGCTTGTACTGGAACCACAACATGGGGACCGCGGCCGACGCCAGGACCGACAGGATCGCCACCGTGACAATCAGCTCTACCAGCGTCAGTCCCCGTTCTCCGCTGCTGCCCGCGGGAGACCCGCTTCTCATCGATATTCCTCCCTACTTCACTGTGATGCTCACCTGCGACATCCCCGCCGACGACTGCTGCTCGCTGCTATTCACCGTTCCTGCGCCCGTAATCGCCAGCACGCTCGTCCCTGCCGCCTTCGCCTGGAAGGTGAGCACGCACGCCACGCCCGAGCCGCTGATCCCCGGCGCCCCCGGCGGCCGCGACGAAACGATCGTCAGATCTCCCGGGCCATCGTCCCGGTGCACCAGCGCCACCGCCTGCTTGTCGCGGTTCAGGAAACTCCCGTCGGTCACGTTGACCAACGCCAGGTGCGCCGGATCGTACCGCACCTGCAGTGGAATCGAATCCACGTTCACCCCGCCGTTGAGCGTCACCGGCACCTGGAAGGTTGTTCCCACAGCAACCGGACCGGGCGGAGCATTCAGCGCGAAGCTCGTTCCGCCTCCCGCGGCCGGTGGACTCGCCGCCGAAGCAGCATTCGTGTTCCTTGCCGGCTGAACCGCGTTGGGCGCGTTTGCAACCGGCGGCGCAGTCCGTCCGGGCGTCGGCGGCGGCGCCGGCTGCCCGCTCTCACCCAATGTCCGCATCTCCTGGAGAGCCGCAGGCGCTGCCCCCGCCGCGCTCGTTCCCGGAACCACTCCCACGCCCGGCTCCACATAGGCCGCCGGCTTCTCTGTCGCCGGCGCGCTCTTCCGCTCCAGCATGCGCAGGTCGACGTTTTGACCCGACCCGGTATCCACCGCTTCCAGGTTCAGCGGCGTCAACTCCTGCGACCGCACCACGTGCGGCACCACTACGAACACGATATCGTCGTCCTTGATCGTGTTGTCCCTCGATCCGAACAGGTACTTCAGGATCGGAATCGCGCTGAGCCCTGGAACTCCCGACCAGTTTTGCGATGTCTGGCTGGACTGGATCCCGCCCAGGATGCTCGCCTGGCCCTCGCGCAGCCGAATCACGTGGTTGATGATCTCCTGGCTCAGAATCGGCTCCGTCACGCCTTCGATCGTTGTCTGGCCGCTCTCCGAGCTGACCTCGATGTCCATATTCAGCGTCACGTCGTTGTCATAGTGCACCGTGGGCGTCATTACGATCTTCACGCCCACGTCGATGTATTGGAACTGCGTCTGGGCATAGCCGATCGACGCCGTCGCGGTCAGGCCCGGCGCCGAATAGGAGCCCGTGGCGATGGGTATCTTGGAGCCAATCGTCAGCGTCGCCTTCTGCCCGTCCGTCGCCCGGATGCTCGGGTTCTGCAGCACCTGCGTGTTGTCGTTTGTCAGCAGCAGGTTCAGCGTGGCCGAGCCCACCGTGACCGCGAAGTCTGAAGCCTTCAGGTGGCTCAGGTCATAGAGGGTCGGCGACGTGGTCGTGCTGCCCGTAGTTGACGAAGAGGACGAGCTGCTGCTCGAATTCGGCGACTGCAGCGTCACACCCACCGAGCTCGGCCATGTGATCCCCAGCGTCCGCTCCCAGTTCTTGCTCACCTCCAGCACTGCGACGTCCACCACCACCTCGGGCCGCGCCTTGTCCAGGTCGTCCACCAGCTTCTGCGCCAGCAACAGCTCATCGGGCGTCCCCCGCGCCACAATCGCATTCTGGCTCGCTACACCGTAGAACCGGGCGTTCGGCAAAATGCTCCTCAGCGCCGTCTGCACGTCGTTCATATCGTTCTGCTGCCAGGCGTTCGTCAGGTAGAACGTCTGCACCGCCTCTTCGTCCAGCTCCGTCCGCTTGATCCGCGTATCCTGCGCCACAAAGATCGTGTTGGATGTGACCGGCCGCCAGAAGCTCCCCGACATCGTCTCCAGAATCCGCAATGCATCCATCAGCGACACATTATTCAAGTCCACCTGGATCCGCTGCGAATGCCAATCCGGGTCAAAGAGGACATTGATCCCGGCCTCTTTCCCGACCGCTTCGTAGATCACCTTGGCGTCCTCGGTCATGTGCAGCGTCAGCGGCTCGTTCGACATGGGCGTCAGCACCGGCGGCGCGCCCATGGAATCGATCTCTTCCTGCTCGCTCGCCGGGAGGGGAATCGAGCTCGAGGGCGATGGCGTTCCTCCCTCTCTCGCACGTACCTCTTCAATCCCCTGCTCAGCGGCCTCGTCCGCCGGGTCGATCTCCTCTGCGTGCAGAAACTCGGCCAGCGCTCCCTGCATGTCCCCGGCCGCCAGCAGCCCACGGCCCTTGGTCACGTGCGTCGCCGCCGCCGTAATCCGCACCCGGTCCAGCGCCACGCGGTACATTTCGTTCTTCGGATCCCGATTTGCGGCCTGCTGATAAGAAGTGAATGCCGTGTCGTAGTCCTGCCGCGCTTCGGCGTCGCGCCCGTGCTTGTAATCGGATCGCGCCGACTGCGCATGCAGCCCCGTTCCGGGAAAAACGGCAATGGCCAGCGCCGCTACCAGCACCAGGCGAAACACACCCCCTGCGAGGGGCTGCAATTGTTCGCGGATCTTCATCGAACTCCCCGGTCTGGCGGCAGGCAGCTGGTGCAAGCCAGACCTCTGCGATCTTGGCCGCCAGCCGACGCCCATTCCCTGGACCGCGCGCGGCTCCGCCGCTCCGTGGCTCCTCGCGATCTCTCCGTACCGGCGATGCCCCATTCTAGCAAAGCCCTGCTCCTGCCCACCCGCGCCCCGTGCCGGTGGTAGCATCAGGAATTGCAGGTTTTTGGCCATGCCCCGCCAGTCCAGTCACGTCGTTGTACCCAAAGACGCGCCCGCCTCGAAAAAGCCGGCGCGTCCCCGCGACCCCGTGGCCAGCGGTGAACGCGACGCCGCCCAGAACCGCGCCGCCTCTCACAACTACTTCCTCCTCGAAAAGTTCGAGGCCGGCGTCGCCCTCCGTGGAACCGAAGTCAAGTCCATCCGCGAGGGCAAGGCCAATCTCAAAGACTCCTACGGCCTTATCAAAGACGGAGAAGCCTTTCTCCTCAACCTCCATATCGGACCCTACTCCCACGGAAATATCGCCAACCACGACGCGTTGCGCACCCGCAAACTCCTGCTTCATCGCGAAGAGGTCCGCAAGCTACTGTCGAAGACGCAGGCCAAGGGTCACACGCTCATCCCCACCCGCCTCTATTTCCGCAAGGGCCGCGTCAAGTGCGAACTCGCCCTCGCCAAGGGCAAACAGGACTGGGACAAGCGCGAAACCGAGCGCCGCCGCGAAGCCGACCGCGAGGCCCGCGCCGCCATCAACGCCAATAAACACCGCATGTCCCGATAGGGCCCCGGCGCCGCGGTCTTCTCGACCCGGGGTACCCCCCTTTGCGCATTTTGCGAAGGGTGGGCCTGGCAGCCGCCGCCCCATTCGCCAAGGGAGCCGTTTACCCCCTGAAAGCCGCCGAACCAACCACTCCCGTCCAGCCCAATCCCATCACAGGTGAATCCATCCCGCCCGGATCAACGTCAGCGACCCCACCGCCACCACCGCCCACAGCAGAACTCCCTGCACCAGCGGCCGCACCCCTACCTCTTTCAACGTCTTCATCGAGAGCCCCGTCCCAATCAGGTAGAGCGTCGCCGTCAGTCCGATCACGCCCAGGTGCTTCAGTGAAGGGTATACCGCGTGGAATACATGCAGGTACGTATTCGCCACCGCCGCCAGGCAAAAGAACAGGATGAACCACGGCAACTGGATCCGCGCCTTGCTCTTCCGTACCGCCGCCGTTCCCACGGAAACCGGCACAATCCAAAGCGCCCGCGCCAGCTTCACCGTCGTCCCCACGGCCAGCGCTATCGCTCCATACTTGGCCGCCGCCCCCACCACCGAGCTCGTATCGTGGATCGCCAGCGCCGCCCACAGCCCGAACTGCGTCTGGGTCAGGTGCAGCCCCATCCCGATCGCCGGAAACACCAGCAGAGCCACGGAGTTCAGCACAAAGATCGTTCCCAGCGAGATCGCGATCTCCTCCTCGCCGGCATCGGCGATCGGCGCCACCGCCGCAATCGCGCTGCCTCCGCAGATCGCCGTGCCTGCCGAGATCAGGAACGAGATGCGCTTCTTCACTCCCAGGCACTTGCCCAACAGCCACCCCAGCGTCATGGCAAAGGCGATTCCCACGGCCGTGTACAGGAATCCCGACCGCCCCACCCGCAGCACCTCGCGCAGGTCCATCCCGAACCCCAGCCCCACCACCGAAATCTGCAGAAGCAGCTTCGAAAGCTGCTTGGCGGGCGCGTGAAATGGGTGCTCGAACGCGAACCCGAATACCAGTCCGCCCACCAGCGCCACCGGCGGGGAGATCATCCCGGTGGCCGCCACAATCAATCCCAGGAAAAACAGATTCTTTGACACACGATCAGTGTCGCGTCACCCCGCTCCGCGCGTCCAAGCAGTAGTTTTCATGCCTCATTTGCGCTTCTTATCGCCCCTTGCCGGCCCCTGTGGCCGGTCCCTCCGCCGGCCATGCGGATGCGCCCGCGCAATCAGGAAGCGCCGGAACTCCATCGCCAGCCCCAGCGGCTCCGGCCCGGCCGGGTAAGCCACCAGTAGATCCCGCTCCACCCGCAATCCCTCCACCTCCACGATCTGGATGGTGTTGTTCAGCCGCAGGTCTTTCGCAATCGCCCACCGCGACACGAACCCCACGCCCAGACCCGCCTCTGCCGCCGACTTGATTGCCTCGGTCGAGTTCAGCTCCATGGCCACGTGCAGTGCGGCCCGCTTCACGCCCTGCCGCTCCAGCGCCAGCTCCACCACCCGCCGCGTCCCCGATCCTCGCTCCCGCATCAGCAGCGGCGCCGCCCGCAGGTCCTCGGCGTCGATCCGCGCCCGCTCCGCCCACTCGTGCCCCGTGGGGGCAATCAGCACCAGCTCATCCTTCAGGAAGGGCTCCGTCTTCACGTGCCGGCTTCGCGACGGTCCCTCGATGCATCCCAGCGCAATCCTCTGCCTCTCCAGCGCCTCCACCACCTCTTCCGTGTTCCCGGTGATCAGGGTCGGGCTTACCCGCGGATTCGCGCGGCAAAACTCCCCCAGCAGCCGCGGCAGCACATACTGTGCAATCGTCGTCGAGGCCCCCAGCGCCAGGCGCCCCGCATGGTCCCCGTTCAGCGACCCGATCTCATGCTCGGCTCGCGTCAGCAGCGTGTGCGCCTGCTCCGTGTAGTCCAGCAGCACCTGTCCGGCCGCCGTCAGCTTTACGTGCGTTCCGCTCCGGTCGAACAGCTTCACGCCAAGGTCTTCTTCGAGGGCCTTGATCTGCAGGCTCACCGCCGGCTGCGTCAGATACAGCCCATCGGCGGCCTTTCTAAAGCTCAGCTCTTCGGCTACCGTTCGAAACACCACCAACCGGAAATTCTCAAGACTGGCCACGGCGATGCAGCCCCTTTGCTGGAATGAACCGGGGAACCTATCCTGTAGCTTACACGTCTGCCGCGTCCCCCGGCCCCGCGTCGTCCCCGCGCAGAAGCTTCGAGGTCCCCATGAGCGAACAGGTCACTCTCACCGCCGCGGACGGCCATCGGCCCGGCGCCTACGTCGCCCGCCCCGATGGCGTTCCCGTGGCCGGGCTGGTCGTCGTGCAGGAGATCTTCGGCGTCAACGCCCACATCCGGTCCGTCGCCGACGGCTACGCCAAAGATGGCTTCCTGGCCGTCGCTCCCGCCCTCTTCGACCGCATCGAGCGCAACGTCGAGCTCGGCTACGACGGCCCCGACATGCAGACCGCAAGGAGCTTCATTCCCAAGCTCGGCATGGACAAGGCCGTCGAAGATGTCGCCGCCGCTCTCGAATACGCGGCTGCCGCCTCGGGTCAAAAGGCCGGCGTCGTGGGCTTCTGTTTCGGCGGAACCGTCGCCTGGCTCTCCGCCACGCGCCTTCATCCCTCGGCGGTCGTGGGCTACTACGGCGGCCGCATCGGCAACTACGCCGCCGAATCCCCTTCCTGCCCCGTCATGCTCCACTTCGGCAGCCAGGACACCCACATCCCCGCCGCAGAGGTCGAAAGCGTGCACGCGGCGCACCCCGAAGTCGAGATCCATTGGTACGATGCCGGCCACGCCTTCAACTGCGAGCCCCGTCCCAGCTACAACCCCGGCGCCGCTCGCGAAGCCCGCGCCCGCTCCCTGGCCTTCCTCAAAAAACACCTGGCCTGAGGTCTACCGGCTAATCGCCCACCTGCGCCAGTTGTTCCACCCGCGGCTTCGGCGTCACCGCGCTCACCGCCACCATCGCTGTCACCGCGGCCAGCAGTGCCGGAAAGATCGCATCCCGCTCGGCAAGAATTGCCGGCAGATGCAGCAGCGCCTTCAGTCGCGGCGCGTCCCACCACAATGTGATCACCGTTCCCATGCCAATCGCCGCCACCGCGCCCCATGCGGTCACGCGTTTGGAATAGAACGCCGCCAGCACCACCGGTGTCAGCGCCGCCGAATAAATCGTATACGCATACAGCATCTTTTCCAGGATGCTCTGCGCGTAGATTGCCTGGTAAAGCGCCCAGATCCCCAGCAGAGCCACGGCCAGCCGCGAAACCAGCAGAACGCGCTTGTTCGAGGCCTCCGGCGCCAGGTAGCGCACAAAGATGTCGTTTACCAGGTTCGTCGCCGGCGAAAACAGATAATTCGATGCTGTCGAGATCACCTTGGCGAACACCGCGCCCAGCAGCAGCGCGCCCATCACCGCCGGAAGCCCGTGCCGTGCCGTATAGGGGATGATCTCGCGCGGACGCAGCGCCACCTCGCCCGTCGGGTAAAGCGCCCGTCCGAAGACCGCGATCGCCACGATCAGCGTCTCCAGCACGAGCGTCCCCAGCGTCCACCCCACCACCGAAATCCGCGCATCCCGCTCGCTCCGCGCCGAGAAAAACTTCTGGTACATCACCTGATTGCCCAGCATCAGCAGGAGCGTCGGCACCAGGAACTCCATCGCCCGGATGAACCCCATCGCCACCGGCTGCTCCACCCCGTTCGGCGCCAGCCTGTAGTTGCCGAATACCTCAAAGTACGCATGAGGCAGCGTCGCGTGCAGCCCCGCCCATCCCCCCGCCTTCGCATAAAGCATCGGCGCTGCAATTATGCAGATCACCGTCACCATCGAGCCGATGGCCACGTCCATGTACGCCACCGACGACATGCCCGCCATCGCCGTCGTCACAATTACGAACCCCGCGATGATGAACGTCCCCATGTTCGACGAAACCGTCTCGGGAAAGATCAGGTGCAGCACATCCCCGCCGCCGCGGAACTGGTAGCTGGTGATTGCCGTGAACGCGAACAGGATCGCAATCGTCCCCAGCACCCGCGCCGTCTGGTTGTAGCGCACCTCGAGCAGGTCCGGCAGCGTGAACTGCGCAAACTTCCGCGCCCGCGGCGCAATAAAGTAAATCAGCACCAGTCCCAGCCATCCTCCGGCCGGCTGCCACAGCGCTGCAAAGCCATTTTGATAAGCGTTCTCGGCCCCCGCAAACAGCGACCCCGCGCCGATCCACGACGTCAGCAGCGTCAACACCAGCACCAGCGCCGGAAGCGAGCGCCCCGCCACCAGGTAGTCGGCCTTGGTCTTGACGAAATACGTTCGCTGGATCGCCACCGCCAGCAGCACCGCAACGATTACCACCAGAACACCAACGTACAGATGAGCCATCCACTTCGGTCCCTTCGCTCGCGTTCCCTGCAGTAACCGCAGTGTAACGGATCGAGCTTGATGCATTGCGGAAGCGTGTACCCGCCCATCGCGCCCGGCCCCCGGCCTATCGAAGACAGCGATCTGCAAGCGCAACGCCGCCGTTCGCGCCCGCCTGCAGCTCCCGCGGCTTGCGGGCCTCCGCGCTTCGGCGTTAAGGTGGGCAAAGGCAGAGGAGGAGTATGCCGGCTCTTACGGCTTCCCCGATTGCCGCCGCATCCGGCGGCAGTTTTCTCATCGAGCAGCGCGCGCCCGGCGAGGTGTTTACCCCCGAAGATCTGAACCAGGAGCAGCGGCAGATGGCCGCGACGGCGGCGCGGTTTGCCCGTGAAGAGATTCTGACCGCGGCGGCAGAGGTCGAAGCTAAAAAGCCGGGCGTCCTCGAGGCGCTTATGCGCAAAGCTGCGGAGCTGGGGTTTACCGCGGTTGACGTGCCCGAAGAGTACGGCGGCCTCGGCATGGACAAGACGGCCTCCGCGGTGATCGCCGATCACCTGTCGGTGCTGTCGAGCTTTTCAACCACCTTCGGCGCCCACACGGGGATCGGAACGCTGCCGCTGGTCTGGTACGGAACCGAAGATCAGAAGCAGCGGTATCTGCCCAAGCTGGCTACCTGCGAGTGGATCGCCGCCTACGCCCTGTCGGAGGCGAGCTCCGGCTCGGATGCCATGAATGTCCGGACGCGGGCGGTCCTCGCTCCCGATGGCCGCCACTATGTGCTCAACGGCGAGAAGCACTGGATCTCCAACGGAGGGTTTGCGCAGCTCTTCACCGTCTTCGCCAAGATCGTAGAGCCCCCCAACGGCGAGCAGAAGAAAGCGGTGGAAAAGTTTTCAGCCTTCCTCATTGAACGCGACACACCCGGGCTCACCGTCGGCGCCGAGGAACACAAGCTGGGCATTCGCGGCTCCTCAACCTGCCCCGTGGTGCTGGCCGATTGCCAGGTGCCGGCCGCAAATCTGCTGGGCGAGGCGGGCAAAGGCCACCACATCGCCTTCAACGTGCTGAACGTGGGCCGGCTCAAGCTGGGCGTGGCCTGCGTGGGCGGCGCACGCCACGCGCTCGCGCACATGATCCACTACGCCAACGAGCGGCAAGCCTTCGGCCGGCCGATCGCCGGGTTCGGACTGATCCAGCGCAAGATCGCAACCTCGGCCGCGCGCCTCTTCGCCGCCGAGAGCATGGTCTACCGCACCGTCGGGATGATCGACGCGCGGCTTGCGCAGTTGGAATCGCCAACCGCGGCCCATGCGCCCAAGGTGATTGAAGAGTACGCCGTCGAGTGCTCGGTGCTCAAAGTCTATGGCTCCGAGATGCTCAGTTACGTCGCCGACGAGCTGGTGGCCACCATGGCCGGGTACGGGTTCGTCGAGGAATACCCCGCCGAGCGGATCTACCGCGATGCGCGCATCAACCGGATCTTTGAAGGCACCAACGAGATCAATCGCCTGATCGTGACCGGCTGGCTGCTCAAACGCGCGCAGCGCGGGCAACTGCCCCTGGCCGCCGCGATCAGGCAGGTCATGGACGCGGCCATGGCTCCGGCCTCCTTTGATGGAGCCCGGGAAGGCGACCAGCCATTGGGGCGCGAGGGAGAAGCACTCGACGCGGTGAAGAAGATGGCGCTCTTCGCAGCCGGCGTCGCCAGCCAGCGGTTTGCGGCGGATTTGGAAGAGCAGCAGGAGATCATGGCCGATCTCGCGGACATGACCATCGCAGCCTATGCGCTGGAGTCGGCCTGGCTGCGGGCGCGCAAGATGGCGCATGGCGCCGGAGCAGCCCTGGCGGCGGCGATGACGGGCCTGCTGGCCGACGAGATTGCCGCGGCCTCGGAGCACGCCGCCCGCCGCGTCATCGCTGCCTGCGCCCAGGGGGACCTGCTGCGCACGCAGATGGCCATTCTGCGGCGGCTGGCGCGCGGTACGCCCATTGTTAACGCCATGGAACTCAGCCGGACCGTGGCGCGGGAGTGCTCGCGCGTGGAGCGTTATCCGCTGTAGAACTTTGCTCGTACGTGATTCGTCGATCCGCTCCCGCAAATTTACAGTTCGACGAACAGAAGCGCGCGCTCCTCGGACAAGAAATCTTTTTCGCCGTGGCGCAACTCTCGCCAGCCAACGGTGTTGCTAACAGCGTGGAAGCTCGAGCCGGCAAACGCGGCGCAGCGCGGAGGCGTGCGGCGTCGGCGATCGCTCCCAGTTCTTCTTTTTAGTTGTTGCCTTCCCCAACAATCAAGTTTGTTTCGGCAACTCCCGCCGAAGCGTTCGCCGCCATTCTTCGGACTGGCGGCGTTTTTTTAGAGGCGTAGATTCCGCCGCAGCGATCCAGCCGGCGCAGCGGTCACGTTCCCTGACCCCTGACCCCTGATCTCTGTTCTCTGATCTCTGTTCTCTGATCTCTGATCTCTGTTCTCTGATCTCTGTTCTCTGATCTCTGTTCTCTGATCTCTGTTCTCTGATCTCTGATCTCTGTTCTCTGATCTCTGATCTCTGATCTCTGATCTCTGATCTCTGATCTCTGATCTCTGTTCTCTGATCTCTGATCTCTGTTCTCTGATCTCTGTTCTCTGATCTCTGATCTCTGATCTCTGTTCTCTGTTCTCTGTTCTCTGTTACTTGAGCTGCCGCAGGTGGAAATCCCTGAACTCGATCTGGTAGCCCTCCGCCTCCAGCCCCACATAGCCCTTCGCGACCGTTGTATGCAGGGTGTTGACCACGGCGCCGTTCACGGCCAGTGTGCAGGTATCGCCCACGCAGCGGATCTCAAACAGGTTCCACTCGCCTGCCGGCTTCACGCGATCCTCGGTCATCTCTTTTTGCAGGCTGAATCGCTCGAGCTTCCCGTCCGTTGCGCCGCTGCCCGGCATCATGCCGAAGATGTAGCCGCCCGCCAAAGAAGTCTGCGCCTGAAGCCAGACTGTGCCATCTTCGCTGTTGCGGAAGAAGACGCCGCTGTTGTACTTCGTTGTGCCGGCCACGGGCGTGAACCGCCATGAGACCCGGAAGTCGAAGTCGGAGAGCTCATGGTTGAAGCGCAGCCACTCGTGCCCCTCGTTGCCGTCGCAGACGATGGTCCGCTTGGCCGCGTCGATATGCCACTGGTCGACTGGCTTGAGGGGATTGGCCGGCGGAATTGCGACGCGAGTCCAGGCCGCGCCGATGTCTGCGGGGAACATGTTGACGCTTTGCGCCGGCGCAAGAGCCGCGGCAGCAAGGATGGCGCCCGCGGCGAAGATCGCGCGCATAAAGCCGGGACCCCCGGCGGCAAGGTTGGCATTGCGCGGAATCGAAACCATGAATCCCCCCGGGATTTGCGCCTGAAGAGGCTCGTCGCCCGTGGCGCGAATCCGCACGCATTCTAGCACCGCGCGCCTTCACGCCCGAAGGCCCGCGTGCTGCGCATCAAAACGGGGTCCCGTTGTTGAAGTCCGCGGTGATGGCGTTATAAACGCCCGTCATCGACGCGGGGTCCGAGATGATCAGGCCAAGCTCCCGGTTCTTGTCCAGCGAATCGGTCGAAAAGTTTTCCGATCCCACAAAAAGCTTGGCCTGCGCGGTTCCATAGTCGGCAAGCACGGTTTTGGCATGGATGTAATAGCCCGTCGAAGAGGTGTAAACCGCTATCCTCGCGCCGGCGCTTTTGAGAGTATTCAGGGCCGATGTGTACTTGCTGTCCTGGTTCTCCTGCACAAGCGTCACAGCCACGCCGCGCCCCAGGGCCGCCTCCACCGCGGACTGTATACCGGCATCGGAGAGCTCCTCCTGCGCCATCAGCAGCGACCGCCCTGCCCCGCTGATGAGAGCCTCGATCGCACTGCGCGCGTTCGTCGGGCTCCAGACAAGATTGTCGCCCGTGGGCGGAGTAATCGCGGCGTTCTGGAAATCGGCGTTGAAGGTGGTCTCAATGGCGGCGATGTCCGCCGCATCGTTGGTGATCACGGCCAAGTCGCGGGTCTCCCCATAGTATTCGGGCGTCAGGTTCAGCGTCATGATCGCCGAGGTGGCCGCGTCAACCGTGATGGTCTTCTGGTGGGTAACCGCAAACGCGGGATTCGCCCAATGGACCGAAACACCGTTCTCCGCCAGCGTGTCGTACGCGGGCGTGTTGCTCTTCTTCTCCTCGTTCTGGTCCAGGATCACCCGAACGGTTAGGCCGGCCGCGGCCGCTTTGCCGAGCGATGAGATCACCGTGGCGTCGGTGAGCTCGTACATGGTCATATCGATCGACTTCGTCGCCGAAGCGACCAGGTTGTAGATAGCGGTCAGGCCGTCGTCGGGTTCGACAACCAGCGTGTAGGTAATGCCTTCAGCGGCCATGCGAATCTCCTTTGCAGCAACGCAATGGGGGAAGCGCAGCAGCGCGCCAACCGGGTTCGGGCCATCCGCGAAGCGCGGCGATGAACGGGAGGTAAACTCTCGCCCGGGCCGCGCGATCAGTAAAAGAACGGAATCAGCTTGCGCGTCTTGCGCGCGTATTCCTCGAAGGCCGCACCATAGTGGGCGGCCAGGTGCTGGTCGAGGGCCGGGACGTTGACAAAGACAAATCCGCAGAGCATGAGCAGCGGAACAATCCCCGTGTACCAGCGCCCGGCCATCAGGCAAAGGCCCGTGAACGAGATCAGGTCGCCGAAGTAGTTGGGATGGCGCACCACGCGAAAGAGCCCCTGCGTATAAAGTCTGTCGCGGTTCTCCGGCCGCTCCTTGAAGACGTGCCGCTGGTGCTCGGCATACGAATTCATCCAGGAGCCGAGAACGAACAGCGCGGCTCCAGTGATCGCCATCCCGGCAAATGGCGCCCCATTGGTGCCGCCCGCGAGACCGATGAAGGCGTAAATCACAAGAACCCAGGGAGCAATCGTGAGGACTTCGCTCCAGCTCACCCCGCGCTTCAGAAAACGGAACTCGGTGAAGAGAACGCGGATGAAGTAAATGAAGAAAGCGGCACCGAGCGCGGCGCGCCGGGCGAATGCGCCCAGCCGCCAGTTCCGGCCGAACCACGAACCCACCAGCCCGGCCCCGCCAAAGAAGAGCAGCCACCAGGCCAGCGCCGTGCAGCCGGCAAGGCTTGCGGCCAGTGCGATGCGCTGCGGCATCGACCGGCCGGTCACCCCATACATCTGTTCCGGGAGAGAAGGATTGGCCAACGCGCCTCCAGGGCGGACTGTCTGCGACGCTATTGTATCCTCGCCTCTGCCGTCAGAGATTCGATCCTGTGAAAAGCCGACCGGTGGCCACGATCTCGCTGCCCTTTCCTAACCCACAAATTGGCTGCCCCCAATCCCTCGCTCGCGTCTGGGGACCGGGGATTGGGGGCAGCTCGCATCTCAGTCTTTGGGAATCGGAACGGAAAAGTCTTAACCGGAGAAACATGGCTCCTCATGAGCCGCCTCATCGCCCGCAGCTCTCCTTTGCCGATAATTACCCTATTTGCGCGCAAAATAATCGCAGGAGCCTGACATGCCCAATCACCCGAACCGACTCCGCAACAGCGAAAAAAAGGAAAAACCAGGAAGGAAAGTGGATCCGAATGCACCCCCCCCGGTACCCCCTCCGCAATTTGCATGCCATTGCTGCAATTTCGGGCATAGATTTGTTGAAAACAAACAAGTTAGCGAAAATAATTCAGTAACCAGATGGTTACCGAATTAACATTCCTTTCATCAAATTTGGCCGTCTTTCGGCCCCAAAATGCTCATTGGGCCCCCCAACGCCCGCCGCAAAGCGCGCCGCGGGTTTTACAGGACTCTAAAGAGAAGGGACGCTGGGAGCATGGAGACACCGGTCAGAATCGGGATCATCGGCGACTTCAATACGGGCAATCCCACACACCGGGCGACCAACGCCGGCATCGAACACGCAGCCGGGGCACTCGGGCTTCCATTCGAAACGGTTTGGCTGCCCACCGCCGAGACGCACGACTTTGCTTCTTTCCACGGGATCTTCTGCAGCCCCGGCAGCCCCTACCGCAGCCTCGACGGAGCGCTCGTCGGAATCCGTTTCGCGCGCGAAAACAAGGTTCCCTTCCTCGGCACCTGCGCCGGCCTGCAGCATCTGGTCATCGAATACGCGCGCAACGTGATGGGCTTCCGCGAGGCAGCCCACGCCGAGAGCGATCCCTATGCTTCGTGCCTCTTCATCGTGCCCCTGAGCTGCTCTCTGGTGGGCAAGTCGATGGAAGTCCACTTGAAGCCGGGGAGCAAGGCCGCCGAAGTCTACGGTGCGGAGCGCGCAACCGAGAACTACTACTGTAACTTTGGCCTCAACCCCGACTACCGCGGCGCGCTGGAATCCGCCGGGCTCGAAGTGACGGGAACCGACCAGGACAACGAGGTCCGCGTGATGGAACTCTCCACGCACCCCTTCTTTGTAGGGACCCTCTTTGTGCCCCAGGCCCGTTCAGAGCCGGGAAAGCCGCACCCGTTGGTGCTCGAATTCTGCCGAAGGGCCATGGCGCGGGCCTGAGCTCCGTTGGCACGCCCCGCGCGGGCTTGCGGGTGAGGGGACTATTCGACAGGGGTCGCCGTCACCGTCAGCTCCATCGAGCCCTTACTGTCGAGGGAGTCGGATTTGAAAACAATCGTGGGCTTGCCGACGGGGATGAGAACATCGCCGCTCCAGACGTTCTGGCGCAAAACGGGCTCGGAAACGCCGAGCAGCACCACGGGCGCCGCCGCGCTCGAGACTTCGGCGTGGAGGCTGAAGGTGAGACGATCTCCATCTTCGCGCACATCGTTGGTGTTGATTTTTACGCCGGTATCGACGTACTGAAACTCGTCCAGAACGTCGTCCGGGCGGCCATTCTTGGAAGTCTCCGAACCGGTGACGAGGGGAATCTTGGTGCCGACAACGACTGAACCGTAGCGCGATCCGGCAGTGCTGACGGTGGTGGAGAACGAGCGGCTGTTGACGGGCTTGCCGTCGAGGTCCAGCTCTTCGAGGACGAAGTTGAGCCGATAGAAGTGAGCCGGCGGCTTGGCGGCGTCTGAGCGGGTAGCCGTATCTGAAGGCTTGGAGGCGTCCTGAACACGGGCCGCGGCCGCAAAGACCGGAACCAGGAAGAGAAAGCAGAAGCAGACAGCAAGTTTGCGCATGGAATTCTCCTTAGTTGTCGCCCACTTCGGGCAAGTTAGGCAGCGTTGCATCGGGCGGTTCGAGCGGCAACGTATGGATGGAAGCCACGGTGAGCGGAACAGGATCCTGCTCGGATTGCGCGAGGGCCCGCTGCTCGGGCTCCGGCATCTGCGCCACATACACCGCCAGAGCGCGTTCCTGCGGCGTCAGCGGCTGCGGCGTCGGGAAGTCATCGAGCTTGGGAAGTGATTGCGCCGCGGCCGCAACCTCAGCGCGCAGTCTGGGAGCGCGCGCCTTCGCTCGCTCTGCCGCCGCAACGCGAGGAGCCGGTTGCGCCTGTGCCCCGCGAGCCGCAACAGCCAGTCTCCCAAGGCGGCCAGCCTGGTTGGATTGGATCACCCGCGGCCTTGTGATCCGCGGACCGGGGTGTACGAAGACCATCAGGGTCACGCACGCAGCCGCGGGTAGCGCGACGGCCCAGAGCAGCCGCCAGCCGCGCGGCTTGGGCGTGGGCTCGCTGGCGATGCAGGCGGCAATGCGTCCGGCCATGCGCGCGGGCAGTTCCGAATCCGGGCCGGGATCGCCGTAGCTGGCCAGCGCCTCGTTGATGACCAGATCGAGACGGTTGTCTTCAGGCATAACGGGCCTCCTCGATGACCGCAAGTTTGCGGCGCAACACCTGCCGTGCGCGCTGCAGCCGCGTTCGCACTGTACCTTCGGGAATGCCGAGGATGCCGGCGATCTCGCGGGAGTTCAACTCCTCGTGCGACGCGAGCACAAGGGGCACGCGGAGCTCTTCCGGCAAAGCATCGATCAGGGAGTGAACCAGCGCGTTGCGACCGGCGGTGAGCAGGATCGCCTCCGGACCAGGCTCCGGCGAGGGTGAGTTGAAGGTCTGCGCGCCGAGCAATTCGATGGTCGATTCGGTCCTCGACGAAACCCGGCGACGCGCATCGACCGCAGCCCGCCACGCGGTGCGAGCCAGGAATGCGCGCTCGTCCGTTGCCTGCCGCCAGCCGCCGTTGCGATAGAGCTTCAAGAAGGTCTCCTGTACGGCGTCCTCCGCATCGTGCGGGTTGAGCAGAACAGCGTACGCGACGCGGAAGACGAAGCGGGCCTGTCTTTGTACAAGCGCCGAGAACTCGTCTTCATCCCTGGTCACGGCGCGCAGGTCCCCCGGGCTCTGCAAACCGACGGCATGGGCCGGCGCGCATGCGTCACAAGCCATTGTTGCTCCCTTTACATCCGCTAAGACGGAGAAGGGGGATGGGGTGTTCGGAAAATTTGCCAGAGACACAAGGTACCGCACCTCCAGCCGCCATGCCGCCCGAGCAAGTGAGTGCCACGGGTTCAAATGCCGCACTCAAGTCCAGATGACGCGCCGCGCCAGAGAATCGGTTCCTGCCGCAGGCGGCAGAAGACTCTGGAACGACCTCTAAAACAGCTCCGGAATGCTGTGGAATGCGATGCGTGTCGGCGCGGACTTAAAGGCCGTCAGCATGGTGGCCGGGGCCAGCGTGCTCAATCCGTATTTGTGGTTGAGGGCGTCCATGGTGGCCAGCAGGCGGGCGCGGCTCTGCTCGTCTTCCAGGCCTTCAAACAGGTTGAGCGTATGGAGGCGATCGGGGACCAGGCCACCCAGCGCGACGCCGACAAAGTACGGATGCTGATACTGAGCGCTCGACGGCCGCGACTCCCATAGCCGCCGCAGCGCGGCGATGAGTGTGGGGTTGTCCTGGCACTCGCCGAGCTTGATCTCGCCGTGCCAGCCCCGGGCCGGCACCCCAAAACGGCTAACGATGGTGTTCTCCGAACGCGGCACGGCGAATCCGACGGCGAGGCCAATGCTCGATGCCCACAGCCGGGCGGCGCGCAGCCGCATGGCCGCCTTGTGGAGTAGCTTGAGGGCGACCGCCCAGGCCTTTTCGGCCGTACGCATCTCGGGTGAAAGCACGTGCTGATGGCTGATCGACTTCAGGTGCTCCGTCTCCGCCATGTCGAAGTCTTCGCCGCGCAGCCAGTGCCATAGCCGTTCGCCCCATACCGAGCCCCACAGCTCGCCGGCCTGCTCGCAGTCGAGGTCCAGGAGCTGCTGCATCGTGTGAATGCCGCGCTCGTTCAGCCGCTTCTCTGTGCGTACGCCGATGCCGGGCAGGTCGCGCAGGCTCAGCTGCCGCAGGGCGCCGGGCAGAATGTCGAGAGGCAGTGCAATGAGCCCATCCGGCTTGTCCATGTCGCTGGCGATTTTGGCGAGGTAGCGGTTGGTGGCCAGGCCCACGGAGCTGCGCAGGCATGTGCCCACGCGCTCGCGGATGCGCGCCTTCACGGTACGGCCGAGCTCGAGCGCGGCCAGCAGCGGCCGCTCGCGCCCCATGAGCCGGCAGGCCATCTCATCGATGGAAAGAACCGCCGTCACGGGCAGGCAGCTCTGCACGGCCTCTACAACGCGGTGGTGGTACTCGGTATAGATTTCATGCCTGCCCTCGACGAAGACGATCTCCGGGCACAGGCGGCGGGCATCGGCGACGATGGTGCCGGTCTTGACGCCAAAAGCCTTGGCCTCGTAGCTGGCGGCGATGCACACGGTCGTGTCGACCATCGCGGGCACCACGGCGACCGGCCGGCCGCGCAGCTCGGGCCGAGTCTCCTGCTCCACCGAGGCGAAGTAAGAGTTCAAATCGACGAAGAGCCAGTTGAGCGCGGGACCAGAGTTCGGAGCGGCTTCGGCCTCCCCAGCTTGCGGCCGGGGAAGAGACGTTGCAGGCGCGCGGAACTCTTCCGGCCAGTCCTCCGGGACGGCCGAGGGCTGCCGGAACTCCGGCACCGGAGTGGGCATTGCGGCCATTTCGGGTTTATTTTCGCTTTATATTCCCTTTCGCGCAAGTGTAAAACGCGTCTACAACGAAAGGCCTATCTCGAACGGCCGGTTTACGTCAAAATAGATATCGGAAGGAAGATTGCCACGGGACCCGGCGGCCGGGTCAAGTTCCGGGCAAGAGTGTGCCATGCATAATCTGCTTCAGTGGTTCACATCCGGGGCCAGCATTCTGGCGATCATCATCACGGTGGCTGTAGCCGTGTTCCTTGTGTGCTGCCTGGAGTGCACAAAGTGCCCCAGCCGCGAGAAGGACGACATCTTCAAGCGGCACGAGCTTTGAAGAGCGCAACAAGCGTAGCCGAGTAGAGGTGCGATCTTTTTTTGCGCCCTCTTGAACGGCGATTCGCCGGAGCGCTACACCAGGCCTTCCCGTCTCTCTTCGCACGGTGCAGTTCTATTTGAATTGCTCTCCTTCCCTTTCCACTGCTTCTCGCCGGGACTCCGGGCATCGCAGGTTCGATGCGCCCGCCCAGTGCACGGTTCCTGCAAAAACGAGGCGGGATTTTCGTGTTCATCCTGATGGAGCGGCGGCGGGGCCCCGGGGGTGCCGGGCGGCGATGGTTAAAATGGCGGTTAACGCTTCAAAAGGCGCGGGAGCTCCGCTTCCCGCTCGTTCAGCCGGCGCGACGCCGGAATCTTCCTCCCGGGGTCTGTTCAGTGACGCAGGAAAATCGGACGGTTGCTTCGGCTGGGAGTGTCTCCCAGGGACAAGGTCATTTGCACCGCACGCTGGGGCTGTGGAACCTGATCATCATCGGGATGGTGATTATCCAGCCTACGGCCCCCATGGGGATCTACGGGGTGATCAGCAACAAGGCCCACGGGCATGTGGTCACCACCATCCTGGTCGCCATGGTGGCGATGCTGTTCACGGCCATCAGCTACGGGCGCATGGCGCGCGTGTACCCGAGCGCCGGCTCTTCGTACACCTATGTGGGGCGCGAGATTCACTCGGCGCTGGGATACGTGGTGGGCTGGGGGATGGTGATGGATTACCTCCTGAACCCGCTGATCTGCACCGCGTTCTGCGCGAAGGCGGCAATGAACATCGTGCCCGGCCTCTCCTACTATGTGTGGATCCTCTTTTTTGCCGCTTTCTTCACCTGGGCCAACCTGCGCGGCATCCGCACGTCGGCGCGGATGAACGAGGGTTTGTGCGCGGGGATGGTCGTGGTGGTGGCGATCTTCCTGGCGTGCGTGGCGCGCTGGGTGTGGCTGGCGCACCACGGACCGGGGTTCTTCACACACCCTTTCTACAACCCGGCCACCTTCCATCCGTCGAGCATCTTTGCGGGCACATCGGTGGCCGTGCTCACCTATATCGGATTCGACGCCGTCTCGACGCTGTCGGAGGAGGCGAAGAATCCGCGGCGGAACATCCTGTGGGCGACGGTGCTGGTCTGCCTGATCACGGGCATCCTGTCGGGGCTGGAGGTGTATGCGGCGCAGCTCGTATGGGGCAGCAGGCCGTTCCCGGACAGCAACGTGGAGTCGGCGTTCGCGATGATCTCGCGGCAGGTGGGCGGGGCGATCCTGTTCCAGGTGGTGAACTTCACGCTGCTGGTGGCGAACATCGGTTCGGGGATGGGCTCGCAGCTGGCGGCGGGGCGGCTGCTGTACGGGATGGGCCGCGGCAATGCCCTGCCGCGAGGCTTCTTCGGAGCCATCGATCCCAGGCGCCGGATTCCGCGTAACAACATTCTGGCGGTGGGCGCGTTCGCGCTGGCGGGGGCGGGGCTGCTGGAGTTCTTCGCCAGCCGGCTGGGCGGCGGCGCGTACGAGGTGGGCGCGCAGGCGCTGAACTTCGGGGCGTTCATCGCGTTCATGGGAGTGAACGCGGCGGCCTTTACCCACACGGTGGTGCGGAACGGGAGCCGCAAGCTGGGCGACATCCTGGTTCCGGTGCTGGGGTTTGCGATCTGCGGGTTCATCTGGGTTCATCTGAGCCGTCCGGCGCTGGTGCTGGGTTCGGTGTGGATGGTGCTGGGCATTACGTACGGGGCGGTGCGCACGCGGGGCTTCAAGTCGGAGCTGGTGACGTTCGAGGTTCCGGCGGATGATGCTTAACCCGTTCTTTTTGAGCAAATGCAGAGATCGCGCATTCTGCGTGGATTGTTAAAGGAATGTTAATCAGGTAACTGACTGGTTACCGAATTCCTCCATCGGTTTGTTGATTCTAAACGGGTTATTTTCGCGTTTGCACCGAAAACTGTGCAGACTGTGAAGGACCTCCCCCCCCGGGGGGGGGGCCGCCATCGGATTTCCGCCTGTTCTTGCTTCTTTTCGCCCTTCAGCCGTCTTTTCCATGGAATCCTCCCTCTACTATTTTGCGACGAATGAAGGAAATTCCATGCAAAAGGGGCTGCTCCCATGGGCTGCCCGCGTGGCAGGTTTCAGGCGGCGGATAACAGCCTGCGGCAAAGGTCGAATTTCGGGTAGGTACTCCGCCTGGTCTCTGAAGGGATGGTTTTGAAGCTGCGATCGCCAATCCCGGGCCCCAAAATCGGGGTTCGGGGGACCAGGACAATTGCATTTCAAGATAGGGGAAGATTTTGTCTTGAAAGGGCACGGCCTTAGAGGCTGCGGAAAAAGGGAGAACAACAGGCGAATCGAGGCCAACGCTTCCCACAGGGGCTAAAGCCCGACCTTTATTTTGAAGCGTTTGCGGCACCCTTCGGCTCCGCTCAGGGCAGGCTAAAAGTCGTGCCCTAAAAAAACAAAATTGCAAGTGCAACAAAACAAGAGATGAATTCTGCGGACTCCCACCCATCGGACAAAAACAAAGACGTCCGATGGATGGGGCACAGTTTCATCCCCGCGGGTCGGCAACGACGGTGGAGGACTGTTACAAACCACATTCGGCCGCATTGCCACGTTATTTTGGAATCGTCCTACTAGTCGCGCGATGCGCCCGGAACGTCGAACTCCATGCCACTGGAGCGGTTGGCTAGTTCGGTGGCGGCGATGTCGATCTGACTCAAGGGAATTTCTTCGTAATGATGGGGATCGAGATCGGTCAGAGCACTTGCCGTGAGCATGTAGTTGTGTATCTTCTCGGGCGCGCGGCCGCCCTTGAAGATCAAGGTGAGCAACGGCTGCGGCGGAGGCGGGGATGCGGCGGCCGGCGCCGCGGCTGAGAATGGCTGGGGACCCTCTTCGGGATAGGGAGGTCCGGCGGGAGGGACGTCGTCTCCGCTGGAGTATGGGGCTGTATAGCTGGAGGCTGTGTTGCCCTGATCGGTGGAGTTATCCCAGTCGTCCCCCCAATCATCGAATGCCGGGCCGATCGCGTAGGGGTATCCGTAGGCGAGCCATCCCGGATATTCAGAGAGATACCACTGTTGAAACGCCCGCTCGCGCCGGTGGAACCGGTCCCGGTCCCGATCCCTGGATGGCCCGCCGCGCTCCGGGCCATAGGCAGGCCGAGATGTACCGAATCTGCCTGATGTACCGAATCTGCCTGGGCCGTAGCTAAATCGCGAAGATGAGAGGTTGGCAGGCGGCGCCCATCGCCGCATTGGCGACGTTCCCAGGTCGCTATAGCGAAAGGGCGCGGCGGGCCGGAAGAAATGCGCCGGTGCAGAGAAGCCGGGATGCGCGGAAAAGCCTCCGTGCCCAGCAAACCCTCGCCCGCCGGCGAATCCGCCCCGCGCAGCGTGATGTTGCGCAGCCGCCGGCAGGGCGAGCATGGCGGCTATCGCAGCGATCGCAGCCCTGCTCATCATGACCACCATTGTAGGCCCGATCGGGGCGCGGCGACTACAAATCGGAGCCGAAGACCACCGGACCATACGCGATAACGAGCCGCAATAACGAACCGCGATAACGAACGGACGCGGCGGCGGCCGGCAAGCCCATCTGAGCATTCTCTCCGGTCTTCGCGGGCGCTGCGATTTTCGGCGCACAGAGCGGAGAACGCAGCACTCCCGGCACCGATGGCGCTACTCCGGGAGGTCGATCTTGCCGTCGATATCGAAGTGGCCGGTGACGCCGGGAGCGCCGGTATCGGGCTGGCCGCCTCCGATGCTGACGGTGTACTGGCCGCCGGCGACGATGGGCTGCCCGGCTTCGGTCACCATGCCGAGGTCGCGGTTCTTCAGCTCGAAGTGGACCTGGCGGCTCTGTCCGGGATCGAGGTGAATGCGCTCAAAGCCGCGCAAGGCGATGCGGGGCGCGCCCGGAACGGGCGGGAACTTGAGGTAGAGCTCGACCACTTCGTCGCCCGCAACCTTGCCGGTGTTGGTGACGGTGACGCCGGCGCCGACGGGATCGCCGGCGTTGACGGGCGCCGGGGGCAAGGTGAGATCGCTGTAGCTGAAGGTTGTGTAACTGAGGCCGTAGCCAAAGGGATAGAGCGGCTTGCCGGTGAAGTAACGGTAGGTGCGATGGGCCATGGAGTAGTCCTCGAAGTTGGGCAACTGGCCGAGGTCCTTGTAGAAGGTGACGGGTAGACGGCCGGCGGGATCGTTCTTTCCGCTGAGGGTGTCGGCGATGGCGGCGCCGCCCTCCTCGCCGGAGTACCAGGCTTCAAGGACGGCGTTGGCGTGCTGGTTGATCCAGTTGACGGCCAGGGCGCTGCCGTTCATGAGGACGACGACGAGGGGCTTGCCGGCGGCGGCGACGGCTTCGACGAGAGCTTCTTCGGGGGCGGGCAGGTCGATGCTGGTGCGGTCGCCGCCGAGGAAGCCGGGCTCGTCGACGGGCATCTCCTCACCCTCGAGCTGGCTGGTGAGGCCGACGACGGCGATGACGACGTCGGCGTTGCGGGCCGCGGCGACGGCCTCGGGCGAGGGCGCGTTGTTGACGGGCGCCCAGATAAGCTGGGCGACGGGCTGGCCGCCGCCACGGTTGGCGTACTGCACACGGAGGGCGACCTTTACGCCCTTCTCGAGATGGACGCGCCCGAGCCTGGCTTCGACTCCGTGAGTGGCGAACTCCTGGGCGACGGCCTTTCCATCGACCGTAACATCGACAAACCCGTTGGCGCGGATGCCGATGAGGTAGTCGCCAGAGGCGGAGGGGGTGAGGAAGCCGGTCCACTGGACACCGATGGACTTTTTGCCCGCGAGCGCGGGCGGCAGGCCATTGGCGCTGAGGTCGATGCCGGGCTCAACCCGGCTGGCGATGGGGGTGGGCGGCGCGCCGGGGACGATCTCCATTCCCTGCCATTCGCTGTACCGGGCTTCAAGGCCGGGCTGGCCGCCGGGCGTGGTGAGCAGATCGCCGGGCACGGGTTTGCCGTCGTCACGCAGGAACTGGGTTCCGGGAACGTAGGTGATGCTGGCGTTGGGAAACTCCGCCTTGAGCCCTTCGAGCATGGAGACGGTGTGGGTGGGGATGCCGGTGTAGTTGCCGAGAAGGACGCGGGTCTGATCGGCGAGGGGTCCGACGACGGCGATGCTGCGAATGCCGGGCTTAAGCGGAAGGATGCCGTCGTTCTTGAGCAGCACCAGGGATTCGCCGGCGAGCTTGCGGGCGAGGGCGCGATGGGCCGGGCTGTTCAGCTCGCTCCTGTCGATGTTCGCGTAGGGGTCCGTGCCGGGAGGGTCGAAGAGGCCGAGCTTGATGCGCGCGGTAAAGAGGCGCAGGAGGGCTGTGTCCATGGCGGCCTGGCTGAGATAGCCCTGCTGCACGGCTTCAATGTAGGGCATGTAGTCGCGGTCGCCGGTCTCGGTGCCAAAGCCGAAGCACTCGTTGTCCATGCCGCGCTCCATGGAGATGGCGGTGGCCTGCGCCTGCGTGGGGCGGTAATGGTGGCCGGTGAAGATGTCGCGGACCGCATCGCAGTCGGAGACCACGTAACCCTGGAAGCCCCACTTGCGGCGGAGCTGGTCCTGGAGCAGGTACTGGCTGGCGCAGTCGGGCTGGCCGTTCGTGCCGGTGTAGGCGCACATGATGGAGCCGGCCTTGCCCTGGACGATGGCGGCGCGGAAGGCCGGCTCGTAGGTGTCGAGCTGGTCGTGCCGGCTGACGTCGATGTCGGTGAAGTGGCGCGTGGGCTCGGGGCCGCTGTGCACGTCGAAGTGCTTGGGGGTGGAGATGACGCGGTAGTAGTTGGGGTTGTCGCCCTGCATGCCGGTGACGAAGGCGACGCCCATGCGCGCGGTGAGGAAGGGATCTTCGCCGTAGGTCTCCTGGCCGCGGCCCCAGCGGGGATCGCGGAAGATGTTGAGGTTGGGCGCCCAGAAGTCGAGGCCGTGAAAGATGGAGGAGTTGCCGTCGTGTTCGGACTCTTCGTAGACCACGCGGCCTTCGGTGCCGATGTCGGTGGCCATGGCGTGAATCGCGGGCGCGTCGAAGGTGGCGGCGAGGCCGATGGGCTCGGGAAACTCGGTGGTGCCGTCGACGGCGACGCCGTGCAGGGCTTCGCTCCACCAGTTATAAGCCGGAACTTTGAGCCGCGGGATGGCGCGCGCCTGGTTCACCAGCTGCGAGGCCTTCTCTTCGAGGGTCATGCGGTCCACCAGGTCGCGGGCGCGGAGCTGAGGGGGCAGCGCCGGGTTGAGATAGGCCGGCGTGGGCGCCTGCTGCGCCATGGCGCGCCGGCCGGCGGCGGTGGAAAGGAGCATTCCCGAAGAAGTGGCGAGGAACGCGGCAACTGCGAGGATGTTTCGGTTCATTTTGTTTCTCCAGGACATGGGTTCAGGACATGGGTTCAGGACGAGGGTTGAGGACAAAATCCGGGACAAGATTCGAGAGCAGGATTCATGGGGTGTGCGCGGCGAGCCGGTGATCCAAAAAATGGCAGAGACGGCAATCCACTGGCGATCCGAGGTCGAACGGAGGCGCCTTGCTGTGCCCCGCCGGAGAATGCGCATTCACAGTAAATCGGTTTTCTCGTATTTGCAATAGAAAGTTCGCAGTTTCAGACGGGCGCGGATCGCGCCTCGGAAGGAGAGCGGAGCCTCGGGGATGGCTTCTGGGGACTCTGCACCGCATGTCCGTTTCCGCGCCGGATTTTCGTATTCAGAGTGTGGGTGAAGAGACGGGGGGTCATTGAACCTCGGCGGCAACGCAGAAGGCTTCCCGAGCGGCGATGGCTGCTTCATGCGCCACGCGTTGAGAATCGCCCAGAGCGAATTCAGGACCGGAGATTCCAATGCCTCTGATTTCTCGTGTTGTTTTGTCTCTTCGTGGCCATTGCAGCGGGATCGTGTGGCGAGGGGTAGCGACGGCCTGCCTGGCGGGCGGATTCATCGTCTCCGGATGGGAGTCATCGACGGATGAATTTCCGATGAATGCCGCCGCGCGACGCATGAGGATGTCCGTTTCCCGATCCAGTTTTCGTAATTCAAGGTGAAGGCGAATGGGCGCGAGCTTTGCGTATCTCGCCAAGGCGCGGAGGGGCTTCAGCGCCAGCGAGGCAGACCAAGGCCAGCGACCCGAAACGGTGTTCGCCGAGTCGTTCACGAACGGAGGTCGAAGATGCGCGGTCTTTCTCGTCTCGCTTTGTGCTTTGCGTTATTTTCAATCGGAGTTGCTTCGGCTGAGGCAGCTCAAGCCTCTTCAAATGCAGCTCATGCCCAACCGGCTCCGCTGACCGGGAAGGCCAACGCAGCGGCGAATTACGGCAAGCTGCCGCTCAGCTTTGAAGCCAACCGGGGCCAGGCGGACCCGCAGGTGCGCTATCTCTCTCACGGCGGGGGCTACGCGCTCTTTCTCACTGGCGACGAGGCCGTGCTGGCGCTGCGCAAGCCCGGGAAGACCGGCGGCAGGGCGCAGGGCAAAGCGCCCGCATTCAAAGAGGATATGGTGCGGATGCAGCTTGTCGGCGCCAATCCGTCGCCGCATATCGCCGGCGAGCAGAGGCTTCCAGGCACAGCCAACTACTTTATCGGCAACGATCCCGAAAAATGGCACACCGAAGTGCCCGCCTTCGCGAAGGTCCGTTACGGCAACGTCTACCCAGACGTGGACCTGGTCTATTACGGCAACCAAGAGCGGCTGGAATATGACTTCGTGGTTGCGCCCGGTGGCGATCCGCGGTCGATTCTGCTGCATTTTGCCGGCGGCACGCGACTGAAGCTAAGTAGCGCAGGCGATCTGCAAGTGATCACTGCCGACGGCGAAATCACTTTTCAAAAGCCATCGGTCTATCAGCAGAATAAGGAAATGCGGGTTAACGTACCGGGCCAGTTTGCGCTGCATGGAGCCAATACGGTGGGGTTCAAGCTGGGGGCATACAACCCTGCGAAGCCGCTGGTGATCGATCCGGTGCTGGCGTATTCAACCTACTTCGGCGGCAGCAACGGAGGAAATTACGGGGGAGACTACGTCGCTGGAATTGCTGTGGACAGCTCAGGTAACACCTATATCACCGGCCAGGCGGACTCGACCGACTTTCCAGTTACGCAGGGTTCGTACCAGACGGCGAAATACGGTAGTGTCGCGTTTATCGCGAAGCTCAATCCAGATGGGACGGAGCTACTTTATTCGACGTACGTGGGTGGAACCGATGGCGGCGATTACGCCACCGGCATTGCAGTGGATGGGGCGGGAGACGCATACATTACAGGTGCAACCGAGCCCGAAGGGGTCTTCCCTGTGACCCCGGGGGCCTTTCAGACCGTGACAGGCGGCTATGAGGATGCGTTTGTCACAAAGCTCAATCCAACAGGTACGGCACTGATCTACTCGACCTACCTGGGCGGCAGCCTTCCCGATTACGGCTACGCCATTGCCGTGAACGGCTCGGGAAATGCTTATGTAACTGGCTACACAGATTCTCTCAACTTTCCCGTTACATCTGGCGCATACCAGACCGTGAATAATGCCCCGTCGGGCGACAGTATTAATGCATTTGTTACTGAACTCAATGACACGGGAACAGCGCTTGTTTACTCGACCTACCTGGGCGGAAATGGTGGCTTCGGCGGAGCGCGCGGCGACTACGGGGCGGCGATCGCGTTAGACAAATCCGGAGATGCCTACGTCGCTGGATGGACGTACTCAACCAATTTTCCGGTTACGGAAGGTGCCTTTCAGGCCGTAAACAATGCGGCCTCGGGAGAAGGCAGAAACGCTTTCGTAACCGCTTTAAATCCAACCGGCTCGGCGCTGCTTTACTCGACCTATCTCGGTGGGAGTAACAACGACAATGGATATGGTATTGCGGTCGATAGTTCGGGAGACGCATATGTGACCGGTTCGACTCTTTCAGACAACTTCCCAGTAACGCAGGGAGCCTTCCAGACCACAAGATCGCCTTCAGCAATTGGCTATCCCTTTGTGACCAAACTCAACTCGACCGGCTCAGCGCTGGTGTACTCGACCTTCGTCGGCGACAGCGACACTACGTTGGGCGCCGTTGATTCCGGCAACGCCATCGCAGTCGACCAGTTTGGCGATGCCTTCGTGACGGGCACTGAGGTAAGCACGGGCTTTCCGGTGACCTCCGATGCCTTGCAGGCGACCGACCCTGGAGGTTCGAACGCTTTTGTACTCCAGCTGAACCCATCAGGATCAGCCCTGCTCTACTCCACTTATTTTGGGGGAAGCCAAACCGACTACGGTAAAGCTATCGCAATAGACGCAACAGGGGACGTTTACATTGCCGGACAGACTTTATCGAGCGATCTGCCGATCACAGGAGGCGCTTTTCAGCCCAATGACAACGGTTCCACCAACGGAGATCCGAATGGATTTGTCGCCAAGCTTGGGATTGGTCCTGCCCCTGCCAGTCTGATTAGTCCGACACCAGGCAGCACGCTGTCGGGCACATCCTCCACAACCTTCACCTGGACGGCCGGGACCGGGGTGACCTCCTACGCGCTGTGGCTGGGAACTACCGGACCGGGGTCCAGCGACCTCTACAACTCCGGCCATATCTCGGCGCTGACGGCGGCGGCCGGCCCGCTGCCAGCTAACGGCGCAACCATCTTCGCCACCCTCTACTCGTTGATTGATGGAGTCTGGAAGTCGAACAGTTACACATTCCTCGAGTCGGGCACGCCTGCGCCGGCTACCCTGACGTCGCCGAGTGCCGGCAGCATACTGTCGGGCACATCCTCCACAACCTTCACCTGGACGGCCGGGACCGGGGTGACCTCCTACGCGCTGTGGCTGGGAAGCACCGGGCCGGGGTCCAGCGACCTCTACAACTCCGGCCAAATCTCGACGCTGACAGCCACGGCTGGTCCGTTTACCGCAAATGGGGGAACGATCTATGCCAGTCTCTGGTCGCAGATCGATGGCGTGTGGCGATACGTGTCTTACACCTACACGGCTTCTACGGTAACCGAGCTGCCGCAGACGGAGACGACTCTGCACAACTTCAGTGGAGGCACGGGCGACGGAGCGAATCCCAATGGAGGAATGGTGATGGACAGCCACGGAGACCTCTACGGGACATCGACAAATGGCGGGAACGTGGGCAATGGCTACGGCGTGCTGTTCGAGATTTCGTCCTCGGGACAGGAGACGGTTCCGCATGTCTTCGGCACCGGCTCCGACGGGTCAAGTCCGAACGGAGGGTTGGTCATCGACGCTACGGGAAATGTGTACGGAACAACCCAAAACGGCGGGAGAAACGGCTCCGGCGCCGTCTTCAAAGTTGCGCCGGACTTCACAGAGACCTTGCTTTACAGTTTTGCGTCCGGCTCGGACGGGCGGTATCCTCGCGACGGTCTGATCATGGATGCCAACGGAAATCTATACGGAACCACATACACGGGCGGCAGTGCGGGATGCGGGACGGTCTTTGAAGTGACTCCCGGCGGCGCGGAGACGGTGCTCTACTCCTTCAACGGCGGAACAGACGGCTGCGATCCGGGAGTGGCAGACGGCGGTACCGGCGGCCGTCCACTGGCCATGGACGCAAACGGGAACCTCTATGGCACAACCTACGAGGGTGGCGAGTACGGCTACGGGACGGTATTCAAACTGGCGCCCAATGGGACCGAAACCGTGCTGCACAGCTTCAATAACGACGGAACGGACGGCTACTCTCCATACGGCGGTGTGACGATCGACAGCCAGGGAAACCTGTATGGCGTGACCCAAAGCGGAGGAACCTTCGTCTACGGCACGATCTTCAAGGTAACGACGGGCGGGACGGAATCCATACTGTTTAGCTTTAATTCCAGTTTGTCGTACGTGCAGCCCGGGCTGACGATCGACAGCAATCAAAACCTCTACGGCACATTATCGGGAGGCTCGGTGTTCCAACTGGCGCCTAGCGGCGTGCTGACCATTGTTTACCAATTCTCGACCGGCCCGCAGGGCAATCTGTTGCTGGCGAATGGCAACCTGTATGGGGCCACGAGCAGCGGCGGAACGTATAACGACGGCACGGTCTTCGAGCTTAGCCCCAGCGCCAGCACGGTCGCACCGCCCGTATTCACTCCTGCGCCGGGGACCTACAATCCGCTCCAAAGTCTTGCCATCTCCGACACCACGCCGGGCGCAACCATCTATTACATACTGGGAACCTCGGCAAGCAGCGGCGGTATCGCGAACTCCTACTCCGGGACGCAGTACTCCAGCTCTTTAACTCTCACTACGACAACACTCGTGAGTGCAGTTGCGGTCGCGCCTGGAGGCGCGGTGAGCGCCCCGGTCCAGGCCATCTACACCATTGTTCCCCCGCAGTAATGAGCTCCAGTACATTACTGCAAGAACCAACCGGCAGCCGCGGCTTCACCGGGAAGCGGTTGCAGTTGCGGCTGCCGGACCGGCTCTGAATTGTCTGGCTTTCTGGGGTTCGCCGAGCGCCGCGTAAGCTTCAGCGAGATCGCGGCGCGCACCCTTGATCCAGCCCGACTCCGGATTCATCTGCGGGGCGAGGATCTCGTATCCAGCCAGCGACTGCTCCACCGACGCACGATCCTTGCCGTCCTGGAGCAGGGCCATGCCGAGCCGCACCCGCGCCATGCCGGTGTTGATGTTCCCGGCGCCGACCGCGCGCGTGAAGCGGCCGATTACATCCAGAAGCAGGCTCTCACATTGGGCGTAATGCTTTTCAGCCTGGTAGACGCTGGCCAGATTGCCCAGGGCCACGGCCACGCGGTAGTCTGCGTCGCCGTAGGCCTGACGATAGATCCCCGCAACCCTGGAGTCATCCCTCTCGGCCGCCTGGAACTGCTTTTCGCCGAGCTCAAACGATGCGATGGCATTGAGCACGTAGGCGACGCGGGGATGCCGGGGGCCGTAGACCCGCTCCTGAATGGCGAGGGCGCGCTGGAGGAGGTCGTCCGCCTCCTTGTTCTTCTTTTCGTAGATCAGCGTGCTTGCCAGCGTGGTCAACTTGCGCGCCGTCTCGGGATGATCCGGTCCGTACCATCTCTCCATGATGGCGAGGGCCTGGCGCTCGAGCGGCTCGGCCTGGGCATAATAGCCGCGCGTCTCGAGCGACTGGGCGAGGTCGCCGAGATCGTCGGCCACGCGGGGATGATTGTCGCCGTAAACGGCGCGGTCGATGGCGAGCGCCCTGCGATTGAGCGAGTCGGCCGCGGTGTAGTTGGCCGAGTAGATCTGGGCGTCGGCGAGTGTGCCGAGGGCGCGCGCGAGATCGGGCGAACGCGGCCCTTCGGCGGCCTGGATGGCGGGGATTGCTTCGCCGAGGACGCCGATGGCGCGGCTCTGCTCGCCGGCGGCGATCATGACGGTTCCCAAGGCCAGTTCGGCCTTGCCGCGCAGTGTCTCGTTGGTGGGAGAAGCGCTTCGGATTTCGGCGAGCGACCTTTGCACCAGGTCGACCGCCTGCGCGGTTTTGCCTTCATCCGACCAGACCATGGCGAGCGCGATCTGGCATCGCGCCAGGTCGGCGGGGTCGCGGCTCCCGATCGACTGCTGTTCCTTGAGCGCCTTATCGAGAAGCGTCTCGGCCTGGTCGAGACGGCCCAGTCTCTGCGACATGGCGCCCAGGGTCTGGTACAGGTCGGCCTGGACCATGGGATCGCCGGCGAGGGTGCCGGCCTGCTGGACGCCGCGGTCGATCATGGCGGTGACAGGCAGACTGGCAGCGGGGCCGGCGTTCTGGTCGCCTCCCTGGAGCAGGTTGGTCATGAAGTCCTGAATGTGGCGGACGCGAACGGCCTCGGCGACGGCCTGATTGCGTTCACGGGTGAGCTGCCACATGAAAGCGGCCGCCATGGAGACGACCAGGGCCAGGGTTGCGGCGGTTGCCAGCACCGCCCGCGAGTGGCGCCGTACAAATTTGCCGGCGCGATAAAGCAGGAGGCCGGGCTGAGCGTCGAGGGGCTCGTGGTTCAGATAATGATCGACGTCCCGCAGAAGCGACTCGACGGAGGCGTATCTCTGGCGCGGGTCGGGATGCATGGCCGTGAGGCAGAGTTTGTCGAGATCCTTCCACGCCCAGTGGCCAAGCTTCGGCTCATCTTGTGAGGGGTTGGCGCGCGCGGCCAGAGACGGCCTTTCGGAGAGGCTGCGCCCGGTCTGGCTGCCGGCAGGACCGAAGGCCGGGGCCGATGTACGGTAAGGATGGCGGCCCGCGAGCACTTCGTAGAGGATGATGCCGAGCGAGTAAACATCGGTATAAACGCCGACCTGGCCCTCGTACTTCCACTCGGGCGCGGCGTAGTCCGGCGACATAAATCGCTCGCTCGGCATGGTCGCATCCGCAAAGCCCCCGGACTCCTGCAACTCGCGCGCGATGCCGAAGTCGACGATGCGAGGAGTGCCGTCCCTGGCGATGAGGATGTTGGAGGGCTTGAGGTCGCGATGGATGATGCCCTGCAGATGGGCATAGAGGACGGCTTCGCACACGGAACGGAAGAGCCGCAGGCGTTCCTGGACGGAACGCCCCGGGAGGCGGCAGTAGGCAGTGAATCTCATGCCGCGGACATATTCTTCGACGTAGTCCATCACGAACCACGGGGTGCCGTCTTCGAGGACGCCGGCATCGTGAAAGCTGACGATGTGGGGATGGCGGAGGCGGGCGAGGGCGTTGATCTCGGCGGCAAAGCGCTTGCGCAGCGCCTCGGGAAGAGGGTCGAGCGGGAGCAGGAGCTTGATGGCTACGGGCAGACCGGTGTCGGTGCGCACCGCCTTCCACACGGCGCCCATGCCGCCGCGGCCCAGGAATTCCTTTCGCTCGTAGGGTCCGATTCGCTCGGGCGGGAGACAGGCCGGCGTGCCGCCGGAGTCTGCGAATGCCTCGAGGGCGGCATCGGCGATTCCGCGCTGGAGGCGGGAGACGCCGCGCCGGTCCTCGTCGAGCATGGCCAGCACTTCGCGCTGGACCTCGGTATTGCCGTCAGAGGCCGCGGACACGAAGGCGGCACGCTCGCTCTCAGGCCGCTCGAGCGCCGCGTGGAATATATCCACGATTCGCAGCCACAGGGCCCCGTCCATCGATCATTGTCCCGAGCCGGTGTTGACGCGGCTGGCCAGCCATGCGTTGGCTGCGCGCAGGTCGCGCTGCACGGTCTTGGCCGAGATCTTGAGCATGGCCGCGGTCTCTTCGATCGTGTATCCGTAGTAGGATGTGTACTCGATGGCAAGGGCGTGGCGGGGATTCATCCCGGCTAATTCATCGAGAGCGCGGTTGAGGTCAAGGAACTCAATGGGGCTGAGGTTGGTGGACCGCATGCGTTCCGTGAGCGGCACCATCTTAAGTCCGCCGCCGTTCTTGATCTCAAGTTTCCGGCGCGCGGCGTCCACCAGCACCTGGCGCATGGCGCGCGCCGCCAAGGCCATGAAGTGCGGGTCGCCGGGCATCGGCAGGCCGGGCCACGCGTAAACCTTGAGCAGCACCTCGTGAACCAGAGCCGTCGGCGACAGGGTCCAGCTTCGGCAGCGCCAGTGGAGCGCGCGCGCCATGCGCAGGAGCGTCCTGTATTCATCACTGGAGACGGAGGGAATCCGCGGCTGCGCGGACAGGCGCACCGAGAGCGCCTCCGCATCTGGAGCAAGAGAGGCGGCTCCGCCCGACAAGCCGTTTGTCATGACCACTTTCTCCTCTGGTTTTCGTACTCGTTTGTGCGGGAATAGCCGTTCGGGGAGGTAAGCGAATCTTAGCACCCGAATAGCGGCATCGCAACCGGTCGATCTCAAATTCCGCGTTTCTCAGAGGCTTTGCCGGGAGAGCCGCTCCAGGAAAAAACATCCTTCAAAGGCCGGGATTCCGAGCACCCCGCAGAGGTTTATGCTTGACTCGGACTGGAAAGCTATGGCGGATGAGGAAGTCGAAGCCGAAGAGCCGCACGATGCAGAGCGACTTCGGCCTGCTCAGGCGGGCGGCGACAGGGAAGCGGACGCCCCTGTGAAAGATGAAGCCAGCCAGGCGGGTGGAAGGCCCGCGCCGGCCATCTACCGAATCGCACAGGAAGCCTCGCGGAACGTTGCGAAGCACGCAGAGAAAACCCATGTCAAGATGAGCCTGGCTGGCGCCGGAGACCGCCTGCAACTGCAGGTGATGAACTTCGCTGTCGGCTTCGACCAGGAATCGAACCACAGCCGCGCGGGGCTGGGCGTCATCTCGACGCAGGAACGGGCCCGCCCTGCCGGCGGCGTCCTCACTGTGCAACCGGCCCTCGGGAAGAGAGCCCCGGTTACCGTGGAGGTCCCGTTGGAACATCATGGCCGCTAATCGGATCCTCATCGCCGACGATCACGCGCTGATGGTTGAAGGGCTGTCGCGCCTGCTGGCGGGCGAATTCGACATCGTGGGTGCGGTGACAGACGGGCGGGCTCTGCTTGCGGAAGCGGAGCAGCTGAAGCCGGACGTGATCATTCTCGACGTGAGTATGCCGGGTATGAATGGCATCGAGGCGGCGCGACGCCTGAACGCGACGCTTTCGAGGGCGAGGATCGTCTTTGTGACCCAACAGCTCGATCCGGCTTACATACACGCCGCATTCGCGGCCGGCGCCAGCGGGTACGTCGCCAAGCAATCGGCGTCGGAGGAACTCGTGCAAGCGATCCGGACAGCCTTAAAGGGTCGCTACTATGTGACGCCGCTGGCAAGTGCAAGAGGAGCAAGGATCCCGAGCCGATATTTCAAGGAGAATCCGGCGCGGATGTTCGGCGCCGAACTGACTCCCCGTCAGCGCGAAGTGCTGCAGTTAGTCGCGGAGGGAAAGTCCACGAAAGAGATTTCTACGGCGCTGAATATCTCGGTCAAGACAGTTGAGTTCCACCGCAACAACCTGATGGACAAACTGGGGGTCCGTACGATCGCCGAACTGACGCGCTATGCGGTCTCGCGCGGGATCGTCGGCTCCTGAAACTCCTGCGCGGCGCTGTGTTTTTCAAGCTTTCTGGCCCGGCTCCAGGCGTGTGACCGTTTGATTTGGTGCGTTCGATTGCCAATCCCAGGTCCCAAAACCGGGACCTCCACCCCAGTGAGCAAAAATCTCTCGCCGGGGACCCCGGACCTGGGGCACCCAATGCCGGTACAAGTTCAAGCGGTCAGAGTCCTAGGGATTTCCCTAGTTCCCCCAACTCTGACTCGGTTGTATGCTGCAAATGAAGGTGATGCACGCCGGGCCACGTTCAAAAGAAGATAGAGTCAAAGAAGCGAAGTGTCCCGCGCCGATCGCTGATGTATTGAGGCTGGTTGTGAGTTCTGTGCGGACATCTGAGAAAGGCTAGGGTTCTACTTAGCTTTTCGCGGGGACAGTTATCGCATAGGCTGTCCTGTGAAAACACCTTCGATCCCCCCAACGAATGGTGCTTCCATGGCTTTTGATCTCGGTATTCTCTCTGCGGTGGCTAGGGCCGCCAATGGCAATTTGTCCACAAGACAAATGTGCGCGGATGTTGAACCTATACGCCGGCGGCAGGCGGGTTCGGGCGCCGGCGGCAGGCTGCTACTGCTTGTAAGTGAAGATGAGAGGCAGCGGGCTCTCCTGCACGCCTATTTGCAGCATGTCGGATTTGAGGTGATCAGTTGCGCCGATCCGGAGACGGCATTGCGGATGGCTGATGAAGCCTGCCCAGTGGACCTGCTTCTGATCGACGCGCAGTTGCTTGGGGCTGGAGGGCGGCAGCTCAGGGAATCTCTCACGGAGCGCTGTCCCGACCTTCCGGTTTTGATCATTTCGTGCGCAGGGATGCGCAAGGGCGCTCTTCGCCAGATCAAGCATTGCATCTGGGATTCGAAATCGGAGGCGCCTGCGCCACCGGGGTGGCTGGTTGGGCTTGAGGAATCGAACGATAAGCAGTCGATGCCCGAAGCCAGGGAAGAGGCCGCGGCAGGTATCACTTACCCGGACCAAGCAGTTGCGGCGATTCCGGACGGAAGGCCGCCCGCCGAAAAGGAGCTGCACTTCGTAGTCGACCGGGGACGACGGACTCTTTTGCGGGGAAGGTTCTGACGGCCATCAGCGTACCGCGCCGGATTCTATTGATCGGCGACGACGAGAGTCTACGCCTGCCGCGGAGTCTGATCTTTGAAAGCGACGGCTACGAGGTGCAAACTCTGCCAAGCAATGCCGTGTTGGAAGAGTCGCAGGTGCTGTCGTTCGATCTCGCGGTCGTTTGCCAACCGATCGATGCGGAGCGCGCCGCGCAAATCGCGGCGACGCTTGTTAACGCGGCTTGTTGGAAGCGGACGGGGAGTGCTGGCTTCGTGCCTGGACGATCAGCTCAAGGGCGGCCTGAGTCACGGGATCATCCGGCTTGAGGGCCCTGGCAGCCAGCAGTTCCTTTTCACCGTCGTTGAGGTCGCCGACCTGGCAGTCGATAATCCCCAGTTTCCTGTGAAGGTCGGCTTTGGCCGCGCACTCACCGCAGGCGGCGATTGCCTCTCTCAACAAGCGGATCGCTTGAGGCCAGTCATGAGCGGATTCCGCTTCGATTCCGTTGTTTGCCAGCGTGTCAGCGCGGTCGAGGATGCTGCGTTGTTTCTGGACGGCGAGGTAGCGCTCCATGAACTGATGCGACTCAGGCTGATCAGTCGATCGCAACGCGCGCGCCAGGCTGAAGAGCGCCTGGCTGAACTTCGGATCGATGGAGATCGCCTGCCGCCAGGCCGCTATTGCTTTCGCGGTCTCAGACTCCTGCTGAAGGGATTGGCCCAGCATATACCAGGCCATCGCGTTGCGGGGCTGCAGATGGACGGTCTCCTGGAACAGCGTGACGGCGAGCGGGAACTTGCCCTCGTGCGAGTCGATAAGGGCGAGAAAATATCGCGGCTCGGCCAACTGTGGGTCCAGCCGGCAGGCGGTCTCGAACTCAGGCTGTGCCTCGGCAGTGCGGCCCATGTCATACAGCATTCGCCCGCGATAAAAGTGGGCGACGCCGGAGTGCGGAGCGAGGCGGACCGCTTCGCTGGTCTGGACCAGGGCCGCAGACAGGTCGTAACTGTCGGCCAGGGCAACCGCCAGGTCCAGATGGGCCGCAGCCAGATTTGGTGCCAGATCAGCGACCTTCCGCAGGAGGGCAACCCCCTCGCTCAACTCGCCCATCTGCACTTTCGCTTTTCCAACTGTCGACAAAGTGGCGGGATCCTGTGGCGCCAGAGCGACGGCTTTGTCCAGTTCCTCGCCGGCCTCGGATTTTCTGCTCTGCTGAGCAAGGATCAATCCCAAGTTCAAATGGCCTTCCTTATAATTCGGATTGTCCTGAAGGGCCTGACGAAGAAGTTTTTCGGCGGAAACCAGATCGCCCTTCCTGGCGTAAACCATGGCCAGATTTCCGCGCGCCTCCACGAGATCAGGTTCCAGGTCAAGTGCGGATTGAAGCCGCTTCTGCGCGGATTGCAGGTCGCCTTCCGCCAACTCAAGGCGGCCCAACTCGGCCTGAATCTTGGCCAGTTTCGGGTCGATGCCGATCGCGCTGCGGAGGGCGTCTTCAGCACCCTTCGTGTCGTTCGTGGCTTCCAGCGCCAGAGCGAGATTATAGGCGGTCCAGGCGCTGCCGGGCCTTTCCTGAAGCATGTGGCGATAGATCTGCGCCGCCGCTGCCGGCTTTCCGGACTGCAGAAGATCGTCCGCTTCGGTTCCCTCGGAAACCAGTTGACTATTCAGTTGTTCTTTGTCCTGTTCTTTCCGCAACTGCTCTGCAAACTGCGATGCCTGGCGGGTTTGACCAAGCGAGCGCAGGACGGCCACCAACTGGTACTGGGCCGACCTGTCCCCGGGTTTGAGCGCAACAGCTTTCTGTAACTGGGGCAGAGCCTGATCGGGCTTTCCCATGCGCGCCAGGACCAGTCCGAGCTGATAGCGGGCCTCAAAATCGTCGGGCGCACCGGTGGCTCCGCGCTCAAGTTCGGGTTCCGCTTTCGCATAGTCGCCCAGTTGCTGGTACACGGTGCCGAGCATGATGTGGCCCGAGGGATCGTTCGGTTTTCGGAGCACGTAAGCGCGGGCAGGCGCAAGCGCCTCAGCATAGGCCGAGGAGTCGATGAGCGCCTTGACCTGCGCGGCCAGCGCGACGGCATCGGCGGGATCCCGCTCGGTCACCTCCTTATATTCATCGGCTGCCTCCCGATCGCGATGCTCGTTTGCGTAGATGTTGCCAAGGGTAAAGTAGGCAGCCGTCATGTCAGGATGGCTCTTGAGCAAATCCGTGAGAGTGCGGATGGCGTCTTCCACCGTGGAGCCATTCACGGGCGGCAGGCCGTCGGCCTGTCTGGCCTTGGCAGACTTATATGCCGCGGCTGCCAAGGAGAGCTGCATATCCGGAGCGCCGGGCTGAATCCGCAGCGCCTGCTGCCAGTAGTCGACGGCCGCATCGAAGCGTCTCTCTTTCACCATCGTCTGGGCCAGCCCGTCGAGGGCGCAGATCAAATGCGGGTCCGCTGCGAGTGCTTTGCTATATTCTGCCTCCGCCTCGGTCGGGTCACTCAGCGACGAGCCCAGTACGCAATGGGCCTGCAGCAAGGCAGGATCGTACTTCAGGGCGAGGCGGAATTCGCTGATGGCGGCCGCGGACTGCTGCTGACTTTGCCGAACAAGTCCAAGGTCGAAATGCGCCTCGGCGAGGTGCGGCTCCAGTTGCAAAGCCTGTTTGAACTTTGCGGCCGCGCAGTCCAAATCGCCGTTCTGGGCGAACCAGACGCCCACGGCGTCATCGACTTTTGCGGGCGGCGTGCCAGGCGGGGCCTGCGCGGCGGCCGCCGGCGGCTTGCAGGTGTGGGGAAGTTGCGCCGCGAGGGGTGAGCCGATCAACAGCAGAGATGCGCTATAGCAAATGAGTGATCGCTTCATGATGGATCCGCTCCGGCTATCGCTCCACCTCGGCCATCTTCATGGGTGACTTCCATTGGGGGGCTCGGTCACTTCGAGTATGCGATCCGCAGTCACATTGTGCAACACCTGGCGGGCGCCGGAGGGCCAGCGAATCTCGATTTCCCGGATCGCCTGCGAACTGCCCAGACCGAAATGGACGCGCGGGTCGCTGGAAGCGGCATAACCCGTGCTGGTGGTCGCCTCGTTGTAAAGCATCCGGCCATCATCGGTGGTGATCCGAATCCGGGCGCCGATGCCCATGCGATTGCTTTTGGTGCCGACGAGCTTCAACAGGATCCAGTGATTGCGCGATTCGGTGACGTTACGGAAGATGCTGACGGGCGCGCCCAGAGCGGTCACTACGAGGTCCATCCGCCCATCGTTGTCAAGATCTCCGTAGGCGAGCCCGCGGTGCGGCGCGGGCCGTGCAAAGCCGGCGCCGGCAGAAGCGCTCACATCTTCAAACCGCCCGTTGCCGAGATTGCGAAAGACCGAATTGGGTTCGGCATAGCGAAAATAGCGCGAAATCTGCCCGATGTTATCGAGCACGTTGCTGCGGGCCACGACCAGATCTTTCCAGCCATCGTTGTCGAGGTCGACAATGCCGTTCGACCAGCCGGACATGGGCCTGGTGAGATTGGCAAGTCCGCTCTGCTGACTGGCGTTGCGAAAGTGTCCTTTGCCGCTGTTCAGGAACAATGGAAAGGTCTCGTTTTCGATCGCAGTATGCCAGATGTCCGGCAGGCCGTCGTTGTTGAGATCGCGGAAGTCGGCGCCCATGCCGGCAAGGGCGATCCCCTCGTCGTTGTAAGCCACACCGGCCTCAAAACCCACCTCTTCAAATCGCTTTCCTGCGACGTTGTGAAAGAGCAGGTTGGGGCTGTTGTCGTTGGCGACAAACACGTCGAGAAAGCCGTCGGCGTCGTAATCCGCAAATACGACTCCCATGCCCTTGCCCAGCACGGATGATATTCCGGTCTCCTTCGAGACGTCGGTGAAGGTGCCATCGCCGTTGTTACGGTAAAGCGAGTTGGGAAGCGGGGCGAAGCTGTCGGGGTGACAGTAGCCGCGGCCATCCAGGCCCATGCAGACCGGTTCGTAGCGCGGATCCCACTGGCAGTAGTTGGCCACGAACAGGTCCAGCAGTCCGTCGTTGTTGTAGTCGAACCAGCCGGCGGCGATGGACCACATCTTGCGGCCGTTGTAGATGCCGCCGCTCAAACCAGCTTTGGCGGTGACGTCGGCGAACGTGCCGTCACCGTTGTTGTGAAAGAGCTGATTCCCGTTGACGTTGGCCAGAAACAGGTCGGGGTGGCCGTCGTTGTCGTAGTCGCCCACCGCCGCGCCCATCCCATACCCCGCTCCGGCGACTCCGGAGCGTTCGGTCACGTCGGTGAACGTTCCATCATGGTTGTTGTGAAAAAGGCGGTTGTAATACTTGGGGTCCGTCTTCAACAGGGATGGCATCTCGGCGCCGTTGACCAGGTAAATGTCGAGAAAGCCATCGCCGTCGAAATCGAAAAGCGCGATGCCGGCAGGCATTGTCTCGGGCTGGTATTTCTGCGGGGTGGGGCAGTTCTCGACCACAAAATGCACGCCGGCTTTTTGGGCAATCTCCTCGAACCGGATGGGCGGCGCCCCGACGGCCTCGTCAAGCGCGCGCAAGCGGGTTGCAGTGATAGAAAGCGCGGCAGCGGCAAGAAAGCGACGGCGATTCATCCCGGGCATGGAAATTCGTTTCAGGACCGTCCCTTAGCGATTCAGCGATTCATTTTAATGGATTGCGCAGGCGATGGGATAAGGTGGTCGGCCAGTCACACCTCTTTTCGCACGAAGAGGTCGGCCATAAGCGAACACGGACGAGCACGGATGGACGTAGCACAGCGGCGGAAAAAGTATGGCAAGCGCGAAATGCATTCCCAGATTGTGAGCTTTCAGCCCGTGTCGATCAAGAGATCTTGCAAAAAACGGCATCACTACCGCGATGCTGCACGCGGCAGTGATGCCATTGGAGCCGTAACCGTCGATGAGGGCTAATAGTAGAACTTCAGACTCATCTGCAACTGTCGCGGGCCCGTGCCATTTCGTAGGCCAGTGACTTGTCCGTAATTCGCATCGGTATTGGTGTTGTCCGGAGTACCCCAGACCACGTTGTTGAAGAGGTTGAACGACTCGGCTCGGAATTCAAAGTATCGCTCCTCTCCGAGTCCTACATGGAAATCGCGGAACAGCGACATGTCCACATCGTTGTAATGTTGGGAAACAAGGGAGTTCACCTTTTCGTTGCCATAGGTGTAATTGGTGGGGGCCGTGAAGGCGCCTGTATTGAACCATTCCTGGCGGGTGTGGGCTCCGGAGTTGGGGTTGCCAGTCACATTCATCCGTTCCGTGAGACAGCAACCTATATTCAAAGGATCGCCGCCGGCGTTCACCTGGTAAGGTTGCCCCGAACTTTCCTGCACGATGCCGTTCAACGCCCATCCACCAGCCACGTTGGAGACGAACTTGTTGGGAGACCTGTTATATGGCGACGCCGCCGTGAATGCAATTGAGAACACGTTGGTCTCGTTGAGGTCGGAAGTTCCATAGTCGCTATGGCGGTCATACGGGTTTTGAGATTCGCAGCTTGCGCCCAGGTTGCAGCCGTCAGCGTTCGCATGCGAAAGTGTGTAGGCGGCCAAGAAAGTAACGCCGTGCGCGGCATGTTCTGTGACGGTCACCTGCAACGCGTTGTAACGGCTGTCGCCCACACTCTGGTCAAACCACTGCTGCTGCATGTAGGGGTATGGCCGCCGGGATTGCTGATCGCCGGGTCCAGGTGCAGGGACGTTCAGGGTCGGCCCCCAATCCTCATGCCGTCCGTTCGAACCGACATAGTTGGCATCGAGAGTGATGTTCGACGGTAACTGCCGCTCGATACCCACGTTCCACTGGTCGAAGACCGGAGTCCGGAAGTTCGGATCCACCATCCACTGGCTGACCTGGCTGAAGTCGTTAATTGGATAAATAACCGATCCACCGCTGCCAAATTGCAGCGGATCGGCGGCAGTGACCGTGGGGAGAGCGGTGTTTAGACCGTTGTTTTGGATGGTATTGACCGCCGGCCAGTTCCCGCCGAAGTTCTGCGAGAGCTGAGTAATGTCGGCCCACTCGTCGTAGAAGCGGCTATACGCTGCACGGAGGACAGTCTTGTCGTTGAGCCGGTAGGCCAGGCCGAGCCGGGGAGCCCAGTCGGCCAGCGAGTTCTTGATCACGCGGAGAGTCGGGCTGACGTAGGCGTTCGCCGGCAGCTGGCCCGTGCCAGGCGTGCTGGATGCGGTGTAGATGCCGTCTGGAATACACGGCGCGCCCTGTGTTGCGGAACAGACCGGCGGCAACGCGTTGAGTTCATACTTGCCGGTTACGGGATTGGCATTGCCAGTGTAGTAATTGCCGCCGTTGCCGGTCCCGTAAATCGGCGTCAAGACGAAGTCATTGCGGAAGCCGAGATTGATGGTCAGTTTGGGAGTCGCCTTGAACTGGTCCTCGACGTAGATCCCGTCGATCCAGCCACCGTGAGCATCCTCGAAGATATTCCGATAGCCGCCTGCACTGGGAATACCGAGCAGCAAAGAGGCCCAGCTAATGCCGCCGCTGCTACTCGACCCGAGGCTCGAGGTCTGATTTACGGAAAAGTCCTCGTTGGAATATGCGATCGGCGAAGTGAAGTTGTTGGTCTCAAAGTCGGCGCCGGCCTTGATCGAGTGCCTGCCGAAGATCTTCGAGAAAGAGCCGCCAAACTGCCAGTCATCTCCCAATCCGGAGCCCTGCAACTGCGAACCGCCCAGGCCAATGTAGTTATCCGCCGTAAACTGCGGGGCATAGGTGGTACTGTTGAGGGTCATAAAGTAGGAAGACATCCCCGCCTGCTGCAACGCCGAGAAAAACGCCGGATTTTCGCCCTTCCAGGTAGTGCCGGTGTTGGTGAATCCCCAGTTTCTGCCGAAGTACACGTCCGAGTAGGTTGTCGTGCTGAATTCGTGCGTCCAGTGCCCGATGTAGTTGTGGCCGGGCACATCCACGAAAGCATTGCCAATCGTATCCGAGGGATTTGTCTTGTACAGTTCGAACTTGCTGTAGCGGAAATAGACCTGGTTATTGTTGCCGAAGTTCTGGTCGACCCGAATCGTTCCTGAATCCTGGGTGGCATCGCTGTTTTGGGGATAGAAGATGTTTTGCGCGTTGACAACATTAGTGCTGCCGGTCGGGATGAGCGGCAGGAATAGCTTCGAAATCGGACTGAACCGGGTGCTTGGGATGCAGTTGATGTCGCCGTTGCAATAGGCTGAGTTGGGTTCGTTGTATTCCTGGGTGAAGGTTTCGCGCGTGTAGTTACCGTTGACCAGTTGCGTCGTCTCCGGATCGTAGATGGGAATCATGTTTCCATTGCTATCCTTAACTCCGCTGAAGTCGCCTGCATCCATTGCGGCCGTCGGCGCGAGCGCACCGGTTTCCGACTTGGAAGCGTATCTGTAACCCTCCCACGCCAGGAAGAAGAAGGTACGGTTCTTGCCGTTATAGAGCTTCGGAATCGAGAGAGGCCCCCCGGCCGACGCGCCATATTGGTTCTGGCGCAAGGGGGCTCGGGTTGCCTCGAAATAGCCGCGTGAATCCATCTGCTCGTTGCGCAGGAACTCCCAAAGATCGCCGTGGTACTGGTTGGTTCCGGATTTCGTGACCACGCTCACCTGGGCTCCGGCGGCGCCGCCATACTCGGCCAGGTCATTATGCCCCTGGCTCTTGAACTCCTGAATTGCGTCGACGATGGGCGCATAGTTGTACGTCCCGGAGAGCGTGTTCAGGTCATTCGCGCCATCGAGTATGAACATGTTGCTGCGGTTACGCGCGCCGTTCACCGCGGGGAAACTGAAATCTCCGATGGATGCGCCGTTCCAGCCGCCGCCGCCGGTGCTGTTCTGGTCGGTGTTGAGGTTCACGGTACCTGGGAGGATCGTTAACAACTCGGTGAAGTTGCGTCCGTTCAAGGGCAGATCGTTCATTTCCTTCGGCGCGACCACCGTACCCAGCTCCGCGGTTGCGGTCTCCAGCGTGGGAGCCAGTGCGTTCACAGTAACGGTGGCCGAAGTTGAGCCGACTTTCAGTTCAAAATCAAAGTTCGCCGTCTGGCCAACCTGCAGAGTTACCGGCGGCTGCGACACAGTGGTAAAGCCGGGCGCGGACGCCTGCATGCTGTAAACGCCGGGCACAACGCTCGGAAAGTCGTAAATTCCGTCGGTATTGGTGGCTGTTCTCCTCACGACGCCGGTATTCATGTTCGTGAGCTCAATCTGCGCTTTTGGGACTGCAGCGCCGCTTGGATCCTTGACGACGCCGTTAACGTTCGCGGTTGCCTGTTGGGCTATGGCGGCCGGGGGCAACAAACCTGCAGTGCTCAAAAGCATCACAAGCAGCCCGAGATGCCAATACCTGTTCCGGGGATTTCCGGGTAATGCTCTCATGATCGCCTCCAAAAGTTTTGTTCGTAGGCATCGCACTGAAGCAAGTTTGTGCGTCGGCGATAGAGTGACGGAGTCGCGGACGAGGGAGACAACAACGCAAAGACTCGCTTCAGAGTCAGGGCAACTTGTTAAGCGTTTCCTCGTTTTTCGGATAGTCACCGATAACTTAAACGCTTATGGCCGATCATAGTAGTAATTGGCTGCGCGCTTGTCAAGAGTTTTCGGCGGTGTGGCTGCAGCGACTCGCGGTTGCGTGCAAGCCACTGGCTCTACGCGAGTAATATTCGACCCTCGTTTCGGCCGCCCGCGACGGCGCTTGACGGACGGCCGCAGGGTCCCGATGGAAACGATGCGAATCCAGGGCGCCCATTTGCGGAGGGCAGGGGATGGGCGCGAGGGGGGTCGGACAGAGTGATGGGCACCGACTGCGGAGCGGTCTCCAGAGCAGGCGCGAGTTCCCCGGGTCATCCGCTGTCATCAGGCAGCTCAGGTTGCTGAGCCGTTGTACCATCTTCGCAAGAGGTTGGTCACGTTGCAACTGGGCCAGTTTCGCGCGCACTGTCCCGCCCGGCGCGGCGGGGTGGGGACGCATCTCAAGCGCCTGTGGCTTCCATCCATTCTTCAGTTTGCGGCCGCATTCCTCGCTCTCACGCTCTGGACTTTTCCTGCGCCGGTGGCTGCCGGGCAGGAGGGGCAGGCAACGGGTGGAGGAATGGCCAACGCCGGTCCTCAGGCGGCGGTGTTCGACAGTCAGCACCACCCGATCACGGCCGGCGGGTTCGTGAAGACGGGGCCGGTCGTGTTCCTCGATGCAACTGAAAAAGCAGGTCTCTCGAAGTGGCGGAACGTGACGGGCACGCCGGAAAAACGCGTGATCATCGAGGCAAAGGGCTCGGGCGTCTGCCTGCTTGACTACGATCACGACGGCTGGCTCGACATTTATCTGGTGAACGGGGCGACGCTGGACGCCCTCGCCGGGAAGGCGCCTTCACCTCATGCGGCCCTCTTCCATAACAATCATGACGGCACGTTCACCGACGTGACCGCGAGCGCAGGGGTAGCGAACGACCGATGGGGAACGGGCTGCGTGGTCGGCGATTTCGACAACGACGGCTGGCCCGATCTCTACGTGACCAATGTCGGCGCCAGCCGGCTGTACCACAACAATCACGACGGCACCTTTACAGACGTGGCCGAGCATGCCGGCGTGGCCCTCGACGAAGGTCCGGCCGGCATGGTGGTCGACCACACCGGCGCTACCTTCGGGGACTACGACGGTGACGGCAATCTCGATCTATTTGTGGCCGGCTATATCGACTTTGACCTGAAGAGTGCTCTGCTTTCCGGCGCCAGGACCGGCGATTATAACTTCTGCCAGTATCGGGGCGTGCCGGTGATGTGCGGCCCGCGCGGTCTCGTGGGAGCACACGATCATCTCTTTCACAACAACGGCGATGGCACTTTTACCGACGTCAGCAAGAAGCTGGGCGTGAACGATCCCAGCGGTTATTACGGGCTCGACGCGCTGTTCGCCGACGTGAACAACGACGGTAAGCCGGACCTGCTGGTGGCCAACGACTCCACGCCGAACTACCTGTACATGAACGAGGGCAACGGCACCTTCAAAGACGAAAGCTACGAAAACGGACTCGCACTCAATGGAGACGGCCGCGAGGCCGCCAATATGGGTCTTGCCGCCGGGGACTACGAGAATGATGGTCATCTCTCGGTGGTGAGCACGACCTTCTCCGACGATTACCCGATCCTTTTCCGAAACGATGGCACGGGGGCCTTTACCGATGTGAGTTACCAGGCCGGAATTGCCGATTCTTCCATCCCGTTTGTGAAATTTGGCGACGGGTTCCTGGATTACGACAACGACGGCTGGAAGGATCTCCTCATCGTCAACGGCAACGTGTATCCGCAGGTCGATCAGCATCCGGAGTGGGGACAGAGCTACGCCCAGCGGCCGCTGCTCTATCGCAATCTGGGCAACGGGAGATTCGAGCCGGTGCCGGCGGTCGAGGGGACGGGACTGGCGGTGGTCACGGTGGGCCGCGGCGCGGCATTTGGCGACCTCTTCAACAACGGCAAGATCGACGTGGTCATCAACAGCCTGGACAGGGCGCCGGTGCTGTTGCGCAACGTCAACCCGGACCACCATCATTGGGTGGAGTTGAAGCTCATCGGCGGACCGAAGAGCCCCCGCGACGCGGTTGGTGCAGCCGTCTACCTGACGACCGACGGGATGCGGCAACGAGGCGACGTCCTGAGCGGCGGAAGTTATCTTTCTTCAAATGACATGCGCGTGCACTTCGGATTGGGGGACGCGAATAAGGTCGATCGGGTGGAGATTCACTGGCCCAGCGGCAACGTGGAGAAGCTGGGCTTGCCGTTTGTCGATCGTATGTACACCATCACCGAAGGGAAGGGAATTACGGGCGCGCTGCGCGACGGCAGGCCCTGCGACCCGTTCCATTGAAGGTTGGCAGGACCCGACCGGGTGGTTATCATGCGGTGAGGCGCGCGCCGTTGCGCGGCAGAGCGCTGAAAGGAGACCAGACAATGATCCGCCGGATCGGACTCTTGTTGATGATGGCAGGGCTATTGATACCAGCAGCCGCGGTGTGTGGGGCGCAAGAGCACGCCACCTATGAGCCGACGCTGGCGTCGCTGGATACGCATCCGCTGCCGCAGTGGTACGCCAATGCGAAGCTGGGGATCTTCATCCACTGGGGACTGTACTCGGTGCCGGGCTGGGCGCCGCTCTCGCATCCGGAGCACGACTTCACGAGCCTGGACTACATCAAGAACAACCCCTACGCGGAGTGGTATCTGAACGTCATGCGGATTCCCGGCTCGCCGACGTGGGCCTATCACCGCGAGCACTATGGTGCGAACTTCAGCTATTACGACTTCGCTCCGATCTTCAATCGCGAGTCGCAGAAGTGGAATCCCGACGAGTGGGCAAGGATCTTCCGCGACGCCGGGGCGCGCTACGTGGTGCTGACGACCAAGCACCACGACGGCTTTACGCTGTGGCCGAGCACGACGGTCAACCCGAACCCTTCGATTCCGCAGAACGAGCAGCACGCGGAGCGCGACATTGTGGGGGAGCTGACCGCGGCCGTGCGCAAAGAGGGAATGAAGATGGGGCTCTACTACTCCGGAGGGTACGACTGGACGTTCAACTCCGGCCCCATCGAAACACCCGCGGACTACGAAAGCGTAAAGCCGGAGACACAGGCCTACGGGGACTACGCCTTCGCGCAGATTCATGAGCTGATCAATCTTTATCACCCGGCGGTGCTGTGGAACGATATCGACTGGCCGAAGACGGGGCGGCCGATGCAGGTTGAGGCGGACTACTATAATGCCGTGCCCGATGGAGTCGTGGACGACCGATTCGGTATCAAGCACGCGGACTTCATTTCGCCGGAGTACCAGAAGCTGGACAAGATCAGCGCGCAGAAGTGGGAGGAGTGCCGCGGACTGGGGCGGTCGTTTGGTTATAACCGCGCGGAGGGCGAGGCGGAGACCATTGCTCCTGCGGATCTGATCGCGCTGCTGGTGGACATTGTGAGCAAGAACGGCAATCTGCTGCTGGATGTGGGGCCGGAAGACGATGGAACCATTCCCCCGGTGCAGATGGAGCGGTTGAAGGCGCTGGGCGCGTGGCTCAAGCAGAACGGCGAGGCGATCTACGACACCGTGCCGTGGGAGCGCGCCGTGGGCAAGACTGCCGAGGGCGACAATCTGCGCTTCACGCGCAAGGGAAGCGATCTGTACGCGACGATCCTGGGCACTCCGAAGGCGGGGACAGCGACGATTGAGGGCGTGGCCACGCGGGCGGGCATGGAGGTGACCATGCTGGGCGACGCGGCGCCGCTGGAGACGAAGGCCGTCGACGGCAATCTGCAGGTGACGCTGCCGGCGCATCTGCCTGGGAACTATGCGTATGTGCTGAAGTTGGCCGGTTACGCTGAGTAAGGCCGGTTTTCCGGCCAAGTACACCCCTTAATCATCCGGGAACTATGCCACGGTAACAGCGAACCGGTGAACGTGAAATCTGCTCTTCGCAAATGGCGCGCGTTCAACCATCATGACACCGCGAGTTCCCGGAAGGTCGCAGTCGTGAACCGAGCACTGGCGCAGAAGTTTTTCCCGAACGAGAATCGGATCGGCAAGATTTTCGAAGCAGATCCGGAGGACGTCGACGGGCCGATTCAGATCGTGGCATTGCGCCGGACACTCGTTACGCGGATCTGTGCGAAGCAGCGTCGCCGCCATCGAAGGCGACGTTGAATTTTCGGGGCAATCCATAGAGGTCATGCGAGTTCAAAATGCAGTGATGCAGGGCGCTCGCGGTTCGATTCCATCCCCGGTCATGAGTTTCACCGGTTCGCATCTACGATCGGCTATCGCCTCGTTTCGCAGGGGTTTTGTCTGTGACTCCCGCAAGAGCGAACGAAGGCGGCTCGCGACCAGGCCAGAGTGAGAGCCATCTCCGGGAATCCGACGGAGTTTTCGTCTGAGCAGCGGAATTGCGAGGTTGAGCGCCGTTGGCCACATGCGAACTGCTTCAGGCGAGCTATTCGCCGATTGATACCAGCGTATCGACAATACCTTTGTCCAATAGACTGAGCTCCGGTGTTCTGGCTTAATTGTCGATAGATCGGGCGGCGCTTGATGGGGCTGGAGCAGCAGAGGTCCTCCGAGGTTGCAGCGCGTTTGGCGATGTTGGCGCCCGGCTAGCCCGGCCCTGGCTGCCGTGATCGGATGCCCGGAGAGGGTGGTCGAGATATGGCGTGCGCTCGCGATCACGCTCGCGATCAATGGAGTGTTTGGCGCCGTCGAAAAAAAGTGGGGCTGGGAAGAAAAAAGTTGCAACCCGACAACAATGGGAGCATCTTCTCTGAAAAATCGCCAAGAAAGGATTTGGCGAAGTTATCTCGAAACAGCTGCAGAGATGAAGCAACTGCAAGGTCGGCTCGTGCCTTGGGTAGAATCGCCGGATCAATTCACAACTAATCGACGAAGCAGATGAGCGCAAAGAGGTGTAAGCGCGCTTCTCGCGTTCTTTATTGGATCGGATTTCACACGCGGAGACCTTCCCCATGTATGAGCCGCAGGTTGAAGCAACGTCGACGTTCCGCCTGGACGTACCCCTGCACGACTTACTAACGCAAGCGCCCGCGCCGCCGCCGGGGCTGTTCCCAGTGGGCGAGCCGCAGAGATTTCCCGACCCGGTTTTCCCGCAGCGGCCGGATCTGCTGGGGCCGGTTGAGGAGACGGGCGAGTGGCATGCGCCCGAAAAGCGCCATTGGACGGCGGGCCAGATCTATCACACCATGCAGGGCTGGCTCTTCCCTTTCATCCGCTCGCGGCTGACGCCGGGCGATTTTCATCCGCTGATCGCCTATCTTTTCACCGAGTTCAAGTGCAACCTGGACTGCCACTACTGCTGGGCCTTCGACAACAAGGTGAAAGGGATGACCGAAGATACGGCCAAGCGGTCCATCGACTGGCTGCACGACACCGGGTGCCGCGTGCTTGCGTTTATGGGGGGTGAGCCGCTGCTGCGTCCCGATTTTATTCACCGGATCACTTACTACGCGGCGAAGAAGAACTTCTGGATTTATCTGCCGACCAACGCCAGGCTGATGCGAACGGACGTAGTCGACAAGCTGGCCGATGCGGGGCTTTCGGTCTTCAATATTGCCGTGGACGCGGTGGATCTGAAGCCGGGCCTGCCCAAGGCGCTGGTCCCGATTCGCAAACAGTTCGACTATCTGATCCGCAAACAGTATGGATACGGCTATTCCGTTTTTCTGAACATCAACATCTGCCGCAACAACCTTGACGATGTGAGGCAGCTGACGGATATTGCGCACGATCTCGGCATCGCGACCGATTATCACATCAACGAATCGCCGCTGCTGGCGCAGGACGAGCATTTCAAGCACGCGGAAAACAATGTTACGTACATCACCAAAGAAGATTGGCCGGCGGTGGAAGAGACTGTGCAGTGGTTGACGGAGAAGCAGGACTCGGGCTACAAGATGGTCAACTCGAACACGCGGCTGTGGCAGATGGTCGACTTCATGAAGGGCCGTCATTTTGCCTGGAACTGCCGCGCCGGCCAGAATTCGATGATCATCCGCGTGGACGGCACGCTGGCCCCATGCTTCCCCATGTACATGGCCAGTTACGACTGGGGCGTGGTCGGAAAACACAAGTTCGACACGAAGCAGCTCGACCACCAGAAAGAAACCTGCCAGACGCACTGTTTCTCGACGCTGAACCATATTCTGGGCTGGTGTTACAACGACCAGCGCGTGATCAAGTATTTCTTCAAACAACTTGCCCATGGATTCCAGGGAGTGACGGGCCAGATGTAAGGCGCGCACTTCGCTTTGAGAAACGCACGGCAACCGATCCCTAATCCCCGAGGAGAACTGTATGCCCACCGCAACGCATGAGCTTACCCAGCAAGATTTTGAGATGGAAATCCAGGCCCGCGTCGACGCCGAGCGGGCGCGGCTGCGCACCGAAGCCGGACTGGCGCGCATGCGGGAGTTCAAGAAGCCGGTCGAGCGCGCATTTGGCGCCGAGGAGCGCGACCGGGTGACGATCCTCTTCGGCGGCCTCACGTGGAAGCACGAGGAGATGATCAAGGCGGTGTTCCACGGCAGCGGCTACCGGTGTGAAAACATTCCCACACCGGTGGTTGCGGATTTTCAGGCCGGCAAGGAGTTTGGCAATAACGGCCAGTGTAATCCGACTTACTTTACCGTCGGCAACCTGGTCCGCTATCTGCAGGACCTGGAGAGGCAGGGCCTGAGCCGGAAGGAGATTGTGGACAACTACGTCTTCTTCACGGCCGGATCGTGCGGGCCATGCCGTTTCGGCATGTATGAGGCGGAGTACCGGTTTGCGCTCACCAATGCCGGGTTCGGCGATTTTCGCGTGCTGCTGTTTCAGCAGACCGACGGCATCAAGGCGGCCAGCGGCGAGCCGGGATTGCAGTTCTCGGTCGATTTCGGCATGGGCATGCTGAATGCGCTGAACCTGGGCGACGTGGTGAACTCGCTTGTCTATCAGGTTCGCCCTTTTGAAGTGAACAAGGGCGAAACCGACCGCGTGATCCGCGAAGCCGTGACGACGCTGACCGGCACGCTGCGCGAGCGCAAGCGCTGGACGGTTCAGGACGGAGTTCCGGGGTGGGCGCTGCCTTTGATTCAAAAGCGCAAGAAGCTGGAGACCACGGCGCGCGTGCTGGGCAAGGTGACGCACAATCTCTACGGCAAGGAGTATGTGGACGCCTTGCACGCGTGCCGCGACCGCATCGACGCGATCGAAGTGGACCGCCTGCGCGTAAAGCCGGTTATCAAGATCACCGGCGAGTTCTGGGCGCAGACCACGGAGGGCGACGGCAACTTCAACATGTTCGCTTTCCTTGAAAAGGAGGGTGCGCAGGTTGTGGTTGAGCCCATTGCCACCTGGATCGCCTACATGATGTACGTAGCGAAGGAAGGCGCAAAGGAGCGGTTCGGCTCCCAGGCGCCCTACCGCGATCCCAAGTGGTACGAAGTGAAGAAGCGCGCGGCAAACGAGTTTGCACTTTTCAAGAAGACGGCGGGCTTGAGCGTGGGCAGCGTGATGTGGACCCACTTCTATCATCGCACCATTCGTCATTTTGGGGACACGCTTCATCACCTGGTTCCGCAGCAGGAGCTGGCAGAGCTGGCGCATCCCTTCTATCACCAGCTGGCACGCGGGGGCGAGGGCTTCATGGAGGTGGGGAAGAACGTCTACTACACGGTGAACCACCTGTGCCATATGGTGCTGGCGCTCAAGCCCTTCGGATGCATGCCGTCGACGCAGTCGGATGCGGTGCAGTCGCGCGTGGTGAGCAAGTACAAGGACATGATCTTCCTGCCCATCGAGACTTCGGGAGAGGGCGAAGTGAACGCGCACAGCCGCGTGCAGATGGCCCTGGCGGAAGCCAAGTCGAAGGCGCGCGCCGAGTTTATGAGCGTGCTCACGAAGACCGGAAAGTCGCAGGAGGATCTGCGCGGCTACGCCGATGAGCATCCGCATGTGAAGCGGGCTCTCTACAAGGTGCCGCATCGCGCGGGAGTGGCCGGCACCGCCGCTCAGTTCGCATGGCACCTGAGCGATCTGATGGATCGGGACAGAGCTTACCGGCGCCGGAGCCGGGTCTATATGGGAAAGGAGAGGGTCGCATGACGCCGCTATTGCTGCGAGCCATCTTCGGGGGTCTGTCGGGGGTCGTGGAGATCGCCACCCTGGCGCTGCTGAACTTCGCGGTGCGAAGAAGCGTACGCGTCGTGGCCCGATACCAGGCAGATGCCTCGATTTACCGGGGAAGAAGGCGGCCGTAGTCGTTGCCGCTTTCCCCGTAACCGCAACATCGGTTCGACTTCGACTCAGATAGACGAGATCTAAATGAGGTGAGGAGCCATGCAGCAATTGCTGGTGGGCCTGGATGTAGGCTCGACGACAGTGAAAGCGATTGTGGCGGACGCGGCCACCGACGCCATTCTCTGGCAGGATTATCAGCGGCATGAGACACGCCAGCCGGAGAAGGTGCTGGAGTTCCTGCGCCGCATGGAAGCCGATAGCGGCATTGGGCCGGAGAACACCCGCATCTTTGTCACCGGCTCGGGCGGCGGCACGCTGGCTGAGATGATCGGCGCCAAATTTGTGCAGGAGGTGCACGCCGTCTCCCTCGCCGTCGAGAAACTGCATCCGGAGGTCTACTCCGTCATCGAGCTTGGCGGTCAGGACGCCAAGATCATTGTCTTCAAGGACGACGAAGAGACGGGGCGCAAGAAGAAGATTCCGTCGATGAACGATAAGTGCGCCGGGGGCACGGGCGCAGTGATCGACAAGATCAACGCAAAGCTGAAGATTCCCGTGGCCGAACTTTCGAACCAGGCGTACCACGGCATCAAGCTCCACAAGGTTGCGGGGAAGTGCGGCGTGTTTGCGGAGACCGACATCAACAGCCTGCAGAAGACGGGCACGCCGCCGCACGAGCTGATGGCGTCGCTCTTTGAGGCCATCGTTCTGCAGAACCTGTCGGTGCTGACGCGCGGCAACACGCTGCGCCCGCACGTGCTGCTGCTGGGCGGCCCGAACTCTTTCATCCGCGGCATGCGCGAGGCCTGGCAGGCGAACATTCCGCGCATGTGGAAGGAGCGGAAGGTGCAGATTCCCGACGGCGCCACGCCCGAGGATCTGATCAAGGTGCCGGAGAACGCGCAGTATTTCGCGGCTCTGGGTTCGATCGAATTCGGAAAGGACGAAGGGCCCGAGGTCGGCCGCTACCTGGGCACGGAAAAGCTGAGCTGGTACATCGATTACGGCCGCGCCGAAGAGAAAGCGGCGTCGGGCACCAAGGGGCTGGTAGCGGACAACGACGAACTGGCGGAGTTCAAGACGGCGTACCGGCGCAAGAAGTTCATCCCCGCCAGCTTCTCGACCGGAGAAGTCGTTTCGGGATTCGTCGGCGTCGATGGCGGCTCCACATCGACGAAAGCCGTGTTGCTCGACAAAGGCGGCTACGTTGTTTGCAAGGCGTATCAGCTCTCGAACGGCAATCCGATCCAGGACACGATCGAGATGTTCGAGAAGCTGCGCGGCCAGGTGGAGGGCCAGGGAGCGCAGCTCGAAGTGCTGGGCGTAGGCACGACCGGATATGCCAAAGACATCTTGCGGGACGTGCTGACGGCCGACGTGGCGCTGGTGGAGACGGTCGCGCACACCGAGTCGGCGCTCAAGTTTTACGAGGATCCGCATGTGATCATCGATGTGGGCGGGCAGGATATCAAGCTGATCGTGCTCAAAGACGGCCGCGTGAAGGACTTCAAGCTCAACACGCAATGCTCGGCCGGGAACGGGTACTTTCTGCAATCGACGGCCGAGAGTTTCGGGATGAAGGTGGAAGACTTCGCGGACATCGCATTCTCCGCGAAGTCGATGCCGGCGTTCGGCTACGGATGCGCGGTGTTCATGCAGTCCGACATCGTGAACTTTCAGCGCCAGGGCTGGCGCTCGGAAGAGATCCTTGCCGGCCTCGCCGACGTGCTGCCGAAGAACGTATTCCTCTACGTGGCCAGCATTCCCAACCTTGCTGCTCTTGGTTCCCGGTTTGTTCTGCAGGGAGGCACGCAGAACAACCTGGCGGTGGTGAAGGCCGAGGTCGATTTTATCCGCTCCAGTTTCCGCGCCAACGGCAAAGAGCCGGAGATCATCGTGCACGAGCACTGCGGCGAATCGGGCGCCATCGGCGCCGCGCAGGAGGCGCTGCGGCTGTGGCGGAACGGAAAGACGACGACCTTTATCGGGCTCGACGCGGTGCGCAAGATCCGCTACCGCACCACGCGCAACGAGGATACGCGCTGCTATTTCTGCAAGAACAACTGCCTGCGCACGTTCATCGATGTGGATGTGAGCGGCGAAGCAGCGGAGCAGCCCCTGAAGGTCGATTCGGTGACCGCCAGCGCGGCTGCCGAGATCGAAGAGCCGGCGGCGGTTCAGGTGAATCTGCCCAGCCTGGAGGAGATTGAGGCGAATCTTCCGGCCGCCGCGCAGGGGTCGTGCAGCACGGGCCACAGTCACGATCATGCCGGCGGCGGATGCGGATGCAGCTCGCCGGCTTCGACATTCAAAGCCAAGGCGGAGCCGCTGATCCAGATTCTGGCCGCGCCCGGCGCCGCCAAACCTATCGAGGCGCTCAAGCCGGCGGCCGAGTTCCAGCCGCGCAAGACCAAGGTTCCGCTGCGCGTCGGCGAACAACGCCTGATCATCGCCACTTGCGAGAAGGGCGCGGTGGAAGATCTGGACGAGATGAAGGGGATCAAATCCGATATCGAGAAGATCAAGGCCGCGAATCCCAACTTTGTGGATATTGCCGCGCACAGCGTCTTCCATCATCGCGAAGTTGCGAACGTCGCGGATCCGGTTCCGAGCACAAAGGGTCTGTTTGTCTCGAAAGCCTCCAGAGAGCGTGCCGCGCTGATGGAACGCCGCAAGGAGTTTCGCGTCGGCATTCCGCGGCTGCTCAATACATACACCTATGCGCCGCTCTTCAACGGCTACCTTGCCAGCCTGGGCATCAAGGCGGAAAACATCGTCTACTCCGACTACACAACACCGGAACTCTACCGCGCAGGCGCCAGCCGCGGCGCCGTCGATCCCTGCTATCCATCGAAGATCGGGATTGCACACATCTACAACCTGCTGGCTGTGAAGCACAGCAAGAAACCGCTCAACGCCATCTGGTTCCCCATGTACGACGTGCTGCATACGCATCTGGTGAATCTTACCGGCTCCAACGCCTGCCCGACGGTGACCGCGACGCCGAATGCGGTGAGAGCGGCCTTTACCAAAGAGAGCGACCTGTTTGGCGAGAACGGGATCACCTATCTCGATCCGATTCTCAATCTCCAGGACAGGAAGCTGTGCGCCGACCAGATGTACCGCGCCTGGATGCCGATGCTCGGACTTTCCCGCGAGGAGAGCGACCGCGCTCTCGAGGCCGGTTTCCGCGCCCTTGAAGACTATGAGGCCGAGATCGGGCGCCAGGCCCGCGCAACGCTCGATCAGCTGGAGCGCGAGGGCCGCATCGGCATCGTGATGCTCGGCCGCGTTTACCACCACGATCCGGGCCTCAACCACGAGATCATGGAAGAGTTTCAGAAGCTCGGCTACCCGGTGTTCTCGCAGAGCACGCTGCCTACGGATGAAGACTTGCTGGAACGGCTTTTCGGCGACGAGGTGCGCGCGGGGCTGATCAAGCATCCTCTCGACATCAGCGACGTGTGGAAGAACCGCTACTCCACCAGCACCAACCACAAAGTCTGGGCGGCGAAGTTTACGGCGCGGCATCCCAACCTGGTGGCGCTCGAGGTGTCCAGTTTCAAGTGCGGCCACGACGCTCCGATTTACGGAGTGATAGAAGGCATCATCGAACAATCCGGCACTCCTTATTTCTCATTTAAGGATCTGGACGAAAACAAGCCGACCGGTTCCATCCGGATTCGTGTCGAGACGATCGATTACTTTCTGCGCCGCTACCGCGAAGACATCATCGAGCGCCGCGGAAAAGAGAAGGAGATCGAAGCGCGGCTTGCGGCATTTGAGAGCTCATTGCGTAACCAGAATCAGGAGCAGGATGACTATGAGCTTGCTGCTGTGGCCGATTAAGGGAGCGTGCTGCCGCATCGCGGTCTGCAGTGGTCTCGTCTTTGTTGTGGCCGCAGCAGCCGGCGCAGCAGCACAATCGAGCAAAAGTTCTCTTCCAGCCCAAGTCACGACCGACGAAGTGGTCAGGGAGATGGTAGAGCACAACGACGAGAGGGCGGCACGCCTGAAGCTGTACTCCTCGGAACGCCACTACCATCTCGAATACAAGGGCTTCCCGCACGGGGCCGAGGCCAGTATGGATGTCGAGGCGACCTGCGACGGGCAGACATACAAGACGTTTCGGGTGCTTTCGCAATCGGGCTCTCATTTTCTTGTGGATCACGTGCTGAAGAGGCTATTAGTCAGCGAACAGGAGGCCGCGCGGGTTCAGCCCAGCAACGCTCTGACGCCAGATAACTACCGCTTTCAACTAGTTGGCAGAACTGTTGTTGACGGGCGCCCTGTGTACGAACTCCAGGTTGAGCCGCGAAGAGCGGCAAACTATCTCTACCGTGGCGAAATCTGGGTAGATACGAACGATTATGCAGTTGCCCAACTCAACGCCGAACCGGCCAAGAGTCTCTCCTTCTGGATCCGAAAGGTCGATATTCATCGTGTGTACCTGAAGAGTGACGGGTTCTGGCTACCGCAGTGGGACAGGAGCGAAACGAAGACCCGATTCGGAGGGACGGCGGTTCTTACGATCGACTACGGCACTTATAATTTTTCCAATTCCGGCATCCAAGTCTCACTGGCCTCAGAGAATCAGCCTGAGATGAAACTGCAAACGGTGCGATAAGCGGCATTGCGCGCCTCCCGCTTGCAGGCCGAGAGGAGCGTTGTTTCTCTGAGTCGTCGCGCGTGAGAGAGCAATTGATCATGCGGAGCCCCGGTGCAAAGCGAAGTGCGGCGCCGGGCATTGGAACAGTCGCAAAGCGGGATCCCAATCTATGAATATGAAGTTCTCAATCTGCGCTGCGGCTGTGTATTTGTCTCTTGCTGCGGCGGCGGCCGGTCAGCAATTCGACGCCCCCGCTCCGGCCGCCGGCGACATCAGCGGCACAGTAACCGACGTGATGGATAACCTTGTGCCGGCAGCCACAGTGGTACTTCGCGGGTCTGCTTCAGGAAGCGACCGCAAAGAAGAAAGCGGAGACAACGGGAGCTTCAATTTCGGCAGTGTTTCACCGGGCGGACCCTACCGTGTGACGATAAGCGCACCGGGATACGCGGACTGGACCTCGGCTCCGATCGATGTGCGGCCCGGCCAGTTTGTGTTTCTTGCTCGCGTCAGAATGATTTTCTCCGGAGGAGTTACATCGGTGACCGTGCGTCCGCGGGAAGACCAGATTGCAACCGAGCAAGTCGAGACCGAGGAGCATCAACGCGTTCTGGGCATCGTGCCGAATTTCTACGTGGTTTACGACCGGCATCCAGCGCCGATGACCGCGGGACTCAAATTCTCTCTTGCGTTGAAGGCTGCCACCGATCCGGTGACGTTTCTTGGTGCGGCCACGATCGCGGCGGTCGACCAGGCAGCCGATACGCCCGACTATGTGGAGGGGGCCAAAGGCTTCGGGCAGCGCTATGGCGCCAACTATCTGAATGGTCTGACCGATATCATGTTGGGGGGAGCGATCCTGCCTTCGATTCTGCATCAGGACCCGCGCTACTTCTACCAGGGCACGGGAAGCAGACGATCCCGCATATTTCATGCGCTGGTCAATCCCTTCGTTTGCAGAGGCGATGGCGGAAGGCCGGAGCCGAACTATTCGGCCCTCGGAGGGTACCTTGCTTCGGGCGCCATCTCTCTGAGTTACTATCCGCCGTCGAACCGCGGCGCGGGATTGGTGCTTACCAACACCGGCGTGGACGTTGCTGCGGACATGACCATGAGCCTGCTGCAGGAGTTCGTGCTGCGGAAGTTGACGAAAGGCGCAGGGAGCGAGCCGCACTAAGAGGCTGCGGAAAAAGGGAGAACGACAGGCGAATCGAGACCAACGCTTCCCACAGGGGCTAAAGCCCGACCTTTATTTTGAAGTTTGCGGCACGAGTGTACTCGTGCCCTAATAAGAAACATAATTGCAAGTGCAACAAAACAAGAGATGAATTCTACGGACTCCCACCCATCGGACAAAAACAAAGACATCCGATGGATGGGGCACAGCTTCATCCCCCGCGGGTCGGCAACGACGGTGGAGGACTGTTACAAGCCCCTCTCGTATCGAGTTGTTCCGCAGCCTGCTAAGCGTTGCCCGGCAAATCCAGGGGTGACTTCGGCGATGGAGTTGTCGAGGCGCGGCTTTCTTCGAGCTATGCGCAGTCTGCGGTGTACTTCGACCGGAGGAATAAGATCCGTGAGCGAGGCGGCGAACCATCAGCAAGAGGCGCCGGCTTTGGCGAGATCCTCCTTGAGGCCCTTCATGCTGATGCGGGACGAGGCTTCAGCGACGCTCATGCCAGAGCCGGGCGGAGGCGTGGCTCCGCGCCAGTGGGTTTCGAGGCTGACGGCGTAGTGGTAGCCCTGGCGCATGAAGGCGCGGAACTGACCGACCCAGTCGATGATGCCGCCGCCGACGGGCGCCCAAACTGCTTTGCCGTCGGGCTTGCGGATGGTGTCTTTGCAGTGGCAGTGGCCGATGCGGTGCTTGGGGAGCAGATCGTAGTCGGTGGGGTAGGGCACGTCGCCGGGGAAGGTGGCGGAGTTGCCGAGGTCCCAGTTGAGCATGAGGTTGGGGTTGGGGATGGCGGCGAGTGTAGCCGCGGCTTCTTTGCCAGAGCCGGTGTTGCAGTCCATTTCGTTTTCGAGCAGCAGGATGACCTTGTGCTTGGCGAATACGCTGGCGGTTTCGTCGAGCTTGGCGTTGATGGCGGCACGCCAGGGCTTGACGTCGTCGAGGCGCCAGAAGTCGAAGCAGCGGAGGCGGTCGGTCTCAAAGGTTTTGCAGAGGTCGATGCAGCGATCGCGCAGGGCGTTCTGCTGCTTGAAGTCGAAGTCGGCGTGGAACTCGCCGTGCCTGGGGCTGAAGCGGGAGGGCGGCGCGCCGGGCCAGTCGACTTTGAAGAGCGGGCTGGCGATGTCGGTGACGCGCAGGCTGTACTTGGCGAGGATCTTGCGCGACTGCGCGATCTCGTCGGCGTTGAGCTCGGTGATGTTCTTGTTCCACATGCCGCGGAGCTCGATCCAGTTGAGGCCGAAGACGCGGGAGGCGACGTAGCAGGAGTGGTCGAAGTCCTGGGAGATTTCGTCGTTGATGACGGAGAGGCGGAAGGGGCAGCCGGCGAGGGCACGGGCAGAGCGCGATGCGGCGGCCAGGGCGCCCGTGGTTGCGAGGCCGGCGAGGAAGTCCCGGCGCGATGGGGACATGAGGAGTTCTCCTTGAAGATATTTGAGAGCGCCGGGAGGCGGCGTTCGGCTTGCGGTTGCGATTATAGACCGGCGGGATGGCGGAAGCGCAGGCGGTTTGGCTTTGCCTGGGGCAGTGGCCCATCCCGCCCTTTCCGCAAAAAGCGGCGAGGATGGGGCGCCCAGTTCTGCGGCTTATCCCACCCATTTCGCAAAGAACGCGAAATGGATGGGGCACCCATCCTTCAGTAAGCGTGCGGCCCAGAGGTGGCGCTATTCCGGTGAATTGTGACCTGAACGAATTCCTTCGTCACTCCGGTGCGCGAGTTGGTGACGGAGAAGCTGCCGCTGCGCGAGGCGATGACTTTGAGGAAGCGGCCGTCGGCGCCGCCTTTGAGGTTGGCTATGTATTCGGCGGGGCTGTTCAGTGCGCCGGGGTCTTCGGCGGTGTGAAGCTGAAAGAGAGCTTCGAGGCCGGGGCTCGACTCGACCATCTGCCAGGCTTCGGGAGTGCAGCCTTTGTGCGGGCCGTTGTCCATGAGGGCGACGAGGGGATGGACGGCGAAGACGAAGGCGCGGGCGTTGGCGCCGGCCATGCCGTGGTTGGCGGCGAGATAGAGATCGACGCGGCCGATGGGATTGCGAGGGCAGACGAGGGCGACTTCTTTGGCATCGGTGAGGTCGCCGAGATCGAGAAAGCTGAAGCGGCCGTAGCGGAGGAGGATGCCGGCGGAGCGGGCGTTTTCACTGGGGTCGGCGGGCCAGTGGGGCTCGGCGGCGCAGTAGGGATTGGGTGTGGGTTTGATGCCGGGAATGGATGCGATGTGCTGGCCGTCGGCGGTGAGGACGGTGACGTTGAGGCCGGGGACGGCGATCGTGTCGCCGGGATGGAGGGTGCGGCGAGGATGGCCCTGGGCGGCCGTGAGATAAGCGGCGTAGCCTTCGCGCGTGGACTGGGAGTCTTCGCGGTTGGGGCCGTGATCGAGGAATTCGCCGATGGGGACACGGGCGACGAGATTGGGCAGGCCGCCGACGTGATCGACGTGGTAGTGGGTGATGAGGAGGCGATCGATCCTGGTGATGCCCGCGTCCTGCATGGCGGCCTGGATGCGCCGGGCGTCGCGGCCGTCGTGATCGGGCCAGCCGGTGTCGATGAGGAGCGAAGAGCCGGTGGGCGAGACGAGGAGCGTGGACTGGCCGCCTTCGACATCGATGAAGTAGATGAGAAGTTGACGGGCCTTGGCTTGCGCGCGGGCAGGTTGAGGCGCCGCTGCGAAGAACGCGAGCACAAGAATCAAAGCCAAGAAGGCCGGGAGGAGATTGCGGCGGCACGGAGTTTTTGAATGAGTGCGAGCGGAGGTTTGCATGGCGAGGGCAGTGTATCCGACCGGAGGTGTGGCGGGAAACCGCGGCTTGCGGCGAATTCGTCCGGGAATCCGTGCAAACAGCGGCCCGGCACGCGGCGATTCTGCATCCAATTCCAGAGGATATGCGGGAAGCAAATTGCGATGTGGAGATGGAGATGAGGGGACTGCGCGGAAAAGTTGCGATCGTGACCGGAGCGGGCTCGGGGATAGGGCAGGGAATTGCGGAGCGGCTGGGCGCTGAGGGCGTGAAGGTGATTGTGGACTATGTAGGCGCACCCGAGGGCGCGGAAGAGACGCTGCGGGCCGTAAAGGAGACTGGCGGCGAGGGAGAGATTGTGGGCGCCAACGTGACTAAGACGGAGGACGTGACGCGGCTTGTGGATGCGGCATGGGAGCGGTTCGGGGGAGCGGATGTCCTGGTGAACAACGCGGGCGTGGAGCACAAGTCTGCGTTCTGGGATACGACCGAGGCCGAGTACGACAAGGTGATGGAGGTGAACCTGCGGGCGGCGTTTTTCCTGACGCAGGCGTTTGTGCGGCGGCTGCGGGACGCCAAGCGGCCGGGGCGGGTGGTGAACATCAGCTCGGTGCACGAGGACATGGTGTTTCCGGGGTTCGCGACGTACTGCTGCAGCAAGGGCGGGATGCGAATGATGATGCGCGACCTGGCCGTGGAGCTGGGGCCGCTGGGAATCACAGTGAACAATGTGGCGCCGGGCGCGATTGCGACGCCGATCAACACGGCGCTGTTGAACGACAAACCCAAGCTCGACGCGCTGGTCAAGAACATTCCGCTGGGACGGATGGGGACGCCGGACGATGTGGCGGGGCTGGTGGCGTTTCTGGCTTCGGACGATGCGGCGTACGTGACCGGATCGACGTTTGTGGTAGACGGCGGGCTGATGCGGAACTACCGCGAGCAGTGAAAGCAATGGGAGGGCGCTCTTTTCCGGATCAATCGGCAACCATGCACTCGAACGAGACATCCCGCAGCAGCGAAGGCCGTCTTACTTTTGTCGACTTTACGGCACGACTGAAGTCGTGCCCTGATACATGACAAGCGCCGCGCCGAGTTCGCTTCCGGGCTTGTGAGGCGCACCCCTTTCAGAGTCCGTTTTTTCACTACGGAATGTTGAAGGAGATTATGGCTGCAAGGATTGAAGACTACGCTTTGATTGGCGATTGCGAGACGGCTGCCCTGGTGAACGTGGATGGATGCATCGACTGGCTGTGCTGGCCGGATTTTTCGAGCGAGGCTTGTTTTGCGGCGCTGCTGGGAAGCGATGACAACGGGTACTGGAAGATTGCGCCGAATGGCTGCGAGTGGAGCGTGTCGCGGGCGTATCGAGCGGGGACGCTGATCCTGGAGACGACGTTTGAGCTGGCGGATGGTGCGGTGCGGCTGGTCGATTTTATGCCGGTGCGCGGGCAGAACTCCGACGTGGTGCGGATTGTGGAAGGGATGCGCGGCAGCGTGGAGATGCGCATGGAGCTGGCGCTGCGTTTTGACTATGGGCGCACGGTGCCGTGGGTGACGCGGACCGACGACGGCGTGCGCGCGGTGGCGGGACCGAACCTGGCGGTGCTGCACGGATCTGTGCCGGTACGCGGCGAGAGTCTGACGACGGTGGCCGAGTTCACGGTGAAGGAGGGCGAGCGCGCGTGGTTCACGCTGACGTATGGAGCATCGTATGCGGCCGATCCCAAGCGGATCGACGCGAGCCAGGCGCTTAAGGACGCGGAGCATTTCTGGACGCGCTGGAGCGGGCGTTTGAAGTATAGCGGCCGGTATCGCGAGGCAGTGGAACGCTCACTGATCACGCTGAAGGCGATGACCTACCGGCCTACGGGCGGGATTGTCGCGGCGGCAACCACGTCGCTGCCGGAGGCGATCGGCGGCGAGCGCAACTGGGACTACCGCTACTGCTGGCTGCGGGACACGACGTTCACGCTGCTGGCGCTGGCCAACGGCGGCTACTTTGACGAGGCTGCGGCGTGGCAGGACTGGCTGCTGCGCGCGCTGGCCGGCAGTCCCGACCAGGTGCAGATCATGTATGGGCTGAAGGGCGAGCGGCAACTGACGGAGTGGGAGGTGGACTGGCTTGCCGGATACGAGAACTCGCAGCCGGTGCGGATCGGGAACGCCGCATCGCTGCAGGTGCAGCTCGATATCTATGGAGAGATGCTGGACTCGTTCTTTCATGCGCAGCACAGTATGTTCCGGCACAGCGAGTACGACTTCAGAGTGCTGGTGCTGCTGCTGACGCATCTCGAAAGGATCTGGCAGAAGCCGGACTCCGGAATATGGGAGACGCGGGGCGGGCCACAGCATTTTACGTATTCAAAGATGATGGCGTGGGTAGCGTTCGACCGCGCCGTGCTGCTGGCCGAACAATTGAAGTATGAGGCGCCGCTGGAGCGGTGGCGCGCGGCGCGCGATGCGATTCACGCGGAGATTTGCGCGAAGGCTTTTCATAAAGAGAAGAACGCATTTACTCAGGCATACGGCACAGACCAACTGGATGCGGCGATGCTGCTGATGCCCACCGTGGGCTTTTTGCCGGGGAGCGACGCGCGCGTGAAAGGCACAGTGGAGGCGATTGAGCGCGAGTTGATGCCGGATGGACTGGTGCTGCGGTACGATACATCGAGGTCGCCGGATGGATTGCCGCCGGGCGAGGGGGTGTTCCTGGCCTGCAGCTTTTGGATGGTGAGCGCCCTGAAGGCCATCGGCCGCGAGAACGATGCGCGGGCGCTGTTCGAGAAGCTGCTTGGATTGCGGAACAGCGTGGGGCTGCTGGCCGAGGAATACGACGTGGGGCGCAAGCGGCAGGTGGGGAACTTTCCGCAGGCTTTCTCGCACATTGCGCTGGTGAATGCGGCCTTCGATCTGGCCCCCGAGGACACGGTGCGCAAACGAAAGCACAGGCACGTGAAGCAAGGGGCGGCGGAAGCGCGGTCCTGATAAAATAGATACAGGTATTCTGTGTGAAAATTGCCTGATTTTCTTTCTTAGGCCGCCCCGAAGGCCTGACTAACCGGACAAATAACAAAGAAAGTTGCGCCTGTGAACCAGACGATACGCAATATCGCCATCATTGCCCACGTGGACCATGGAAAGACCACGCTGGTGGACGCCATGCTTCGCCAGGCGGGAACCTTTCGCGCCAACGAGCAGGTGGCCGAGCGCGTGATGGATTCGAACGAGCTGGAGCGTGAGCGCGGCATCACGATCCTCGCAAAGAACACCGCGATCAACTATGCGGGCGGCAAGATCAACATTGTGGACACGCCCGGGCACGCCGATTTTGGCGGTGAGGTGGAGCGGGCGCTGAAGATGGTGGATGGCGTGATGCTGCTGGTGGACGCGGCCGAAGGGCCGCTGCCGCAGACGCGGTATGTACTGGCAAAGGCGCTGGAGGCAAAGCTGCCGCCGATCGTAGTGATCAACAAGATCGACCGGCCGGATGCGCGGCCGCAGGAAGTCCTGAACGAGATCTACGACCTGTTTATCGATCTGGACGCGGATGAGTCGCAACTGGAGTTTCCGGTGCTCTACGCGGTGGCGAAGGCGGGGACGGCGACGGCGGACCCGGGGACGCCAGGCGAGGACCTGCAGCCGCTGTTCGAGGCGATTGTCAAAACGATCCCGGCGGCTACGGGCGACGCAGAGGGCGCGCTGCAGATTCTGGTGACCAACCTCGACTACTCGGATTACTTTGGGCGTATCGCCATTTGCCGTGTGTTTCAGGGGACGCTGCACGTTGGCGATGAGGTGAATGTTTCGAAGCGCGATGGAAGACTCGAGAAGACGCGGATTACGAAGTTATTCACGTTTTCGGGGCTGAAGCGGATCGACATCGAAGAGACCACAATAGGCGACATTGTGGCCGTGGCGGGCGTGGAGGGGATCACGATCGGCGAGACGATTACAGGCGTTGAGAGTCCCGCGCCGCTGCCGCTGATTATTATCGACGAACCGACGATTGCGATTCAATTCAGCGTAAATAATTCGCCGTTTGCGGGACGCGAGGGGCAGTACGTTACCAGCCGCAATCTGCGAGAGCGCCTGGAAAAGGAACTGCTGACGAACGTGTCGATTCGCGTGGAAGAGACGGGGTCGCCGGACAGCTTCAAGGTACTGGGTCGCGGCGAGCTGCAGCTTGCGATCCTGATCGAGATGATGCGGCGCGAGGGTTACGAATTAATGGCGGGCCGGCCGGAGATCGTGACGAAGATGGTGGACGGGGTGCGCATGGAGCCCGTGGAACACCTGACCATCGACGTGCCCGAACAGTTTACCGGCGTGGTGATCGAGAAGCTGGGGCCGCGCAAGGGCGAGATGACGAAGATGCATAATCATGGCTCGGGACGGGTTCGCATGGAGTTTCGGGTGCCGAGCCGCGGGCTGATCGGACTGCGCAGCGAGATGCTCACGGAGACGCGGGGGACGATTGTGATGAATTCGCTGTTCGACGGATATATTCCATATCAGGGCGAGATTCCACAGCGGCCCACCGGCGCTCTGATCGCGGACAGGCAGGGAACGACGACGACTTATGCGCTGAACGGACTGCAGGAGCGAGGGATTTTGTTTGCGGGGCCGGGCGTGGAGGTTTATGAGGGCATGATTGTCGGCGAGCACTCGCGGGACAACGACCTGGACGTGAACGTAGTGCGCGAAAAGAAGATGACAAACATGCGCGCTTCCACGGCCGACGAGGCGATCCGGCTAGTGCCTTACACGACACTGAACCTGGAGCAGGCGATCGAGTTCATCGCCGACGACGAGTTTGTGGAAGTGACGCCAAAGTCACTGCGGTTGCGGAAGAAGATTCTGCAGGCAAACCGGCGGCCGAAGCGGTGGGAGAAGAACCTGGAGTAATCCGGAGCAGCTGAGCCGGAGGTGCGGGCTATGAGTTATCGGGCGATTAACTTCGAACAGAAGTTCGGGCTTTTCAAAGAGCAATGGGCTCCGAAAGTGATTGCCGAGATGAACGAGTATCAGTTCAAGGTCGCGAAGCTTGAGGGAGACTTCATCTGGCATAGCCACGCGGAAACCGATGAGACGTTCATCGTGGTAGAAGGCAGGCTGCGGATCGATTTCCGCGATGGAGCAGTCGAGATTGGCGCGGGAGAGATGTTTGTGGTTCCGAAAGGCGTGGAGCATAAGCCGTGTGCAGAGCACGAAGTGAAACTGATGCTCATCGAGCCGCGCGGTACGCTCAACACAGGCGACCAGGTGAATGAGCGCACGGCGCAGAACGATGTCTGGATTTGATTGGCGGCTGGCTGCTTTATGCGGACAATCGCCGCTTCGCTTCCAGTGCCCGCTCTAACGCCTGCTCCGCCGTGGCTCCGGTTGCGGATAGATGACCCATCTTGCGGGCTGCGCGAGGCGTGTGCTTTTCATACAGATGCAGGCGCACGCCCGGAATCGCGAGTGCAGCGGCGAAGTCGGGTGCGCCACTTAGCCAGAGATCGCCGAGCAGATTTGCAATCGCTGCCGGAGTTATCAGCGAAGGATCTCCGAGAGGCAGGTTGCACGCGGCGCGGACTAACTGCTCGAACTGACTGGTCGCGCAGGCGCGTTCGCTCTGGTGATAGCTGTTGTGGGGGCGAGGAGCTAACTCATTCACCAGTAACTCGCCAGTACGCGTGACAAATAACTCGGCACAAAGCAGGCCTTCAATCCCTAGCTTCGCAATGATAGCGGCGGCCAGCGATTCGGCGCGTGCCTCAAGGTCTTTGGGGACGCCGGCCGGAAGGACGCTCCAGGTGAGTATCTGATTTTCGTGATGGTTGCGCGCGGCGGGATAGGTACGCACCTCGCCCGAGGGGCTGCGCGCGGCCATTACGCTGATCTCGCAGTCGAGCTCGAGCGCCTGCTCGGCGACGGCCGGACGCGCGCCGATGCCTCGCCACGCCGCGGAGATGGACTCTTCTGTAGCGGGCATGTCCATTCCGATGCGCGCCTGGCCGCGGCCGTCATAGCCGCCGCGGCCGATCTTCAGGAAAACGTTGCCGCCGAGAGCAGCGACGGCCTCGTGCAGATCAGCCTCACTGCGAACTATGCGAAACAGCCCGACCGGAAATCCGTTTTCTGCGAGCCAGCTCTTCTGCAAGGTCTTGTCCTGGATGAAGCGCACGGGCTCAACGCCGGGACGAAGTGGGGCAAGCTCCGCGACTACCGTGAGCGCGTCCACGCCGATCTGCTCAATCTCCAGCGTGACAGCGTCGGCGCCTGCGGCGAGGCGGCGGGCCGCATCCACATCGTCCCACCGGCCGACGATGGTTTCATCGGCGACATAGCTTGCCGGGCAGGCAGGTTCGGGGTCCATCACGCGCACGCGATAGCCCATGGTGCGGGCGGCCATGGCCGTCATGCGGCCGAGCTGGCCGCCGCCGAGAATAGCAAGCAGCCCGCCGGGGCGCACAATCGATGATTTGTTTTGCGGGGATTCGGGGAAGCCGTTCAACCGCCTGACTCCATCTCTAACTTCTGTTCGAGCACTTCTTGCGTGCGCGCCGCCCGCCATGCCGCGAGCCGCTCATAAAGGGCCGCGTCGGTCGCGGCCAGAATCTCTGCCGCGAGCAGCGCCGCGTTGGCCGCACCCGCCTTGCCAATGGCCAGCGTTCCCACGGGAACACCTTTGGGCATCTGCACAATCGATAGCAGCGAGTCGAGTCCGTTTAGCTGCGTAGCCGGCACGGGTACTCCAAGCACGGGAACAAGGGTCTTGGCGGCGAGCATGCCGGGCAGATGCGCAGCACCGCCGGCGCCGGCAATAATGGCGCGCAGACCGCGGGCGCGCGCCGTCTCAGCGTATTCGAAGAGCCGATCCGGTGTGCGGTGGGCGCTGACGATCTTTGCTTCGTGGGGAATCTCGAGAGCGCGGAGAATTTCAACGGCCGCCGAGAGCACTTCATAGTCGCTCCTGCTGCCCATCACCACGCCAACCAGCGGCTGCGAGTCCATAAGCCCGATTATACGAGGTGGGTGCACGCGTTGGGCACCCTGCGACCTATAAGAGTGCGGCTTGCGCAGTTATCGCCGGAACCACGCCTGGAACGCTACTTCGATCACGGCGAGAAGTGCGCTTACAGCAGCCAGAAACCCCTTGGCGCGCTGCCAGTTCTGCTCGTGCCGGTCCATGCGGCGCTCAAGCTCGGCGATGCGCCCGCCATTGCCGTCGCCCATCAGACTGTTCATCTGCGTCTTCAATACAGATAGATCGCTGAGAACCTGAGCCTCGAATTCATTCATCATCCGCATCCGCCGCACTCCGTCTGGCCGGTGTTTCCGCAAAGTCTCCGCTTACGAACCCAGCGGCAGGTTGATGAACAACGCCACTGAAAACTCCGAATAATTCGGCGGCGTCGAGCCATCGTACATTCGAATATAGAACCGGTCGTTGGCGGTGATGCGAGAGAACGTGACATTGGGCACCGATGCGCGTGTCACGAGGCTTGGATCTTCTCCCGGCATAAAAGCAAAGTCCCGCGTCCGAACCTCGAATCCGCCGCCTGTGGGCGGAGTTGCGCCTGTATTGATGGTCACGGCGGACCCGTTGAGAGTGGTCACCGTCAGTCCGTTGAGATTGGCAAGATATGTTGGCGCAATCGGCGCTGGGAGCCACGCATTGGCCGGAACGGCCGCGCTGGTCTTGATGGCCAGATCGTCGGCCCAGTCGTTGGCGAAGGCAATCTCGTAATTTACTAAGTCGGGATAACTCGGCACATAGGTAACCTTGACCGTCCGAACCACGACCTGGGCATTCATATTTGCGGAAGGCGCATTGAATGCCAGCGCATCACCGGGCCAGACATCGGTAGCAAAGCTGGCGCGGGTTCCCTTGTAGGCCCCACTCCACAACGCGCTGACGCCAGCCGCAGCCTGTTCGATCGCTAAGGCCGCATTGCGGCAGTCGGCGGAGCTGCGCGCAGGGGGACTGGTGACGGAACCAATCCAGGCCGAGACCGAAGGTGATCCGGCCTGAGAAAGCGCCTGCTGGCTCGCGGTATTTACAGCGCGGCCTACGGCCCGTCCGATGGTTCGGTAAGTGACGGCGATCTGCTCGCCGGAAACCGGTGTGTAGCCGGTATAGAATGCGAGTCTTCCCGTTCTCTCCACGTGGCACTCGGCGGCTTCGGCTGTGCTACCTACGCGGCGCGTGTATGCCGCGCCAGTGGTAGGTGTACTTACGACCCAGCCGGAGCCGAGATTGGTCAGATTCAGAGCGCGCATGGTACCGACCAGATTGATGCTGCTTGCGGCAACTACTGTGCAGGCTCCGGGCATGTTCGTCAGGCCACCGTCATAGAGAGTTACCGGAGTCGCGCCAACACCGTTCACAAACTCCTGAACTTCGACCTGGATTTTGCCTGGACTCAGTACCCACTGTCCGCCGGCGGTGATTGCACCGCTATCTCCGAAGGACCGGTAAAGAGCCTGCGCCCTTTCGATCTCCGGACAATGCATGCGAACGCGAAGAGTGTATTGGTTGGCGGCGTTCATCGTGAACGCAGTGCCTGCAGCGGCGCCCTGGACAATCGGCTGCAAGACGACCGTTCCTGAACCCTGTTGCGGGGTTGCCTGCACGCCGGCGATGCAACTCGACGCGGTTGTAAGTCCCGAGTAGAAGGCGGCGAGAATTCCGCCACTGCCAGTTGCCAGAGTGACGCCCACGGCCTCGAGCAAGAGAGTTCCACCTATCTCTACCTGATCGAGCCAGCAGAGCTGTGTCTGGCCGTCGATCCCGTTGCCGCCCTTCATCGCGAGGCCGCCGGGACCGAGAGCAAAGTATCCTGCAGCCCCCGAAACACCCCATACCTGCTCGTTGATCTGGGCTTCGTTAAACTGTTCGCTGATGATCGTCGCCTTTGCGGCGGCGGGGAAGTAGGGGTCGGCCGTGAGATAGAACTGGGTTGTAACTCCGTCTCCCTGGAAGTATTCGGTAACATAGGCGACAGGCTCATTCTCTCCGCAGACAGTTACGTCGTTCGCCAGCGCGCGCTTCGCACTTGCCGTAAAAGCCAAGGCTGCGAGGTTGAGACTGCCGTCGGTTTCATTCAGGGCGTGGACATTTGTCTGCACGGAGGCAAGCGTGAGGGCGCCGTTGAGCGCGCGGTACGCGGCGCGGGCCATATTGGCCACCTGGCCGGCGCTTTTGCTCCAGACCGCGCCGGGCTCGGGAACGAAGCTGCCGATGCTGGCATTGAGGGTGAGGCTCTGAGTCGCCAGCGCGGTTGAGCCAGCCCGCGTTACCAGCCCCGATAGCAGAGCCCCGGCAGTTTCTCCGGTGATTCCGCTGCTTGGAGGCATGAGGAGCTGGTCAAGGAGTAACTCGTCGCTCAGCGCCTGAATCGCGATGCGGTAGGCGGGGCCCTGAACTCCGATACCGATGTACTCCTGGAGAGGGCTAACTGCGATATAGCCGGTGAAGTAGATCGTGCCGTCATCGCCGGTCACCGACAGCGACTGATTTCGTGCGGGCATGACCAGGTTCCCGCTGGCGGGCAGTCTCAGCCATAACTGGCAAACAGAGGGCTCGTTCAGCTTGCGCTCGACGGTGAGAGGTTTCGCGGCGTCAAGCGAAGCCGTATAGTCCTGTGCCTGGATCGTGATCTTCATTGTAGCTCTCGATGTTTGCGGTTTGCAGAGTGACTCGCAGTTATATCAGCGCGTTGGCGGCAGGCAGGAAGCTGCGGTAGCACACTACCCGCTCACCGTCCAGTGGATCGATGACTGGCATCGCCATAAACCGGCCCACCAGGTTCACGCGCGACTGCCCATTTTTGTTCTTCCCGTCGAGCGGTGATATTGCCTCTTCGGCGCCGGACATCGACTGGAGCCGCGGGTAATGGTAAAAGATCCTTTCGCCCTGGCTGCCCTCCATGAGGAACAGGGCCGACCACTCCTGGCAGAAGCAACCACCCTCACGGTCCACGAAGCCTGTAACTGCCTGGAGTTTGGCTCCCGCAGTGGGAATGCCGCCAATGAGCGGTTCGGCCAGAGTGAGTCCGGTAGTGGTTGCCTGCGAAACCAGACCGACATTGAAGGTCACGCGGCGAATGTAATCGACGTCGGCCAGGGGTTGGCGGAGATATGCGCCCGAGACGGGGCAGCCGACGAATCCGGTTTGCCCGGTGTAGTCCACGTCGAGCGCCACGATCGAGCCGGCGGTAAACTTTGCCGCGTCCGCTGCGGCGAGCACGATCGAAGAAGCTGTCGAGCCGCTCTGCAGTGAAACCGCGGACGTGGCCTGGGCACCCATCGCGGCAGCGACCGCTCCGCTGGCAGGGGCGAGCACATTCATGTGCTGGGATCCAGTGGCCAGCGCCATGGTCAGCTTGGTCCAACTCAAGAATTGCACACTCACCTGCGCTGCGAGGGTCTCACGCACCTGGTCGAGGGCCGCGGCAGGAATGCCAGTGAGCACCGGCGAGATTGTGCTGGTGGCTTTGCGGGTAAGCCCCTGCACATAGCCCAGGCTGAGCCACGGCGCAGGAGGCGCGTCGAGGGGGAATTTTCCCTGTTGCGACGGGTCAAAGAGCACCGGCGTCTGCGCAGCGCGATTGACGGGCGCGAAATAAGCACGCGCACGGCGAGTTACTGGCGCGGGCGCGGAAAACCAATTGGCCCCCATTTATTCCCCCTGTTCCTGGTAGCTGTAGACCATTACCTTCGCGGAGCGGCTGAGGCGGTCGCGTTGCACGACGATGGGTGCCAGCGCCGGCTCATCCCAGAAGACCTGTGTCAGCATCGCCGCCGGAGGGGTCGCGGTGTAATTCATTTTGGGCGTGTAAAAGGGCGAAAGCATGCAAGCCAGTTCTTCGTCCATCTGACTTAAAGCGCGCCCGCGATCCAGGCCGCCGAAGCTTTGTGTGCCACAGGTCTGGTAGAGAATCTCGCACTCCGCGGCCGCCATCGTCGAGCACAGGTCCATGTCCACGCCCAGCCCCTGCCAGCGAAGCACGAAGACGTCGCTGGGTGGCTGGCTGAAAGGGGCTTCCGCTTCTTCAACGAGAATTCCCGGCCGCACGGCGCCGCGCATCAGGATGGTGCGCCCGGGATTGATGGCCGTGAGGCGTGTGCGCAACGCCATGTAAAACGAGTCTTTTGCATTTTGCATGAGATCAAGCTCCTGCCGCCAAGGCAGTTACACTGCCTGCTGGCGCGCTTCGCGCAGCAGCAGCCGGTACATGTAAACCTGCCCGAAGGCCTCGTTGGAAGCGATCGACTCAATCAGATAGTCCTGGCCGGAGACGGTAACTGCCAGAGTCATGGCAAAGAGAGACTGGGCCGAAGTCAGGTCCAGCGCACTTACCTGCTGTTCCACGCTGGTGGCCGAGACCAGTAACTCCCACTTCGACTGGCCTCCTTCCTGCCAGGTGGGCCGCAGCTTACGCATCACGACGGGACTGACCGTTACTTCAGAGAAGACCGTGGCCACGAGGCCCACCTCGGACATGCTCGTGTCGGTGCTGGAGCCCGTGACCCGCAGGAGAGCCGAAGTGCCCTGGACGCTTCGGAGCAGAGCGTCGGCGAGTAACTGTGGCGCTCTCACCGGGTTGCGCGGCGCGGTATCGCTCATAGCTCACCCCAACCTGTTCGCCAGATAAGGACGAAGCCAGGTCTGCACGGTCTCATCCACCAGCGAGCTCGAAAAGTACTGCATCTGCATTGTGTCGATCCTGGACTTACTGGCATTCAGCGCGGGCGTCGACTGCGCATTGCGCACGATCTGCGCACACGCAGTTTTGACGTCGTCGCCGATCGTCGCCAGGCCGGCCGTGTAAGTAACGGACACTTCGTTGTAGGGGAGCCCCAGGACATTCCAGGGAAGCGTCAGTTCGCCGGTATTGGGGTCGTAGTCCACGGTGGTTGGATCAATGGCTGTCCATTGGCCGGGCAGCGAAAACGCCCACGCGATCTCGAGCAGCGGCTCATTGGGAAGCTCGCCGCGGCGCGGCTTTGCGTAGCGGCCTTCGATGCTGACCAGGGGCGATGTTGCCGGCGCCAGAGGGGCCAGGGGCAGATAACTCAGGAGCACGGTTTGCGAGTCCCGGGTCAGCCGCAGCCGCTCCGTGTACTGGATGACGTTCAGATCCGGCCGCCGGCAGTAGTTATTGATCAGAGCGGTTGCGGCGGTGATCCAGTCCGCCGTGGTTCCGGCCGGAAGCCCGTAGTTCGGATAATCCGCGGGCTGCAGATATGGAGTGCCCATGCGTCCCTCTTCCACCAGCGTTGGGCGGCGCGCGTCGATTCAAACTCCCGCCGCCCAGCAGTCGAGTTACCTGATTGACTATTTGCTGGATAACTGACCCGTTAACGAGTGAGGCTTCGCCGGAGCGAAGCCTCTTTGCTGATTCGCCAAGCGATGCTTCCCGCCATGAACCTACCGGTCGACCAGCACCTGGTAATGAGCGAAGTTGGCGCCCTTTACCACGATGGCGCCGAACTTGACCGCCACGTATTGATAGGTCATGGAGTTGGGAAGGCCCAACTGGAAGATGCGGGGGGTGGGGTCGCCGAGCCAGTGATACTCGATCAGGTCTTCGGTGACGATGTAAGCCGGGAGCACGGCCGAGCCCGAACCGGGAGTGCCGGTGTAACCCAAGCTCCAATCGGGAATCAGGGGCAGGTCGCCGGCCTGCGTCGAGAGCATCTTCACGCGCACGCCGCCGGTGATGTTTTCGGTGTTCAGGACCACGTTGAACTCGGTCTTCATCTCGCGGTCGATCAGGTCGAGGAGCACCGGGTTGGCGTAGATGGCGGTGGGCCGCACATAGTAGCCGGTGCTGGCTACCATCTGCGCCACAGCGCCCTTGATCCCATCCACGATGGAAGCAGTGGTGCCGATGGTGACGGTGTTGCCGCCGGCGACGATCTGGGGGATGGCTCCCATGTACTGGGTCGTGGTGGGCGCGCTCAGGCTGGTGTCGTTGCCGTTCCAGAGCGCCACGTCGTGCGCCACCATCACGCCGCTGACCGTATCCACGAGGTCTTTGGCCTGCAGATAGGCGAACTGCTGCTGCTGGTTGCCGAGTTCGATGTCAAAGAGGTTGTAGTTGATCTGTGCGACGAGGGCCTTGAGCGGCACGCTCATCTCCACGCGGGTGGGGCTGACCACCGGAGGCGCGATGCTGCGCGGGTTCACAAAGCCCGCGGTGCCCGGGTTGGGAATGGCCGTTTCCTCGAAGAAGCGCGAGGGATGGCCGGTGGCCGGAACCTGCTTGATGCGCTGCCCGAAGGGGCTCGAACGGCGGCAGATATCGAAGATCTCGGTCTGATACAGCGGAACTTCGACAGCGCCCGGCCCGATGTAGTCCGCTGCTGCATGAATGTCTGCAAAGGTTGCGTTCATAGGCTCTTTCCGCCCCGTTCAAGGGGCCGTTCAACAGGTTTCAGGTGTCAGGGTTCAGGGCTCAGCGGTCATTCGTGGCAGCAGATCGTCAATCTGATCCCTGACCCCTGAAACCTGATCCTTGCTTCTAAGCGATCGCACCCGACCGCAGCAGCTGGGTCTTGACCGCGATCCGCTGCTCCAGGCTGAGACCGGCCAACGCGGCATCCAGGGTGCGCACATCCACCGGACCTTCGCCGATGCCATGCTTGGCCAGCATCTCGCTGGTGACCGTCGGGAGGGTTCTGCGCAGCGGATTGAGGAGGTTCGGCGCGGCAGCAGCCTTCACCTCGCCCAGCTCCCGTTCCGCCGCCGCAAGCTTTTCGGCGAGTTCCGTCTCGCGGCGGCTCTGTTCGACGGTAGCCGAGATCCGCTCGACGTCGCCGGCGAGCGCGGTCGCCGATGTGAGCCGTTCCTCGAGAAGGCTCAGCGTCCTTTCCAGCAGCGAAGCGGCGGCTTCGAGCCGTTCGACAATTTGTTTTTCTTCCATCTCCATGCCGTTCCTTTCCGTTGATTTCAATGAATTACCCGATGCGCCCGGTTGGGCACAAAGAAAAGCTCCGCCTGAACGGAGCCTCTCTGCCAGCAAATGGCCTTGCCATCCGCGAGTTTGCTATACCGCCATCCGGAAGCTTGTGGCCCGGTACGCCGCCTTGTCTCTCAGCAGAACGGCCGCTCCGGTGAAGGTCACTCGCGTCAGCTTCCAGATATCGGCCGTCATGTCCTCAACGCGCGCATCGGCTAACTCGTAGCTCATTCCCATGGCCCCGGGGCCTGCCGCAGAAGATGCTCGAATCGATGTGGCCACCTCGGGAAAGTCCCTTGCGTAGAGGTATCCACGGACCATCAGCTTCTGGCCAATCAGGTCCGCTTCGGTTAGAAGGCCGATCTTGCGCCGTGCGTCGTGGCCATCCCAGCCGGGACGATAATCTACGGCCATTCCCAGAAGCGAGGGAAGCGCCTTTTCCGCGGCCTCGCGCGTCAGCATCACCTTGTGGCCGCGTGCCCCCGCCGGCGCTCTATCGCTGGGTACATTCACTACGGTCAAAATCCCTTCGAAAGGCACCCGATTGGGATGCCCCTCCACGTGGGGAAACTTTACTGCCATGGCTTCCAGTCTCATGCGATCTCCGCTCCGATAGGGATTTGAGACCATTGAGCAAGTCAAGCGCCGGCCTCCCGCGATATAGTCCGGATCGAGACAGAACGATCCGCCGCCGGGACTCCGAAATCATCTTTGCCGCTCGATGGCCGTGAGCCCCGATCTATATTTCCTGTTTCTCCGGTACTCCTTGCTCCAGCGGGCCCAGTCCGCGCATGGCGCGCACCTCGTCCACGGTGAGCACGCCGGCCTGCAGCAGTTGCACCTGGACCTCGAGCTCCGTCATTTCGTCCCGTGCGCTCAGCTCGTTGAAGACAAACTCGAACTCCCGCCACCCGATGCACTTTCCGAACAGATCACGTGTGATATGCCCGGCGAGCAGCTGCGCCAGCGGGGCGATAGCTCCGCGAAATGCCTCATCGGCCATCTCGGAGGCCGTCGACTGGTTGACGTCGGCCTCGAGCCCCAGCATCAACGGCGGCAGGCCGAAGGCGTTGGCGATCATGCGGATCAGGAACTCCTGCCAGGCCAGCCGCAGGTCGGCATCCGTCCCCTGGGCGAATCGCAGGACCTCGGGCTTCTGCTCGGTGGAGAGCAGCGGCACTCGTCCCGTTCCTTCGATCTCGTCCTGCCACCAGCGGATCAGCCGGTCATGCTGGGCCGGTGTGGCTTCGTTCAGCCACAATGCATACTGCGCTACGGAATTTGCTGCCAGCTTGCCCGCAAACCGGTGCGCGCTCAGGAATTGGTTGACGGTTTCGAAGGCGACCTCCAGCGGCCCCAGCCCGAAGGGGGTGAAGCTGCGCGGATTCATCCGGATGTACATCAGCTGGCGGTCAAGCAGTTCCACGGCGCTCGATTCGAGCTGGCCGGGGAGCGCCTGGGCATAACGCGGCGAGTCTTCCGATCCGTCCCACTTGGCGTTGATCCGGATCGAGGCCCCATCCACCGCCCAGAGCATGGCCGGACGCTCCGGGTCGCCCGTCGGCTCCATCTCGATGGCGCCGAACCCCCCGGTGAGCGCATCCTCGATCGCCTGTTCCATCAGAGAGCGAAAGCTGTCGGTCGCATTTGGCTCCTCGAGCATCCGCCGCAGCGCCCGCAGCTTGCGCGCTTCGTAGCCGATCTCTTCCACGCCGCGCCGTACCCGCACCTGCCAGTCCATCGCCGCGATCCGGTCCTTGATCACGTTGATGGCCCGGCGCACCAGCGGCGTCTCCGCAAACCGGCGCAGATTGGCTGGAGTCGGCTTGGGAAGATGCTGCTTCGGAAACTGAACCGGCGACAAGATGGCAGGCAGGGCCAGGGTCTTCCGTTCCGCTTCCGCCGCGGCTTCCATCCCGGATTGCCGGATGCCCCGCTCCCGGCCCGCGGGACGGGTTGCCTGCCGCCAGATTTCCCGTAACTGTTCTCCTACCTTCACGCGCACCTTCCTTTTTGCAAAAGAAAAAGGCACAACCCGTCAGGGTTATGCCTTCGCCAGATCGCCGGCACGCGGTCCAGGACTCGCGGCCAACACCATCGCTTGTTACCGGCAAGCTCGCGCCGCCGTCGTTGCATCTTCGGATTTGATCCTACCGCAAATGCGGATAATTATCTGCAAACTCTCTGAGGAAATTTCCAGGCAACTCCGGTCGCGAAGACGAACAGCCCCACCGTACGCCAGGCAGCACATGACGCCCGCTGTTCCGCAACGTCAAACGCGCAATTCGCGGCGGGCCGTCTCGGCTGCGCGTCCCAGATCCGAGGTCGTGAGCACGCGAATCTGATGCTCCTCCATCGTCTCCACGCCAAACCGGTACATCTCCAGCCGCTCCGGCTCGTCGTCGGTTGCGCCGATCTTCGCAGCCGGTTCGATGATGGCGGTTAACTCCAGTACAGCTTTATCGACGCGTTCCACTCCGGCCCGCAGCCCCGCCGCCGAGAACGCGAGCACCTTTGCCATCTCCACTCCGGGCTCCAGGCTCACGGCATGAAACATGCGCACCAGTCCGTTGGGACGGTACCCGGCATCGATCTTCAGCGGATCGCCAGGCCGGGTATAGTCGGACGCAGGAATCCGCTTTCTCATCAGATCCCATACGCCCGCATGTTCAAACTCCGTGCGCATGCGCATTTGTATCGCGGCTCTTCCGCTCACGCGCGGAAGCTTTTCTCTCTTGAGTGGGTCTACGTACAAACGCATCAGCTCCTCGACTCCGGCGGGAAGGCTCTCCGCCAGGTAGGCCTTGGCGTCGGTGATCTGTACGCTGAGTGAAAGCGACTCCGCCAGCAGTCGCATCAGGTTTCCTTCGGGCCCCTCCTCGAAGCGCCTTCTCAGCTCGCTCTCCATCCCCTCGAGCAGGTCCGTATCCGCGTCCGGGTCCAGGCAGCGCACCCGGCGCCAGTCTCGCGTGAACCGGACTTCCAGACGCCGCGTCTCCGCATCGCGCAGAATCACGCCGATGTGGACAAACTCGTTTCTGACCGCGTCCGGCACATACCGGAGCAGGTGGAACTCGCAAGCACGCCTTTGCATTCCGCCGGTCATGATCCTAGGTTCGCTCTCAGCTTTCAGCCATCCGCTCTCTGCTCGTGTCCTTCGCCATCCCGCCCCGTCGCAGCCCCACCCGGGTCTCTGCGCCCCTCCGCCGCTCTCTCTCCTCATATCGGCAGGCAACGCTGAAAGGCCAGGAGCTGGAAGCTGTCCTGCAATTCATTCTCCCGTCATCTTAGGCCCCAATTCGCCTGCTTCCAAGCGTCGCCGCTGGTTTGCCCCGTCAACTCCTTCCATTTCGGGAAGGGCATCCGGTCCGATCTCCCGAACTCCTCGATCAGTTCCCGGATTCTCGATCTTCGCCTGAGCAGCTTCTCCACCAGGGCCTCCATCTCGCTCAGGTCGCCCCCATACCACTCCGGAGGCACTTCGCCGGCGGCCGCCCAAACCGTTTCTTCGACCATGGTCTCGATCCGCGTCAGCCACGGCTCAAACCACTGCCAGCCGGCGATCTCCCGGTACACATCGTTCCGGTAATAGACGCCCCGCAGGGGCGCATCCTCAAAACGCCACTCTCCGGCGTGAAAGCAGTATCCGAAGTCAATAAAGACTGCCTTGTATCGCCGCTCCCGCTGCCGGCGCGTGAAGACGGCCTGGCGTCCGTTGGAGTTCCCGGTCCATTTGTCCAGCGCCAGGATCCCCGCGAACTCGGCGATATTTCGCACCTGGGCCAACTTCTCTTCGGGCAGGAAATCCACCACCTGCCCGGGGATGGTTCCGCCCGCAAACCGCGAACCGAACTGCAGTCCCGGACGGCACTTCTCCCTTGATTGTCCCAGGTCGATCTCGAGCTCTGGCGTGTTGTCGACCAGCCAGCTGGAGACTTCCACCAGTTCGGTCGCGGGCACGCTCAGTCCCGCTGCCGCCGCCAGCCGCGATGCCAGGAACTCGTTGGCGAGCACCCGGGTGTGTTGCGGGTTGTTCTGAAACTTGACTACGTAGATGTTCCCATCGGCGCCCAGCATCAGTTGCCCCTGCGCGCCGCCCCGCATCCGCCGGATCTGTTGTACCGCCAGAACCGCCAACCCTCGCTCCCAATCACGTCCGATGCTTGCTTCGAAAATAGCAGTTCGCGGGGCCCAGAGGCTGTTATTAACTTTCCCACAGCCGCGCGAAAGTGAAGAACAGCCTCTAGCCGCCAGTTGACCGCCTTCGCCTTCCCTCCATGAGCTCCGCCCGCGCCCCCAGCGCGATGGCCATGGCCATCACGCGGTCGTCGTGGGTTCCCGGCTGCGCTCCCGTATTTCCATTGGGCAGCCGCACAAAGCTCCTGCACTCTCCCAGCAGCCTCCGGCTCTGGAACCGCCCCGGCTGCTCGACCAGCGCCGCGTCCAGCCGCCCCAGCGCCGATGGCCGGCTCACCGACGTGGTCAGCCATCCCCGCTGTCCGCCCTGGCTGTAGATCCGCGCGTACTGACAAACGCTCTCGAGAAGCGCCAGAATTCCGCCGCCGTGGTTGTTCCGTTCCACCACGAGCCAGGCCTGGTGATACTCCCGCGCCAGCCCTGCGGCCAGCTGCGCCAACTCCAGCCCTCCCACGTGCCCGGCGAACTCCGCGCACTGCAGTCCGGTCTCCAGTTCCAGCACCTCCATGGCCGAGTAATCGCCCTCGCTGCCGCCGCCGGCGGGATCGAGCGCCACCAGATACGACCTCCCCGCCACCGGCGGCAGCCATATCTCCAGCTCTCCGTTCCGCCGCCGTTCCACCGGTTCGGGCGCCGACTTCAGCCGTTCCTCCACGGCAGTCAATTCAAACACCGACTCTCCGCTCGCCAGAAAGCAGCTCTCCGCGTCCTCGGCGTACTCCTGTGCCGCCAGCCCGCGAAAGTCCGCACGGATCCGCCTCCGGTAGGCGATCTGACCCAGATCGAGTCCGTGCCGCATCCGCAGCCCGCGTTCCTCATCGGTCAAACTCGCCTCGTCCACAGCCTTGGCCCGGTAGCGCCCCTCCATCCACCACGGGAAGAAGTGCCGGACCGTGCCCGTCTCGTCCGCTTTCAGCCACTCCTCATGAAAACAGCCTCCCACGCCCTGAGGCGTCGACTCCAGGATCTGCTCGCCTCCCGGGGCGAGCGCCGCCCGCAGTCCCGCCAGGATATCCGCCGGATCCCCAGGCCAGCGCGCCAGCTCCGAGCAGTGCAGGTTCTGCACCGTCAGGCCCCGACCCGCGTTCCGGTCCCCCGCTGTTACCACGCGGTACTGCGAATCGATCTCCGGAAATACGATCTGGCGCGCATTGGCCCGCGAGGTCCTCAGCACGCCTGTCCGCAGCTCCTCCGGCAGCCAGTCCACGAACCGGTGCACGATCCGGAAGATCTCCTCGGCCGACTCCCGCGTATGCGCCACCTGCAGCGTCAGCGTTCCCGGCTGTGTGATGGTCCTCAGGAAGAACCTGCCGGCCGTCCAGGTCGTCATCCCCAGTTGCCGCGCCTTGAGCACGATATTCCGCTGCCCCCGCCGCCTCTCGAAGATCTTCTGCGCGGCGTTCGCCCTCAGCGGCTCCGTGCGTCCGTCCCGCGTCCGGACCACCAGCAGCCGCTCGGCCAGTCCCATGGCGACCGTGCGCCCGCGCAAACTCCTCGGCCGCTCATCGAGGATGTTCCCAAGCCGCTCCAGTTCCCGGCGATCCAGTTCTTCCGGGCCGTCGGACGCGCCGCGCACTTGTTTGAGCCTCCCGCCACCTCCCGATTCCGGCACAATTCCTCCAAGGCGGAAGGCTTCCCTACCAATTCTGATACTCCGTCAGGGATCCGCTGCCGCCTGCACCGCCGGCGCCGCAGCCGGTGTACGAACCGCAGGTGCCGCCGGCGCCCCCCGCGGTGTTCAGTGTCAGCCCCGAGAACGTCTCGCTGGCCTGCGAAGACAGAATGATCAAGCCGCCGCCGCCCCCGCCTCCAGCTCCTGTGTTGTTGGCGGCCGCATTGGTCCCGGCTGCGCCGCTCACATCAATCGTCCCGGTTCCGCTGATCGATTGGCAGATCAAGACGACAATCGCCCCGCCGTTGCCGCCCGCGCCTCCCGAGCTTCCACCCTGACCTCCTCCACCACCCTGACCATAGATTCCATCAAGCGGCAGAGTGTCCACAAATGCGCGCAACTCGTTTCCGCTGAAGCTATTTCCAGCGCCGCCAACTCCCCCGGAAGCTGCGCCTCCTGCTCCGGATGGCCATCCTCCGTAGCCGGTTTGCGCCTGCGAGGGGTAAGAGCCAAGGCCTGCGGTTCCTGCCGCCGTACCGCCGCCGCCCCCGCCTCCCGTTCCTCCCGCGACCCCATGTTCGCTGGTCGTATTCTGCGACCCATTAGCCAGAATTGTGCCATTGATGACGCAGGCTCCAGAGGCGTGAACTATTAGCCCTCCCGGACCGCCGCTGGCATTCACGGTAACGGTGTTCCCGCTAGGAACGGTGAAATTCGTGTAATACTTCACGCCGTAAATTGCTCCGCTTGCGTTCGTGTTCGCGCCGTCCGCACCCGTTCCCAGAAACTGCAGCGGGGCGGGAGCGCCGGCATTCATTGAGCTTCCGGACGACGAAGCGCACCCAGGCCCAGACGATGACATTCCGTTTGGACCAAAGGTATACGTACAAGATGGAGACGCTCCGGCATACCCAGTAGCTCCCGAAGTGACCGTCCAGGTCTGTGTGGCGGGATTATAGCCAAGAACATCCTCGCCAACATTGTTCGCGCCTGTGGCGTTATTCAGGTTCAATACCGGCACCGTTGTGTTCCACGCCGCACATTGCAAGGCCGATCCACACCGCACCACCACTGCACCCGTCCTCGATCCTCCGTTGCCGCCGTATGGCGGCAGAAGCATCATGAGACCGTTGCGATGAGGTCCGCCGAGCGAGATTCCGTATGGAGTGGACAGTTGGCCGCGCCCCACCATGTAAGGCTCTGGCGCGGCCGGATAGTTCTGGTACACCGTAGGATCGTTGGCGTTGTTGAAAGTAGCCTCGTAGTCATTACTGCCAAAACTACCCGAGCTTTGGAAAGTCAGATTGTTATGCTGGCCACCCTCTTGCCAAATGGCGGTCGCGGCATTCAGCCCTTCGATCTTCACGCGAAAATAGTGAGGCTGCTCTACAGAATCCCCGTTGGCGAAGGTCCCCACAGCAGGCGTAGTTACGATGTCCGAACCATCTACGGCCCCGGTCGTTGCGTTATATACGCTGTACGTCCGTGCCTGCGGATAGATATGGTAGCTGTTCGATGGCGTCACGACCACCGTCGGCGTTCCGGTAATCCCCGATCCGCCGGCGGCCACGCTGCATCCGGACAATGCGCCACCTGATATCGCACTCACATAGATCACTGGCGCCGTCGTGTAAGTGATGCCAGTTACCGTCAGTTGCGGCGGCTCGGTCGCGCCGAAGTATCCAGTTCCGCCGGAAACGGTGCAGCCGGTTACAGCGCCGCCGGCGACGGTAACAGCCCCGCTGCCTCCGGACCCCATCTGCCCATAAGCCCGCGTAGCGATGTTCCCGTTGACCCCTGCGGGCGTGTAGATCGTCAATGTGTTCCCGCTCGCGTTTGAAACGATCGGGTACACCTGCCGGATGGTGCCGTTTGGAGCAAAGTCCGAACCACCATATCCGTTGTAATTACCAGGAGTTACCCAGTCGGCGTCCATGCCGAAGCCATATCCGGCGAGGCCGCCCGCCGAAACCGTCGAGCCGCTGCTCAGAGGCCAGTTCATCCGGTCCACGGTGATAGTTCCGGACCCGCCTGTGATCGATACCCCCGTGATGTGCGCGCACTGCCAGCTCGGGTCTACGCTGTCAAACATGCAAACGATCTGCCCCACAGAAAAAGCAGCCGAGCCACTCAGCGTCTGCACATTATTTAGCGGTATTGTTACATTCGACTGGGGAAACGTGTTCTGATTGGGATTGCCGCCGCTTGTATTGTTCACCGCCGCAGTTGTCGTCGCGGTGCCCGTCGTATCGCCATAGGTCGAGTCCCAATTCGTACCGGAACCAGTGAACGTTCCAGCTGTAATCCTCGAGATATAGCCGGCGTTATACGCGTTCGTGAGGTCGATCAAAGCCAGGTCCGTGCCATAACTTCCTGTTAGCCCGTTGGTTTGTGTCATCGAAAAGGTACAGGACGGATAGCTCGTTCCACAGGTCATGCCCGTAAGTGCCGCGTCCAATACATTCCCGGTCTCCTCCCAGCGTGTGCGCCACTCCATCCCCTCGTTTTGCGCCAGTCCCTGGCCCGCGCTGTAAGAGGTCGTAAAGATCGGGATCGAATCTCCCAGGCCATAGTGATACATATTCGCCAGGAAGTTATATGCGCTCCCGGAAGTATTAACTACCGCCGTATTTGTCTCGGCGGCCAGATAGGTTTCTTCGTTTTGGTAATCGCGGCTGCCGGCAAACGACGTGTATTGCACGGTGAGGGCCTGCGGAGACCAGGGCGAAAACCCCTGCCCCACCATCGTCACGTTCTGCGCGAATATGGGCGAACTTCCCAGAAATCTCCCCGAGGTCCCGTTCGCCAACCCCTGGTTACACAGAACCTGCGGCGCACCCCAGCGCCAGTCGGTCACGCATCCCAACGGGTCAGTGCTCTTTGGCCCGTACTCGTGGGTATAGTCGGTGTTCATAACGTTCCCGCTACCCCACGGCTGCGCCTCCGCTTGCGAGTAGGTCGGAGGAACAATGATCGAACACGCCGTCTGGCCCAACGAACTGCACTGCGCCAGCGAATTTGCAATCCCATTATTTCCGGTATTTGCCGGGGTCTGTTCCCGATCGGCATAGAGTGCACCTTCGATCGTCGGGGCCGTTACCGCTCCCGAAAACGAGGCGCCCGAGAGCGCCGCCGCGCCCAGGTTTGCCAATGCTTGTGCCGCCGTTGTCGCACCCGTTCCTCCGTTCGTCGTCGCCACCGTTCCGGTCACATTGCCGGCGGTCCCGGTGATGCTTCCACCTGGCGTAACATAATCGGTGCCGGGAACCGCGATGCTGGGCGCGCCCGTCCCCGTTGCATTTTTCAACAGTCCGCTCGTCAACCCGCTAAGACTCACGCCATTGATCCCTCTCACCGTCATCGCCAGCGCCCCGGCCGTATTGGTTACATCGCCCGTATGAGCCGGCTCAGCCGTCGTCGGCAGAGTGGATACCGCTGTAATCTGTCCGCTGCCATTGGTCCCCGTCAACGCTGCCGATGCCGGCACGCTCGCCCCGTTCACCTTTGCTACCACCGTCGCGGCCTGCGTTCCCGTCACGTCTCCGCTCAGCGATCCGGTGAATCCGGCCGCGGTCCCTGTCGTGCTCTGGTTCCAGGTCGGTGCCGCTCCGGCCAACTGCGTATAGCTCACCGCCGTGCAGTTCGACGTCCCGTTCGCTGTAACGCCCGTCGCAAACTGCCCCGCCGCGCACTGCCCCGGTGCGGCTGCCAGCGTTGTCGCGGTCGAGGCATTTCCTGTCAGGTTGCCGGTAACATTGCCGTTCACGGGTCCGTTGAACTGCGGCGCCGTCAGCGCCCCCGTCATGGTGTCGCCAGACTTCGACACGCCGCCCAGGCTCGACAAAGCCCCCGCCGCCGTCGCTGCTCCTGTGCCGCCCGACCCAACCGGAATCGTGCTCATACCCGCCAGGGTCGTCCCGTTCGCCGAGTAATACGCAATCTGTCCCGAGTTTCCGGAGTTGACTGTCCCCACTCCCGTGCTGCACGCCGACCCTGTATTCGTGATGTACCCGGAGTTGTCGATCTGCAGGCAGTCGTGTCCAGTTCCGGCGGCCAGTCCTGGAAACTTGATCGCGTTCGTCCCCGTAAAGCTCGCGTACAGGTTCCCGCTCCCGCCTCCGTAGATATTGAACGCCGTGCCCGCGCCCGTCTCGTAATTGATCCGCACCGCGCCAGTCGCATTCGACGCGTTGATATACGTGTCTCCGCTGTTCGTACTCTGGTATGCCTTGAAGCTGTCCAGTCCGCCCACGGCCGAGTTCAGCGCCCAGTTGTTGCTCGCATCCTTCACCATGTACCACTGGCTGGCGCCGTTCCAGTCCTTGTAAATGTACGATTCCTTCTGGCTCGTCGTCGCCCCCGCCCACAGCGTCGCATCGATCTCCGCGTCTGCCTGGTTCTTCACCGTCGGCGTGTTCACAAACGTCGAAGCGCCGTTCACCTGGAGCGTCCCGTTCAGTTGCGCATCGCCCGCGCTGTCGATCGTCGCCACGGTCGTCTCGCTCGGTCCACCCGATCCGAACACTACCCCGCCCGTCCCCGCGTTATTCGACCCGTTCAGCACTACGGCGCCCGTCCCTGCCGCGTTCAGAACCGTCTGGTTGTTGGTGCTCGACTGCCCGTGGTTGTACTGCCCGATCGAAAGCCGGTTCACGTTGTTCAAAAGATCCTGTACCTGGTAGTACTGCTCTCCCGCCGTAGCATCGGTGTATCCGTCGATCCACCGGTATCCGTAATCCGTCTGGATCTCGTTCAGCAATCCACGCTCGTTTCCCGTCCCGATCCCCAGCCGGTAGTGGTTCGTTACCGTCGCGTCCTGCTGGCTCCCGTACCAGTCGCCATTCAGTCCGTTGAAACTCCGGTGAAACGTGTCGAGGAAGCTGTTGCGCGTGCCGTTGTCCACCAGCGCGCCGGTAAACATCGTGCCGCCTGTCATCCAGTTGTTGTACGAGCTCCCCGCGTCCGCCACCACCTGGTCCGTCGAGTTCTCGTTCCTCAGCCCCACGATGGTGTTGTTCTGCGCGTTCGCTCCCAGATGCAGTGCCGTCGAGCATCCTTCCACGTCTCCGCCCGTGAACGTGTTCCCATCCCCCTGCGCCAGGTTGATGCCCACCGTCCCGGCAATCGGACTCCCGTTGCTCGTCGGGCAGTCGATGTGCAGCCGCACAAACGCGCTCGCGTTCAGCCAGTCCGTCGTCGCCGGATTCGTAACCTGATGCCCTATCGCGTTTACCGCCGTCTTAAACCCGTTGAACGCGTTGTCGTAGAATGTGCCTCCCGTGTAGTTCCCCGTTCCGTCCAGCGTCATCGCCGTCTGATTCGAGTTCCCCAGAAAGTACAGGCTCTCCAGATCCAGTTCCTGCGTCCGGTAGGCAACCAGTCCCTCTGCAGCGGCGCTCGTCGCTCCGGTGGTGCTGATCGCCACATTGTCCATGTGGAATCCCATCGTGTCCTGCGCGTAGGTCGGGTCTCCCACCTCGACCGCCGCCGCCGCACCCGAGTACTCCAACACCGTCCCGCCCTGGTTGCCGTTCGCGGCGCTGCCGCCCCGCAGCGCGCATCCCCTGATCGCCACGTTTCGCGTTCCCGCGGTTACAACCAACTGGCTTGAGGTTGCAATCGTCGCGCACGGCAGCTCGATCGTCGTGTTCCCGGTCGCCATCGTTACGTTCGCGCCCATCGCCAGCGTCCCCGTAAAATTGCGCGCGTCGCACGTCCCGCCATACGTCGAATTCAGTCCCGCCAGGCACGCCTGCAGCTTCGCTCCGAAGTCCGCGCCCGTAAACTGGTCCACCTCGTACGCTCCGCCCAGTTGCTTCGCCGTCAACGCTCCCGTCACCGCTCCGCCCGTCGTTGGCACCGCCTGCGCAAAGCTCGAGTCCACGTAGTGCTTGTCCGCTGCCTGCGTCGCCTGCGTCGGATCTCCGGCCAGAAACAGCGGCCCCGTCAGCGTGCCTCCCGCTACCGCCAGTTGATTTCCCGACGCCTCTGTCACCGCCTGGTCCACGTATGCCTTGTTCACCGCCTGCACTGCTTGTGAAGCCGGCATAATCTGCGCCTGCACCTGCGCCAATGTCGCCTGCGCCGCCTGCGGCACCACCCAGTACTGCGTCGTCACCGTTCCGTCGCTCAGATAGAACACCGCCGTGTAGTACTCGCCCGCCGGCATCGCTCCCTGGTTCGGCGCCAGATTGATGCTCACAAATCCATCCGCCGGAATTGTCACGTTCGTCTTATCGGCCGCCACCAGTTGCCCGCTCGCGGTAGTGAACGCCGGCCAGCTTACCGTCAGCGTGCCCGAGGCCGGCTGGCCGTTCGCCAGGTACACGGTCCCTTGCACCGTTGTCGTCCCGACCCCTTGTCCCCGCATCGCCGCCGCTTCCATCAGCAGTCCCGCCAGGACAACGCATTGCGTCAGGCGCATTCCCATGCGCATCCAGCTGTCTCTCGTGAGCTTCATTCCGGTCTCGTCCTTCGCTTCTTCGCAAATCCGCCCGCAAATCGGTTGAGCCGCGTGTTTCAGCCGCGATCCCGCGCCGGCTCTGCTCCAAAAAAAAAGGGCGTCTCAAGTCCGTTCCTCCGGACCCGAAACGCCCTGCGCCACGCCAAAAACCGGCCCTACTCTTCCGGTTCCCGGCCTCCCATGCCAACTTCTGCCGACTCTTCCCTCGACTCTTCCCAGGGTGGCTCTTCTGCCCAGATCTCCGCCAGGCTGCGCCCGCGTCCTTTGGCTCCTGTCGCCTTCTGATCCTTGCCCGGCTCCAGTATCCCGATTAGGACTTGAACGCTCGCCGTATCCCCTTCCAGCGCATCTTCGAGCACATGCGATGCAACGTGGAGACTCCTCCTGCGAAACGCCATCCGCGCCAGTTCGCGCAAACGGGCGATCCCCTCCGAACCCGTCACCGCCGTGATCGCCAGTTCTTCCAGCCGCACCCCGGTGCTCTTACCGGACTCGCCGTCCCCATGTCCCGGACCCGTCTCGTCCGCCTCGCACCTGTTCTTCTTGCGTCTTGCCGCTTCCGTCCGCTTCCCTTCTTTTACGGCCATTTTTCCGCCATTCCCGGCCACTGTTCCGCAGTCCTCGGCCCGTGGTAAAGGAGCTTTCGGCAACTTCACTTCGAAATCGCCTTGGGAATGCATGAATGAATGGGTATGAAAGCATCTGAAGAATGATTTCGTGCCTCGTCTTCTCTCCCCGTCCGCAAATCTGCGGAAATGGCCTGAAGAAGATTAGGAAAGCCAGTTTCGGCTTTCCGTCATGCATGTTTCCTATCGCTTTGTGAATGTCTTTAGCTTACGCAATCCAGCGGGAATTTCATGCAACCGCCAACCCTCGCATTATCACCTGCATTTGTAATTACTTACACGCCGCGACGTTGCCTTCGCCTCTTGACACCAAACGAGCCCCGGGGCGTTCGCGGGCAACACTTCGACCCGGTTCCAACTCTGCGCCGCTGCTTGCTCGTCCTCGAACTCGGTCAGCTCACCATGTCCGCAACTGGACACGCAATTCTGTTTACGGACAGAATCCGCCCCGCTCCGGCACCTGGCCGAATCGCCATCTGGCTGTTTCTAAACTACTTCCAGAAGTGCCGGCTCCCTGCGTCTTTGGCCTGTCAATTGCCCTGTAGCTTGAAAGTGCTACCTCAGGAGGTTCCCATGGCCTATTTTGAGCGCATGCGCGACGTCGTCTCCTCCCCCTTCAGCCTCGACCGGATCCGCCAGCGCACGGAGGCCGGCTGGCAGATGGTTGCCATCGAATGGCGCCGCGAACTGCCCGACGCCGAGGCCCCGCTCGAAGGCGATTTCAATGAAGACGTCCCCTATGGGCTGCGCGTCTCGGACGACTGCCTCCGCCTCGAACCCGATCCCACCGAGCATCGGATACTCATGCTCATGATGGAGCTCCTGGCGCAGGACTACTCCTATTCGGACATCGTCGCCAGTCTCAACGAAAAGGGTTTCCGCATGAGAAACGGTCAGCCCTGGAACCGCGTAGCGGTCTTCCGCATGATTCCCCGTCTCATCGAAGTGGGCCCGCGCTTCTTCTCTTCCGGAGAGTGGACCGAGCGCCGCCTCCACTTCGAGCACCCTCACGAAGAGCCGCCGCAGGCTCCGCCGCCTCCGCCGCGCTGGACCCTGTTCGGTCGCCGCTCGCGCCCTTGACCCTCTGGCAATCGCGCAGGGTCATTCAAACTCGATCACCACAATCTCCGGGCGCGTCCCCACCCGCATGGGAGGACCCCATGTCCCCGCACCGGTCGACGTGTACACGGCAAGTGCCCCGAATCGGTGCAATCCGCTTGTGAACCTCCCGAACACCCGCCGCGTCAGCCACGTAAACGGGAAAATCTGCCCCCCGTGCGTGTGTCCCGAGAGTTGCAGATTAAATCCCGCGCCCTCCACGATGGGGAGCCGTGTCGGCGCATGGTTCAGCAGGATGCTCGCCCGGTGCCGCTCCAGCCGCATCGCCTCCAGGGCCGCCTTCATCCGGATCGGATACGTCGAGTCTCCGTAGTTGACGCCCGCCACCTGCAATCCGTCCACGCTTGCCAGCTCATTGGCCAGGATGCGCAGCCCTGCTCCTGCGGCGGCCTCCAGATACGGCGCAGGGCTGGTGAACTCCTCATGGTTCCCCGTCGTGTAGAAGACCCCGAATCGCGGACGGAGCTCTTTCAATGGAGCCGTCAATCGGGCCAGATCTCCCTTCGTCCCGTCGAACAGATCGCCCGGCAGAAATACAACATCCGGCTCGCAGCGAGCGGCCATCGCCACAATCCGCCGGCAGAATCTGGCTCCGTTGATGCTTCCCAGGTGCAGGTCGCTCATCAACACGGCCCGCCGGCCCCGCCACGTCTCCGGAAGCCCCGGAAGGTTAACTCCGATCCGCCGTACCCGTATCCAAAACGCGTTCAACACCCCGTACGCGCCGGCCAGCGCAGCCACGCCAAACAGGCAGGCTGACAGCCAGGGGCGCAATCCCGGCGCGTGCCTCGCAAGCGGCGTCAACCTCGCTCCCCACCACGCCACCCAGCACAAACACGATGCCCAGAAAAAGAAGTTCAGAAACCCAAGCCACACCGACGCAAGGCAGTAAAAAACGCGCACCGGCAGGCTCGAGTACCGGAAACTCAACAGCGCCGCGGCTACAAAACTGAATGCCAGTGCCACCGCCACGCCCTGCATCCCCAGGCCGTCTGCAGGATCGATCGCTCCACGGAAGTCGACCCATGTCCGGTACACGAACCAGTGCCCCCCGAACAGGATCGCCTCCACCACAAGAACGCCCAGAATTGGCCAGGCCTTCAATGCCGTTCCCCTTGTACCCCATCATTGCATGAGCGGCGCCCCGGGCAAGTGACTGCCCTGCAGCGCCGCAGCGTGCAACAATCGATTCGTGGCCGGCCAATACGACAGCGCCCTCGGGCTCTATGTCTCCATCCCCTTCTGCCGCTCCAAGTGCACCTACTGCAACTTCGCCTCCGGCGTCTATCCCGCTCGCGATCACGAGCGCTACGTCAGCCGTCTGATCGAAGATCTGTCCGCTGCCCCGGCCTGGGCTGCGCACATGGGCGTTGAGCTCCCTCATCGTGTCGACTCCATCTACTTCGGAGGAGGCACGCCAACTCTCCTCGCGCCGCATCTGCTCACCCGCCTCTTGCAAACAATCCGCGCTCGCTTCGACCTCCTGCCGGACGCCGAGATTACCGTCGAGTGCGCCCCCGGCCAGTTGCCAGACGAGACCCTCGAGGCCCTCGTCTCTGCCCGGATTAACCGCATCAGCCTCGGCGTTCAATCCTTCCTCGACGCGGAAGCCCATTCCAGCGGCCGCCTCCACAACCGCGATACCGTCGCCTCCGACCTCAGCCGCCTCCGCGCCGCCGGAGTTTCCAACCTGAATGTCGACCTGATCGCCGGTCTCGCCGGCCAGACCCTCGCCTCCTGGGACGCGTCGCTCTCCGCTCTCGTCGACTCCGCCGTCCCCCACGCCAGCATCTACATGCTCGAAGTCGACGAGGACTCCCGTCTCGGCCGCGAAATGCTCGCCGGCGGCTCCCGCTATCATGCCGCTCTGGTCCCTGACGATGAAGTCATCGCCCAAATGTACGCGCGCGCGATCGACCGCCTCGCGGCGGCTGGCCTCGTGCAGTATGAGATCTCGAACTTCAGCCGCCCCGGCTTCGAGTCCCGGCACAACCTCCGCTACTGGCGCCGCCGTCCCTATCTCGGCCTCGGTCTCGACGCGTCCTCGATGCTCCGCGCTCTCCCGCAGCATGACCCGGCTCCGCCCGGCGATCCTTACGTCCTGCGCTCGACCACCACGGATAACCTGCAATCCTATCTCGAAGCCGCCGAACCTCCTGAAATCGCCTGGCTCTCTCCCGCCCGCCAGCACGAAGAGGCCTGGTTTCTTGGCTTGCGGCTCAATGCCGGAGTCGAGATCGAAGCTCTCGAACGCGAATTCGGCGCCGCCCGTGTCGCCCCGGCCATCCCGACCGCGGCGCGGCTCGCTGACGAAGGCCTCCTCCAGTTCGCCGGCCGCACCGCCCGCCTCACTCCGCAGGGCCGCCTGTTCTCGAACGACGTCTTTCAGCAGTTCCTTGAGGAGAGCGTCGGCCCGCCGCGCCGCCTTGACGATCCGCAGCCCTTGCGGCAGAGCGAGGAAGCGCCGCACGCCCAGCCGGCCTGATCGCGCCTCACCACGCCAGCAACTCGTCTCCGGAGCTCGCCGAGAGGAAGGTTACCGGCGACGCCTCCGGCTGCTCCCGCTCTCCAAAGCACTGGATCGACTCCGGCCCGATCTCCTGCGCCCAATGCAGCGCCTGCTCGGCCTCTCGCAGCACCACCACCGGCGACCGTCCCCCGCTCGAAGCGATTCCGAAGCAGGCCGAAAGCCGGATCGCCTCGCCACCCACGCGAAATGGCGCCGAAAACACCTCCGACCGCAGCCGCTCGGCCAGCAGTACCGCATTTGCGACTCCGCACCCCGGCAGCGCCAGCAGAAACTCGTCGTTTCCCGGACGGCCCAGCAGGTCGTAACTCCGCAGCAGCCGCATCGACCGGCCCACCACCTGGCACAATAGCTCGTCGCACGCGCGCGTACCCAGCCGCGAGTTCCAGTGCCCGAAATCGTCGATATCGAACAACACCAGGCAAAGTCCCCCGTTCATCCGTTGCACCCGGTCCGTCTCGCGAAACAACATCGCCATCAGCGTCTCGCGATTGTATACACCGGTCAGCCGGTCCAGCTGTGCGTGCATCGCCGCCGCCTCGCGCAGCGATTCCACCTCGTGCGCCAGCCTGTGGGTGTGCAGCGCCATGCCGATCCGCAACTGCCAATACTGCGCGTCCGACGTCCGCAGCACCATGTCGTCCACTACCCCCTCCGCCATCCGGTCAATCCACTCCTGGGTCACCGCATCGGCGATCAGCACAATCGGAAAATCGTCCCCCGCCGCCGCGCGCGCCGCCGCCAGCAACTGCCCCATCTCCATCCCCGGCAGCTTCACGTCCAGAAGCGCCAGAGCCGGACGGCTCGCTCCGGTCATGGCCTCCAATGCCGCTTCCGCCGACAGCACAACCTCCACGCGCGGCCCCGACGCGGTCAACACCGGCTCGATCGCAGTCAGAAGCTCAGGCTCCGGCGAACCCAGCAGAAATATCGGTGGCGTATTCGTGAGCATCGGTCACTACCCTCCCAACCGATGCATCGGCCAAAGTTAGAAATAATTTAGATTTCGAACCGACTCTCTTACTTAAAACAAATGACTCTTCTCACCTGATGTTGCTCCTAAAGTAATCCCCGCCCCGCGCGGAGCTCTCCCGCCCGCTCCCCTGGCTTCAATCCACAAACTCTACGGCCGGTGCGACCGTGATGACTCCCCGCTCGTATCCCATCTCCAGCAGCTTCCGGATTGCCTCCCGGCCATCGGGACCATAATCCAGTGTCCGCTCGTTTACATACATGCTCACAAACCGGCTCGCCATCCCCGGATCGAGCTCTCGCGCAAACTGCATCGCATACTCCAGCGCCTGTTCCCGGTGCTCCAGCCCATGCCGGATGCTGTCCCGCAGCGCCTTCGACACAATCCTGTGCGTCGCCGCCCCCAGTGACCGCCGTATCGCGTTTCCTCCCAGCGGCAGCACCAGTCCCGTCGTCTCCCGCCACCACACACCCAGGTCAAGCGTCTTATACAGTCCATTCGACGTGTATGTCAGTTGACCTTCGTGGATGATCAATCCCGCGTCGTACTCGCCCGCCAGGATCTCGGGGATGATACGGTCGAACGGCACCGTCACGGTGGCGATCCCGGGGTTGAAGATCTTCAGCGCCAGGTAGGCCGTCGTCAGCGTCCCGGGCACCGCCACCCGCACGTGGTTCAGATCCTCCAGCGTCAGCCTGCGGCTCGAAACGATCATCGGCCCGTAGCCCTCGCCCACGCTGCCCCCGCAGCCCATCAGCGCATAATCCTTCTGGACGTAGGGATACGCGTGGAAGCTGATCGCCGAAACGTCGAACCACGCCTCCTCCTGCGCCCGCCGGTTCAGCGTCTCGATGTCGCACAGAGTGTGGGTAAACTTGTACCCCGGAACCCGCACCTTGTTCGTCGCCAGCCCGTAAAACATAAAGGCGTCGTCCGAGTCAGGGCTGTGCGCAATCGAGATTTCGACAGGGGAAGTACCGACGACCTGGCTGGAGATGTCCTGCTGCGTGCTCACGATGTGGGGTGATCCTTTCAAAACAACGAACGCTGTCTTTCTTATATGAAACTGTTCAAGAACGCAGGCGCCTTATTCGCACCCATCCCGCCGCCGCCCCGGCTGCCGCGGCCACCTTCAGCGCGTCGCCCGGCAGGAACGGCGCCACGCCCATCCCCAGAGCCTTCGCGACCGGCTCATGCACCCAAACGGCCAGCCAAAGCCCCCCGCAGCCCAGGATCGCGAGATCGCCCACCGCGCCGGCCAGCAAGGCCCCTCTGAACCCGCGCCCCATCCGCCGCCACAAAAATGAAATCAGCGCCGCTGCCGCCGGATACGCCACGAGGTACCCACCCGTCGGTCCCAGCAGATGCGCCATCCCGCTCGCCATCCCCGCCACCGGCGCAAAGACCGGCAGTCCCAGCGCTCCCTCGGCCAGATACGCCGCAAGCGTCGTCGCCGCCAGCCGCGGGCTCAGCCACAACCCCAGCAGCAACACCGCCAGCGGCTCCAGGCTCAGCGGCACCGGGGTGAACCACAGCGGCACAGCCACATGGGCGCACACCGCCGCCAGCACGCTCCCGCCCAGCACGATCGCTGCCCCACGCAAACCTGCCGGCAAGCGCGCTTCCGCCACACTGGGCGACCATCCCTTGAACTCACTGATCCGCTCGCTCAACACCGCTCCTCACGATTCCGTCTCAACTTCGGTCTCTTCGCCCAGGCCCGTCCGTCTCTCCCGCTCGACTCGATGATGCCGCCGGATATGGCGCGCCATGCCTGCGGCCGCAAGCAACAGCCCAACCAGTGAGACCAAAAGCCCGATCATCAACCATCGCATGACGAAGTACGCAAGCACCTCAATGGCTCTGAGCCCTGCTGCGGCACGTCCGCTCCGGGGAAACCGCTGTTGCCCAGAATACCAGAACCCCTCTTTTCCCGGCGCCCATCTTAACCCTCGCGAGGCTCCGGCCAAATCCCCACGTCACGCCCCGCCCAGGCACCCTTCCAGCCACCGCATGTAGGCCTCGCTGCCGCCTTCCACCGCAATCGAAACGAACTCTGGCGTCTCATAACCATGCAGCTCTTTCAGCCGCGCCTCCAGCAAACCCACCTTTTCCACCACGGTCTTCAGCATCACGAGCGCTTCCGCTGCCGTTTCCACCTGCCCCTTCCACCAGTAGACCGACCGCACTGCCGGAATCACCGTTGCGCAGGCCGCCAGCCGCTCTTCCACGAGAATCCGCCCCAGCCGTTCACCCTCCTCCGCGTTCGCCACGGTCGTCATCGCAATGCGCGCCGATGTCGGATCTTCAGGCATCGCTCTCCCTCAATCCCTCCCGTCCTCTGCTTTTCATCCTCTCAGGAATCCCGGACCGCCGTCCTCACATCTCCACTTACGGAGTAAAGTCGTCTTTGCAGGAGTTCGCCAATTCACCCTCGGAGCTCAATCATGTCCCCACTTGCAGCCCACGAAATTGAATCTCGCCTCAACAGCCTCGCCGATTGGCGCGTCGAATCCGGTGAACTCGTCCGGACCTTCCAGTTCGCCGACTTCGTGGCCGCCCTTGGCTTCGTTAACCACGTCGGCCAGCTCGCCGAGCAAGCCGGCCACCACCCCGACATCGACATCCGTTACAACCGCGTCCGCCTGGCCCTCGTCACCCACGACGCCGGCGGTTTGACCGCCAAGGACTTCGATCTCGCCGCGCGTATCTCCCAGTTGTCCTGAACGTCTCCGGTTTTCTGCGGTCATCGCCGCTGTTTCTCCGGATTTCATCCCTACAACTCTTCGGATGCATCCTCCGGCGAAATACCAAATTGTGGATCGCCAGCCGTTTCTTCGGCCTGCCTCAGCCGTATGAGCGTCTTTCGGTACCACCAGGCCGCCGCCATCCCGCCCAGAACGACCGTGGCTGCGGCCACCAGTCCAATTCGCACCCATGTCGGCGGCGCCGTCGGCACAGGCTCATCGGAAGAGAAGGTCTCTGGTTTCAAAGGACTTGTCGTGTCTGATAACTCGTTCAATGCCCGCCATCCCCTTTCTTGCAACCCTTCTTTACCCGCATCATTAGATGCGCGGGACCCGATTCTGCCTTGAAATCTATCCCCCCCCAAAAAATTTCGATTTTTGTATTGCATTTTTCTCAATCTATGTTATCGTGGATTTATTCCGATGGTTGAGGCAGTCCAATCTGCACCGGCCCTCTCGGAAGTAGTTTGCGTCACTGGCCTCCCGGCACGAACAGCAAACCGTTCGTGCCGTCTTTTTTTTGGCCGGCGCCTCCCCGATCTCTCGTCGTATCCCAGCCTTGAATTCCTCTCTCTCCGGTCATTTCTTTTCCCTCCCGCCTGCGTTTAGAATGCCAACCAGAGAGTTGTCGCTATGAAAAAGAGTCCCCTGCGCCGCCCGTTGCTGCCTGCCGTTGGCGTCTTCCTGCTCACCCTGGCCTGCTATGCCCAATGGACCAACCCCGCCGGCGACATTCCCGCCTATCACCCGCAGGCGCCCCTGAACGCCAGCGCCCTGCCCCCGATCCTCAGCGGCACCCGACTCACCCAGCCGCCATTCCAGTACGTCTGGCAGGTGCACGTCTACCACGACGCCGCCCGCATCGGCAACGTGCTCTATCAGCTTCCCTGCAACTGCCGTTGCGACCGCGAGCTCGGCCACACCAGCCTCCGCAGTTGCTTCGAGGGCCTGCACGGCGCCGAGTGTTCCACTTGCGCCAAGGAGGCCTTCTACGCCTACCAGCAAACCCGCCTTGGCAAGTCCCCGGCCCAGATTCGCGCCGCTATCCTCAACCACGCCTACGAATCCATCGACCTCGAAAGGGAATAGCCGCCCGGCACGCTCTGCACCCTCCGGCCCCACGCGGGGCGGACTTGGCATAGAATAGAAAGGTACCGCATGAGCCAGAAGGTCCGGCTCGCACCCATTGCGGTTTCCGGCCAGCGCCTTGGCCCTGCCGGAGCGGTCATGTGGGGGCGTCACGGTTTCGACGGGATTGATTGCGGTCTGGAGGCATGCCGGGGTGTGGGCACCCGTAATCGCCTGCAAAACCAAAGTTGCCAACGACAATCTGGCACTTGCTGCTTAATTAACTAAGCAGCCGTCCTCCGCGGCTTTGCCTGTGGGCCGCGAGCGGGCGTCGCACAGCAGGCTGGCGCAAGCGGCTCGGTCCGTGTCGTTTCGCGCGAGATCATCGGACTAGCTTGATGCGCATCTTGTCCGTTCTGAGCGCATCGAGTGAACCCTTCGGAACCGGACTGAGCATGGATTCTCCCGACTGACAACGATTTCGGACGCGGGTTCGACTCCCGCCGCCTCCACCATAACCAAACTGCTTATTTTCAGTAGCGTGGCAATTCGGACGGAAAAATGAGGGCAAAACTGTACAGTCACTGTACAGTCGCCCTCGAACATTTGCCCCAATTCGGCGACAAGAGCAGAATCTCGCTGAAGCCGGGGCCGAAATGCTTTCCGTCTATACCCGCCACCATCCGGACTGTAAGAACGCCGGCGACAAGACCTGGCGCCGCTGTAGCTGTCCTAAATGGATCTGGGGATCGCTCAATGGCAAATTCATCCGCCAGAGCGCCAGAACCCATAACTGGAACGAAGCGGAGGAGATGCGTCTTCGCCTGATCCAGGCTGTGCCCCCGCCGGCCCTTCCAGCGCCGCAGGCCGCCGAGCCCCCACCGCCTGTAACGCCTCTTGCTCTTCCACCACCCGCTGTCCAGCCGCATTCTGCCGGCGAGGTCCTGCCTCCTGCACAGAAGAGACCGCGTGTCACGGTCAAGAAGGCCGTCGAAGCCTACCTCGCCGACGCCGTCGGCCGCAATGTCTCCGAGGCCACGCTCGAGAAACTCACGACCATCTTCGAGAAGCAGTTCCTCCCCTGGACCCAGGCGCAGGGATTCGAGTACATCGACGAGGTTGAACTCGACGCGCTGCTCAACTTCCGCAGCACATGGAAAGATGGTGCGCTGGCCAAACAAAAGAAACAGAGCCGTGTCATCGGCTTCTTCTGGGCCTGCGTGCGCCGCCGCTACCTGATTGAGAATCCTGCGCTCGGTTTGGGCCGGGTCAAGGTCGTCCAGATTCCGACCGACTATTTTCCTCCCGACGAGTTCCAGAGGATTCTCGATGCCACCGAGACCTACGGCGATCCGCGGGGCGGTTTCATACCGATTGAGGACCTGCGGATACGCCTGCGCGCTATGACGGTGCTCATGCGTTGGAGCGGCCTGCGCATCCGCGACGCTATCATTCTTGAGCGCCATCGCCTCCACGGAGACAGCCTTCTCCTTTATCAGGCAAAGACAGGAACGCCGGTCTACGTCCCCCTCCCTCCGCACGTCGTCGGGGCGCTCGAAAGCCTGCCGCCTGGCCCGAAGCCGAATCCGCGTTACTTCTTTTGGAGCGGCAACGGAAAGCCCAAGAGCGCCGTCGCCAACTGGCAGCGCGCCTATCGTCGCCTCTTCGAACTGGCGAACATCCGGAGACCGGACGGCGAACTCAAGCGTTGTCATCCTCACATGTTCCGAGACACATTTGCAGTGGAGATGCTGCTTGCAGGCGTCCCCATCGATCAGGTTTCGCTCCTGCTTGGTCACGCTTCGGTGAAGATCACGGAGAAGAGCTATGCACCGTTCGTGAAGGCCCGCCAGCTGCAACTGCAGGAGAGCGTACGCAATGCATGGAATTCAACTCAGCCGCCGAGCCGCGGTCCCGAGAACGGTCCGCCAGTTCCTTCGGTGACTCAACAGAAGCACTCTGGATGGCAGGTGATTCGTTCGCAGAAGAAGACGGGAACGGGATGAGGCGCTACTGGAGGCGGAGGCCGGAATGCTGGGCCATGAACACCTGTACCCGAGCATGGACCTGGTCCCAGTTCTTATCCAACACCTGAAAGAACTGTTCCTTCCGGCGCGTGTTTATTGTCCACATGCGAACCCAGGAGCGCAGCAACATGGATTCGATGAGATCGGGTGCGACTCCTTCGTATTCACAATGAGCGAGCGCGTTCTGGAGATCATCGATGGTTAGAATCTCTTCCGGCTCCTCTTCTCCGCCCGAATCGGGCAATCTGCCCAACCACGTGTCTGGCTGGTTGCGAACTAATTGAATGCGCGCGATCCGCTTCTCAAGATTGGCGCTCCACTTCTTGTGCGGTAAATCTTCGCAACTCGCGTCGAGCAATCTTGAAACAGCGCCAGCATCGATATTGTCAAAACGATCGTGATCGGTGGGGTCAGGCTCGGTGCCCGGGGTCCGTCGCAGACGAAGGAGATAGTCCAGCCAAGCCTCGCGAAACAGACTCTCGACGGTGAAGGAACTGACCCCCTGATCGTGGGCGCAGAGAGCGGCAATGGCAAATTCGGAGGCGGCGAAGCGTTTCTTCTTTGTTGTCTCACTCCTCCCGTTCTCATGGTGCAGGGTGAAACAGAGATTAATGGTCCGGCTGTCGGCTTCGACCTGCCGGCGATACTGGCGCAGCGCCCGGTCCCATTCCCGCAATGTCTTGCCGGTCCAAAGATCCCTATCTCCTTCATTCACCAGGTTGCCGGTCTTCTCGAAGGCATAGATGACGTCGGGACTCACGCGGTCGCGGCGAAGCGTTTGGGCAATCCGCCTTCGCGTGTCAGTACCCGCAGATAGGAGTTCTGTCGCCGGAGTGGAGGCAAGGGACGAGCCCTTTGAACCGATCATGTGCGGTTTCGCGTTCTGCCTGGTCATCGTGCCCCACTCTCGTGCCCATTCTACGTCGGCTCCAGTCATCGCCGGAAAGGCCGGTTTGACGCAGTCTCCAATCCACGGTAGTTGTAAGCTGCGCGCCGTGAACGCTTGCGCTATGAATCGGCGGGTCGAGCGGCTGTTTCCAACAAATCTCCAACCCGAATCACAAGAGGTGCTGAATGGAACCTACACAGCAAGCTACGAATGGAGCCACGCCTCCAGAGCGACTGCAGAATGGCTTCACGGCTATCGCCATGGAACGGCATTACACGGTTTCGGAATTGTCCAGACTCTGGTTTTTTAGCGAAAACACGATTCGGCGCTTGTTCACGCACGAACCAGGGGTAATTAAGATCGCTCGTCAGCCTACCCGAATCAAAAGAGGCTATACATCCCTGAGAATCCCGCAACGAATAGCCCAACGAGTGCACCGACGGTTGCAGGGAATCTCCTGAAGTCTCAGTCACCTGTGAGAGAGTACTCGGTGCGCGATGGCCTGGTTGTGAAGAGATCAGGCGATCCAGAAAAACAGCGATTCCAGCGCGGTAATGAAACCCGGAGCGGTGGCTTTGAATGACAACGAATCACTTCCCCGCCTTAAACCGCCTTATTCCGCCGTATTGGACCGCCTTGATCCGCCCTTTGCAGTTTGCCGAGCTACAGCCTTGATCCACGGTCGATTCCCTGCGAGAGTTTTTCACGCGAGCTTTGACCGAAGACTGATTATGCCGAATCCTTGTATCGAGGCCATTATCCGCCAAATGGAACACATGGCAGCGAGTTTTGCGGACATGGGGGAGGACAATGCGTATTGTTTCCGATCAACTAATCGCAGGATATCCGGCCGTAGAGGTGCGCGACTTCGTGAAGCGTTATAGCGTCACCGGTTTCTTCGCTGAAGCAGCTGAATTCGACCTCGCGTTGAGGCCAAAGGCCGCCGCAGTTTTCCTGAACAAAATGGTCACTCTAGGATTTATCAGGGGAACGGACAAATCAAACGGCCGCAAATCGTTTGAGGTAACTTCACACGGGCAGGCCTTAGCAAATGCATCTGCTGCACGCCCTGTTCATCGGCGAACGGCGGAAAGGGTCCTGGCGCAATTTCTGGAGAGAGTTCATCGCGTCAACAGCACGCAGGCATACGCGTACCGTGTGGAAGCTGTTGTTTTGTTCGGCAGCATGTTGACTGACACTGAAAGACTGGGAGATGTAGATGTCGCCATCCGGTTGGAACCGAAGGCTATCGATGAAAGTGCCCAGGAGCAATGGTGCGCGGCTCGCAGGATAACAGCTGAAGCCAAAGGTAGGAACTTTTATGGTGTTCTTGACTGGGCAATGTGGCCAACGCAGGAGATTCTCCTTCAGCTCAAGGCGAGATCTACGAGCTTGAGCCTGCACGATTTCTCGGAGGTCGAGAAAATGCCAAATGTACGATATCGGGTGTTGCTGGGGGATTCGGAGAAGGTCGCTGGATTGATCATTACGGGACAGCCTGTTTGAACTTCAGTCAGGATGAGCGCGCTTCCATGGCATGGAAGAGGTCGTCGGTTCGATCCCGACCAGGTCCACCAAATCCCTTCAAGAACTTAGCGGAACCCCTCCCAAACCATTTGCCCGCATTTTGCCCGCAAATGGCAGAATCTTTCCGCGAGACGGCACTACGGTCTTCTTCTCTCCTCCTTCCGTAGTGTTCTTCGGTTGCTTCCTGAAAGAACCATCCCGAATGGGGATGTTCTCTCCGGCAGTGTGATCGGGGGCCCTCCCAGACTTGGTTGCCTGCTTCTGCGGAGCGGATCCTTCAGTTCCGGTAGCCACCAACTCATCGTGCATCGAGTTGATTGCCACCGCACCTCTCGCTCCAACGACTGCATGTAAACCTCCATGGTCGTCGCCAGCCGGCTGTGCCGCATCAGCCCCTGGATGTCCTTGGGATGTCCCTTGGTCTTTCCCAGAGTGGCAAGGGTACAGCGGATGACCTGGAAGGTCAGCTTCGGCAGCTACACTCAAACCCGAGTGCTCTCACTTATGCGGACTAACCGAAGGGGCAGCTCGTTTCCTCTTTGCAGATCCCGGTTCGATATGCAGCGTGGCCGAGCCGGTGCAGGCCAGCCATTTGCGCGGCACCTCAGCTACGAACTCCGGCCCGTTGTCCGTGCGACTGTGCTTCGGGATGCCGTGTTCGATCATCGCATCGGTCAGCACGTCAATTTCGTTCGTGCTTTTAACCTTGCGCGCACATGGATCGCAAGGCAAGTTCATGTGTATTCATCGATCTGATTTAGCATGCGCACCGTCACGCCGTTGTGCGTGAAGTCGCTGACGAAATCGTATGACCAGACATGGTTGGGAAGGTCTGGATGCAGCCGCACGGATGGTTCCTCGTTGAGCCACACCCGATCGCAGCGTCTGCTTCAGTGAAACCTTCAGCCCTTCGTAGCGGCTAGAGATGGACCAACCCGCGTTGTATGGCGGTGACCACAGCCTGCGTTCGATCGGAGGCGTTGAGGCGCATGAGGATGACGCTCACGTGGCATTTCACTGTCGCCTCCGATATGTGCAATTCGCTTGCAATTTCCTTATTCGATTTGCCCTTTGCAAGCAGTTCAAGAACCTGTCGCTCCCGCGCGCTCAGGTTTGAATCCGGGGTCCGCGCAGCCAGCGCCTGGGACATGGGAGGCGGCAGATAACGTCCGCCGGCGTGCACGCGGCGCACCGCGTTTACGAGCATCTCCTGAGGCAGTCCTTTGACCAGATATCCGCTGGCGCCGGCCTCCATGGCCTGGTGGATGTCCTCATCCCCTTCATACGTAGTGAGAACGATGAAGCGCGCCGTGGGAGACACCTGACGGATCCGGCGAATCGACTCTACGCCGCTGATGCCAGGAAGGCGCAAATCCATCATCGTTATGTCCGGTTTGAGAGAGTGATGCATTTCGATCGCTTCCTCGCCGTTGCTTGCCTGGCCTATGCAGACCATCTCTACAGATGAAGCAATCAAAGCAGCAATGCCGATGCGCATGATGGGGTGGTCATCCACAATAAGTATGCGAATCGGAGGCATACTTCATTATATGTTCAACCATTCACTGGAGTTCAATATGACGTCTCCGACTCGAGCGCACCTGCTCTATCAAGGCGAGAGCCGGCCACGGGGAATAGAGACCGACAGACGGGTTCCATGATTCAACTTGCTTTCTACGCGGATTTCGCCGCCGAATCGATGCACACGTTCGCGGACCCCTTGAAGTCCGTAGTGTCCGTCCATTGGAGCCGAAGTTGCATCAAACCCCGTTCCATCATCGGCGATCATCACATCGAGTGTTTTGGAAGAGAAATGCAGCTTGGTCCGGATCTCTTTAGGGTGGCCGTGCAGAACAGAGTTGAAGAGACCCTCTCGCGCGACCATCATCAATTCGTGAGTCACTTGCTGACCTAGCGGGAATGGTTCGCCTTCAGCCTGGAAGTCCACATGTACACCATATTCGCGCCCCACACGTTCGCTCATCTGTCGTAGCGAAGTAGTCAGGTCGATGGGTGCTTCCTCACCTTTGCGGAGATTCCAAACCGCTTGTCGGGCTTCATCCATCGTCGCGCGAATCTGAGTATTGGCGTAATCGATCAGATGTGCTCGTGATTCATGGTCATCTCTCTCACAACTAGAGGCCGCCTCCAGCATTGCTGAGACACTTGCACAGCCCTGGATCAAGGTGTCATGCATCTCTCGGGCGAGACGAGACCGTTCTCCGAGCACAGCGGCAAATCGACTCTGCACCTGTTTCATCCTCACCTGGTAGGCAAGAACTGAAATCAATCCAATACTGAGCACGCAAATCGCGATGAACCAAGGCGTTCTGTAAAAATACGGCTTCTTGGTAAAGCTAAGCTCAGCGCGCACAAGATCCTCAGGATGATCGATCTCCCACGCCTCAACCACGAAGGTATAGGCACCGGCCGGAAGGTTCGTGTATGTAGCTAGTCTCTGCTGGGGTCCGGATGATGTCCATTCCTTGTCGAATCCGTACATACGATATCGGAATCGGAGGTCCTCCTGAGACTTGAGCATCACCGGCTCGTAGTCGATCTCGAGCCGAGACTGCCCCGCGGAGAGAGCCAAAGGTATCCCCTGCGGCACGACTCTCCCGTCGACCCGAACTGCATTGATGACTAGATGTGAAAAGATGGAGCGATCAAATTCAGTTGGGCGCACGCTCCACAATCCAAGATTCGTCGGAAACCACACCTCCCCATCCGGGGTTATTACGCCTGAAGGCTGGGTGCCTCCGTAGAAACGGATAGGGCGCTGACTGGCATCTGCGCGATAGAAGTGGACCGAAAGAGACCGCTCCGGATTCGTCGCCTGCGCGTCGAGTTCATCTCGGTTCAACAACATCACCCCCAATGGCCCGCTCAGCCAGAAATGGTGGCGCCCATCTTCAAGGATTGAAAAGATGCTGTCGCTGGCTAAGCCGCTGGCAGTGGTGTAGTGCGAAATCAACCCATCGCGATAGCGATAAAGCCCGTTCGTGCGAGTGCCGAACCACAGACCTCCATCAGAATCCTCGTGCTCAGCCCACACCTTTTCGTTCTTCAGCTTCTCGCTCACAGCATCGTGGACCACCCTTTCATCGCGCATGTGCGTGACTCCACGCTCGGTCCCAATCCAGATATCGCCGTGGCGATCCTCGATAACCGATCGGATGCTGAAGTGTGAAAGGCCATTGCCCATGGTGAAGTTGTGGAAAACGCCGTTCCGGAGGTGACTGACGCCTGAGTCTGTTCCAATCCATAGAGTGCCGTCGTGGGCCTCCCTCATAACCCGGATGAAATTGTTAACCAGGCCTTGCGACGTTGTCAGGTGCTCTGTACCCTTCGGTAGTACCTTGAACAGTCCGCTCCCATCGGTACCGATCCAAAGTGTTCCATCTTTGGCGCGCAATACGTTGCGGACATGCGCATCGCGAACACCTGGAAGCCTGACCGGAACTGTTTTTTCGCCTTTGACGTGTACAAGAAGGTTCGCTGCAGCCCAAAAACTACCGTCGGTATCGAGCGAAACCGTGCCAAAGTCCGAATCTGCCGCTGCAGGCAACAGCAGGACATGAACGGGGGAACCGGTCAGGTGAATCAGGCCGACCTCGGTTCCAATCCACAGGCTTCCCATATCGTCGGCAAAGATGGACAGTACCGTGTTGCTGACCAGGGGAAATGGCGCTGTGAGGCGAGTGACGTTGTCTGTAGCCTTTCGATATCGGATTCTGAAAATTCCTTCTCCGATAGTCCCCGCCCAGAGTTCGCCGGCTACGACTTCTCGAAGCGTGCGAACCGTTCCCCAGACACCCCGCACCTCGACGAAGTGATTACTGCTGGGCAACATCCGGTAGAGCCCGGAGACCGTACCGACCCAGATCGAGCCGTCCTGCGTCTCCGTGACGGATTTGACGCGATGGCGGTTGTCGATACCACCCAGTGAATAGGCGACGGGATGGCCGCTGACGATCGCATAGAGTTGGCCCGCCCCGGCCCACATGCGTCCGCGATGATCTTGATAAAGACCATGGAATGCGTTGGCCGGCATGTCCGGCTTGTCATCCACTCGCTCGAACCGACCGCTGGTCATTCGAAAGAGACCACTGTCCGTGGCAACCCACAAGTGATCGGTACGATCTTCAAAGAGGGCGCGGATGAAAATATCGGTGATTCCGTCAGCGGCTGTATAGGCTCGGAAGACGCCATTGTGGAACTCGATGAGCCCTCCGCCGTCGGTCCCGATCCAGAGCCGTCCGTCTCGCGCTGCGAGCAGGCAAAAGACACTGTCCTCGCGAATGGCTGGGGTGTTCTCATGTGAAAACTGTTGGTAATTTGCGCCGTCAAATCGAAACAGTCCTTCACTCGTTCCAACCCAGAGATAGCCGTCCGGAGTTTGGGCAAACGCCTGCACGGTCTCTCCAGACAAGCCATTTTGCGATTGGAGCGACCCTGGACTGAAGTTCCAGTCATTTGCGTTCTCACCCACGGACTTCCCAGCCGGCTGCGCTTGAATCGGAGCCAAGAGAATCGCCCCGAGCAGGAAAAGAAGCGCACTGGTTGCCGGGAACGCAGACTTTTGTCTGGAATCACACGCCGCGAGGCCGATCGACGAGTCTGGATGACTGGATTCCAACAGCGCAAAGTCTCCGCGCTCGGTCTCCGCAATATGTCGAGGGCGACGGTTTCGATTCAGCAAGCAGATGAAGAATGACATGACGCCACTCGTGACTATGCCATTCAATGCATAGCTTGGGGCGGGACAGCCGCCAGCCCTTGTGCAGTCAGGGACTCTCCATAATCTTCTCTCAACATTCAGTCCATGACAACACTGCGGTTGAAAGATCCCTTGCCTGGCGTGCTTCCAGGTCTTGGGCAGTACATCTGAAAGCGCTTTTGGGCAGCTTAGCGATGCACTGTCACAGGAGAGCCCGCTTGGGGTTGGGTATCGACGCAAACTGCCCGTATGCAGCCACAAGTCCGGGGGCAGAGGCCCGAACAGTAATTGTGCCCGGCACACCGGTCGTTCGAATCAGGGCAGTTGCGATTCCTGCCTCTGCTCGAACCGGATTTGCAAAGATTGCCTCATCGCCTATGATCATGCCCTCGCCTTCGGCCGTGAATGTGACCATGTCATCCGCGAAAGGGTGTGTTGTCCCCCGCTCATCGCAGATGTGAGCATACACGCGCATCCAATCCGCGCCGTCAGCCACTGGATCGAGACCGCATGTATCCAGATGCAATCGGATCCGAGTGGGAACGCCAGGAGACTGAATCAAGTGGCTTGCTACTACCTTGCCGTCAAGCAGACCTTCGGCCAGGAGTTGTCCGACCGGCTGGTCAATTGTTGACTGCGTCGTCGGATTGCCGTACAGCATGTCGCGTGTCTCGCTGAAGTCGCCTGCCTTGAAAGTGAATGGCGGATGCGGAACATTATGGCCCGGATTCGGCTCTTGCGTTGCGACCTGCTTACCGTTTTGGGTTAGACGCACCTGCTCGCAGTTACTGAAGACGGTCACAACCCCGGGCGACTGAAAGGTCCCGAAGTTGGCGATGAAGACCATCGGTCCATGACCAACACGTGCTTCTTTTGCATCCGGCGACCTTTGACTTTGGAACATGTAGTGATCGAACTTCGGCAGACGGAACAGATCCAGAGGGGCCCCTTGAAATGGCTGGTGATGATAGCCCCGGAAGGCATCGATTCCAGCCCAGAGGTCGGCACCTGCCGGCCTGGTTTCCGGCTTGCAAACGCGGTCGAGGCTGCTCAAATGAGCCGCGGCCTGAACCAGCATGGGGGTCTCACCCCAGGATCTCGCCACTCGCACGCGCCCTTGCTGGTCGGTCCAGTTGTCAACCTGATCGCCCCACTCGCGTATCCAGGAAGGTCCGTCGGGCCTGCTGCTCCGGTTGCCAACGTAGTCAACGTCCCATCCATGAAAGCCCTCCACCGGTCTTCGGATCGGGTCGCCAGCCGTATAACAGCATTCGCCTGGGTACTCCTCGTGCACGATCCGATAGAGTTCTGCGGCGATCGAATGGTTGTCCGACTCGTTCAATGCCGCCTCCCAAATGATCACGCACGGATGATTGCGGTCTCGTCGTATCATCTCGCGCGCATCCCGAAAAACGCGCTTCTTGAATACGTCGCCACCTATGAACTGCCAACCAGGATTGGAGACGATGGCAAGCATGCCGAGTTGGTCGCATGCGTCCATGAAACTGGGATCTTGCGGATAATGGCTCCTATAGGATGTGAATCCTGCTTCCCTCAACTTATACACATCGCGATAGTGGGCCGATGGTGGCAGAGCGTATCCCACATAAGGGTGGTCCTGGTGGCGGTTTGCCCCGACTGAAAAGAATGATTGACCGTTGATCAGCAATCCCTTCTCTTTTTCGAAGTGAATCGATCGGATACCAATCCGGGTGAACTCCTCATCGCTTACACGACCGCCAACACTAATCGTAGTGTGGAGGACGTAAAGGTGGGGGTCGTCAGGATGCCAGAGTCGCGGCGCCTGCACACGGATCTCCTGCTTATCGATTGCGCTCTCACCGCGACCGATGGAGAGGTCAGCTGAGCTCGACGCTACAACTTCACCAGTGAGTTCCATCAGCTTGTGGCCAACGATACAGCGTTTCCCTTGTTCATGTTCATTGGCGCAATCTGTCTGAATGTGAATTGTCGACTCGACCCGGCTCACTTTCGGAAATGTGACAAAGACGCCGCCGCCTGCCACCTTGTCTGCGAGGATTGCGTCGGTAATATGCAACCGATCTCGTACTTCTAGATCAACGCTCCGATAGAGACCCCCGAAGTAGCAGAAGTCAAGTTCGTCTTGCGGCTTACCAGGGGGTACCTCCGGGTTGTCACGGTTGTCCAGACGCACCAAAAGCGTATTCTGCGCATCCGATCGAATGGCCTTGGAAATATCCAGAGTGAAGGGAGTGTATCCACCATAATGTGTCATCAGGTGATTCCCATTGAGCCAGATATCGGCGACCTGCATCGCTCCCTGGAACTTGAGATAGACGATGCGGCCCATCCACTCCGGCTGTGCCGCGAACTGCCTTTGATACCAGCACAGGCCCTGATAATTCCGCCCGCCACTCACATCGCGCGGTTCCAGTCTGACCGTGTGCGGCAGAGTCGCCGACTCCCATTTGGCGTCAGCGGGAGGAATCTGCTGTTCGCTGCTTTCAAGCAAATCGCGAGAAACGGAAGGGCGGCAAAACTGCCATCCGGAATTCATGCTCAATACTGTTCGAGCATCCGACTGGCGATGAAAAGCATCGTTTTCCAAAATCGCGCCCTGCTGTTGTGCAGCATCGGATCCATTTTCTTGCGGTATGAATCTTGCCAAAACCAGTCCTGAAGCGGATAACGCTCCCGTCTCAAGGAACCCCCGTCGCGATACCGGCATTCACTTACCTTTCTTTCTTCGTATCTGTATCCAATGCCTGAGTCAGGAACATGGCAATCGCTTCAATCTCCACCAGTAATTCCGGACGACAGAGTTTTGCCTCAATCCCGGTAGATGCAGGCAGCGGGTCGAGACCAAGCGAAGCAAAGAAGGACGTTCGCTCCTCATTGAAGGCCTCGTAGTCCCGATCAATATCGCGCAAGTAACAGGTTGTGCGGACCACGTCGTGCCAAGTGGCACCTTCAGACTCAAGCAGTCCCGTGATGTTCTTGTACGTGCGGCGCAGTTGCGCGCGAAAATCGCCGACATGAACACTCCGCCCATGCTCGTCGATACTTGCTGTACCGGAGATGAGAAGAATGGTGAATTGGCCCAGTTCGACGCGTATTCCGCGCGAAAAGGAACTCGGCCTTTCGTACACGTACGCTTCGTTCAATACGCTATGGTTGGTGATGCTTCGCTTTTGAACTGGAGATTTTTTCAGCGCCGCAACTGCGTCGAGAATCTTCGTCAATCCGTTCATCGAGTCTCCGGGGTATGCAATTCGCTTGCATGGTTGGCCTGCTCGCGTGTTACCCCGAGCGGGATGCGGTAGGGCTTGTCCGCCTTATAGAGCTTCAGCCGTACACCGATTGCCGTTGCCAGCTCGCTATTTCCCTTTGCCTTGGCTAGCGAAAGCGCCTCCGTCTCCGACCGGATCGCATTAGAGAATTGACCATCTTCTGCGTATGCGGCGGCAAGCGTATCCCGTGCTCCAGGGTCGTCCGCCGGCACGAGTCCGCTAGCGTTCCTGGCCCACTGAAGCGCTTCCTTGCCGTTGCGAACGGAAGCGTCGGGCGCCGTAGCAAGTATCCAAGCTAGTCCCAGCATCGATGATGTGCGGCTCAAATCGATGGAATGCGCCTTCCGCCAGTGAATCAGGGCCTCATGATAATCGCCCGCGGATTCCAGAGCGCTCGCTAACGCCTCTTCGCCGGATGCAAAGTGCGGGCGGATGGCAACCGCCAGGCGTAGTTCGGACAGTGCCTGATCTGTATGACCTTGCCTTAGTAAGAAGCTGCCGAGAACATAGTGGCTTTCAACCGACAATGGATTGATGTGAAGGGCTTCGCGCAGATGCGCATAAGCTTCTTGCGTGTCGCCATGCACAAACAGAGAGATGCCAAGTCCGTTTTGAGCTTTTCCACTGCCTGGATCCATCGCTACCGCGCTCTTCCAGAGTGTCAGGGCCCTCTCGTTTTCACCCTTTTCCTCTAGTTGCATCGCCTCGTCGATCAGCTTGTACTGCTTTACCGCCGGGACCTGAATATCTTCAATGCCATCGCCCGGTATGTTCACAAACTCCGGGATATTCACGGCCCGGTTAGAGGCAGTCGCGTTGTCGATCAGAATCGCCGGACTTGAGTTTCCGTCCTTATCAATGTGTGTGAGATACATCTGCGTATAAGGTGATCGAGATTTTGAAGAAAATACGAGCCAACGCCCGTTGGGTGAAAAGCTGTGCCATGAGTTCATCAGGGAAGTATTGGCCCGGAGGCGGTGGGCAGTACCTCCATCGAAAGGGACGATATAGAGTTGGCTATCAGGCCGCATGAGCTGCCCGTTGCGGCATTGCACAAACACGATCCAACGCCCATCGGGGGAGACCTTGGGAAAGTTGTTGCTCATGCCGTTCTGCGACGCGCCTTCAATCGGTTCAGGAATTCCTCCCCTACCGTCGTTGAATGGAACTCTATAAAGGTCATATTGAATCTGGGTCTCGTTTGGATCGTTGGCGCGAACTGCCTTCTGTTTGCCCGCGGGATAGGGGTCCTTCGCTTCGGCGCGCGCGAATACAATGTATTTTCCGTCGGGGCTCCAAACTCCATCGGTCTGCACATATCGTGGATCGTCGGCGCCTGGAAGAGGTTGACGCTTGCCTGTGGCGCGGTCGTACCACTCGAGAATGCCTCTGGTGGGATAAAAGACCTGAAGAAAGCGGAAGTCTTTAAAATTCGTCACATAGTACGTGTTGCTGATGTCTTCGGAAGAGGATCCAGCAAAGGTACCGACAACGTATCGTCCATCCGGTGAAACCTGCGACATGAACCCCACACGGATCTTTCCGGCTTCTCCGTCCGTATTCCACTGAACGACATCACTGTTGTTGATCACGATGTGGCGTTGCACCGGGACGATGGCGTACAAACCTTTATCGTTTGCCGGACCGTCGACATCGATTCCCATCGTCTTTCCATCCAGAGAAAAGGAATGACAGTTGGCACAGGTGGGCATGTTCGTCAGCATCGTATGACTTTCAGTCTGTCGAATATCTCGAAGACGCCACTTGATCAGGTGAATCGCAGCGGGGGATAGCGGCTGTACGGTCCCGTTGGCGCCTGCGCTCGGCATCAGCGGCACATCGCGATAGAAGATGGGAGCGCCCACCGGATCAAGCGAAGTCGAAAAAGAAGTGTGCGCCGCCGAGGCAGCCATACCGGCACTGTTGTAGCCAGTGATCGTTATGGTCGCCATTGATCCTGCGGAGCCGGACTGAATGGTCTTCCATGTCGAAACATCCGGAATCCACTCCCACGATGCCGCTTGTTGCGGAGATAGCTTCGGTAGCTCATTGGTTGGGCTTACACATTCAGGATCAATCGGACCGAGATGCATCCTCTCGCCTTTTGATTCTGCATGGATGGCCGGCGCACCGTTGGCAAAAATAATGTCAATCTTCCAGGTCGAACCCACGCCATCGCGCCATAAAAATATCGGCGGCGTGATCCCAGGTGGAAAGATCGAGTCGTTTTCGGGGTAATCGATCGAGATCGGCCAGAGCTCAGATCCTAACTTGGGTGTCGAGATCGCATTTGCCTGTCCCCAAACGGACAAAGGCAGACCGGCAAGGAGGAGCATCAGGATGGAAATGCTTGAAGCGAGGATCGGCGTGTTGGAAGGATGACATGAAGTTCGCGGAAACTGGCGTCTGAGATCGAGCATCTTCTTCTCCTGGATCTACGCTCGAACGATGACCAAACTCCGCTTCTTCACTGCGGATGATCCCTATGCGTGATCTGCAATCTGTTGAGTCCTCAAAAGATCCGATACGAAAAAGAAGGCCCGTGCAGCAGATTGCACGGCACGGGCCCGTGACAGGAGTTAGAAAGTGAATTTCAAAGCGGCCTGACCGACGCGTGAGGCGTTGGCCGCGGAACCGCTTCCAGCGTTAATTTGGCCAAACGTGCCCCCGGAGTCGTTCGGCCAGGTATCCGGAGTGCCCATCACCGGGTGGTTGAAGGCATTGAACAACTCGAAGCGGAACTGAATCTGATACTTCTCCAGAATCGACCAGTTTTTCATCAGCGACGAGTCGATGTTGAAGGTGGGTGGCCCCTGAATCAGGTTCCTTCCGCTGGTGCCAAATGTGCCATCGTGAATGGGAACGAAGGCCGCCGGGTTGAAGTACTGCTTAACCCACTGGGACCTTGAACCTTGGCGAACCTTGAGGGAAACTCCGGATACGCGATCCGCTCGATCGCCAGGGCAATTTGACTTGCAACCAGAGTTTGTACCGTTCTGAGTTGGATCAATGGGTGCGTGGCTATTCCACCAATTACTGCTTCCACCCTGAATGCTGAAAGGCGTTCCGGACTGGAGGGTGATGATGGGGCTGAGTTCCCAACCGCCAACGACCTCTCGTACAAGGAGACTTTGCCCTTTCATCTCCGGAGTGCGGTAAACGAAGTTGCTCGTCCAGGTGAACGGAATACTTAGGCCAGAGATTCCGCGATTCCACCTGAGATCGAATGGGTCATCTAACTCGGGAGTTCCGAACGAGATGTTGGAGGAACTGGCCACATCGATCGTCTTCTGCCATGTGAAACTGGATTGTGCCTGCAAGCCGTGGGCCATGTGCCGATCGAACGTGGCCTGCAGTGAATGGAAGTTGGACGTCGCATCGCTCCTTTGCTCGAGGAGATAGCCAAAGTTTGCGTAAGGAACAGCTGAACCATGCCCCCCATTGTTGCAAGTGGTGCAATAGATGGCGCGATTGTCATCAACGATGTAACTCTGGTGGTAGGACTCGCTGCCGACATAAGCTACCCGAATTGCCATCGTCTGGCCGACCTGTTGTTCGACCGAGACATTCCACGCTTCGGTCATACCTGCCTTGTAGTCCCGGGAAAACGACGCGCCCAGGGCGAGGTTCGCCGGGAAACTGTTGTAGCTCGACGGTGGTTTGTAGCCGATGGAGGCAAACGGCGGGAATGGACTTACGCCGTTGGTCCCAAAGCTGGATGTTTGCCAGGGATGCTCGAAGTTCATGTATCCCTGAATCGTCTCAACATTGGTGCTCGATTGATTGGTATTGCAGGCGCCTCCATTCGGGTTTTGCACTCCGTTGGTGTAGCAAATCGGAGTACTCGACGGTGCGGGCGGACCAAGAATCGAACTGAAAGGTGCAACGTCTGCCACGTGGTTGTACGATGAGTACGGAACTGGACCTGAGAACAACCCGAATGCTGCATGGAACGAGGTGCGGGGCAGGCTGGCAGGCTGGTAGGCAACGCCAACCCGAGGTTCCCAGTATCCGTAGTTGCTGGGACGCAGCTGCGCATTCATCCCTTTGTCGCCCGGAAAGATAATGCCCACTGGCGCGTTGGGATACATAGTGCTTTGTTGGCCAGCCACAAAAGCTGCTCCGCGACCGCCCACCGATGTCGGAGCCAGATCTGGATCCCAGCGGAGTCCGAGGTTCAATGTCAGCCCTGGAAGGGCGCGGAACTCGTCATTGAAGTATGGATTGATCTGCCAACCCTTGATGTCGGCGATCTCTCCAGCTCCCTGGGTATAGCCTGACATGTAGCCAAGTAACCAGTCAGCCATGCCGTTGCCTGTATAGCTGCCGCCAAAGCTGATGATCGGCTGCGTGGGATACTGCGTGTTCTCAACCGCCGACTGTTTCAGAAGATCCATGCCGGCAGAGATCGTGTGCCGATGGACGGTCTTGATAAACGTGTCGGAGAAACCCATGGTGCCGCGAACTTCCTGGGACGGCTCCGTCCAGCCACCGTTAAATCCGTTGACGTAGAAGCCCTCCATGTAGCACGAACCGGGAATTTCGGTGACGTCGATGTACCGCGACCAGCACATGTTCTTGCCGCTGTGATCGGTGACCGCAGCTCCATTGTGGGCGCTCTGCTGCGTCCAGAAAACAGATGCGGTATTGACCGTGCTGGGGTTCACTGTCCAGGTGTGCTGGAGCAGTTCGTTGAGGTACCACATCTTCTCGCCGAAGCCCTGATTCCAGTTGGTCAGATTCAGAACAGAAAGAACATTGCCCGGCACATCGCCCGAGGGCTGGACCAACTCGTCAATGTAGGAACGCAAAGTGAGGCGCTGGCTCTTATTGATGTCGTAGTCAAGCCTGCCGGTGTACTCGTCGTAGTTGTCTTTGATGGCGGCGGAGTTGTAGTACATCTGTCCAAGCAGATTCTGACCGGTAGCAGGAGTCGCTCCGGTGCCGGACGCTGCAGCTGAGTGGCCGGGCAATCCATCGTTTGTGAACTGCACGGCAACTGAATCCAGCGCCGAAGAGCCGCCAATCAACTGATTGGGCATCCCATTCACCACTTGAAACGGTCCGTAAAGCCAGCCACAGGCTGGAGTGTGATAGGAGCTGCTTCCGGAATTTGTGCAATCGGCATTGTGAGCCTCCGCGTAGGTTGCAAGCCCACTGAAGTCGCCATTCAGCATCTGCTGAGTCGGAACCGTGGTTGCGTTCGCTGACCCGACGCCGACTTCTCTACGTCCCTGGTAGTTGAAGAAAAAGAAAACCTTGTCTTTGAGCGCCGGCCCACCGGCGTAGCCGCCGAACGTGTTGCGTTTCAGCGGGTCCAGTTGACCGTTATTCCAATTCTTGGCGTTGAGGTCCTGGTTCCGCAGAAACTCGAAAAGTCCTCCGTGCCATTGGTTAGTGCCAGAGCGTGTGGCCATTGACACGACGCCTCCGGGCGAAAAACCATATACCGCACTGAAGTTATTGGAAATCAGACGAAATTCCTGAGTTGCGTCCGGATTTGGCGTGGGCGAGTTGACGGCGTCGTAGTTATCCATATTCGAAACACCATCAATCATGTAGTAGGTGCTTCCGACGCGGCCGCCATTCGCGGATGCACCAGTCTCGGTTGGAAAGGCGAATCCGCCCTGCACGGTAAATCCGAGTTTGCCCACGCCGTCGACCATACCCGGCGCCAGAAGAGCCAAGGCGGATGGGTCGCGCCCATTAAGAGGCAACTCAGTTACAGATTCCTGGTTGACTGTCATTCCCAGCTCGGCCGTTGTTGTGTTGATCAGTTCTGCATCGGCGGTCACACTGACTGTTTCCCCCTTGGCCTTTGCAATGACGAGATGGACGTTCTGCGTGGCATAGAGATTGGCGTTCATCACGATGCCCTGTTGGAGATACTCGGCAAACCCGTTTGCCGAAATGGAAAGCGAGTAGTTCCCGGGAGGCACGAGCTTGAACTGATAGATGCCGGAGGCATCGGTCACCGCTGTCTGGACGTAGTTCGTGCCGACATTGGTGAGATTGACGGTCGCACCAGGTATTGCGGCACCTGAAGGATCAGTAACCTGACCTGTCAGGCTGCCGTTCGTGCCTTGCCCGAAAAGGAATGCGCCCGAGCCCAGGCCGCAGACGAAGACGACAAGGAGTAGAACTCGCAAGCATCTTCCAACGATCAATTGCATAACGTCCTCCTGAAATTAAGTCCCGGGAGATTTGATCCGACGATCCTGGTCGTATCGGAAACCTGTCATCGGGCCAAACTGAAACCGTTTTCACAGATTGGCGGACTACCCGAGACACAATGACCCGAAATGTCCCTTTTCTTCGACGAGACGGTGATTAACCGCCATCTTCAAGGCATTTTCTGGACCGAGCCGAACCTTACGCTGCCCCGATAACGATTCGCATCCGCCAAAAGTCGGATTGGAATATTTTTTGATATCGATCCCACATGCTTTCCTGAAGGCGGAAAGTATTGGCAACTCATGCCTTAGCCATGACCGTTCGAAAGGTGCAAACACACACGCTATCCAGGTTCAGGAAGTCTCGCTACAAACCGTCACATTGCTGCCGCGTTCGACTTTGGTGGGATCAATTTGCGCCACCACACCTGTATACTCGCCACTGCGCGACGCGCGTGTTACCGTGGCGCCGACACAGCTTTGCAAAGCCATGAGATCGCCTTCGATAATTCGTGGGATCAGACCACTGAAAGTCAGTAGCCTCTTCATTGCCTTTTCGGCGATCGGGTTTTCTGGTCCTTCATTTGCGACCACAACTTGCACCGTGCCGCCGGAGCTCAAGGCGAAGCTCCGCTCAGAACCTACAGCGCAAATGCACGCCGACATTGGAAACTGGTTTGCCGAAAGTAAGAAATTTGGCTGCGCTGCAAGCTCGTTTGCGCTTGCTTCCAAACTTGCACCCACTTCGGCCGCTTACAAGTATTTTTGGGGCCTCAGTCTCTCCTCGGCTGGCCGTCCTGCTGAAGCGCTGGCTCCGCTGCGTACCGCATCGGCTCTTGATCCAAGTGATATCCGCCCGCATCTGACTTTGGGTGCAGCACTCGACGGCCTGAAACGGACAGGCGAAGCTGAGGAAGAGTGGCGCAGCGCACTTGCAATCGATGCGGATTCGGACCTGGCGCTCGACAACCTCTCCCGAGATCTCGTGAACCAGAAGGATTTCAGGTCTGTCGTTCGCCTGCTCGACAATCCATCGAAGACTCGGCAAAGATCCACCATGCAGAGCCTGAATCTCGGCCTGGCCTATGCGGGCCTCCTGCAGCTCGATGACGCGGTGAGAGTGCTGCGGGAGGGCCTTAATACGGATCCCGCTTCCTTGCCGATTGCAGATGAGCTTGCCATGATCCTTCTGTTGCAAAGCAAAGCCGAAGAAGCATTTCCAGTATTCGAACTAGCGCTCGCAAAGCATCCCGAAGATCTTGTGACTCGGCTCCTCTATTTGCGCGCATTAACAATGAGCCACTCTGATAAAGCACCGCAGCTCGCGCAAACGCTCCTCGCCACTTATCCAAACCAATGGGAGGTACTCTTCCTGAACGCGCAGCTCGCGTCGACAGATGGCGAATTTCAAAAGGCGCTTTCGCTCTGCTCCAGGTCCGTCACTCTGAATCCGGACAATCCCCAGTCTCAGCGTCTGTTAGGTTCGACTCTGTCGAGGTTTGGCAGACTGCGGGAAGCAAAGGAACATCTGCAAAGGTCGATCGCGCTCGGCAATACCGAACCCGAGGTCCATTACGAGCTGGCGAGGGTTCTTCTCGGGCTGGGAGATTCGGATCCGGCCCAAGATCAGATGCGCGAGTTTCAAAGGCTCAAGAACGCCCAGTCAGAGAAGACACAGGCGGCCGGCAAGGCCGAGGAAGCCGATCAGGCGACGCGCCAAGGCGATGCACAAAAGGCTGTCGAACTATATCAGGATGCGCTTGCATCCGACCCCAATGAGCCGCTGCTTTACTACAAGCTCGCAAAGGCGCTTGAAAAAATCAATGATGTCGCCGGCGAAACGTCGGCCTTGAAACGAGCCATCGATTTGAATCCCGAACTGCCAGAGGCGCAAAATCAACTTGGCTACCTCGCGCTGCGCGAAGGCAATTCTGCAGAAGCAGAGCAACACTTTCGTGCGGCTGTACATGCATCTCCTTCGTATGTGGTCGCCTGGATCAATCTTGCTGCAACTCTGGCTGCCGAATCCAGGTGGAAAGACGCCGAGGATGCAGTTAACCGCGCGCTTGAGATTGACCCAGAAAATGTACAGGCCCGCAAGCTGAAAGAGTTGATCGCCACTGCTAGCCCTCAGCGCTAGGAATGCCCGTATCCTGTGGCTTTTGGACAGGTACTCACAAGATCAACCTAAAAACCATGCCGACCGCACTCCGGGGTCTATAGGAGAATTCGCACAAACGATGGCCTTTCGATTCACACCGTTTGAACCTTGGTCGCGCCGCCGGATGCTTCAGTCTCTCTCGGGTGTTGCCGCATCATTCGCGCTCTCTAGTCCTGACCTCGCAGCTCAATCCTCGACGAAAGAGGCCGCACCCTTCTCGCGGTTTGTCGAAGTCGCACAATCCTCCTGTCTGACAAAAGTGATGTTCTATGGCGAAGGATCCACCGCAACCTACCTGACCGAGATTATGGGTGGAGGCTGCGCCTTTTTGGATTACGACAATGACGGATGGATGGATATCTTCATCGTCGGCGGGCGGCGTCTTGAAAGCATACCCCTTGGCGCAAGCAATCGTCTCTATCGCAACAACCGCGACGGAACCTTCACCGACGTCACGAAGGAGGCCGGACTTCTAGATGCCGGCTGGGGAGTGGGCGTCTGCGTCGGCGACTATAACAACGACGGATTTGAAGATCTGTTCGTCACTTACTTCGGGCAGAACAAGCTCTATCGCAATAACGGCAATGGCACGTTTACCGAGGTAACAAGGGAGGCCGGCCTCCTGAGCCCAAAGACCCGCTTTGGTTCGGGCTGCACGTTCGTGGACTTTAACCGCGACGGGCTGCTTGATCTATTTGTCGCAAATTATGCCGATGTTGACATCGCGACCCTTCCCAAGCCCTCGCTCGATCGGCCTAACTGCAACTTTGAAGGTGTGCCCGTCAACTGCGGTCCCAGTGGACTTCCGCTGCCTACCCATGCGCTCTATCGCAACAACGGTAATGGCACGTTTACCGATGTATCCAAAGAGTCCGGCGTGGCCGCAATGCGCGGCTCCTACGGGCTCACCGCTTGCGCCTTCGATGCCGACGACGACGGTTGGCCCGATATCTTCGTGGCCTGCGATTCGACTCCAAGCCTCCTTCTGATGAACAACCACGACGGAACATTTCGGGAAGAAGCATTGTTGCGCGGCGTCGCGGTCAGTGATAACGGCAGAGAGATGGCCGGCATGGGCGTCGGGATCGGCGATTACGACTGCGACGGACGCCTCGACATTGTGCGCACGCATTACATGAACCAAGCGACCGGCCTTTACCACAACATCGGCAAAGGAGAATTTGAAGATGTCACCGCTCAGGCCGGGCTCATTCGCGAGCGACGATTCGTGAGCTGGGGAACTTGCCTTCTGGACCTCGACAACGATGGTTTCCCAGATATTTTTGTCGTCACCGGCCAGGTGTATCCCGAGCTTGAGGCCGTCCTGCCTAAGTATCCCCGGCGCGGTCCACGCTTGCTTTTTCGAAACCTCGGGAATGGCTCATTTTCGCAGGTTGATGATGCCTCCCAACCCGCTCTCTCCGAGCGCCACGTAAGCCGCGGCTGCGCCTTTGGCGATTTCGACAATGATGGCGATCTCGACATCGTGATCATGAATCAGAATGAGCCGCCCTCTCTGCTGCGCAATGATGCGCCCCAACAGAACCACTGGATCAAGATCAGGCTCTATGGAGTCAAAAGCAATCGCAGCGCTCTCGGTTCACGGGTCACAGTTCGTTGCGGTTCGAAAGTCCAGGTTCAGGAACTAATGAGCCAATCCAGCTATGTCTCTTCCAACGATCCTCGTTTGCACTTTGGCCTCGGCTCGGCTGCAAACGTCGACATCGAAGTGCGCTGGCCCCTGGGACTCGTAGAAAACTACAAGAACGTTGCGGTAAACCAGCTTGTATCGCTTCGCGAAGGTACCGGGCAATTGAAGGAAGAATCGCTAACAGGCATTCGATCAGTTCGACAGCCTCCCGCCACCCCATGAGACTCATAACCTGTTTCCGTTGCCTCTACAGCTTAGGATCCCATTAAGGGCAGGAAGGCATAATGCAGAAGAGTAGGCTGGGCAGCAGTCCGCTTGCAGTTTCAAAACTGAGTTTCGGGACATGGCTTACTGTTGCCGGTGGAATTGAGCGCCCGCAAGCGATCCGATGTATCCACGCAGCCCTGGATTGCGGAATCAACCTCTTCGACACAGCCAACCACTATGGCGCTGGAGAGGCCGAGCGCGTGTTGGGCGAAGCGCTGAAAAGAAAACCTCGCGAGAGCTTCTTGATAGCGACGAAACTCTATTTTCCTGTTGGCAACGAACCCGATCACGGTCTTTCGGCGAAGCAGGTCGAGAAACAAGTGGAGTGCTCGCTGCGGCGTCTCAAAATGGAAACGATCGACCTATACCAATGCCATCGCTATGACCCAGATACCCCGCTGGAAGAGACCCTGGTCGCACTAGACAAGGTTATTCGCGACGGTAAGGTGCGGTCTTTCGGCATAAGCGAATGGAGCGCTAAACAGATTCACGAAGCCACAGACTTAGCAGGGGCGATGCATCTGACCGGCCTGGCATCGGTCCAGTCGCAGTACTCGCTCTTATGGCGCAAACCTGAAACGGCGGTGTTTAGAGCTTGCTCAGAAAATGCGCTTGGATTTCTCGCATACTCACCTCTGGCACATGGAGTATTGAGTGGAAAATATGAGCCGGGACGATTGCCGCCGACTGAGAGTCGCGCTGCGAGTAGCGAGATGAACAAATACATGGAGACGTCGGGCCGGCACTATCGGTCAGACAATGTCCTGCAGGCAGTTACCGGCCTCAAGCCAATTGCCAATGACTTGGGATTGACAATGGCTCAACTCGCGTTGGCATGGATTCTCAACCAAGGCGCAGTCACGTCCGCAATCATCGGAGCGTCACGCCCTGAACAGATCATTGAAAACACGCGCGCGGCAGGCATTTCACTGCCAGTGGATTTGATGGCTCAGATTGGCTCTGTTGTGGAACCTGCAGCAGTGTATTGATGAGCGCTTCGTTCACAACAACCCGTTGTAGCAAATTGTCGTTCAGCCGGTCGAATCCAGAGAGGCCGATATTGTCGGCTGGCGGCTCGTCTTTCAGTCTGCCTTGGCGGCCAATATCACCGATTGCATCTCGTTGGCATTAACCAAACCTCCGCTACCTGTAGCCCGCGCCCTCCTCCTCCTATGCCGGCTGGTCGGGTCCACTTCAAATCTAAAGTCCCTCCCCGTGTTGCATCCCGCGGAACATCGAACTCAATCATCTCAGGGTTGGATTTGCGGAGGCGCGGGCCGTGAATCAACAAGCGGTCGTCGGCCACAAGAGAGACCGGCAACGTGTAGTCCTCACCCGCATAGACGACCCTCAACTTGTAGGTCTCTGCCGGATTCAGCCCAGTGTAGTACAGCTCAAGTGGATGATCGTAAAAGGCTCCTGCGTAAGAGATCTGTGACAGCTTCCATCCCTCGTTGGGTGTTCTGTCGGCGATTCCATCATGCGCAGTGTGAAAGAACGCGGGATCGGTTGGGTAGCCGGGTCCCCTCACCAAATGTGGCTCATCGAGCGGGTCACCTAAGTTGTCGTAGAAACCGTCGGGGCCCGCATCGCCCCAATGTGTGACGGCAGCGATTGCACGTTGCCGCTCGATCTCGGACGGCATCCTTCGGATCTCAACAAATTGATTATTCAGCCAGGCACGGTCGTTCAGATCGACGTCCAGCGTATCCAGGCTAGCGCCGCGATCGATGGCGGAAGCGCCGTATTTCATGCTGAGCTGGATACCGATATCAGAAAAAAGTTCGCCAGCGAGTGTTTCAATCCTCCCACGCAACGGGCGCAACTGACCAGTCTCGGCAGTCGAAGGCATCAAAGCCTTCTCTGCCTGTTGCATTGCCGCAAAACTGCCCACCTTTTCAGCCCGGGCAAGAATTCGCAGAGCCGTTTGCTCCTGAGCATCTTCAATCGCAAGGCGTTTCTGTTCGTAAGCATCGGTCAATGCCCGATAGAGTGCCGCTTCGAATCGCCAGTTTCTGGCCTGATCCTGGTTGGCCGTCTTCTCCATCGCCTGGAACTCGCGCGCGGTGTCTTGCACATGGAGGTTCGACCGCAAGGGTCCTTTCCAGTTCATTTCGAGATCACCAACTGCGCGAGCAAATGCGCCGGACGGAAAGCCTGAACTGCCGACAAAATACCTCGCGTATTGGCGCAAGGTCTCCGCGCTGTCGGTGGCGGCCGACCAACCCAACGCACTCCAGACGAATTTATTCACGTCGTCATTGACGCCTTCCGAGTAGGTGACGAAGCCATTCATGTATCGCGCATAGTGACGAAATATCTCGGACTCAGCTGCAGGCCGGGGATTGACTACCTCCCGGCCTTCTGTGAGCGCGAGGGCCTCGTCCCATTCAGGCACAGGAAACTGACTGTGCATCGAGTGGGCGATGTC
>DATJMU010000039.1:0-15941 GCA_035508555.1 Occallatibacter sp. | reverse complement strand
ATGGAGATGAAGCAGAAGGGCAGCGGAAGCATTTGCACTACGCGCAGCCACGAGGCCTGGGCGAAGCTCATGTCCATGTTGGTGACGACCGCGGCGTAGCGGAAGGTGATGACGAAGAGCGTGAATCCGGCGACAGCGAGGGTGCGCGCCGAGACTTTGCCGGTGGCGTAGCCGGCGAGCGGCATCATGATGACCAGCGCGACGCCGCCGGCAGTGAGCGCGAGCCCGGCAGTGGTTGCGTTATAGCCGAGCAATTGCTGGGTGAACTCCGGCTGAAGGACGGTGTTGGCGTTGAGCACGCCGCCGACCAGCATCATGAGGAAGCAGCAGATGGCGAAGTTTTTGAAGCGGAAGAGCTTCAAATTCATGAGCGGCTGCTTGCGGTTCCACTCCCAGGCGATGAGGCCGATTATGCCGACGATGAACAGGACCAGGCAGACGCGGATGAAGCTGGAGGCGAACCAGTCGTTCTCCTCGCCCTTGTCGAGCATGATCTGGAGGCCGCCCATGGCCAGGGTGAGGAAGCTGAGGCCCACGTAGTCGATGTTCTTGAGGAGGCTGCGGTCGGGCTTGATCCACGGGGGATCGTCGACGAGGCGGGTGACGAGGATGAAGGCGAGGATGCCGACAGGGATGTTGATGAAGAAGATCCAGCGCCAGGTGAAGTTGTCGGTGATCCAGCCGCCCAGGGTGGGGCCGATGGAGGGGGCGAGGACGGCGACGAGGCCGTAGAGAGCAAAGGCCTGGCCGCGCTGCTGGGGCTCGAAGGAGTCGGCCATGATGGCCTGTGCCATGGGCTGAAGGCCGCCGCCGCCGGCGCCCTGGAGGACGCGGAAGAGCAGCAGCATGGGCAGTGAGGGCGCGGCGCCGCAGAGAAAGCTGGAGACGGTGAAGATGGTGATGCAGAGGACGAAGAAGTTGCGGCGGCCCACGACGTTGGAGATCCAGCCGCCGAGGGGGAGGACGATGGCGTTCGAGACCAGGTAGCTGGTGAGCACCCAGGTGCTCTGATCCTCGCTGGCGCCCAGGTTGCCGGCGATGTGGGGGAGGGCCACGTTGGCGATGGAGGTGTCGAGTACCTCCATGAAGGCCGCGAGGGCGACGGTCATGGCGATGAGCCAGGGATTGACGCGGGGCTTCCAGCGCTCATTTGCGAGGGCTTCATCCTCGGCAAGTGCGGCGGCCGACGCGGGTTCCGCTGGAGCGCCGGCTGGGGACGGCGTCGCTGGCTCTAAATCGGACAAGAGTTACTCCTGGGTTTGCTTGCTCTGCGGTTGGCCGGGGAAGCGCGGCTCGCTGCGGGCTCCGCGGATGTGCGCGCGCCAATTCTGCGGCTGCGCAAGCTTCCTCTAACTGCGAGGATACATTCCTTTGAATAGATTCGCACGGAGGCCGCCGGGGTGCATGGAAAATGGGCGGCAGGGCACAGGGAGGACGGGGCCGGCAAGTCGCGCCGCCAGGCCCCGTGGAGGGAAGGGCCGCTTATTCAGCGTCGGAGGCGGGATGGCCGACGTAGACCTGCTGGGGCGCTTCCAGCCGGGCGCCGGTTGCTTTGAGCTTGAGAGATTCAACGCCGGGCCTGCGCTCGAGCGGAGCGACGAAGCCGATCTCGTATTGGTTGCCGAGGCGCCGGTTGATGTTCTTGAAGTAGGGATCGAAGGAGACGGGGTCGCCGTAACCGATCCAGTAGCTATTGCCGCCGGTGGCCTGGGTGAGCTCAGCCATCAGGTTCTGGCCGTCCATGGCGGCGTAGCCGGTGCGGTCAAAGAAGCCCTGATTGCGCCAGTAGATGGTGTAGACGATGAGGCGAGAGCGGACGGCGTCGTGAATGGCGGCGTCGAGATAGGGATCGTCGGGATTGTAATGGGGCTCGTAGTAATCGACGCCGTCGGTGACCATGACGACGACGCGGCGGACGGCGCGATCCTGGGAGGGCCAATGCTTAGCGAGATCCGAGAGGCAGAAGTAAGGGCTGCCGCTGATGCCGGGCGCGCCGCTAAGGGGCAGGCGCAAGTCCTTGACCGCAGCAGCGTGGTCGGTGGTGAGCGGGCCGCCGAGGGCGGCGCGGCCGTTCTGCATATAAGCCACAGCCACCTGCGCGTTGACGGGCAGCGTGGCTACAAAGTGGCTGATCTCTTTCAGTTGCAGGCCGAGGCTTTCGCGGGCGCCGTCATCGAGAAGGACGACCATCTGGATGGGGGCGTTGTCGTTGCTGAGCGGAGTGAAGCCGGCGATGGGAGTGGGCTTGCCGTCGATCTTGAGGGCGAGCTGGTTAACGGAGAGGTTGGCGGGCGCGAGGCCCGAAGGGGAGAGAACCGTGACGACGGCCTTGCCCTGGCCCTGGTCTAAATCGGATTGCGCCAGAACGGGGGCGACGGCGAGCAAGGCAAGGGAAGCTGCCGTGACGGCAACGCGCAGTTTTTGTAAACGCATAGGGGACACTCCTTTGGGGTGGGCGCCGGAGGCAACGCTATCGGCGACTTAAGCCACCCTGCTGCACTCTTTAGACGTGTCAACACCGGATTCCGATTCAAGTTGCTGTAACAAACGGGCGCGCACCATGCGCGCAAAAAAGAGTTGACACTCGCATACACATGTAGTAAACATTCCTACAGGCATAGGAGGAATCGTGGCGTCGCCGAAGTTATCGAAGCTCGAGTTTCAGATCATGGAAGCGTTATGGGCCGGGGGCGAGCGGTCGATCCGGGAGATTCTGGAGGCGCTGCCGGGCAAGCGCCGGCCGGCGTATACGACCGTGCAGACGACCGTTTACCGGATGGAGACGAAGGGCGTGGTGAAGCGCACGCGGAAGGTGGGGAACTTTCATGTGTTTGCGGCGACGGTGACGCGGGAGGCGGCGCAGCGGCGGCTGATCGATGAGCTGCTGGCGATGTTCGGGGGCAGGCCGCAGCCGCTGATGGCGCACCTGGTGGAGTCGGGCAAGCTGACACTTGAAGACGTGAAGGAAGCGGAGCGCACCCTGCGCAGGCTCTCCAGAAAGGATGTGGAGTCATGACGCTTCCGGCATTCTGGAGCGAAGCCCACTGGAACGGAGTTTGGACGGCGGCGCTCGTGAATCATCTCTGGCAATCGACGATGGTCGTGGCGATGGCGTGGCTGCTGTCGCTGGCGCTCAGAAGAAACCAGGCGGGGGCGCGGTACTGGGTGTGGATGCTTGCGTCGGTGAAGTTTCTGGTGCCCTTCGCGCTGCTCATGGACGCCGGCCAGTGGCTGCGCTCGCTCCTGGCCGCACCGCCCGTCGCGCAGCCAACCGTTGCGGCAGTGATGGAGCAGATTGCGCAGCCGTTTCCGCAGAGCGCGATTTTCGACACGGTTGGGCCTTCGGTGGCTGCGCATCGAGCGGAGTGGCTGCCCGCTTTGCTTATGGCCGTCTGGGCGTGCGGAGCGGCGACTGTTCTCTTTCGCTGGATGCACGGATGGTTGCGCATTCGCGCGGCGATGCGGGCCGCTTCACCCATCGATCTTGCGGCGGATGTGAAGGTGCTTTCGACCCTTGCGCTTCTGGAGCCGGGCGTCTTTGGAATCTTCCGCCCGGTGCTGCTCTTGCCGCAGGGAATTCTGCGGCGGCTCACTGCGGCACAGTTGCGCGCGATCGTCGCGCACGAGATGTGCCACGTGCGGCGGCGGGACAATCTGACGTTTGCGCTGCACATGCTTGTGGAAGCGATCTTCTGGTTTCATCCGGCGGTGTGGTGGATCGGGGCGCGGCTGGTGGAAGAGCGCGAGCGGGCGTGCGATGAGGCCGTGCTTCAAGCGAGCCGCGACGCCGAGACTTACGCCGAGGGAATTCTGAATGTCTGCAAGTTTTACGTCGAGTCGCCACTGGCTTGCGTTTCCGGCATAAGCGGATCGGACCTCAAGAAGAGACTCGTGCACATTATGAGCGGCCAATTTGAGCGCAAACTTGACCTGAGCAGAAAGTTGCTTCTGGGCGTGGCTGCAGTAATCGTCGTCGCATTGCCGCTCACCTTCGGTCTTGTCCGTGCAACGCAAGCCCGCGCTCAATCCGCACCCGCAAGCCCGGCCACGAATATCGCCGCAACCTGGCAGGGGACACTGCACACCGGTCGGGAGGTACGCTTCGTCGTTAAGATTTCGAAGGCGGGTGACGGAACGCTGCGGGCGACGTTCTACAACATCGACGGGCCGCCCGGCGGCATACCCGTCATCTCCACTACGCTGAATGGCTCTGTGCTGAAGCTCGAGCTTCCCTTTGGCACATACGAAGGCACGGTGAGCGCCGATGGCAACTCCGTCACAGGGACGTGGAGGCAAGGAGCGAACCCGCTGCCGCTCAATTTTGCGCGCGCCACGCCCGAGACCGAGTGGACGATTCCTCAGCCTCCACCGCGCCTGCCTCCCATGGATGCGGACACGAATCCGACATTTGTAGTCGCCGCGATCAAAGTAAGCAGGCCAGATGAACACGGGCCGAGATGGTGGTTTCAGGATCGCCGCTTTTCGGTGATTCACACTTCGGTGAGCAACCTTATCAAGTTCGCCTATGGACTTCAACAAGGCCAGCTTGCGCGTGTGCCTGATTGGGTCGCTTCAGAGAACTACGATATCTCCGCTGAACCCGACGGCGAGGGTGAGCCTAGCTTCAAGCAGTGGCAATCGATGGTCAAGAAGCTGATGGCGGATCGGTTTCAGCTCAAATGCCATTACGAGAAACGGGAACTACCCGTATACGCGCTCACCGTCGCAAAGACCGGTCCCAAACTGACCAGGAGCCGGAACGACCCCAGCATGCTCCCGGGACTGGGATTCGGACCTGGAAGTTTTGGCGCGACGAACGCAACGATGGCGGATTTTGCCGAAGCGATGGGACAGGCCGTTCTGGACCGACCGGTAGTGGATCAAACCGGACTCACAGGAAGATTTGATATGAGGTTGACGTGGACGCCGGATGAGTCGCAGTTCAGCGCGGTCGGCGGATACAGACCGCCGGCAGCGCAAAGCGCCGACGCCCCGCCGGACCTTTTCACCGCAATCCAGGAAGAGTTGGGGTTGAAGCTGGTAGGGATCAAAGCTGCCGTCGATGTTCTCGTAATCGACCACGTTGAGAAGCCTTCACCGAATTAACGCCTTTAGAAATCGGGTCGTCCCAGGTCCCAGGGACGAGGAGAACCACGGGAACAAAAGCGAACATGCGGGTGTCTAAGTGAATGAGTCCCCCGCCTCGTTTCACCCATTTAAGCCGGGTTGCGTCGCTCACGTGGAGTGCCGAATGTTCGCTCGCCGACCGAATCGCGACGGTGAAGTGTCTCTGCGCGCGGCTGTTTTGATCGCCTGCGCCGTGGCTGCGACGTTTTGCGCAGTTCACGCGGCGCAAGTGTGGGCGCAGTCTTCGGCGGCTGCTGCGTGGGAGCAGGCGGCCGGGGGGAAGCAGGAGTTCGAAGTTGCATCGGTGCGCGAAGACAAAGCCAGCGGTCGATCGTCCAGCAATTTCTCGCTGGACAACGGGAACGCGTATTTCGCGATAGGCAAAGGCGATGTGATGGCTCCCAGGGGCACTCTCTTTATGGCGAAGAACCTGCCGCTGCTGCGCTACGTCATCTTTGCGTACAAGCTGGACGGCACCCAGGAGCTTGCGCTGCGGTTCGACTTCTGGCAGGGGCTTGAGGAGCGCGTGCCCGCATGGGTGAAGAATGACAGGTTCGACATTGATGCGCGCGCGCCGGGCGATGCGACGAAGGACCAGATGCGGATGATGATGCAGAGCCTGCTGGCGGAGCGTTTCAAGCTGGCGGTGAGCTGGGAGACACGCGAGGTGCCGGTGTATGCCATGGTGCTGGAGAAGCCAGGCAATCTGGGGCCGCAGTTAGTCCAGCATCCGTCGAGCGACAACTGCGCGGCGACCGCGCTCCCCGATGCTCCGGGCAAGAGCGTGCCCGCGGCACAGCCTGCATCGCCGCTTCCCATTCCGTGCGGCATGATCGCGCACCTGCCGCCGGATGCGCCGGGAGCGCACCGCTTTGGCGGGCGCGATGTGACGCTGGCGATGCTGGCGGAGTCGCTGCCACCACAGACAGGTTTAGTGACGCTGCCTCGGCCGGTGATCGACAAGACCGGTCTTACGGGCAAATTCGATTTTTCGATGGAGTGGACGCCCGAAGACACGAGTGAAGTGGACAACCACGAGAGCGGCGGCACGTTCCGCGAGGCGCTGAAGAAGCAGCTTGGGCTGAAGCTCGAACCGCAGAAGGGGCCAGTTGAAGTGTTGGTGATCGACCATGTGGAGCAGCCTTCGCCAAACTAGCGCTGGATGCGAGACGCTAATTGTGAATGAGGCAACAAAAGGCGGAACGGCTGAAACAATCGAATCGTATCTCCGTCTTAGCGGTGTATTCTTCTCGAATTCAGGGAAATCACGGTGGATGGCGTCTTTGGCGTGGTGAAGTGCGAGCGCAGGAAGGGAATTCCAGCATGTTGATGAAGCGGGCTAAGGGCAGACAGAGTTTTTGGGGAACGATGCTGATGGTGGTGATGGTGGCGGCGGCAGCGCTTGCGGCGGCAGACGCGCAGGCGGGGGCTCAGAATGCGGCCAAGGATAAAGACATTGTGGGGACGTGGCAGGGGACGCTGCATGCGGGCCGCGATTTGCGCATAGTGGAGAAGATTACCAAGGACGCAAAGGGCGCGTACAAAGCTCAGTTCTTTAGCATCGACCAGGGCGGCCAGCCGATCCCAGTAGATTCCGTCGTCGTCGATGGATCGACGGTGACGATGAAGGTCGGGATGATCGGCGGCAACTACGAAGGAAAGCTGAGCGCGGATGGAAATACCATCGACGGGCAGTGGACGCAGGGGCCGAACCCGCTGCCGCTGGTGCTGACGCGAGCTACGCCGGAGACGGCGTGGACGATTCCGACGCCCCCGCCGCCGGTTCCGCCGATGGCGGACAATGCGGACCCTTCGTTCGAGGTGGCGACGATCAAGCCGAGCGTGCCGGGGCGCCGGGGTAAGGGATTCGGGTTCAACGGACGGGAGTGGATCTCGCGCAACACCAACCTGGACGATCTGATTGCGTTTGCATATGGACTGCATACCAAGCAGCTGGAAGGTGCGCCGGACTGGGCGGGGGCCGACCTGTACGACATCGACGGGCTGCCGGACGCCCCCGGACGGCCCAGCCAGAAACAACAGGCCGTGATGGTGCAGAAGATGCTCGCCAGCCGGTTTGGGCTGAAGTTTCACACGGAGACCAAGGAACTGTCGGTGTATGTGATTACGGTGGCGAAGAGCGGGCCGAAACTGACCGCGGCGACTGAGCCGGCAAATGCGCCGATGGCATTCTTCTTTCGCGGGCTGGGCGACCTGACGGTGCGCAACCAGACGATGAAGCAGTTTGCGGAGTGGATGCAGTCCGGGGTGATGGACCGCCCGGTGGTGGATCAGACAGGGCTCACCGGGCGGTACGACTTTCAGTTGAAGTGGACACCGGACGACACGCAGTTCCTGCAGTTTCGCGGGACGGGAGTGGTGGTGCCGCCGGAGAACAACGATCCGAACGCACCGCCCAACCTGTACACGGCGATCCAGCAGCAGCTTGGGCTGAAGATCGACGCGACGAAGGCGCCGGACGAGGTGCTGGTCATCGATCACGTGGATCATCCTTCGCCGAATTAGTGCCTGGCGGGCGGAGGGAAGGAAAAATAGTTCGGAGAGTATCAGCGAATGGGCGGGCGGTGCGTCCTATAGGTGAATCCTTTTTTCCTCAAAGCACGGACGGGGCGCGGGTACAGGCGCACTGCAAGACGCGGAATCGATCTCACAAGCGGGAGTTGGAGATGACGATCGGGCGGGTCGTGTGTTTGCGAAGGCTGGGCGGAGCGGTGGCGGTGGCGGCATTGGCAGCCGGTGGGTACGCGCAGGGCGGCCCGGATGCGAAGGGCGCGGATGCGGCGCAGATCCAGAGTACGGATGCGCAACTGCCGAAGTTCGACGTGGCTTCCGTCAAGGCGCATAAGTCGGAGGGGATGCAGATGATGGCGGGGATGCGGCTGACGCCGGACGGCATCTCGATCTCGGGCGTGCCGCTGGCGATGCTGCTGCGGCAGGCGTTCGGGCTGCCGGAAGACCGCATCCTGAACGAGCCGGACTGGGTGAACTCGGCGCGGTACGACATCGAGGCCAAAGTCGATCCGGACGATGCGGGGAAGCTGGACAAGCTGACGCGGACCGAGCGGATGGCGATGCTGGTGCCGCTGCTCGAGGAGCGGTTCGGGCTGAAGTTTCACCACGAGACCAAGACGCTGGAGGTGTATGCGCTGGCGGTGGCGAAGGGCGGTGCGAAGCTGAAGGCGTCGACGGGCGACGGGGGAGGATTGAAGGAAGGCGCGGGGCCGGCGATGCCGCCGCCGGGTGCTGAACGAAAGGCTGGAGGGCCGCCGCCGAATGGTGGACCGATGGCGATGAAGCCCGGCGATGGCGGCGGAGGGGCGATGCCGGCGCCGCCGAAGGGCGCGACGATGATGCGCATGTCGCCGGACGGGATGACGATGGCCGGGCGGGACGCGACGGCGGACCAGCTTGCGCAGGCGATAGCGATGCAGCTTGGCAGCACGGTGGTGAACGAGACGGGGTTGAAGGGCAAGTACGACTACTCGCTCTCGTTTGCGCCGGAGATGGGCGGGCGGATGATGGGAATGCCGCCGCCGGGCGGGGGCGATGGCGGCGCGCCGCCACCGCCGCAGGGGCCATCGCTCTTCTCGGCCGTGCAGGAGCAGCTTGGACTGAAGCTGGAGGCGAAGAAAGAGCCGGTGGATGTGATCGTGATCGACCACATCGAGCAGCCTACGGCGAATTGAAGCCAACATTGGAGCGATTGCATGGTTCGTTGGCGCATTGGCTGTGCTTTGGTTCTCTGCATGTTGGTGTGGCCCAGCGCGGCGCGGTCCGCGGCTGCCGGCGAGTCGTATTACGGCAAGGTGACCTTCAACGGATTGCCGGTGCCGGGCGCGACGGTGACGGCGACCGAGGACGGGAAGAAGTTCGCCACGACGACCGATGCGGGGGGCGTGTACCACTTCGACAAGCTGGCGGACGGGGTTTGGCAGATCGAAGTGGATATGCAGCTATTTGCTCCGGCGCGCACGCAAGTGACGGTGGGGCCGAAGACGCCGGTCAGCAAGATTACCTTGACGCCGCTGTCGATGGGGGAGCTTCAGTCGCACGCGATCCCGGCGAAGAATGCGCCCGAGACGCCGAGTGTAGCGGTGGTCAAGCAGCCCGAAGGACACAAGGGGGAAAAGAGCGGGGCGAGCGGCGGGCCTGTGGCGCTGCCGCCGGCGGAGAACGAGAAGAGCGCGGACGGAATCGTGGTGAACGGGAGCGTGAACAACGCGGCGACCTCGGTGTATTCGACGAACCCGGCGTTTGGGAATGCGCACCCCGGCGGACACGCCCTTTACAACGGAGGATTTGCAGCGTTCATCGACAACTCGGCGCTGGACGCGCGGCCGTTCAACCCGAGCGGAGCGCTGGCGCAGAAGAACAGTTACACGCACATGACTTATGTGGCCACGCTGGGCGGGCCGCTCAAGATTCCGCATATTCTGCCGAATGGCCCGAATTTTTTTGTGTCTTACTTCTGGACGCGAGATAACACGGCGGCCATCGAGACGGGGCTGGTGCCGACGATTGCGGAGCGGACGGGGAATCTATCGGGGCTGACGAATGCGGAGGGGCAGCCGATTACGGTGTTCAATCCATCGACGGGCCAGGCCTACACGAACAATCAGGTGCCGGTGAGCGCGCAGGCGGCGGCGCTGCTGAATCTCTATCCCAATCCCAACATTGCGGGCGGAACGTCGTACAACTACCAGGCGCCGGTGTTGAACGACACCCACCAGGACGCGGTGCAGTCGCGCCTCTTCAAGACCATCGGCCGCAAGGACACGTTCGATGGGCAGCTCAACTTGCAGAGCACGCGGGCAAGCAACGTGAACCTGTTCGGGTTTGTGGATCGCACCGACGTGCTGGGCATTCACTCGAACATCCACTGGCTGCACCGGCTGAGCACGCGCATGTTTCTCTATACGGGCTACGACTTCAGCCGGCTGAGGACGCAACTGACACCGGAGTTCGCGGACCGGGAAAACATCTCAGGCAACGCGGGCATCGGCGGGAACGATCAGGATGCGCGGGACTGGGGACCGCCGGGGTTGAACTTCACGAGCGGGTTTGCGGGACTGAGCGACGGGAACAGCGAGTTCAACCGCAACCAGACGGATGCGTTCTCAGGACATGTGCTGTACTATCACGGGCGGCAGGACATCACCGTGGGCGGCGAGTACCGGCGCCAGGACCACAACGTGCTGGAGCAGGATGACCCGCGCGGGGCGTTCACGTTCACGGGCGCGGCTTCGAGCGGGTCGGACCTGGCGGATTTTCTCATCGGCGTGCCGGACGCGAGCTCGATTGCATACGGGAATGCCGATAAGTATTTTCGCGAGCCGGTGTACGCGGCGTACTTTACCGACGACTGGCGGGTGCTGCCGATTCTGTCGATCGATGCGGGGATGCGGTGGGACTATGAGGCGCCGGTGACGGAACTGTTCGGGCGGCTGGTGAACCTGGACATTGCGAACGGGTTCACGGCGGCGGAGCCGGTGGTGGGCAGCGATCCGGTGGGGGCGGTGTCGGGGATGCACTACCCGTCTTCGCTGCTGCGGCCGGACAAGACGATGTTCGAGCCGCGGATCGGAATCTCGTGGCGTCCGATTCCGGCTTCGACAGTGGTGGTCCGTGCGGGGTACGGAATTTATCCGGACACTTCGGTGTATATGCGGATCGTGGATCAGATGGCGCAGCAGGCGCCGTTGTCAACGAGCCTGAGCGTGGCCAACAGCGCGACGTGCCCGCTGACGCTGGCCGAGGGCTTTCCAGCGTCGAATGGGGCGTGCACGAACGCGACCACGGATACGTTCGCGATCGATCCGAACTTCAAGATCGGGTACGCGCAGGTGTGGAGTCTGGAGATACAGCGGGACCTGCCGTGGGCGATGCAGATTACGGCGACGTATCGCGGAACCAAGGGAACGCATGGGCCGCAGGAGGTCTTGCCGAACAGCTATCCGATCGGCGCGGCGAATCCCTGCCCGGACTGTCCTTCAGGATTTGTGTACGAGACATCGAACGGAGACTCGACGCGCGAGGAGGGCCAACTGCAACTGCGGCGGCGGCTGATGAACGGGTTTGCGGCGTCGGTGCTGTATACATACTCGAAGTCGATCGACGACGATGCGTACCTGGGCGGGACAGGACACCAGGTTGCGAGCGGGCCGGGCGAAGTGCCGGGATCGAGTTCTCCATCGCCGTCGACGGTGGCGCAGAACTGGCTCGATCCCAGGGGGGAGCGGTCGCTGTCGAGTTTCGACCAGAGGCAGTTGGCGAATATCACGGCGCAGTATACGAGCGGCGAAGGACTGGGCGGCGGCACGCTGATGAGCGGCTGGCGCGGGCGGCTCCTGAAGGAGTGGACGGCGCAGACGACAGTTACGCTAGGCACGGGCCTGCCGGAGACGCCGGTGTATCCGGCGGTGGTGCCGGGCGGAGGCTCGACGAGCAATACGATCCGGCCGGATGTGACGGGTGCGTCGATCTATAGCGGCAGCCCGGGCCGGCATTTGAATGCGGCGGCTTATGTGGCTCCGGCGGCGGGGCAGTGGGGCACAGCGGGACGGTACTCGATCGAGGGGCCGGACCAGTTCACGCTGAACACTTCGCTGGCGCGGACGTTCCGGCCGCACGGGAAGACGTATGTGGATCTGCGAATCGAATCGACGAATACGTTGAATCATCTGTCGTTCACGAACTGGAACACGGATGTGGGCAATGCGCAGTTTGGATTACCTGAGTCGGCGAACGGCACGCGCAACCTGCAGGTTGTAGCGCGGGTGAGGTTCTGAGCCATGCGAACTTTGGTTGGGATGGGATTGTTACTGGCGGCCGCGGCGGCGGGTGCGGGCGCGCAGACGATCGGGACGAATGCCGTGCCCGGGCAGGCTCAGGGGTTTACGCTCACGGTGCAGTCGCAGCTTGTGGTCGAGGCAGTGACGGTGAAGGACAAGCAGGGGAATTTTGCGCATGGTCTCACGGCCAAGGACTTCAAGATCACCGAGGACGGGGCGCCGCAGACGGTTAGCTACTGCGAGCACGAGAGCCTGACGCAGGACTCGAAGCCGCTGCCGCCGGTGACGGCCGCGGACGAGAACATCACGGTGTACGACCGGCTGGCACGGGAGCAGATTCAGCCGGAGACGATGGAGAAAGACCGGTACAAGAACCACCGGCTGCTGGCGTTTTACTTCGATATGTCGACGATGCCGCCGGCGGACCAGCTGCGGGCGCTCGGAGCGGCGGAGGATTTTGTCCGCACCAAGATGACGACGGCGGACCTGATCGCCCTGTTGCGCTACCAAGGCGGGAGCGTGGATATCCTGCAGGATTTCACGAACGACCGCAACCGGCTGCTGAGTATCCTGGAGACGCTGGTGGTGGGCGAGGGCAGCGGCGCGAATGACACGACGGACGACGCGAGCAGCGCGGACACGGGCGCGGCCTTCGGACAGGACGACAGCGAGTTCAACGTGTTCAACACCGACCGGCAGCTGGCTGCGCTGGAGACGGCGGCGCAGATGCTGGGGCACGTGAGCGAGAAGAAGTCACTGCTCTACTTTGCCAGCGGACTGCGGCTGAACGGGATCGACAACCAGGCGCAGATGCACGCGACGGTGGACGCGGCGATCAAGGCGGGGGTGACGTTCTGGCCGATCGATGCGCGGGGGCTGGTGGCCGAGGCGCCGCTGGGAGATGCGACGCAGGGCTCGCCGGGCGGGCAGGCGATCTACACGGGCGGTTCGGCGCAGGCGGTGATGACCAACTTTCAGCAGTCGCAGGACACGCTCTATGCGCTGGCCGGGGACAGCGGCGGCAAGGCGTTCTTCGACAACAACGACCTGACGCTGGGGATCGTGCACGCACAGCAGGCGGTTTCGGACTACTACATCCTTGGATACTACACATCGAACACGGCGAAGAACGGGCATTTCCGGCGGATCAAGATTGCGCTGACGAACGGTGCGGACGACAGCCTGAGCTATCGCGAGGGCTACTACGCGGAGAAGGAGTTTGCGAAGTTCAACGAGGCGGACAAGGAGCGGCAGCTTGAAGATGCGCTGATGCTGGAGGACCCGATCACGGACCTGACCATCGCGATGGAGATCGACTACTTCCAGCTCGACCGCGCGGAGTATTTTGTGCCGATCATCGTGAAGATTCCAGGGCACGAGCTGGCGCTGGCCAAGCGGGGCGGCGCGCAGGAGACGTCGATCGATTTTATTGGCGAGATCAAAGACATGATCGGCGGATTTACGGTGACGAATCTGCGCGACCATGTGAATGTGAAGCTTTCCGGCGCGACCGCGGCGGCGCTGGCCAGGCGGCCCATCGAGTACGACACGGGCTACACGCTGCTGCCGGGGCGGTACTCGATCAAGTTCCTGGCGCGCGACGATGAGACGGGAAGGATGGGGACTTTCCAAACGACATTTACAATTCCGAATTTAAACAAGGTGGACGACCGCGTGGCGATGAGCTCAGTGGTGTTGAGCAGCCAGCGAGTGCAGTTGAACGAGGCCGCGTACGATACGGAGAAGGCCAAGGAGCGGCGCAAGGACGAGGCCGTGAATCCGCTGGTGCACGACGGGGCGCGACTGATTCCGAGCGTGACGCGCGTGTTCGACAAGGGACGCGCGATCTATGTGTACTTCCAGGCCTACAAGCAGGCGCCGGCGCCGCCGACCGAGCCGCTGTTTGCCTACGTGACACTGTATCGCGACGGCGAGGAGGCGTATGAGACGCAGCCGGAGTCGATTGTGCCGAGCGCGCAGAGCCGGCTGGGCACGATGCCACTGATGTTCGACCTGGGGGTGAACGCGCTGGCGGCGGGCAAGTACGAGTGCCAGGTGACGGTCCTCGATCCGACCTCGCACCGGGCGAACTACTGGCGGGCGCCGATTGAGCTGATCCAATAGATAAAGCTTCGCGGGTAGACAAACTTTCCCGCGCGCGGCCGGTGCCATGTAACCTAGGGGAAAGGCCATGCGACGAACTTCCCCCAGGCCGCCGGCGCGCGGCATGGAGGCTTTTGCCTCCCGCGACTTCCGGCGCTACCAACTGGCGCGCGTGACGGCCATTGTAGGCGCGGAGGCGCAGGCGGTTGCGGTGGCGTGGCAGGTCTACTCGATTACGCATAGGGCCATCGACCTGGGTTATACAGGGCTGGCGCTGTTCCTGCCGGGGCTGATCTTTCTGCTGCCTTCGGGCCATGTGGCCGACCGGTTCGACCGGCGGCGCGTGATCATGGTGTGCTACTCGCTGCAGTTGGTGTGCACAACCACACTGGTGCTGCTGGCGCGTAGCGGGACGCACAATATCTTCGACATCTATTGCGTGCTCTTCCTGATCGGGACGGGGCGGGCATTCTCAGGGCCGGCGGCTTCGGCGCTGATTCCGCACCTGGTGCCGGAGAAGCACTTTGTGAATGCGGTCACCTGGGGCGGGGCGATCTTTCAGCTTGCGAACATTACCGGGCCGGCGGTGGGCGGGCTGCTGTTCACGTTTCCGCTGACGCGCTTTGTGCCTGACTCGCGGCTCGAGGGCGCGGGGATCGTATACGTGTTTACGCTGGGTTCGCTTTTGTGGTTTCTGATCCTGGTGAGCACGCTGCACGCGCGGCCCGGGCGCATGGAGCATCGCGCGACTTCACTGAAGGTGGTGCTGGCAGGGTTCCAGTACGTGCGGCGGGCGCCGATTCTGCTGGGGTCGTTCTCACTGGATCTGTTTGTGGTGCTGCTGGGCGGCGCGACGGCGCTGATGCCGATCTTTGCGCACGACATTCTGCACCAGGGGCCGCGGGGGCTGGGGATGCTGCGCGCGGCGCCGGCGGTAGGCGCGGTGGTGATGTCGCTGACGATGGCGCGGTTTCCGCTGCGGCGAAGGGCGGGCGTGTGGCTGTTTGTGGCCGTCTCGATCTTTGGCCTGTTTACCGTGGTCTTTGGGCTGTCGCACTCGCTGTGGGTTTCGCTGGTGGCGCTGGCGATCGCGGGCGCGGCGGACACGATCAGCGTGATCATTCGCGGTTCGATATTGCAACTGGCCACGCCGCCGGCGATGCGGGGACGGGTGAGCGCGGTGAATTCGCTGTTTATCGGGGCCTCGAATGAGCTGGGCGAGTTCGAGAGCGGACTGACGGCGCAGTGGTGGGGCGCGGTGCGGGCGACGGTGATCGGCGGCGTGGGCGCGCTGGTGGTGTCAGGGCTGTGGTCGGTGCTGTTCCCCGGACTGCGGAAAGCTGACGAGCTGACGGCGGAGGCGCTGCGGGCACAGATGCCGGCACATCAGGCGCTGCTGCGGCTGTGAAGGCCGCGCGGATCGCGGTACGCGCGGTTTGCATAATCTGGGCGGGAATGTTTCAATTGGGTTATTGAAACAGGGGTGCTCCGCAGAGACAGGTGGGGCTGAGAAATACCCTCGAACCCGAACCGGATAATACCGGCGTGGGAAGCTTTCGATGTCCGAGCGGCAATCCTCAACTCCACCGGAGTTTCCTTGTTTCGGTTTGTACGGGAGCAGGGGAACTTTATGCAGGGAGCCGCGAATTCTTTCGACAATTTGAAATGCCGATGCGGGCTTTGGCGCGTGATGGGGATGCTTGTGTGTCTGCTTGCGGCACAGGCAGCGGCTCGCGCGCAGGGCGCGGCTTCAGGGCAGGTACAGCAGAAGCCGACGGGCGACGGGACGGAATCGTCCGCGCAAAAACAGCAATCCGCGGAGACAACTTCGCAGCAGAAGCTGAAGGGTGCGACGACGACCGTGATTGTGCGCGGGAAGTCCGAGGTGAACTTTGTGCC
>DATJMU010000038.1:0-3813 GCA_035508555.1 Occallatibacter sp. | reverse complement strand
TCTTCATCTGCTGGGGTTCTCACCGTCACCTGTCAATTTCATGCCCGATGGGATGCCCGACGCGGCAATTGGTCCATGTAACCCCGAGTCCGTCAAATAATGCTGCAGGGCTATGGCGACCAGATCCTGAAGATCGATGTCTCGCGCAGTTGCGAGAATCTTTGCCTCTTTGTGAATTTGCTTCGGTATCCACGCAGGGCCGACGCATATAAATGACCATGGTTTGCTATATGCAGGGAGCCGGAAATAGGTAAGAAGGGGAAATGGACAATCCCCTGAAGTGTTTTTCTGAGTTGCGCGATCCGCGCATCGAGCGGAACCGGGAGCATCTGCTGGAAGAGATTCTTCTGATCGCCGTCGCGGCGGTGCTGAGCGGAGCCGAAAGCTGGAACGACATAGCCGACTACGGCGAGGACAAACTGGAGTGGCTGAAGACGTTCCTGACGCTGCCGTCGGGTATTCCGTCGCACGATACGTTCAACCGGGTATTTGCGGCGCTGGATCCGGCGGAGATGGAAAAGGGGTTCGTGGCTTGGGTCTCGTCGATCGCCAGACTGACGGCGGGCGAGGTAGTGGCCATCGATGGTAAGACCCTTTGCGGAACGCGCGAGACGGGCAAGAAGCAGTTGGTTCACATGGTTTCGGCCTGGGCCGAAGGCAACGGCTTGGTGCTTGGGCAGCGCAAGGTCGATGAAAAATCCAACGAGATCACGGCCATTCCCAAGTTGCTGCATGCGCTGGAACTGGCCGGCACCGTGGTGACCATCGACGCGATGGGCTGCCAGCGCGAGATCGCCAGCCTGATCGTCGCGAAGAAGGCCGACTACGTGCTGGCCGTCAAGGAGAATCAGGGCCTGCTGGCCGAGCAAGTCAGAGATTCGTTTCTGTTGTTGGAATCAGCTTCTGTGGCCGACCAAATCGACTGCGGTCACGGGCGGGTCGAGCAGCGCCGGTGCTCGGTGATTGCCGACCTGAGCCTGGTCGAAAAAGCCGCGGAATGGGCCTCGTTACAGGGGTTGGTGCGTATCCAGAGCGAACGCGATCACAAGGTCTCGGGCAAAATCGAGCGTGAAATCCGCTATTACATCACCAGTCTCAGGCCGGATGCGGAGCGGCTGAATACGGTGATCCGCCAGCACTGGGGCATCGAAAATAAACTGCATTGGGTGCTTGATGTCGGCTTCGGCGAAGACCTGGACCGGAAACGCGCTGGACATGCGGCGCAAAACTTCTCCTCGCTCAATCGCATCGCCCTGAACCTGCTCAAACAGGAAACAACTTTCAAACGCGGCATCAGGAGCAAACGGCTCAAGGCCGCCCGCAACCAACCCTATCTCCTTAAATTACTGGACATTTGATATGCGTCGGCTCTGCACGCGGAGAGATGGCAGAGCCCGGTTGAATGCACCTGACTCGAAATCAGGCATAGTCGTAAGGCTATCGGGGGTTCAAATCCCTCCCTCTCCGCCACGGTCTTCATATTCCATTTAGAATCTACAGCTTATCGGGGCACAAATGTACCGCGCGCACCCGCAAGCTCTCTGGAAGCCCCCCACCCTGCTGAATTCGAACGCGGAAGACGTGAAGACGGGGCCAGAAGCACTGCGTCCCTCACCCTCCGCGGGACGATCGATGCGTACCCCCAAACCATCGCCGCTGCTGTGCGCTCGGCCCGCGGGCGAGCCGCGGAGCAACGTACCACCGAAGACATGCCGGAGGACGCGGTTTCCATTGGACCCGGAATGGACCCGCGCCCCGTGGATTCTGCCCTAAGTTGTTGATCATGGTGGGCGGTCAGGGACTCGAACCCCGGACCTCTTCCGTGTGAAGGAAGCGCTCTAACCAACTGAGCTAACCGCCCCTGGGAGGGCTGGAAAAGTGGCGCGCGAACGCCGCTCCGTAGGTTAGAGTAACACCAGCAGGGCTTTAGGGCCAAGACGCGCGCCGTATGCCGCCCCCGGTGCCCAGCCCCGCAAAGATTCACGATGCGCTGGTGTTTGAGACCGCTGGGCCGCGCGGGCAACCTTCTCTTCCCGGAGAAGTTGCCGGAACGGCACAGGCTGGGATATTGGGAGTTGGCTGCGGCCGGCGCAGCGGATGGACCGGCAAGAACGGAGTTCCGGAACGCGCTCGCCATGACGCGGAGGGCCGTGCCGGGCGCAAACCCGGCGGGAGGACCGGAAATAGGTGCGGAGAACAGGAATTCGGGGCCGGAAACAGGACCAGGAGCGCAACCTTCGCAAGATGGCGGGGTTGGTAGGGGTATGGCAACCATGGTCCTGGACAACGCGGCTCTGGGAGCGACATTGGCACCACGGCCCGACGTAAGACCGAGCCCAGGAAGAGAGGCGCTGGCAGCGCTCGATCCGGCAAGCGACGCGGCGATGATGCTCCGCGTGGCCGCCGGCGATGAGGCGTGTTTCAACCTCCTGGTGGAAAAGTACCACCGGGCCATGATTCACTTCCTCTTCCGGATGGTGCACAATCAGGCGATTGCCGAGGAACTGGCACAGGAAGTGTTTTTGCGCGTCTATCGTTCCAGGGAAAGCTACCGGGCCGAGGCCAAGTTCACCACCTGGCTCTACCGCATCGCGACCAACCTGGCGGTGAACCACGCGCGGGATACGCGCCGGGAGCGGGGCGCGCAGACCGTCTACCTGGACGCGCCGGACGAGGAGTCGGGAACCACGCCGGACGTGGCCGACGACCGGCCGACGGTGGAGCAGACGCTGCTCCGCGATGAGCGCATGGCCTCGATCCGCGCCCACGTGATGGCCCTGCCCGAGCGGCAGCGCACGGCGGTGTTGATGCACAAGTACCAGGGTCTCGATTACCGGCAGATCGGAGAGGTGCTGAAGCTGAGCGAGTCGGCCACCAAGTCGCTGCTCTTCCGCGCCTACCAGACGCTGCGCGACAAGCTGCAGGATTTCATCTGAGGGAGAAGAAAGCCGGGTGCACCGGCGAGGATCGGGGGAAGCGATGAACACGACAAAGACACATTGCGCCGGAATGGAACCGAAGCTGGCTGGGCTGCTTCTGGATCCTGAGACGGCCTCTGCCAAGGTTCGAGAGCATGTAGAGGGGTGCGAAGGCTGCCGCGAAGAGCTGGCCAGGCTGAAGTCCACGATGACGCTGCTGGACGCCTGGGAAGCGCCCGAGCCCAACCCCTACTTCATGACCCGGCTGGAGGCGCGGATGCGCGAGGAGCGCCGCGCCGCGCCAGCCTCCTGGTGGGCGCGCAAGATGGCCGGAATGCGGGCGGGCCTGATCTATGGCCCCCATGCGCACGTGCGGCCGCTGGCGGCCATGGCGTTGACCATCGTGTTGTTGCTGGGCGGGGGAACCTACCTGGGCGTGACCAACTGGGATCAGCCGGCCGTGACTCCCACCCAGGCAGCCGTGGTGCACGACCTGCAGACCCTGGACAACAACGCCCAACTGCTGGACCAGTTAGAAGCGCTTTCGAGCACCGATACCGACAGCGGCAACTAGGCGGTTGAAAGGAGGCCGGCCCAGAGCCGCGAAAGGAAGCTGTGACCTGCGTATCCAATGCGGGAAGGGTTCGTGCGGCAGCTCTGGCTGCGGCCATGGCGGTCTTGTGCCTTGGCGGGGCTTGGGCCCAGCACGGAGGGCGCGGTGGCGAACGCCCGCGTGAAGCGCCCCGCTACCAGAGGCCGCGGGAAAACGCATATCGGGCATTTCAGAACCGGCAGGCGCAGCGCCGGCAAGACCGCCAGGCTCAACGCCAGCAGGGGCGGCCGCAGGGCTATGGGCAGCAGCGGCCGGCCTACCCCGGCGCCAATGCGCCGCAGG
>DATJMU010000037.1:0-20008 GCA_035508555.1 Occallatibacter sp. | reverse complement strand
ATCAGGCAGCAATGCGGGCTCGCGATCCCCCGCACCGCCGCCGCCCGATCCAGACGCGCATTGATATACCCCGCGCCCGCTACCTCAAACCCCGCAAACCCTTCCACCGCGCCGATCCCCGCCACAATCTCCTGGGCGATCATCTTCGGCGCCTTGCGCAGCCTCCGCGCCAGCTCGAACGCCACCGGCGTCGCCATCTCGCCCAGCTTCAAATCCGGCGGAATCTCCAGCGGGACGCTCTCGACCTCAACCCCGTACTGGCTCTGGAGCACCGCGCGAATCCGCCCCCCCAGCCTCTGCTGCAATGCAAGATACACGTCGACCGGCCTCAATATTCTTTGATTTTCATGCGTGATTCTAGCAGAGCAGCTCACCGGCGCCGCTCGATTCGGAACCAACTGTCAGTCGAATTCAGGCACGCCGATGTTGGCAGTGGCTCGGGTAGGCGAGCCCTCACTCCGCGTCAAGCTCGTCTCCCGGGTCCGCCGGCCGGTCCGGAGCATTCCGCAGGATTTCGAGGAAGTCTACTTGATTCGCGCCTTGCCCCCGCCGCTTGAAGAACTCCTCGGCGCTTTCAATCGACCCGATCTTCTGCGCAACTGCAATCGAGACCCACTGGTCGAGCGACACACCGTCTTCATCCGCAAGCTTTCGAGCCGCACTTCCCAGCGAGGGTGGAAGCTTAACCGCGTAGCTCGATCTGTTCATCGCATCACCTCGCGTAACAGGCTTGCCGGAGTCGTAACCCGTAGATTGAACCTCGACGCGGCGGCGGTAAAATGCCTCACGTTGTGGGTTGCAATCGCGTCAGCCCGTCCGTTGATCGCGGTCTCGAGGACCATCTCGTCGTCCGGGTCTTGCATCTGCGGTCTCCATTAATAGAAGATTCTGACTGGCTCAATGATACCAGCAAGTCCGATGAGAAAGTCCCGCATAAGCGCCGGCGTCATTCCATGCACCGCACGGTGTTCCTCGCGCGCAATAACCTCCTCGTATTCCAAAAAGAGAGCCGGCGTCGCCAGAATATTAAACGTACGGGAATAAGCCACGGCAAGGAGCCTGTTGCTGGTTCCGTGCCGGCTGCGCAGCGCCGAAACGATCACCGATGTGTCGAGAACAACTCGCATAGGTCAGGCCGGAATCTCTTGCGGTAGCTATGAATCCCGCATGTCAATCTACCGCCCGCACAGCCGCTTCGCCCACCCCCGCACCGCTTCCGTCGTAATCCGCCCCCCCTCCGCCTTGCTCGCCGCCAGTTGCACCGCCAGGCTCCCCACCGTCGATCCCTCCGTCTGCCCAATCTCCACCGGCAGCCCCGTGCGCTGCTCCGTCAGCCCCACCAGCAGCTTGTTCCGCGTCGCCCCGCCCATCATGTGGATCCCCGTCAGCCGCCGTCCCGACATCTTCTCCAGATTCGCCAGCGCCGACGCATACCGGATCGCCAGGCTCTCGAAGATCGTCCGCGCAAACACCGGCTCGTTCCCCGCCACATCCGGAATCGCCTCGAACCCCTGCCGCACCAGCTCGCCGTTGATCCGCTCCGGCATCCCGCAGTCCAGCATCAGCGGCTCGGCGTCCATATCCAGCACGCCCGTCGTCGTGCAATCTCCCGCCGCCCGCACCAGCTCTTCGATCGCCCACGGCCGCCCCTCCGCGGCCCAGCAGTCCATGCACTGCTTCAGCACCCACATGCTGTTGATCAGCGAGTGAAACAGCAATCCCCCCGTCGCCGCGCCCAGGTTCGTATACCCCGCGTCGAAGGCGTGACGCGTCGTCACCGGCTCCGTAATAATCGTCCCCACCAGCGACCACGTCCCCGAGCTGATGTACGCCGCGCTCGTCAGGTCTCCGGCAATCCCCGCAATCGCCGAAGCCGTGTCATGGCACGCCGGCGCAATCAATTCCGTCTCCCGGTACGCATCCAGCTCGGCCAGCGGCCCCGCCAGCCGCCCCACCACGTCGCCTGCATGCACAATCCCCGGCGCGGCCTCGAGCGGCAGCCCCAGCTCCTTGAAAACCTCCGCGCACCAGTCCCCCGTCTTCAGATCCACCAGCCCCGTATGCGTCGCGTGCGTATACTCCGAGGTCCGGCTGCCGCCCAGCCAGTACAGGATGTAATCCGGAAACGTAATCCACGGCGCCCCCGCGTCGACCCCCGCCGCCGGATCGGCCATCAACTGGTACACCGTATTCAGCCGCAGCGGAAACGCCCCCGTCCGCTGGTACAGCTCGAAGGGCGGAATGATCCTGTCTGCTGCCTCCTTGGTCGCCACCGTGCGTTCATCCCGGTAGCAGAACGGATCGCCCAGCGGCTTGCCGTCCCCGCCCAGCCGCACATAGTCCACGCCCCAGCTATCCACTGCAACCGACCGAATTCCCTCGGGCGCCATCGCCGCGGCCCTGCGCAATCCCTCTTCCAGGCCCGCCAGGATCGTCCCCAGCGGCCAGCGCAGCGACGCCCCGCTGTGCACCGGCCCGTTCGGAATCCGGTGTACTACTTCAATCTCAGCTTTCGAATCTTTCCAGCGAAGCAGCGAGACGCGGCAGCTCTCCGCGCCTAAATCGATGGCAACACGGGCGGGTTCCTGCATGATAGCGGAGTCGTCTCCCCAAAATTCAGCGTAAAAATGCGTCCGCCAGCCCGCCGTCCACCGGAATCAAATGCCCTGTAGTACAGCGCGAGCGCGGGCTTGCCAAAAATAGAATCGCCTCCGCGCAATCGGACGGCTCAATCGTCTTCAGCGTCAGCGTGCGCTCGGCATAGTACGCGGCCAGGCGGCTGCGCAGCTCCTCGTCGCTGAACGACTCCTGGAACGGAATATTGTACTTGGTCAGCGACGCCCGCATCCGCTCCCGCGGAAACATCGTCGAGCCCCTCACCACCGTCGCCGGGCTGATGCCGTTCACGCGCACATTCGGAGCCATGCTTACCGCCAGCTCCCGGATCAGGTGCGACAGCGCCGCCTTGCTCACGTCGTACGCTTCGCTGCCCCGCTTGGCCACCACCGCGTTCGCCGAGCTTGTGAACACGATCGTCCCGTGCAGCCCCTGCTCCTGGAAGATCTTGTTCACCTCATCCGCCAGCAGGTAATTGGCCGTCACGTTCACGTCCAGCGTCTTCGCCCACGCCTCGTCGGGAATCACCGCCTCCGGCGTCGACGGAAAGATCGCCGCCGTATTCACCAGGATGTCCACGCCGCCAAACGCCGCAACCGTCGCCTTGATCGCCTCCGCAACCGACTCCCGGCTGCTGATGTTCACGCCCGTCGAGCCCAGCAGCTCCGCCGGCGCCACCGACTTCAGGTCCGCCGCGAGCTGCGCCGCTCCCTCCGCGTCCAGGTCGGCCACCATCACGTGCGCGCCTCGCGCCGCCGCCATCCGCGCCACCTCGCGCCCAATCCCGCCCGCGGCGCCGACAATCAGCGCCACCCTCCGGCTCAGCTCCTTCTCCGGCGGCTGCCTGCGCAGCTTCGCCTCTTCAAGGGCCCAGTACTCGATCCGGAACGCCTCCACCGCCGGCAGCGCCACGTAGTTGGCAAAAACCTTGAAGCTCGCCGGCTCCATCCCTTCGCCGCACTGCGGAACCCGCTTGGGCGCCGGCCCCGAGACCAGCAGGCTCGCCCCCTCCATCACGTGAATCGCGTTCGTATAGAACTCGCCCGTAATCCGCGCCTCGGTCCTGTTCTTGCCGAAGCTGAACATCCCCAGCCCCGGGATCAGCACCACCGTCGGGCTCGCGTCCCGTATCGCCGGCGACTGCCGGGTCGCAAATGTCCGGTAGTAGGTCCGGTACTGGTTGCGATAGTCCGCCAGCGACGCATCGATCTGCCCCTTCAGCCCTGCCAGGCTCCCGTCCCCATCCCACGGCACAAACAGCGGCCGGATCTTGGTGCGGATAAAGTGATCCGGGCAGCTCGTTCCCATAAAGGCCAGCTCCCCGGCATACGCCGAGTTCACAAACGCCAGCACGTCCGGCCCGTCGCTGAAGCTCGAAATCCACCGCCGCTGCGCGCTGATCCGCCCCCGCAAAAACGGCGCGATCGCCACCGCCAGCTCTTTGCGGTCCGCCCGCGCCCGCACCACCTCGCCGCCAAACCGCACCGGCCCCTTGGCCGCCGCGTGCCGGTCGATAAACTGCCCGATCTGGTCGATCACGGTGATCGTGTTCAGGTAGCACTCGCGCTGCGTCTGGCCCCAGGTAAACAATCCGTGTCCGCCCAGCACGATCCCGTCGCACTCCGGGTTCTCCGCCACCGCGCGCTTCATCATCATCGCCAGCTCAAATCCCGGCCGCTGCCACGGCAGCCAAACCAGCCGGTGCCCGAACTCGCGGTTGAACTCCTCCATCTTCTCCTTGCCGTTGGCCGAGGCCGCCAGCGCAATCGCCCAGTCCGGGTGCAGGTGGTCCACGTGCTTGAAGGGCAAGAACCCATGCAGCGGCGTGTCGATCGATGCCGCCACCGGATTGCCGCGGAAGGCGCACAGCGGATACATCTCCGCCATCTCGTCCTCGTGCTCCACGCCCTTGTAAAGGCTTTCAAGCGCCAGCAGCTTGTCCAGGTACAGCACCGCGAACCCCGACCGCTGGATGCTGCCCAGGTCCCCGCCCGACCCCTTCACCCACAGCGTCTCCACCGCCCTGCCCGTCAGCGGATCCACGTCGGCGATCTTCGAGCTGGTGTTGCCGCCGGCAAAGTTCGTGATGCGCAGGTCCGCCCCCAGCAGGTTCGACCGGTAGCGCAGCAGCTCCGCCTCGTCCAGACTGGACGCGACGCCGGCATCCCAGCGGTCTTCAAGAAACTTCAGCCCTTGGTCAACAGGAGTAGCCAATGTCATATACACCACGATGTGAGAAGTAGGAGAAGCCTCAATCAAAATCATACGCCTCTGCCGTGGCCGCACGCCCGCGCGCAGGCCAGTCTGAGGGGTACGGGCATGATTCCGAAGGCTGCGGACTTTGGCTCGAAGGTTTCGAACTGCACAGGCTGCGAAAAAACCCAACCGGAGGGGCTTGTATCAGGCCACGACTTTGCAGGCTCCGAAAAAATCAACCGGAGGGGCTTGTATCAGGGCACGACTTCAGTCGTGCCGCAACCGCGATCAAACAAAGGTTGGGCTTTAGCCCCTGAGGGAAGCAACGGCCCAAACCCGCTCCAGGCTCTCCCTTGTTCCGCAGCCCGTTCCGCGCGTCCACCCAACCGCGCCCTCTGAACGCCGCATCGGCCGCCGAAGCGTCTCTGCAAACCCGCCCGCCCAACGCTTCACCGCGGCCTTAGTCGTCCCCCTCCGCCCCCAGCGTCTCCGGCGTCACCACCCGATGCCGCACATAGTTGTACGGAGGCACCGTATACCCCCGCAGCAGCGCAATCCCAAGCTGGATCAGCCGTGGCCCGTAGCTCTCCGCCTCGTGCGAAATCGACCCCACAATCGCGCTCGTCCCGCCGCGCATCTCTTCCAGAACTTCGGGAATGCAATCCTGCCCCACGATCGCAAAATCCGCCTCGCGCCCCGCCTCCCGGATCGCGTCCAGCACCCCCAGCGCGCTCGAGTCCGTCGCCGCCGCCACCAGCACCCGCTGCCGCTTCGCCTGCCCTGCCAGAAACGCGGCCATCGCCTTCTGGCTCGGCTGCCGCATCCCCCGCCCCTCGATCTGCACATACCGGTCGGCCGCAATCTCCTGCAGCCGCTCCCGCACCCCGTCGAACGCCCCCGCGATGCGGCTCTGCACAAAGCTTCCCGCCTCGGAGAAGCCCACCCCCACCACCCAGTCCGCCGTCCCCTTCCACTTGCGCAGCGCGTGCTGCGCCAGCAGGCACCCTGCCTCGTATCCCACCTCGAAGTTATCCACGCCGAAGTAAGTGGCATTCGGATGCGGCACGTCGATCGCCACCAGCGGAATATCCGCCTTCTTGAAGATGTGCGCCACCCGCGGCGCCACCGCCTCTTCCACCTGGAACTCCAGCACCAGGTCCACCCGCTTGGCCACAAACTCGTCCGCGTTCTGGATCGCCACATCGGGATCGTAGCGGTTGTCCAGCACCAGCAGCTCCACGCCCGATGCCGCGGCCGCCGTCGTCACGCTCTGCGACACCGCGATCGAGAACGGCATCTCCCCGCTCGAGGTCGCAAATCCGAACCGCAGCCGCCGCGGCCGCGACACCAGCCGGTACTGCCCGCTCTGCGTCTGCGCCACATACCCGCGGTGCACCAGCGTCTTCAATATCCGGTACACGCTGGTCTTCGAGATGTGCGTCTTCTGGTACACATCCTCCAGCGTCGCCGGGGCGTTGTTCTGCTCGAGCAGCTCCAACACGTCGAGCGCCTTCGAAAGAATGGGAATCAGGTAGAGCCGTTTGATCTTTGTCTTGGGCACGCGGTCTTCTTGGCGACCTCCGGCGGGCTTATTGCAATTTAGCAAACATCATAACCGATTCATCGCCCGTCACTTGCCTGCTCATTGCGCGCCGCCCCGCCCATCCCCGTTTCCCGATTATTCATGCCGGCCGTCTCCGGCCCGGTGCTATCCTGGGTCCCCCGTCCAACGGGGCTTTCGCAACCCGGCGAACAAGGAGGAAACCATGCACTTCGCCCATTGCAAAAAGCTGGGCCTTCTCGTCGCCTGCGCGCTGCTACCTGGAATCGCTCGCGCGCAGGCCCCCTTCCAACTCCACAGCACCACCTTCCAGGACGACGGCACTCCGCCGCTCTCCATGATCCTCAACAACACCGTCAACGGCGTCAACGCCTGCACCGCCAGCGGCGCGGCCGGCCTCGATGAGTCGCCCCAGCTCTCCTGGACCGGCGCACCCCGCGGCACCCGCTCCTTCGTCGTCGTCCTCTACGACACCACCGCCGCCTTCACCCACTGGGGCATGTACAACATCGCGCCCAGCGTCGCCTCGCTCCCGCAGAACGCCGGCGTCGCCAACAGCACCTTTGGCCCCGAGATCATGAACGACTTCTACTACGGCCAGCAGTACGACGGGCCCTGCCCCCCCGCTGGCTACGCGCCCGAGGTCCACATCTACCTATTCACCGTCTACGCCCTCAGCACCACTCTCAATCTCACCAGCTCCGCCAACTTCCCCGCCAACGCCGAAACCCTCTACCATGCCCTGATCAAGGCCGGCGCCAACGGCCAGATCCTCGGCCACGCCAGTCTTGTGGCGCCCTATTCTTCCACCCCCGGCACCTCCCACACCGACTGACGCAACCCCATTTGCAGCCGTCTGCGTTGTCAGACGGCCTCCCGCCCCAACAGGAGGCCGTCATCGAACTCCAGAGAGGACACAACTCCCCGTGCACGGCAGGAAGACACCCGCCCTGCTGACTCGCTGGCTGGCAAGCCACCCCGCTCCTTCAGGTCGTCAGCACAAAGCCCATCAGCGCCTCAGCGTCGTACTGGCTTTGCCGGCCATTGCCGTTAGTCATGGTGGCGGCCACATACAACTCCGCCGCAAACCCCGCGGTCGGGCACTTATCCAGCAGGGCGCTCACCGTCGGCGCCGGCGACACCGGTGAATCCCCGGGAGCCGCCGTCACCGGACCGCTCGGCAGCGGCACCCCCACCGCCGTTACACCCCGAACCAGCTCCATCGAAAAGTTTGCATAGTTCGCCGGCTGGCTCGCCGTAAACGCCAGTGAGACCGTGGTGGTCTCGCTCATGCCGTAGTGCAGCACACCGCAGCTATCGGCGCTCGTTGTCGTCGGCGAGGTGTTCAGCACCGGCGCCACAAGCACAGCCACGCACGGCTGATTGTTCACTTCGACGACCACCGCCTCGCTCACCAGGTTCGGCGTCAGCTTGTTCCCCGCCCCGTCCAGGAACTGCAGCTCGATCGTATGCTGCCCATTCGAGAGCGCCGTACTGTCCAGTTCATAGCCCAGCGCCGGCGGCTGATAGTTAAACAGGTCCGCCACCGCGTGCACCGGGTAGCAGCCCGTCGCACCGCCGACGGTTGCCGGCGCCACCGTGTTCAATTGATTGGTCGTGCCGTTCCACCAATAGACCGTCCAGCTCCCGGTCTGCGTCGCCGTGTCCACCTGCACCTGGTAGTAGCGGGCGCCCGCGTTATAGGCCGCCTCAAAGTTCACCATGATGGGCAGCGTCCCGCCGAACGGCGCGCCGGTCACTTGATACGGCGAGCCCGCCGGCGTGGTCGCCAGCCCCGTCAGGTGGTTGATGTAATTGGCGGGGATCTGCCCAATGCCCATCAGCAGCGGTGCGGTGCTCGTGATGCCCCCAAAGACCACTTCCTCGATCACGCTGTCGCAACAAACCAGAAGCTGTCCCGAGTAGGGCACGGTTACGCTCGAAGGACGGAACGGCACTCCCGTCACCACCGTGTTGACCGCCCCGCTGGTCACGTTCACGGTGACAATGGAGTTCGAAGGATCGCGCTGCGGAACGTAGAGCGAATCCTGCGCCGCGTCCGCCCACGTCAGGAAGAAAGGATTCGTCAATCCCGAGGCGATCGCGATCACCGCCCCGCTGCTGATCTGCACCTCGTTGATATGCCCCGCCTGGTCGCTGACATAGGCATACTGCAGATCCGCGCTCAGCACCACGCCAATCGGGTACGTCAGCGCCCCCGTGATCGCCGTCTTCGCCCCGCTGGTCAAATTGATCTTCAGCAGCCTTCCCGGCGAGGCGTACTCCACCACGTAGGCGGCGTTATGCGCCTCATCCAGAAACATCTGCTGCGGTGAGTTCATTCCCGTGGCCACCACGGTCGCCGCGCTCCGGTTCGCACTGCTCAGCGCCACCTTCACCAGGTCGCCGCTCCGTTCGGTCACGTAGGCATGAACCCCGTCCGTGCTCAACTTCACGTCTTCCGGGGTGGTGTAGCCCGTCCCCAGCACCTTGTATGCGGGAGTGGCGGGGGCAACTGTAAGCGACGACAGTTTGCCGCCGTATTCGACAAAGACAAGCTGCTTTTGCGTTGCGTTGAACGCGCTCCCGATCGCTCCCCCGAGTCCGGCCTGGAGCTGGGTTTGCGTAGGCGCCGGCATCGGCGCAGGAATGGGCACCGGTATCGGTATCGGTATCGGCTTAGGTTCCAGTGTTGGCATGCGAATTCTCCTTTTACCCTGACTTTTCCCGGGTTCCGGCTCAGAGCGCCGTAACAGGCAGCCACCGGCTCGGCAAGATGAGCCCGCGACTCCAATGTCTATTTGTGCATTTGGGGGATGCGGCGTATCTTTGGGCCGGCCGTCCCCGATGAATTACCCTGGGCCCGGGCAGACCTGGAAACCGGATGGAATGGAAACCGTGCCACTATCAGGCGCCCGAAATCCGCCCTTGTCAAGCGAATTTTCCGGCAATCGCCGCCCCGCCTTCAGGAGACAGAGAATTCGCTCTCCAACCCTTCAAGCGCCTCACGCGAAAAAGGATGTTAAGCGAAAAAAGATGCATCCGCCCAGAACCCGGCCCCATCTATCCCACTTGAGCGGAACACCCCGCGAACCTGCGAACTGGCCAGCTCCACGAAGTGGAGGCCAACCTGCGAAACAGCCCACAAGCGCTTCATCCCGCCCGCGCCCCGCAGCACCGATAAGGAACCAACTCGCTAACCCGCCGACTCGCTAAGCATAGCTGCTCACCACCGAGCTCCTGCTCCCCCTCCGCCACCCCCGGCACGCCCCACACCGACTGACGCGCCTTCCGCCGCTTCGGTCCGCCCGTCATCCTCGCGGCGTGGTTGCCTTCGCCGCGAGGGCTGGGCAGCCCCTGCCCACGCACGCACAACTTCTCCCAAGCCGGCCCCATAATGCCCCAGCTTTACGCCATAATCTCCCGGCGTCGCAAACGGAAGGTTGGGTCGCCCCAAAATACTCTCACAATCGATAGCGGACCAGCCCCGGGCTGGATAACTGAACGCGTAGCTCCGGCTTCGAATTCTTGCGCTCCGGAAGATCATCCCTGTAATCAACTTCGTCTGCAACGCCGTCTAAACTAACGCACCTCCCCTGTGTAACTCGGCTGCGTACCCAGCAGTATGCGGCTTAGCCGCGACGCCGATGGCGTGCGCGGGCCTGGTTTTTGGGATCACTCTGCCGGAACGGATGGGGCCGTCGGGATTGAGTCGTTCTGGACGGTGGGGAATCGGGAGCATCGCGGGCAACCATAAATGCTTCTCGAACATCGAATTTTCAATCACTCTATCGCATCTAGGGCCCTGGGCCACTTGCCAACTGGCACCGGACATGTCCGGAATCGGAGCGGAAAACGAATATAGCTACACTGGGGACGACTTTCAGCCTCCTGAGGGTCGTGTGTGGCTGGTCGAGTATCAAGTGACAAGACAATCTGAGATCGGCGTAAGTGAGGGATGCACGATTAAGTCAGGCATCTCTTCCACGGCCGGGAGCCAGTTAGCTGGTAAACGGGCCGGGATGGTCGTCTTTTCCCGGTTTCCCGCGGATCCGCGCCCTCGGCGCGCGGCGGAAGCCCTTCTGAGCCAGGGAATGCGACTGGATTTGATATGTGAGCACGACGTCACAAAACCAAATCGAGAGGTGCGGGAAAACTTTGAGATCTTACGCATCCCTATTGAGCATCGTCGCAGTCACCCTCTATCCTATGCTTATCAATACGCAGCCTTCACTCTGTACTCGGCAATCGTTCTCGCCTGGCGTTCATTGCGGCAACCCTATGACCTGATCTATGTACATAACATGCCCGACGTCCTCGTACTGTGCGCGCTGATTCCCAAACTATTGGGCGCAAAGGTAATCCTGGACCAGCATGATCCTATGCCTGAGCTGCTATCAACAATCTATAACTTGGATCAAAGCAGCTTTGCTCACCATCTGATTCGGTATCTGGAGAAGTGGAGCATCAAGCGCGCGGATCTCGTTATCACCGTCAGTGAAACGTTTAAGAAAGTATTTGCAGCGCGAAGTTGCGGCCCGGAAAAGATCCAGGTGATCATAAACGCTCCCGATGCAAATCTCTTCCCCTTTCGTCCAGCCCGCTCCTATCCACGCCGCACTCCTGGTCAGCCTTTGATCCTCATGTACCACGGCTTATTGGAGAACCGTAATGGCCTCCACGTTGCAGTAGATGCTCTCTCCCTGCTGCGCGGAAGACTCCCCGTCGCAGAGCTCCGGATTTACGGAAAAAGTACGCCATATCTTGAACGGGTCATGGCCAATGTGAAGGCGCTCGGCCTGAGCGAAAAAATTCATTACCTCGGACCCAAAGACTTAGAGGAACTTGCCAACGAGATTGAAAATTGCGATGTGGGAATTGTTCCCAGTCCAAGCAACGCGTTCACCCAGATCAATACTCCAACCCGGATCCTTGAATATCTGGCATTAGGAAAGCCCGTCATCGCTCCCAGTACGCAAGGTGTCCGAGATTACTTCACCGGGGACTCTTTATTCTTCTTTGAGGCCGGCAATGCCCAGGAGTTAGCCGAACAGATCGAGCATGTTGCATTTCATTCTGCCGACGCTGTAGCAACTGCCGAACGGGGCCAGGAACTCTATTGCGCTTATGCATGGGAACTGGAGAAGCAGAGGCTCGTGAGCTTGGTAGCTCAGCTAATTGGATCGAACGGCCGATCGCCCGCTTTGCAATAAAGAACTAACTCTGCTAACTCATCTAACTCAGCTAGGCCTTTGACTACATGATTTTGTACCGGCCTGGTGGCCCAGGTCTAGATTTTGGGACCCGGGATTGACAAGCGTAGGGTTCTAATTCACACCGTCAAAGACCTGACTCCGCTCAAGCATAGCTGCTCACCACCGAGCTCCTGCTCCCCCGCTCCGCCGCCGCCCGCTCCACATACCCGCTCGCCCGCAGCGCCGCCAGCGGCTCCGCCGGCAGCCCGCGCTCTTCGCGCCACGCCCGCACCAGCGGCCGCACATCCCGCCAGAACGCCCCGCGGAACAGCTCCTCGGCCCCCACCAGGTCGCACTTCTGCTGCAGCTCCGCCAGCCGCTCCCGGTCCACCAGCGCCGCCTTCAGATACAGCTCCTGCGCCGTGGCCACCGTCTGCACCATCGCCTCGATCTTGCCCTTCAAATTATGGCTCTGGTCCACCATGTAGGCGATGTCCAGCTTCAGCCCGTCCGCCGCCGCCGCATGAATCTCATGGAAGATCCTGAAGATCTGGTAGGGATCGATCGATCCCAGCGTCAGATCGTCGTCCGCGTACCGCCGGTCGTTGAAGTGGAACCCGCCCAGCATCCCCGTGTGCAGCAGCCACGCCACAATCTGCTCGATGTTCTGCGCCGTGTAATGATGGCCCGTATCCACCAGCACCCGCGCCTGCGGCCCCGCAAATCTCGAAAGATGCGCCGACATCCCCCAGTCCGCGATGTCCGTGTGATAGAACGCCGGCTCAAAGGGCTTGTACTCCACCAGCAGCCGCTGATCCGGCGCCATGTGCTCGTGGCACACACGCAGCTCCCTCTCCAGCCACCCAATCCGCTTCCGGATGCTCTGCGTCCCCGGATAATTCGACCCGTCCGACAGCCACAGCGAGATGTCCCTCGATCCCAGCGCCTTGCCGATCTCGATCGACTCCAGCACATGCTTCAGCGCATGTTCCCGAACCGCCTCCGAAGGGTTGCATAGCGACCCGTACTTGTACTCCTGGTCCTGGAAAAGATTGGGATTGATCGAGCCCGCCCGCACCCCATGCCGCCGCTCCAGATTCTTCACCTCCGGCGCGTCCGCCAGCCCGTTCGGCAGGTCCCACAGCACATGCAGCGCCAGCGTCGGCGTTACCCCCGTCAGCCGGTTCACCTCTGCAGCATCGGCAAACTTCTCCTCGATCGTGGTCGCCGCCGCCGCCTGCACAAACTTCCCAAAGCGCGTGCCCGTGTTGGCGAATCCCCATGAGGGAATCTCGATCTCGAAATCGTCCAGCGCCCTGCAAGCAGGCTCAAACGTCGCGGAATCCGGCTCTTTCATCGCTTCTCACCTCGTGCCGGCAGCCTCTCTTCAAGCGCCGGCTGTCAATTTGAATTCCCTTCCCTGCCCTCGTCGCGCACCACGATCACGTGCAAAAAACGCGGCCCGTGTACGCCCTTGATGCGCGTCATCTCGATGTCCGCCGTCGCGCTCGGCCCCGAGATCCACGTCACAACCTGCGGCGCCTCTTCGCACCGCGCAAAATACTCCGGCAGCGTCTCCACCACCTGGCTCGCGCCCAGTACGCACAGGTGCCAGTCCGGCAGCAGCGTCAGCACCCGCCGCCCCTCCGCCGGCCCATGATGCAGCACGATCGTCCCCGATTCGGCCACTCCGCCAAACGCCGCCGTCACCACGCCCTCGGCCTCCTCGATCGCGCTCGCCGGTAAGTCGTTGTCAACCATCCACTCGAACCCCGGCGCCATCCACCGTGCCGGCAGCCCCGCCGGCGCCACAAATTTTCGCTTGCCGCTGGCCGCCAACTGCGCCGCAATCGCCTCCGCAACCTCGCCCGGCGCGCACTCCACCACCTCGGCGTCGTACTCCCGCAGCCGCTCGATCATCAGCGCGACGTGCGCCTCCGCGCCCATCGCGCCCCTGCGTCTGTACTCCCGCGGCAGCTCCGCATACGCCTCGGCCAACTGGGCCGCCGCCGGCGCTGCCGCTTGCGTCGCTGCCCCCACGCGCTCCAGGATCTGCTGCCGGCTCGATCTGTTCCTGTTCATCGCGCCTCCTTCTGCCTGGCAGCCCACCACTCGTGAAAGGTCTGCTTCGGCAGCCCGCGCAAATCCCGCGTCTGCGTCCACTCCGCCCCCACGCTCGGCAGCGCGTGAATCCATCCATCCTTGCGCGTAAACAGCCCCAGCCCCATCCGTCCCAGCCTCTGCGCCAGGTGGAACAGCCACGCCCGCGCAAAGATCACGTTCGCAATCCGCAGCCCGATGTACATCGGATCGAAGATCCGTCCCGCCTGCTTCCGCTCCTGGTCCACCACCTGCGCCCGCAGCTCCAGCAGCACCTCGGGGATGTTGATCTTCACCGGGCAAACCTCGTAGCAGGCCCCGCACAGGCTCGATGCATACGGCAGCGACTGCGCGTGCCGCATCTCCTCGAGCTGCGGCGTCAATATCGCCCCGATCGGCCCCGGATACACCGACCCATATGCGTGACCGCCCGTCTGCCGGTACACCGGGCACGCGTTCATGCACGCCGCGCACCGGATGCACCTCAGCGTCTGCCGCTCCGTATGCCGCGCCAGGATCCGCGACCGTCCGTTGTCCAAGAGCACCACGTGGAACCGCTCCGGCCCATCCCCCGCCTTCACACCCGTCCACAGCGACGTGTACGGGTTCATCCGCTCGCCCGTCGCCGACCGCGCCAGCACCTGCAGCATCACCTCCAGATCGGCAAATCGCGGCAGCACCTTCTCGATCCCCGCCAGCGTGATCAGCGTCCGCGGCAGCGTCAGGCACATCCGCCCGTTGCCCTCTGACTCCACCACCGCCACCCCGCCCGTCTCCGCGATCAGGAAGTTCGCTCCCCCGATCGCCGTCGGAATCGTCAGAAACTTCCTGCGCAGATACGAGCGCGCCGCCGCCGTCAGCGCCTTCGGGTCGTCGGAAAGCTCCGGCAATCCCATCTTCCGCGCAAAGATCTCCCGCACCTGGCTCCGGTTCACGTGCAGCGCCGGCACCACGATGTGCGAGGGCTCTCCCTCGCCCAGTTGCAGGATGATCTCCGCCAGGTCCGTCTCGAAGACCCCCACCCCGGCCGCTTCCAGAAACGGATTAAGCTGAATCTCCGCCGAGGTCATCGTCTTGATCTTGATGACCTCCCGCGCCTGCTCCGCCCGCAGGATGTCCAGGATGATCGCCCGCGCCTCGCCCGCGTCCGCCGCCCAGTGCACCTGACCGCCCGCCGCTGTGCACTTCGCCTCGAACTCTTCGAGATATGCCCCCAGGTTCTCGAGCACATGATCCTTCATCGCCGCCCCGGCCGCGCGCAGCGCCTGCCAGTCGTCCTTCTCGGCCACCAGCCGCGCCCGCTTCCCCTGGATCACGTCGATCGCGTGCGTCACGTTCTTCCGTAGCTGCGGATTCCTCAATACCGGCAGCGCCGCCTGAGGAAACGGGGGCGCCAGCGCCGGATCAAGCACAGGGCGTTCGCCGGCCAAATTCGCGGTCTCGCTCATCGCGTCCCCTCCGCCTGCTCCCGCTCCGTGCTCGCCAATATCTCCGCCAGGTGAATCGTCTTCATCCCCGCAAACTGCCGGTGCATGGCCCCGCCCAGGTGCATCAGGCAACTGTTGTCTACTCCCGTGCAGTACTCCGCCGCGGTGGCCGTCACATCCTGCAGCTTCGCCGCCAGCATCGCCGACGAAACCTCCCCGTTCTTCACGGAAAACGTGCCGCCGAACCCGCAGCACCGGTCCATATTCTGGAGCGGCGCCAGCTCCAGCCCCCGCACCTTGCCCAGCAGCCGCAGCGGCCGGTCGCCCAGGTGCAAACTCCGCAATCCGTGGCAGCTCGCGTGGTAGGTCACCCGGTGGGGAAAGTACGCCCCCACGTCCTCCACGCCCAGCCGGTCTACCAGGAACTCGCTCAGCTCGTACACCCGCGGCAGCAGCGCGGCAAACTCGCTTCTGAGCCCTGCCGTCCCCAGCTCCTCGAACAGCCCCGGGTACTGGTCCCGCATCATCGCCACGCACGACGACGACGGAATCACCACCGCCTCGGCGTCGCCGTAAAGCCGCACCAGCCGCCTGGCCTGCGCAAAGGCCTCGCCCCGAAACCCCGTATTGGCATGCATCTGTCCGCAACAGGTCTGCCCTGGGTTAAACTCCGGTTCCACTCCCAGCCGCTCCAGCAACCGCACCACCGCCCGCCCGGTCTCTGGATACAGCGTGTCGTTGTAACAGGTGATAAATATCGATGCGCGCATGACTCTTACCAGCTTACCGATACCCCACCAGGAAAACGTATGATATTTGATGAGAAAACAATTGTCTATTGCAATCTTACGCCGTGCCTCTCTTCACATCGCTCCCCGCACCCCACAACCCTTTTCCACAGTTTTCCGTCTATTCTGGTGACCTTTGAGGCGGCTTCTCCTCGCGGCTGTTCCGCCGTCTCTCCATCCGTAGCCACGCACAACCTGTCCCGCGCACCTGTTCACGCAGGACCCTCGAACGACATTCCCCCCGGGAACCTCCCATGCCATTCGCCAACCACTCACCCGAACGTTATGATGGCTCTTACATCCAGGCAGCCGGCGACGCTCCGCTCTGCGGCCCTCGCCCCGGCATCCTTTGATCGGCAAGACAACTTTTCGCCCCCATGCGTGTTGTCTCCAACGAAAGGTCCAGGACCCTCATCATGGCAAAGCTGTGCTCGCTCCCCCTCCGTGCAGTGGTAGGCGCTCTTCTGTGTTCAACTGCCGTCTTCGCTCAGCAGTTGACCATCCATGCGGCGCCCTCGGTCCGCATCACCAGCCCCATCGACGAGTCCAGTCTCGTCACCCTCCACGGCACGGTCAGTCCGCTCGCCAGCGCCGCCAACGACCGCGGCGCCGCCCCGGACAACATGCCCCTCGAACGCCTCCACCTGGTCCTCGAGCGCAGCCCCAGCCAGCAGTCCGCCCTCCGCGAGCTCATCCAGGAGCAGAACGTCCCCGGCTCGCCCTACTACCACAAGTGGCTCACCCCCGCCCAGTTCGGCGCCGAGTTCGGCGCCTCCGACCAGGACATCTCCACCGTCGAAAACTGGCTCGCCAGCCACGGCTTCAACGTCACCAAGGTCGACCCCGGCAAGCAGACCCTCGAAGTCTCCGGCACCGTCTCCCAGCTCCGCTCTGCCTTCCACACCCAGATCCACAAGTACATGGTCAACGGCGAGATGCACTACGCCAATGCCAGTCCCGTCCAGATTCCCGCCGCTCTCTCCTCGGTCGTCGGCGGCTTCGTCTCCCTCAACAACTTCCGCCCCAGGAGCTACGCCGAAAAGCTCGGCGAAGCCTCCTACAACCCCTCCACCGGCCGCGCCAAACCCTCTTGGACGATAGGCTCCGGCACGTTTGATTACCAGAACTACAACTTTGTTCTCTCCCCCGCCGACTACGCCGTCCAGTACGACCTCGCCCCCCTCTACAGCGCCGGCTACATGGGCCAGGGCCAGACCATCGCCATCATCAACGACTCCAACATCAACATCGACCTCGTCAACGCCTTCCGCACCCTCTTCAACCTCCCTGCCAACCCGCCCCAGGTCATCATTGACGGCAACGACCCCGGCGTCGACGGCATCAACAACCCCGACGGCCCCAACTACGACTCCGTCGAAGCCTACCTCGACGTCGAATGGTCCGGCGCCGTCGCCCCCGACGCCACCGTCGACCTCGTCATCGCCGGCGACACCGCCCTCGAAGACGGCCTCTATCTCGCCATGGAGCACGCCGTCTACGGCGATGTCGCCCCCGTCCTCAGCCTCAGCTTCGGCTACTGCGAGCAGGGCCTCGGCACCACCAACGCCTTCTTCAACTCCCTCTGGGAGCAGGCCGCAGCCCAGGGACAGACCGTCATGGTCTCCACCGGCGACTCCGGCTCTGCCGGCTGCGACAACGACAACTCCCAGTACTACGCTGTCGACGGCCAGACCGTGAACGGCTTCGCCTCCACTCCCTATGACGTCGCCGTCGGCGGCACCGACTTCTACTACAGCTCCTATAACGGCGGCGACTCCGCCATCAACTCCCAGCTCGGGATCTACTGGAACACCACCGCCAGCAACACCACCCCCACCGAAACCCTCAAGACCCCCATCCCCGAGCAGCCCTGGAACAACAGCCAGTTCGGCCTCAATCTCTTCAGCTACTACACCGACAGCGGCAACACCGCCACCACCATCGCCGGCGGCAGCGGCGGCGCCAGCAACTGCGCCACCGGCACCGGAACCTCCTCCAGCGGTGGCTGGTCCGCCTGCACCGCCGGCTATGCCAAGCCCGCCTGGCAGTCCGGCACGGGCGTACCCTCCGACGGCGTCCGCGACCTCCCCGACGTCTCCCTCTTCGCCGCCAACGGCTATAACGACAGCTACTATCCCATCTGCGCCACCGACGGCGACTGCACCCAGGTCAACAACGGCTTCACCCAGATCTTCGGCGTCGGCGGCACCTCCGCCTCGGCCCCCTCTTTCGCCGGCATCATGGCCCTCATCAACCAGAAGTACGGCCCCCAGGGCCAGGCCGACGCCATCCTCTACCCGCTCGCCAAACAGTACCCCGCCGCCTTCCACGACGTCGCCAACGGTTCCAACTCCGTGCCCTGCGCTCTGGGTTCCACAGACTGCATCACGGCGCCCTCCGGACTCGGATACACGGGCATCGATGACCCTACCTACGGCACCGCCAACGAGGGTGAAATCGGCACCGGCACCACCCCCGAGTACAACGCCGTCGCCGGCTACGACCTCGCCTCCGGCCTCGGCACCGTCGACGCCGACAAGCTATTCACCTACTGGGGCAGCGTCCAACTGCCCCAGGCCACCGTCACCCTCAACGCCTCGCCCACCAGCATCACTCACGGCCAATCCGTCACCGTCAATGGCACCGTCACCGGCGCCGGCACGCCCACCGGCAACGTCGCCATCGTCACCGACAGCACCGAGCCCGCCCAGCAGGGCCAGACCGCCTTCACCCTCTCCGGCGGCTCTTACTCCGGCTCCATCTCCACCCTCCCCGGCGGCAGCTACAACATCTGGGCCTCCTACGGCGGCGACACCGCCAACGGCGCCAACGTCTCCTCCAAGACGCTCATCACCGTGAGTCCCGAGAACAGCGGCATCGCCTTCAACGTCTTCACGCCGTCCGGCTACTTCAGCTCCAGCACCACCACCGCTATCGACTACGGAACGCAGTTGCTGCTCAGCGCCCAGGTCGCCCCCACCGCCGATGTCACCGGGGTTGAGAACTGCACCGTTGGCTCCTCCGCCTGCCCCACCTACACCGCCCCCACCGGCACCATCAGCTTTACTGACAGCTCCAACGCCCTCAACACCGCCGTCATCAACGCCGAAGGCGACGCCGAGTACAACGCCCCCTTCGCCGTCGGCTCCCACTCCGTCGCCGCCAAATACTCCGGCGACAACAGCTACAACGCCTCAACGGCCTCCGCCATCAACTTCACCGTCGTCAAGGACACGCCGACGATTGAGCTCTCCACCAGCATCCAGGACAGCAGTAACGGCGATCTGGTCAACGGCCCCAACCAGCCGACCATCCTGACGGTCTATATCGAGAACACCGCCCAATGCAACGCTGCCAATTGCAGCGCTGGCACGACGATTACGAATGTCTTCCCCACGCCCGTCGCGCCACCCACCGGCACCGTGACCTTGACCAGTTCTCTTTCGGGATTTTCGGGGACGGCCACGCTCTCGCCCTTCGTCGATCCAATCGACCAGGCCGTGGCCGGCATCGCTACCTTTACCGTCCCGGCGGGGACGGTCTCCGGAAACTATAATGTCTCCATCGGTTATTCGGGAGACGGCAATTACAACTCCCTCACCGCGTCGCAGAATACCACCACCATTCCCGTCGAGACTACAAACGGCGACGGCGGCCTCACCTCCACCGTTGCCGCCACGATGACCGGCAGCATCTCACCCAACTCCACCATCACCATCACCGGCACGGTCACCGGCCAGAGCGGGCACGCCGCGCCCACCGGCGGCATCTATCTCTACTCCTCAGGCAACTATCCCACCCAGGCCAACTTCTCCTCCACCAGCGGAGACGTCTCCAGTTTCAGCATCACCCTCAACAGCCAGACCCTCTTCCAGGGTTCCAACTATCTCGTCCTCCAGTACGCCGGCGATTCCAACTACAACCCATCCGCACTTTCGCTTAGCTCCAGCGCCGTCTCCAACAACCTCTCCGACTTCTCCCTCGTTCCCGACACCACCATCGTGCCCGTCAGCGCCGGCAATAATGCCACCGACACCATCAACCTCTCCTCCACCAACGGCTTCAGCGGCAACGTCAGCCTCACCTGCACCGCCGCGCCCGGCGTCACCTGCTCCATCCCCTCGT
>DATJMU010000036.1:0-6996 GCA_035508555.1 Occallatibacter sp. | reverse complement strand
CTGACCTTGAGCGGGAATCCGAGGCATGGAACCAGAAGATGAATCGGGACCGGACGCTCATCCAGTGGCGCTTCACGCGCAAAAAAGCCCGCCAGAAGTTCCGCTACAAACGAAACCACATTATGCGGTCACAGACCTAGTTGTCGGTTGGTTGTTAGGGGCATAGCAAATGTGGATCATATTAATCGCGCCCGTCCACAACTCTGGAATCGTGACTTGACAACTACTATGGCGTCTTAGTATTAAGATGTCTTAATATGAAGAAGACGGATGCACTACAGGGCTCTCTTGACCTTCTCGTCCTGAAGGTTCTCTCCCGTCAGCCAAAGCTGCACGGCTATGCCATCATGACGGCCATCAAGCAAACGTCCGGGGACGTTCTCAACGCCGAGGTCGGCTCGCTCTATCCCGCGCTTCACCGCATGGAGGAGACCGGCTGGATCCGCGCAGAGTGGGCCCCAAAAGAAACCGGGCGCCGAACGCGTCTTTACCAGCTCACTGCCGCCGGTAAAAAGCGGCTCGCCGCGGAAATCGCTCGCTGGAACGCCGTCAGCTCCGCCATCAACCGCGTCCTGCAGGAGGCTTAACTGTGTCATTCTGGTCGCGCATTACCTACGTTTTTCGCGGCGATCGTCTCAATCACGAAATCGACGAGGAATTCGCCGCGCACATGGAAGAAGCCATCGCCGCCGGTGATGACCCCATCGAAGTGCGCCAGAAATTCGGTTCTCCGCTGCGCCTCCGCGAACAAAGCCGGGACGCCCGCATCGCCGGCTGGCTCGACAGTCTGCATGCCGACATCATCTTCGGCTGGCGCCAGCTCCTCAAGCGCAAAATCACAACCGCCGCTGCTGTACTCTCGCTTGCTCTCGCCATCGGCTCCTGCATCTCCGCCTTCCGCCTCATCGACGCGCTATTCCTGCGCCCGCTCCCCGTCGCGCATGCGGATCGCCTCAACTTTCTCGCCATTCGGGTTCCCGATGACAATGGCGCACCCCGCACCTTTGACCAATTCTCCTATCCTGAATTCACCCGCATGCGAGCAGCCGCTCAGGGCCAGGCCGAACTCATCGCGGCCTCATTTACGAGCCGCACTGACCTCACCTACACCACGGATAATGAAATGGAAAAGGGGTACGTGCAGTATGTCTCAGGTTGGATGTTCTCAACCTTCGAACTGCAGGCCACACTCGGCCGCCTCTTCACTGCTGATGACGATCGCGCTCCCGGCGCCGGCCCCTACGCCGTCATCTCCTACAACTACTGGACCCGCCGTTTCTCGAACGATACTAGCGTTCTCGGCCGTTCTGTCCACATCGGCGGCAAAACATTTCAGATCATCGGTGTCGGGCCGAAGTCCTTCACCGGCATCGAGCCCGGCAACATCACCGACATTTTTCTCCCCACCATGACGAATCCGGATGTCACCCGCGACGATACCAGATGGCTCCGCACCCTCGTCCTCGTCAACCCCGGCGTCCCCGTCGAACCGCTCCGCGCAAAGCTCGATGCGGTCAGCCTCCGCTTTGAGGCCGAACGCGCCAAAGGCTTCGTAGGCATGTCGCAACACAACATCGACATGTTCCTGCAGATCAAGTTGCTGATCGAGCCGGCTGCTTCCGGCGTCTCTCGCCTGCAGGACGATTACCGCCGCGCTCTCGTTTGCCTTGGCGTCCTCGTCGCGCTCGTGCTCTTGATCGCCTGCGTCAACGTCGCCAACCTCATGACTGCCCAAGCCGCATCGCGCGCCCGCGAAATGGCCCTCCGCATCTCCATAGGAGCCGGCCGCTTACGCCTCGTGCAGCTCTTCCTCGTTGAGAATGCCATGCTCGCGCTTATCTCCGCCACACTCGGGGCGCTCTTCGCCGGGTGGGCCGCGCCTTTTGTCGTCAGCCGCATCAATCCGCCCGACAATCCCGCCCACCTCATCCTCACCGCGGACTGGCGAGTCCTCGCCTTCGGCTTGCTCCTCACTCTCGCCGTCACGCTGCTCTTCGGGCTCACCTCCGCCCTGCGCGCTTCCGCCATCCAACCGGTCACCGCTCTCAAAGGCGGCGAGGAGCCGCACTCCAGGCAACGCTCGATGTATGCTCCGATCGCCGCACAGGTCGCCTTCTGCTTCGTCGTCCTCTTCCTCGCCGGACTCTTCGTCGCCACCTTCCGCCATCTCTCGAGTCAGCCCCTCGGCTTTGATGCAAATAATCTCCTGCTCCTCGAAACCTACACTCCGCACGGCCAGTCGCCGGAGTCATGGTCGCAGATGGCCGATACCCTCCATGCCGTTCCCGGAGTCAAAGATGTTGCCGTCGCCAGTTGGCCGCTGCTCTCGCCCACCAACCTCTGGAGCGGCTCGATCTCCGTTAATGCCGCCCCGATCACAGATACATGGGGTTACTTCATCTCCATTTCGCCCGGGTGGCTCGACACCATGAAAATGCGGCTAATCGAAGGCCGCGACTTCAACTCCACTGACTCCTTCCCCGGCGAAGCTATCGTCAACCAGACCTTTGTTAAGACTTTCTTCAACGGTGCCGACCCCATTGGCCACACCTTCGAAAAAGTAAGTCCCTTGGGCGATCGCAAACTCTGCCGGGTCATCGGCGTCGTCCCCGACGCGGCCTACAGCAACCTCCACGATCCCATCTTCCCCGTCGCCTACGTGCCCTTCCGCCAGCTCAATGAAAAAGGCGCCATCAATCCCGCCGACGGCGGCACCTTCCTCCTCCGCACCTCTGGCATCAACCCGCTGTCTCTCGCACCCACGCTGCGCCGCCTGGTTGCGCAGACCAACGCCGCCTACCGCGTCATCAACATGCAAACCCAACAGGAACTACTCGACAATCAGAGCATCCGCGAACATCTCCTCGCTTTGCTCGCGTTGTTCTTTGCCACCGTGGCCCTCCTGCTCGCCGCCATTGGTCTTTACGGCGTGCTGAACTACTCCGTCCTCCAGCGCGAACGCGAAATCGGCATCCGCATCGCAGTCGGCGCCCGCATCGGCAGCATCGCCCGCCTTGTCACTACGCAAATCTTAGTCACCGTACTCATCGGCGCAGCCGCCGGCATCATCCTCGGTATGGCCTCAGTTCGCTACGTCCAAACTCTCCTCTTTGGAGTCCAAGGCACCGACCCATCCATGCTCATCGTGCCGACACTCGTCCTTTTGGCCGCAGCGCTGCTTGCCGCGCTTCCTGCCGTACGGCGTGCCGCGCGCATTGACCCATCTATAATGCTCCGCGCAGATTAGGCCTCTTATAGCCGTTTCATAGCGAGGGCGTGAACAACGAAGAACGCGTCGGTAATCACTCACAGAATTGTCGTCACATTGAAAACTCGGTACGCTTAGATAAGCGAAACTTCGAGATAGATCTGAATCGCTTATCCATCGCAGCCGAGCAGTGATATCCCTTCACGGAGTGAGTTATGTTCAAATGGAATCTCCCACTTCTGCTCATCCTGGCGTTGCCGACCGCTGCGCTGCACGCGGCTTCAGGCAATCCAGATGTCTCCTTTGTAGGCAAATGGAAACTCGATCCTGCTCGCAGCCGCCTTACCGACCAGATGAAGGTCGAGCCCGCTGGCCCGAACCGGTACAATCTCATCTTCTCCGGCGATAACGTCGAGACTGTGATAGCTGACGGCACGGATCAGCCCGGGCTCTTCGGCACCACTCTCGCCATCATTGTTCAAGACGCGAACAACTGGAAGGTCGTCCGGAAGACCAAAGGTCAAACAACCGTCGTCGGACTGTGGCAACTCTCAGCGGACGGCAAGACACTCACTGATAACTTTACCAGCTATCGCGACAACGGCACCACGTCAAACCTGCACTACATCTACCAGCGCATAAGCGGTCCGGTCGACGGCATCAAAACGTCCGGTTTCGCAGGCACATGGGAAAGCACTACCGAAGATGTCAACTCAACTTACGAAATTGAAGTCAAGCCATTTCAGGAGGACGGGCTCTCCTTCATCAACGCCGGCGGACAAGTCGTCCAGAGTCTTCATTTTGATGGCAAAGACTATCCCGGCTCCGGACCTGGCGCACCCCAGGGATACGCGTCGTCAGGGCACCGCATCAATGATTACACCGTCGACCGCATCGATAAGGTCAATGGCAAAATCCTCTACAGCCACCAGATAGTGGTTTCCAAAGACGGCAAGACTCTTACCATGACTGTCCACGTACCGGGCCGCGACAAGCCTGACATCATGATCTTCGATCGCGAATAGGAAAACGCAACCTCATCGCAAGTTCAGGATCGATGAAGAGTGGTCGATTTCAATTGATGCCCCCCAGGGGCAAATCACTCAACCACCATGATTGCACCCGCTTGGCCGGTTACATCTCAGCAAAACGGATATGTCGCAAATCGATGGCGCAACAGCCGGGTCGGAGGTTCTGAATTCGGGCAAGGGATTGGTTGACCGCCCATCGTCGCGTTAAAAAGTAAGCAACTTCGGCAGAAAGGATCACCCAGCGGTTGTCCGAATCGCGGGACACTGGCTTCTCGATACAAATTCAGGCTGGACGAGTGACTCGGCGCTCGTCGATGTCTGACGGAAATCGTTGGACCGAAGTTCGTCTGCGGATACCTACCTTGTTTGTTGCGCACCCCACTGGAGTAGCGCCTCTACGTCCGCTTGACAAGCTGCGCGATGGTGACATAGTTTATCTATGTAAGATGCCCCGGGAGTTCATAATGACTGCTTTGATCCGCCGGAAAGCGGCGCCCGGCCGGAGCCGCGACGAAATCCCTCCCGGTACGCTCTACCTACTCATCCTCAAGACGCTGGCGGTGCGTGGCCGGCTCCATGGCTACGAGATTGCGGAATCGATCCTCAGCTGTTCGGACGACGTGCTGCAGGTCGAGGAGGGCTCGCTCTATCCCGCACTACAGCGGATGCTGCTCCAGGGCTGGGTGACCGCGGAGTGGGGAGTGACGTCGGGCAACCGGCGTGCCCGCTATTACACGATCACCGCCGGCGGCCGGAAACAGCTGGGCATCGAGGTCTCGCAGTTTGAGCGGGTGATGGGCGCCATCGCCCGCGTTCTCGAAACAGCCTGAGGAGGCGCCATGAGCCTGGCCGGAGAACTCAAACGACGGTTGCACATGCTGTTCCACCGGGGACGTTTCCAGAGAGAGCTGGACGAGGAGATGCGCCTGCACGTGGAACTGCGGAGCGAACAGCAAATGGTGGCGGGAGCGGATCCGGAGCGAGCCCGCCAGGCGGCTCTGCGCCGCTTCGGCAACGCCACGCGGATTCGCGAGGAGAGCCAGCGGGCGTGGGGCTGGGAGTGGCTGGAGACGCTGTGGCAGGATGCCGCCTACGGAATCCGGTCCATGCTGCGCACGCCGGCGGTAACGGCAATTGCGCTGCTCTCTCTGGCTCTGGGGATCGGCGCCAACACCGCCATCTTCAGCTTCCTGAACGCGGTGATGCTGCGGAATCTGCCGGTGAGGGATCCGCAGCAACTGGTGAAGCTGGGCGTCGAGGACTGGTCGGGCATTACCGACAGCTTCGCCTGCACCGAGCTGTATTCCTACCCGTTCTACCGCACGTTTCGCAGCAGGAATGCGGTCTTTTCCGACTCGGCCGCGTGGATGAGCATGGTGAACCCCGTGCACGGTTTCGTGGACGATCGCAGCGATTCGGAACTGTTGAGCGTGCAGGCGGTCTCGGGCAGCTATTTTCAAACGCTCGGCGTGGAAGCGCAGATTGGCCGAGTGATCGACGAAGCAGACGATTCCAGCGAGGGCGATCATCCTGTCGTGGTCATCAGCGACCGCTTCTGGAAGCGCGATCTGGGCGGCGATCGCGGCGTGCTGCACCACACTCTCAAGCTGGGCGACGTGGTCTACCAGATTGTAGGTGTCGCTCCCCCTGAGATCTTCGGAACGACGGTCGGCGAATCGCCGGATGCCTGGGCGCCGCTGTCGATGGCCGGATTGATTCCGCCGCACTGGGGCAAGTACAAGGAGGACTTTTCCGAATCGCTCTACATCCTTGGACGTCTCAAACCCGGTGTCAGCGTGGCCCAGGCCACGGCCAATACGAATGTGCTCTTCCGGTCGATCCTGCTGAGCTTTCCCGACGCACATCTGACAAAACTCAATCTTTCGAACCTCAACCACGCGCACGTGCAGCTACAAAGCATGGCGCGTGGCCTTTCCAACCTGCGCTCGGAATACTCCGAGCCGCTGCAGGTCCTGATGGCGATTGTCGCCCTGGTTCTGCTGATTGCGTGCGCCAACATCGCCAATCTGCTGCTGGCTCGCTCGACGGCGCGAGCGCGGGAGCTGGCGGTGCGCCAGGCGTTGGGAGCCGGGCGCATGCGCATCATCCGCCAGTTGCTCACCGAGAGTCTGGTACTGTCGATGGCCGGCGGAGCGGCGGGCATCGGCTTTGCGCTGGCGGCCAACCGCATCCTGCTGCGCATGATCTCGCAGGGAGCCGATACGCTTCCGCTGGACGTAAGCCTGAACGTGCGCCTGCTGGCTTTCACCTGCGCCGTCACCCTCTGCACGGCGATTCTGTTTGGAACGTTGCCTGCCCTGCGTGCGACCCGTTTGCAGCTGACGGAGAGCCTGAAGAGCGGCCGCGGAGGGTCAGCCGCCATCGGCCACACTCCGCTGGCCCGGGCGCTGGTGGTCGCGCAGGTGTCCGTTTCTCTCCTGCTGATGGCAGGGGCGTGCATGTTTCAGCGGACGCTGGTGAACCTCAGTCACGTGAAAACGGGCTTCAACCCCGACCACGTGCTGACGCTCAGCATTGACATCTCCGGCAGGAATTTCAGAGACAACGACCCGCGCGAGACCGCGCTGTTTAAGGAGATCGAGACGCGGGTTGGGGCTATTCCGGGCGTTCAGGCAGCCAGCTTCTCCGCTTTTCGATTCGGGGAGGGAAGCTGGAACTCGTCCATCATCGTTCCTGGCAGGCCGGTGCGGCACGAGGTGAATGTAAAACACAACATCATCGGCAACGATTATTTCC
>DATJMU010000035.1:0-12740 GCA_035508555.1 Occallatibacter sp. | reverse complement strand
GCACATCCCTGACGACCCGCTCTACTACGAGAAGTACTACTTTGCCCCCGGCGATCTCGGTTTTCAGGCCGTCAATATGAGCTTCGGCAGCGTGGGCACGCTCGTCTGCTGGGACCAGTGGTATCCCGAGGGCGCGCGCCTTACCGCACTTCAGGGCGCCGAGGTGCTCTTCTATCCCACGGCCATCGGCTGGCACCCGGCCGAGAAGGACGAGTTCGGCACGGCCCAGTATGAGGCCTGGCAGACCATCCAGCGCGGCCACGCCATCGCCAACGGCGTCTATGTCGCCGGCGTCAACCGCGTCGGCCACGAGAATGGCGATATCCTCGGCAACCGCGCCTCGGGACCGGGGCTCGAGTTCTGGGGCGGCAGCTTCGTCGCGGACCCCTTCGGCCGCATCATCGCCAAAGCCTCCCACGACGCCGAGGAGATCCTCGTCGCCGAGGTCGATCTCGCGCTCATGGAAGACACCCGCCGCAACTGGCCCTTCCTTCGCGACCGCCGCATCGACGCGTATGGGCCGATCACCCGGCGCTTCCTCGACCCGCAGCCATTGAATGCGCCGCACGGAGAGCCGAAGTAGCAATGTCCGATCCCGCACAGACCCCGCGCGAACTCGGCTACCGCATGCCCGCCGAATGGGAGCCGCACGAGGCCACCTGGCTCGCCTGGCCCCACAATCCCGAGGACTGGCCTGGCAAGTTCCAGTCCATCCCCTGGCTCTACGCGGAAATCGTGCGCCTCCTGGCCGCCCGCGAGCGCGTTCACCTTCTCGTCGAAGACGCGAAGATGCGCCAACGTGTCGCCGGCATGCTCGAGCGCACGGGCGCGAACCTCGACCAGGTCATCTTTCACGAGTGGCCCACCGACCGCGGCTGGACCCGCGACTCCGGTCCCATCTTCGTGCGCAACGCCGAGGGCCGGCTCGCCATCACGAACTGGCATTTCAACGCCTGGGCCAAGTATCCTGACTGGCATCTCGACGACCAACTCCCCGGCCGCGTCGCCGCGCTGCTCGGCCTGCCGCAATGGCAACCATCCATCCAAAACCAAGACGGCGCACAGCACCGCATTGTGCTTGAAGGTGGCTCCATCGATGTGAATGGTCAGGGCCTGCTGCTCACCACCGAGGAGTGCCTGCTGAGCGAGGTGCAGCAGCGCAACCCCGGCCTCGACCGCGCCCAGCTCGAGCAGGTTTTCCACGAGTATCTCGGCATCGACCAGGTGCTCTGGCTCAACCGCGGCATCGTCGGCGACGACACTCATGGCCACATCGACGACATCGCCCGCTTCGCCGCGCCCGACACAATCGTCGCCGCCGTCGAGCCCAATACAAGCGACCCCAACCACGTGCTGCTTGCCGAAAATCTCGACCGCCTGAAGGCGGCGCACACGCCCGCAGGCAAGCAGTTCACCGTCGTTGAGCTGCCCATGCCGCGCCCAGTGGTCTTCCGCAACCAGCGCGTCCCGGCCAGCTATGCCAACTTCTATCTGGCTAACGGTGTCGTCCTCATGCCCACCTTCCACGACCCCCATGACCGCGTAGCCCTGAACATTCTGGCTCAGGTCTTCCCGGACCGCGAAGTCATCGGTGTCCACTCCGTCGATCTCATCTGGGGCCTCGGCGCACTGCACTGCATGACCCAGCAGCAGCCGGCAGGACTACCATCTTCCACATGACCGCAGATATCGACCCCATACAGGCCGCTCTCGCCGAGGCCGGCGCCGCAGCCGAAGCCGGCGAAGTCCCCATCGGCGCTGTCCTCGTCCATGAGGGCGCCATCATCGCCCGCGGCCAGAACCGCGTTCTGCGCGACAACGACCCCACCGCCCACGCCGAAATCGTCGCCCTGCGCGCCGCGGCTGCGGCCCTCGGCAACTACCGCCTCAACGGCTGCACGCTCTATGTAACGCTCGAGCCCTGTGCCATGTGTGCCGGAGCCATGGTCCACGCCCGCCTCGACCGCCTCGTCTTCGCCGCCGCCGATCCCAAGGCAGGCGCCTGCGGCTCCGTGCTCTCCGTCATCAATCATCCCAAGCTCAACCACAAGATGTGGGTAGAGCAGGGAAGCGGCGCAGAAGAATCGGCCGAGTTACTCCGGAGCTTCTTCCGCGAACGCCGTCAGGAGCAAAGCTAACTCGCCAGCAAATGCAAAGCGCAGCAACCCGCTAACTTGCTAACTCGCTAACTTCCTGTCTTGCTATCTCCGCGTCAGCGCCCTTATCTCTTCCGCCCGATCCGGCCACTTCGCCGCTAACTCCCCATAACTCGCATTCCTATAATCCGCAAAGTCGAACCCCGGAGTTACCGTGCAGCCCAGCAACGCAACCTTGCCGTCGCCGATCAGCCGCGTACCCTGCCACACGCCCGCCGGAACGACGAGCTGGAGGTGCTGATCCGCATCCAGGTCTGGTCCAAGAGTAAAAGCGGCGGAGCCGCCGTCGGGGTAAAGCTGCAGCATCTCCACCGGATCGCCGAGATAGAAATGGAAGATCTCGTCCGAGGCGAGCACGTGCATCTCCGAGAACGTCCCCTTTTCCAGTAGATAGTAGATTGCCGTGCCCTGGGCCCGCGTTCCCCGCGCCAGTTCCACCGTTCCGGGTGAGGTATACGTACGCCGGAACCAGCCTCCCTCGATCGGATGCGGCTCCAGCCCGAGCAATGCCTTGATCTCCGCGGCGGTCATGCGTCACATATAACACCGGCAACCGGGGACTACAATGGCTCCATGACAGTAAAGGTATATAGCGCTCCCTGGTGCCGCGACTGCCGCGCGGCCAAGCAGTTCCTCGACACGCACGGCATCGCGTACACCGAGATCGACGTGGACGCCGACCCCCGCGCCTCCGACGAGGTGCTGCGCCACGTAGGCAAGCGCGCCATCCCCCAGCTCGTCATCGACGGCGAGTGGTTCCAGCCCTACAAGCCCGGCCGCGGCCTGCTCCTTGACGAGCTCCGCCGCCGTCTCCGCATCCCCTGCTAATCTCGTATCTCCCCCCCGTACAATAAAGAGTCGGCTCGCTGTCGCCGGCCAAGAGCCGTTGCGCCGCTGTTCTTGCCGTTCCGCGGTCCACGGCTCCGGTACGGTTCCCCGACCAGTGATCACTGTTTTTCGGAGTACGACACCTTGATCGAACGTTACACCCGCCCGGCGATGGGCCGCATCTGGACCGAGGAGAACAAGTACCGCTGCTGGCTCCAGGTGGAAGCGGCCGCCAGCGCGGTCCTGGCCGGAGACGGCGTTGTGCCCGCAGAAGCTGCGGAGGCCATCGCCACCAAGGCCAGTGTCTTCGCCGCCCGCGTCGCCGAGATCGAGGCCGAGGTCCGCCACGACGTCATCGCCTTCACCACCGCCGTCGCCGAGAGCCTCAAAGCCCAGGGGCTGGACGCCGAGTCCCGGTGGCTGCACTACGGCCTCACCTCGAACGACATCGTGGACACGGCCCAGGCCCTGCAGGTGAGGGAAGCCTCGGCCCTCATTCGTGCCGGCATCGAGCAACTGCTCGCCGTGCTCAAGCGCCGCGCCCTCGAGTTCAAGCACACGCCCACCATCGGCCGGACACACGGGATCCACGCAGAGCCCACCACCTTCGGCCTCAAGCTCCTCAACTGGTACGCCGAGATGGCCCGCAATCTCGCGCGCTTCGACGCGGCCGCCGAAGAGATGCGCGTCGGCAAGCTCTCGGGCGCCGTCGGCACCTTCGGCCATCTCAAGCCCGAGCACGAGGAGCGCATCTGCGCCCGCCTCGGCCTCAAGCCCGCGCCCGTCGCCACCCAGGTCATCCAGCGCGACCGCCACGCCACCTACATCGCCACCCTCGCCATCCTCGCCAGCACCCTCGACAAGATCGCCGTCGAGGTCCGTCACCTGCAGCGCACCGAGGTCCGCGAGGCCCAGGAGTACTTCAGCGAGAAGCAGAAGGGCTCCTCGGCCATGCCCCACAAGAAAAACCCCATCACCTCGGAACAAATCAGCGGACTGGCCCGCGTGCTGCGCGGCAACGCCCAGGCCGCCATGGAAAACATCCCTCTCTGGCACGAGCGCGACATCTCGCACTCCTCGGTCGAGCGGGTGATCTTCCCCGACTCGACCATCCTGGCCGACTATCTGCTCGCCAAGACGACGGATCTCATCGACAGATTGCTCGTCTATCCCGAGCGCATGAAGAGAAACCTCGAGTCGACCGGCGGCCTGATCTTTTCCGGCCAACTGCTGCTCGACCTGGCCGAAGCCGGCATGTTGCGCGAAGATGCCTACCGACTCGTGCAGGGCCACGCCATGCGCGCGTGGAAGGAAGACTTGAACTTTCGCGACGAAGTCTCCCACGACCCGCAGATCGCGGCGCTCCTAACTCCAGAAAAGCTGGCCAAAACCTTCGACTACACGCGGCAATTAGGCAACGTGGGCGCAATCTTCGAGCGCGTGTTAGGGGAATAGCGAGCTCATGTCATGAATCTCACCGTCGCCATCACCGGAGCTTCCGGCGCCATCCTCGGCCGCGAGGCACTTCGTGCTCTTGAGTCGGACGCGCGGGTGGAACGTGTGCATTTCATCGCCAGCGAAAACTCGCTGCGCGTGATCGCGGAAGAACTGGGAGTGAGTGGCCGCACGCAGTGCCTCGAAAAACTCCTCGGCGCCCCGCCCACGAAGACCGTCCAGCTCTCCGACGCCGACATCGGCGCCTCCATCGCCAGCGGCAGCTATCCCTCCGCCGGCATGATCGTGCTGCCCTGCTCGATGGGCACGCTCGCCGCCATCGCCAACGGCCTCGCCAACTCCCTCATCGCCCGCGCCGCCGACGTCACGCTCAAGGAGCGCCGCCCGCTGATCCTCTGCGTTCGCGAGACGCCCTTTAACCGCATCCATCTCCGCAACATGACCCTCGCCGCCGAAGCCGGGGCGACGATCTTCCCCGTCATCCCCGCCTTTTACAACCACCCCGCCGACACCACCGAGATGGCCCGCCAGTTTGTCTTTCGCGTGCTCGCCCACATTGGCCTGGCCCAGCCCGGCGCCTTCGTCTGGAAGCCCGAAGAATAGCGCCCGCGACCGCAGTCGGCTCCGCGGCCGTCGCGCGACGATTGCCTGGAGTAGGGCATTGGTCCGACCCGGCATCTCCGCACATGCCCTAGAATCCCCCTGAACGCCGCACCAGGAGGACTCCATGCACACTTTCATCGGCCGCAGGCATCGCCGCGCCATGCTCATCCTGTCCGCCCTCGCTCTCTTCTGCCTCGCCCCGCGCGCGCGGGCGCAGGCACCCCAGCAGCCCTTGTCGGTCCAATGGGAAGATCTCACCGGCCCCGACTTCATTACCGCCATTCAGCGCGCCCAGGGAACCTGCCTGCTGCCCTTCGGCATCCTCGAGAAGCACGGTGCGCACCTGCCCATCGGCACAGACCTTATCGATGTTCGCTACGCCGCCATCCACGCCGCCGAAAAGAACTATGCGGTCGTCTTTCCGGCCTACTACTTCGGCCAGATCTTCGAGGCCCGCCACCAGCCCGGCACGGTAGCCTACAGCGCGCAGCTTCAGCTCGATTTGCTGCAGGAGACCACCGACGAGATGGCCCGCAACGGCTGCAAGAAGATCCTCATCGTCAACGGCCACGGCGGCAACGAGCACCTGCTGCCCTATTTTGCGCAGTCGCAGTTGGCCAAACCCCATGACTACGTCGTCTACGTCTTCGACCAGCGCACGCCGCCCAGGTCCGCCGGCGGCCCGCCCCGGCACGATGCCATCGACGCGCACGCCGGCGAGAGCGAGACCGCCAAGATGATGGTCGCCGCTCCCAACCTCGTCCACCAGGATCACGCTACAGAGGAGTCGGGCGCCGACCAGCACCGCCTGAACCTTCCCGACGGCGTCTACACCGGCATCTGGTGGTACGCGCGCTTCCCCAACCACTACGCCGGCGACGGCTCGGTGGCCACGCGCGAGCTCGGCGAGTTCCAGATGAACTGGTGGATCGGCGCCATCGACAACACCATCGCCGCCATCAAGGCCGACGACGAGAGCTTCAAACTGCAGAACCAGTTCTATGAGGAAGCCACGCGCCCGCTCGACACCAAGCAATAGGAAGTAGCGCAGGGCCGGGAACGTTCTGCCCCAATCGTTGTTTAGCATTGACAGCCTCCCGGCCATCCATCGATACTTTCTCTCATGCCGTACTCACGGGAATGCGGAATCGCGGTCATGGCCATGTGCATGTGTATGCCGGGCGGACCCACCCGCGCCTCATGAGCGGCCCACGCGCCAAGCGCAACCGGTCTTGAAGCTACTGCGGCTCGGGTCCCTCGGGGATTCGGGCCTTTCGCTTTTATGAGGGCGGCCTGCTTCCCCGTCCGCGCGCCGCATGCCGAAATCCGCAACGATGAGTCACTCCAAGGAGCCCTTTATGTCCGATCCTGCACCGCGCCACTTTGCCACGCTCGCCGTCCATGCCGGCCAATCCCCTGACCCGGCCACCGGCGCCCGCGCCGTCCCCATCTACCAGACCACCTCCTATCTTTTTCAGGACGCCGACCACGCCGGCCGCCTCTTCGCTCTCAAAGAGTTCGGCAACATCTACACCCGCATCATGAACCCCACCACCGATGTCTTCGAAAAGCGCGTAGCTGCCATCGAAGGCGGCGCCGCGGGCCTGGCCACGGCCTCCGGCCAGGCCGCCGAAACCCTCGCTCTCACTACCCTCGCCGCTGCCGGCGATGAGATCGTCTCCACCACCTCGCTCTACGGCGGCACCTACAACCTCTTCCACTACACCCTGCCGCGCCTCGGCATCACCGTGCGCTTTGTCGATGCCGACGACTTCGATGGCCTTCGCGCCGCCATTAACGAGAAGACCCGCGCCATCTACACCGAGAGCCTCGGCAACCCCAAGCTCGACGTAGTGGACATCGAGAAGATGGCCGCCATCGCCCATGAGCACAAGCTGCCGCTGGTCATCGACAACACCACCCCCTCGGCCGCGCTGGTCCGGCCCATCGAGTGGGGCGCCGACATCGTTGTCAACTCGGCCACCAAGTTCCTCGGCGGCCACGGCACCTCCATCGGCGGCGTCATCGTCGATGCCGGCAAGTTCGACTGGGCCGCGTCAGGGCGCTTCAAGGATTTCACCGATCCCGATCCCTCGTATCACGGCCTCTCGTACACTCAGGCCTTCGGCCCGCTGGCCTTCATCCTCAAGGCACGCGTGCAGGGTCTGCGCGACACCGGCGCCGCGCTCTCTCCCTTCAACGCGTTCCTGCTCCTGCAGGGCATCGAGACCCTCCACCTGCGCATGGAGCGGCACTCCACGAACGCTCTCGCCGTTGCACAGCATCTTGCTGCGCATCCGGGCGTCGAGTGGGTCAACTACCCCGGCCTCGAGTCCAGCCCCTACTACGCGCGCGCCAAAAAGTATCTGGCTAAGGGCCAGAGCGCCCTGGTCACATTCGGCATCAAGGGCGGCTACGACGCCGGAAAGACGCTGATCGACACGATGGAGCTCTTCTCGCTCCTCGCCAACATCGGCGACGCCAAATCCCTCGTCATCCACCCGGCCTCCACCACCCACCAGCAGCTCTCGATCGAGGAGCAGGCGGCCACCGGCGTCACTCCAGAGCTGGTCCGGCTCTCGGTCGGCATCGAAGATATCCGCGACATCCTCGCCGATCTCGACCAGGCGATCGAAGCCGCCAACGGCCACAAATGTACGGTCGCCGAGGCCCATGTAGCACAATGAGTACGATGACCCAGTCCCGCACCGGGCCCACCGCCCCCGCAGGCTCGCGCCCCGTGGCGCCCACCTACGAAGGCGACTTCGTTCTCGGCGAGCACCTGATGCTCGAGTGCGGGCGCACCCTCGTCAGTCCCACGCTGCACTACGCGGTCTATGGCCGGCTCAATGCAGCGCGGGACAATGCGGTCCTCGTCTGTCATGCTCTTTCGGGCTCGGCCCTGGTCGGCTCCTGGTGGCCTGAGGTCTTCGCTCCCGGCGCCGTCCTCTCGCTCGAACACGACTTCGTCATCTGCATCAACATGCTGGGGTCGTGTTACGGGTCCACAGGTCCTGGCTCGGTTGATCCACAAACCGGCGGCGTCTATGGCCCCGACTTTCCTCTCGTCTCAGTTCGCGATAATGTTCACGCCCAGGCCCGCCTCCTCGACTCGCTCGGCATTCGCCGCCTCCGCCTGGTGATGGGCGGCTCGCTCGGCGGCATGCAGGCCCTCGAGTGGACCATCCTCCATCCCGGTCGCGTCGAGCGCGCGCTCATCATCGGCGTCGCGCCGCTCGGCGCCATGGGCCTCGCCCTCAATCACCTCCAGCGCCAGGCCATCCAGCACGACCCCGAGTGGGCCGACGGCCGCTATCTGCCCCAGCGCCCGCCCCGCCGCGGCCTCGGCCTCGCCCGCCAGATCGCCATGATCAGCTACAAGTCCGCGCCTCTCTTTGAAGAGCGCTTTGGCCGCAACCCCAACCGCAACGGCGAAGACCCCTGGGGCCTCGACGACCTCGGCGGCGGCCTCATCGGCGGCCGCTTCGACATCGCCGGCTATCTCGACCACCAGGGCCAGCGCTTCGTCGACCGCTTCGACGCCAACGCCTATCTCGCCATCCTCCGCACCATGGACACATGGGACCCACTGCGCGGCTACGCCTCGCCGGAGGAGGTCTTCGCACGCATCCGTGCCCGCCTCAGCTTCATCGGCATCAGCTCCGACTGGCTCTTTCCGCCCGAGGACGTCCGGCGTTTTGCCTATGCCATCCGCGCCGCCGGCGTGCTCGCCGACTACCGCGAGATGGCCAGCGCTCACGGCCACGACGCCTTTCTCGCCGAGCAGGCCGAACTCGTCCGCCTGCTCCAATAGCTCTTCCGCACACCGCCGCCGGCAGTCAGAGCCGGATCCGTCCACCCTAGCGGGAGCCCTCCGGCCACTTTTGCTTGTCACAGCCAGCCCCGCTTTCTATATAATCCTGTCAACACCGCAAAGGAAGCCGTGGTATCGTGGATTCCGTGGCCCCGGCGCTCAACCGGCCCTCCAGATCGGTTGCGCATTCCGCCCGCGAGTGCATGATTATTAAACTCCATTCCGTATTTCCCAGGAGCACTGCATGAAGAAGCTAGTCGTTGCGTCCGCGATGGCGTTGATGAGCCTGAGCCTTGTCTCTGTTCGCGGGTTGCGTGCGCAGGCCGCCGCCTCGGGCGGACAGATCTCTCTGCCTCCCGCCGAGTACGAGGCCTACCAGACCGCTACCACGCAAACCGATCCCAAGGCCAAGGCCGAGGCCCTCGAGGGCTTTCTCAAGACCTATCCAAAGAGCCCCGTCACCAAGGAAGTTCTTGACCAGTTGATCGACGCCTATGCCCAGGCCGGCGATGCCGACCAGGAACTCAGCGCGGCCAGCCGCTTGCTCGATGTCGACCCTGGAAATATGAAAGCCATCTTCGTGTCGGTCACTCTCAAAAAGATGGCCTGCGCCAAAAGCATGAATCCCAGCACCGACGCCAGCTCCGATCAGCAGTCCTGCGATGATGCCGCAACTCTCGCCCAGAAGGGTCTGGCCGCCACCAAGCCGGCTGAGACGGCCGACGCCGACTGGAAGGCCGAGACCGGCGCCGCCTTCCCCGTCTTCCACTCCGCCATTGCCCTCGACGACGAAACCAAGAAGGACTACAAGGACGCCATTGCTCAGTACCGCGAAGAGCTGATGCTCTATCCCGAAGCGGATACGGAAAAGATCGGTCCCGGCCTGCAGGATACCCTCCGGCTCGCCCAGGCCTACGTCAAGCCCGAAGCTCGCGACGTCGTGCAGGCCATCTGGTTCTACGCCCGCGCCTGTGACTTCGTCCCCGCCGCCTACAAGAGCCAGATCGAGCCTGACCTCGAGTACTGGTACAAGCGCTATCACGGCGGCCTCGATGGCCTCGACGCCGTCAAGACCGCGGCCCAGTCCTCGCTCTTCCCGCCTGCCGGCTTCAAGGTCGGTCCCGCGCCCACCCCGGCCGAGGTCGCCCACAAGGTGGTCACCGAAACGCCTGACCTGACCACTCTCAACCTCGAGGACAAGGAATACATTCTTGCCAACGGCTCGCCTGCGGATCAGCAAAAGCTCTGGTCGGTCCTCCAGAACCAGCAGACCCCCATCCCAGGCGTCGTCACCGGCGTCACTTCTTCGGGAATCACGGTCCACGTCACCGTTGCGCCTCACATCGTCCATGACTACACAGTGGCTCTCAAGACACCGATGGCCGCCAAGGACATTCTGGCCGTGCCGCCCGACACCACTTCCCAGGAAAGCTTCATCGACACCAACGGCGTTGCCGACGACACTGCGAAGCTCGACACCGTCTTCAAGGAAGACGCCTCGCGCATCCGCGAAATCAAGATCGAGCCCAACGCCAGCGTCATCCAGGTGGCCGTCACCCAGGACGCCAAGGACAACAACAAGCCCGACTTCATCGTGAACCTGAAGAAGCCGCTCGAGGGCAAGGATGTGCCTGCGCCCGGCTTCACCTACGGCCTGCTCTCGGCCAACGCCACGGAGCTCGACGGAACCTACACCAGCTACACGCAGGTGCCCGCCACGGCCGGACATCTGCCCTCGGCGCAGATCGTCCTTGGCGAGGGCTTTGTGCAGCAGCCCGCGCCCAAGCACGTTCCGGTGCACCATCCCGTGCACCACGCGGCCCATCGCTGATCGGATCCTGACCGGTCGGCAACCCCAATCCTCCGCGGCGGGATCGCTTCTTTCCGCCGCGGATCCCTTCACACTCCTGGAGAATATGCGAAGGCAGTCCGGTCGCCGGGCTGCCCTCTTTGTTTTCCTCCGCCGTCCCGTCCCCGCGACCGCACGCAAAGCGGAAGTCTGAAGGCTGAATCCGGTGTTACCCTATCCACAGGATGCCCCGATCCCGCACCTTCCCCATCGTCTCTGCCGCGGTCGCGCTGGCGGCCTGCTTCTCGCTTGCCGCGCAGACCCCTGTGGACATCCCTCCGCCCGTTGTGCAGGGTAAGCCCGTGGTTCAGAAGCCGCGCGTCGCTCCTTTCCCGTCCGGCGTCGGAACTCCCGATGGTGCGAACACCATCCGATTCGTTCCCGCCTCCGAAATGTCCCAGGCCGACCTCGATCTAGCAGCCGGCGCCCAATCCACCATCGCCGCCCGTGCCGGTTATGAGGAGATGGGCTTCAACCAGGGCCGCTGGTCCTACAGCCAGATCGCCTGCTCCGGCTTTCCCAATCACCTCTTCCTGCGCTTCATGCGCAACAACGGCGCCGGCGACATCAGCATGTTCTCCGTCGCCATCCCCCGCAGCGGTGAGGGCCGCATCCGCATCATCCCCAACCTGCGCCGCAGTTACACCCTCTTCACGCCCTCGCCCGTCAACAAGATCACCATCGCGGTCTTCAACCACATCCGCGCCGACGACCCCACCCCGCATCCCTATTGGCTTGAGACCGCGCTCTGCTACGCCGCACTGGCCGGCGCCAACCCCGAGGCCGCGCCTCTCGCCGAGCAAGGGGGATCCTGGCAGTTCCCCGCCGGTCCGCCTTCGGTTCTCGTCCTGCCCAACCGCGGAGGCGCCATCGTCCGTTTCGCCGATGTAACCGCGCGCCCCCACCCCATGGAGTGGACCATGACCTTCAACGCCGGCGGAAAGCTCCTCAAGACCGACCGCCGCCGCGCATCGATGGTCGTGGAGCGCGCTGAAAATCCCGCGCCCGTGCCCGTGACGGTCCGGCCCATCGTCCAGGCCGCTCCCCCGCCTGGCAAGCCGATCGAGTAGGGCAAACCCTGAATTGTTGTGTCTCGTTCGGGACCGGCGAAGGTCGCCGCGGGCGCTCGCCGCTGCCCTCACTCGCTCAGCATCAGCCGCTCCACGCTTGTCGCCCGCCCGGTCGCCGGGTCGCAGCTCACCAGTGTTGCGCACATCTTCGGGTTGCCCTTCGCCGCTTCGAACTTTCCCGGCATCCCCGTTAAGAACTTGTGCAGTACCAGCTCCCGCTCCACGCCGATGATGCTGTCGTACGGCCCGCTCATGCCTACGTCGGTCTGGTAGGCCGTCCCACCCGGCAGCACGCGCTCGTCGGCCGTGGGCACATGGGTATGCGTGCCCAGCACCGCCGTCACGCGCCCATCCAGGTGCCAGCCCATCGCCACCTTCTCGCTGGTTACCTCGGCGTGAAAGTCCACCACGATCACCTTGGCCCGGATCCTGGCCAGCGCCGTGTCGATGGCTTCAAAAGGGTCGTTGGTTCCGTTCATGTACACGCGCCCCATCAGGTCCACCACGGCGAAGTCGATGCCGCTTGCGGTTGTGCCCTCGAAGACGCCGTAGCCTGGCGTCCCGCGCAGCAGGTTCACGGGCCGCAGCACCCGCCGCGCCCGCTCCCGGCTGTCCGGCGTGGCTGAGGTCATGTAGTCGATCAGCTCTCTCTTGTCCCACACGTGATTGCCCGTGGTCAGCACGTCCGCGCCCATCTCGAACAGTTCCTCGGCGATTCCCGGCGTGACCCCGAACCCCCCGGCCGCGTTCTCCGCGTTGATCACCGTCAGCTCCACGTCCCGCGCCGCGCGCACGTGCCCGATGTGCTCACGCACAATCCGCCGCCCCGCGCTCCCGAAGATGTCGCCGATGAAGAGAATGTTCAAAAACAGCTCCTGAAGCGGAGTTAGCGGTGTCAGCGGAGTTAGCGGAGCTAGTGCCGTGTCTGCGTGATTTCGCAATTGATCCGGCGAATCTGGGTGCCC
>DATJMU010000034.1:0-70620 GCA_035508555.1 Occallatibacter sp. | reverse complement strand
CTAGGAGCGTGTCTGAGTAACTGTCGAATGCGCCATATTTTTACGCAAGCGGGCGTTTCGCGTTTGGTGCGGGTTGCGGTCAGCGTTCCCTGGAGCTGATTTTCGCTTGCCAACCGCCATTGCCAGTCGATATTTCCGTGTGCGCACCTTCGGTTAGGCCGTGCAGACCCGATACAGCTTCAGCAGGTTGTGGGAGGTGCACACCAACGCCCACTCGCCCTGCACCTTGTGGTAGCCACGCAACAGGAAATGACGGAATCCTTGCGCTTGTTTGATCTGTCCAAAGACTGGTTCAACGATGGTCTTCCGCAAGGCGTAGATGGTGCGGCCGGACTGGGTCATGAGCTTGCGCCGCATCCGGTCGACAAGAGTTGCCGAGGTCGGAATCCGTCCCCGTGGGCAGGGTGGTGGAAGCTGATTGTGCTTCTGCTTGCCGGTGGCCGCATAGATGTCCACTTTTCTCTTTGCCGCCGCACCGAGATTCTCTTCCGAACAGTAACCGCTATCGACCAGCGCCTCGCTGACCTTTTGTCCCGATTGTTGTTTGACCCGCTCGATCATCGGCAGCAATTGTTTCTTGTCGTTGGCCTGCTGCGTCACCGCTTGGCCCACAATCAACTGCAGCACCGGCTCGACGGCGATCTGCGCGTTGTAAGCCTGCACAAACCCGTCCCCTCCCTTCATGATGCGCGACTCCGGATCCGTGAAGTTGTGCTGGTCCTTCGGCTTGGGCTTGCACTGCTTGGCTTGCGGCTCCTTCTTTTCCTCGGCTTCGAGGCGGGCCCGCTCTTCCAACTCCCGCTTGGCTTCCGCGATGCGCTGGAGCCGTTCTTCACGCCGCCTTAATTCTGCCGGCAACTCATCGCCCCGCCGCGTGCGCCCATAGCGCTTGTCTTCTTCCTTGTCCGTCTGCTCGGCTTCGGTCAGCAAACGCCGTACTTCTTCCTTCAGCCGCTTCTCTTCTTCCTGCATGCGCCGGTAACTCATCGCCTTATGCTTGCTGGCATTGGCCTTCACCTTGCTGCCGTCAATCGCCACCCCGCCGAGTTTCATCGCGCCCAGCTTCATGGCCAGACGCAGCACCTGTTCGAACAGCCCTTCCAGTGCCTTCAAATGAATCCGGCGAAACTCGGAAATGGTGCGGAAATCCGGCTCATTACCCGCCGCCAGCACCCGGAACGCTACATCCTCGACCAGCCGCTTCTCCAGCCTCCGCGACGAAAACACGCCCACACAGTAGCCGTACACGAGCAGCTTGGTCATCATGCGCGGATGATACGGAGGGTAGCCCCGCTCCTCGCGTTCGTAACGGCTCTCGATCGCGCTCAGATCCAGTTGATCGATCAGGTCGCTGACGAAATACGCCAGGTGGTTCTCCGGAAGCCACTCCCGCAAGCTGGGAGGAAGAAGAAAATCCTGTTCGGGAAAATAAGGCCGGTAGCTCTTCGCCATGATTCCAGACTCGCATGACTGCAGCCCTTCTTCAATCACTTTCCACACCAACAATGTGATTACTCAGACACGCTCCTAGTTCTTCCAGACTGCTTTAGAATGTTGAAGTTGCGACTTGCCTGCGGTCTTTCACGGCGATAACACGGGTTCAAATCCCGTCCGGGGGCGCCAAATCAATAAGTTACTTGCTTTGACATTCAATTTCCGTGGCCACCCCGCGGCCACTTCGTGACATGGCTCGGGCCGTTCTGTTACCAGCCAGATGAAGGGCCTTTTTCATTCCTGCGGTTCCCCGCTTCTTCTCTGCTCGCGGCCTCCGCAGCCCCTTCCCGATACGCAACTGCGCACGCCGCTTGTCCTGCATCCGCGCTTGCGCGTACCCGCATCCTGACCCGATACGGAGGCCGCTCTGCCAAAATCATCAGCCGAAAGAATCTATCTGGTGAGGAATAGGAACAGGCAGACATAAGAAAGCGGTTTGCAGATTCAGGCCGGATGCTTGCCAGACGGCAGCACAGTAATCCGCTCGCCCTTCGCCGTCTTGAATTCCAGCAGGGGACCGTGAAGGATCTCCGCCTTGCGCCCGTTGCGATAGAGAACGGCCGCTGCGGAGAACGGGCTGCGCAACTTGCATGGCGCGCCGGCCTGGGATTCGAGCTCGACATATTCCACTGAGCCCCTGTTCATCGATGCGGTAACCAGGAATCCGCCTCGCGCGAGAAGCGTATAACGCGCGCTCCATTCTTTGGGCCACGCCGGGAAGACGTGCAATACAGGATCTTCTCCCGGCCACGGCGGATTGCTCTGCAGCAGGGCCAGATGCAATGCTTCGGAGGCTCGGCCCAGGCGCTCGGCATCCGTCGCCTGCGGCCCTTCGAGCTCGGTCATGCGATTCGCCATCACCGCGCCGCTCTGCCTTCCGGCCAATCGCATCTGGTTGGGAATCAATATTTGCACTGCGTCCGCCCTGCCCAGCGACGCCGCCGCAATGGCAAGCTTCGAAAGAATCCCCACCGGCGTCTCCGGCCGCAACTCGCCGCGCAGCATGTGGTCGAACGTGGCCTGCGCAATCGCGAATGTCGGCCGTTCGCTGCCTTCAACGTTGCAGAAATCGAAGAACCAAGCCGGCAGGCTGTTCACGTCCGGCAGCATTCCGTCCGGCTTAACCGCCGGCTTCAGGCCTCGCACCCATACCGTCGGGCCCTGATAATTCTCCACGCTCAGCGCATCGCGATCGCTGCTGTCAGGCAACGGAGGCAGGTTCTCAAGGAACTCCTGCCATGTGGAGCGCATGTCGGCATCGATGGCCAGAATTGCCGATGCCCGCAGCAATGCGCTCGTAGCTCCTCGCATCGACGCAATATCTTCATCCGTATCGCGGGCGCCGTAGACGCTCTCATTGCTGTTCGACCAGCTTAGGTGATACTTGCCGTCGTCGCCCTTCTTCAGGTTGGGATGATTGCGATAAAGTTCAACAGCGCCCCGCAACATCGGATACGCGCGATGGAACAGCCAGTCGTGGTCGAGAGTATATTCATAGCGCCGCCAAAATAAGTATGCGATTTTGGCATTGCTGCCGAAGTTATGATTGGTGGGACCGTAGGGGCCGTAACCGCGGTCTTTGATCACATAGCGGCCCTCCTGCCACCTTCCCGCCTGGATCCAGTTCCAGCGGCTCGATTGCGGGTTTTTGGTCAGCGCGTACTCCATGAACTCTTTCGAGCGCTCCTCCCATGGCTTTTGCCGCAGGTAAAGCGCCCGCATCTCGGCCGCAATGGCGTCGGGGAGCTTCTCCAATCCGTCAAAGTAAACCGTCTCGGGAATGTACATGCCCTGGCTGCCCCATTGCTGCTGTGCTGCGAGCACGCAGCGGTCAAACATCCCGGAGTACATGTCGTACATGGGATCCATCAACTCCAGACGGTTGGCCGCGGGCAGCGCCTCGTAGTAGCAGCTCAGATTGGCAAACCAATGCTGCCCGCCCCAGGTGCGCAAATCGCCACCGGTGCTCCACAGCATCCCGTTGAATTTGGGTGGGAACCTGCCTCGCGACGTGGCGCCCATGAGATAGAGAAAATAGTGATAATTCTGCTGCACGTAATCGGCCGTGCCATCATCGCTGTGCAGGCTCACACAGCTGCGCGACCAGAAGTTGTGCCACCATTGCTCTGTTTCGCGCCGCAATTCCTCTTTGCCTTTGAACAGCGCGGCATCGAGCTGGCCAAAGGCCAGGCCGGCCACGTCCTCATTTTGATCGAACGTCGCCGCCGAGGCGATGAAGACGGTAATGGGGCCCTGCCCCAACACTCTCAGGCGGACATCCGATTCGTTTACGAACTCCGTCGTGAGCTTGCTGCCGCCTGCCGCGGTCACCGCGACCGCCGACCTCGAGCAGAACGTGCCCTCGCGAAACTCCTGGGTGAGTGCGATGCGGCCTCCACCCGGATTGGGGTTCACCAGTAGTCTCGAAGTGGCCGTCTGGCTTAAGTGCGGCACCGTAACGACGTGCTCCAGTTCGGAACGATCGTTGCGCGAGGCGCCGTATTTCATCTCGTATCGCAACATGCGCAGGGTGATTGCAATTTCTTCTCGTGCGCCCCGGCGATCATCCACAGTGATCGCGATAACATCCTGCTCAGGCCATGCCACGGCTGAAACGCTCACGCCGTCGCCTTCGATCGCCAATGCGCCATCGTAAACGGAGAGATGCTGATGGAAGCCGGATTCCGGGAACGGCTGGCCGTCAAATCCAATCTCGAGGTAGGCACACCCTCCGCAGTAGTCCTCGTGCCGCTCGAAGAAGCTGTTGGATTCGCAGTTGTTTCCGTATACATCTACCCGGTTGATCTGCATGCGCAGTTGCGACGGCGTAGTCCACACCAGGCTGCCCATGCGGCCGCCCCCAATCGGGATGCCCGCCTCGCTCCGTGCTGCCGGTTTGGTGTAGACAAGGTCAGACTGCGAGATCAGCGCCCGCAAGTCCATCGCGGCCGGTTTGCCTGGCTGAGGCTGCACAGGGTCCATCAGGGTCTTCAATCCCGGCATAAGACGCCCCGCGGACAGCATTGACCCTGCGGCTAAACCTGAAGCCACAAAATCTCTACGTGAGTACTGGTTATCTTTAATAAAAACGGTCCCCCCTGGTGTGATCCGCCTTCACACCAAAGGATACGGTATTCGGCAGGGGGGACGATAGGTATGCCAACCAACGCTCCCCAGCCCTTTTTCGCTCACCAACACGCAGCGAGAATGGGTTGGGGAGAGTTGAGCTTCTTGATGATCCCCCGAGTGCCCGATGGTGGAGGCGGCACTGGAACAGCGTCACATTCTGGACACACGACATGGCACCAGTTTGCGCGCCCAATCCGGTTAGGGCCTGCATCGTAGCTGCAACCGGTGGTCGGATCCGGAAACAGGAATCCCGGCCTGTTCGATTTCCGCTCTCACTCTACGAGGCTCGTAGCCAGATCTGAATCGATAGGAAGGTCGTCCTTGGAATACTTCGTCTTCACAGGACCGATTCTCCAGGATGACTTTCATCTGCCCTCCACTGCAGGCCGATTGCGCTCCTGCTCAAATCCTGCAACAGATCAGATGGTCAGAATCGATCGCCGCCGCTCACCGACGGCTGTTCAGCTTGGCCAGCAGCCGCAGCATCTCCAGGTATAGCCACACCAGCGTGACCATGATCCCGAATGCGCCATACCACTCCATGTACTTGGGCGCACCGTAGTTCACGCCCTGCTCGATGAACGCGAAGTCCAGCACCAGGTTCAGCGCCGCGATGCCTACGATGAACAGGCTGAATCCGATCCCGATTGGCCCCGCTCCATTCAGCGTCGCGAATCGGATCCCGAAGAATCCCAGGATCCACTCCGCCACGTAGAACAGCATGATCCCGCCCGTCGCCGCCACCACCCCAAACATGAACCGCCGCGTGACCTTGATGATCCGCGCCTGGTAAAGGAACAGCATCGCCAGCAGCGTCCCGAAGCTCAGGCCAACCGCGTTCAGTGCGATCCCGGGATAACGCACCTCGAACATCGCCGACACCCCACCCAGCGCCATACCTTCCAGCAGCGCATAGAGGGGTGCCGTCACCGGCGACCACTCCTTCTTGAAGATGGTCACAAGCGCCAGGATGAACCCGCCGATGAACCCCAGCATCATCGGGGCCGCGACGCTCGCCGGATCGTGGGTCACGAAGAACGAGTGCCACGTCCACGCCGCCGTCGCCAGCGCGCAAAGCAGCAGGATCGCCGTCTTGTTCACCGTGCCGCTCAGCGTCATCCGCGTGGTAACGTCGATGGCACCGTATCCACCGCCCAGGTTCCGGAACGTGTCCCTGCCCAGCGCAGGGTTCGATGTCTTGATCAATGCCATGAAAACTTCTCCATTTACCGCGGCGCCATTGTGCCGCGATTTGAGCGATTCTCCCCCCATCGAACCGGGGTTCTGAGCCGCACCTTCCATTGTAGAAGATGACCTCAGTCCCGATACATCTATACATCTTCCGGGGTCCTGCGTTACCCTTGGCCCGTCATGAAAACTCCGCTTGAACGCACACTGCAATCGATTGCCTTCATCCTTGTTGCCTGTTTTGCGCCGCTTGGGCTGCGGGCCCAGGCGCCCGCGCCCGATTCGCCGGCCATCGAAACCAGGGCCCACGCCCTGCTCGACAAGCTGACCCTTCAACAGAAGATCGAGCTACTCGGCGGCGTGGATAGCATGTTCACCCGCGCCATGCCTTTCATCGACCTGCCGCGCTTCAAGATGTCGGACGCTTCGGTGGGCGTGCGCACCTGGGGGCCCACCACGGCCTTCGCCGGCGGCGTGGCGCTGGCCGCCACCTGGGACCCCGCCTTCGCCCGCACCCTCGGCGAAAGCCTGGGCCGGGATGCCCGGGCCCGCGGCGTGAACTTTCTGCTGGGGCCGGGTGTGAACATTGCGCGCGCTCCGGTGGGCGGCCGCAACTTCGAGTACCTCTCCGAAGACCCTTACCTGAACGCCGCCCTCGACGTCCCCTATATCGAAGGCGTGCAGTCGGAGGGGGTGGCGGCCACCGTAAAGCACTACGCCCTGAATGACGAGGAGTACAACCGGCACAACGCCAGTTCCGACGCCGACGAGCGGACCATGCGCGAGATCTACCTGCCCGCCTTTGAGGCGGCCGTGACCAGGGCGCACGTGGCCGCGGTGATGAACTCCTACAACCTGCTGAACGGGGTGCACGCGACCCAGAACCCGTTTCTGAACCTCGAGGTACTGAAGGGCGACTGGGCGTTTAAGGGCGTTCTGATGTCCGACTGGGATGCGACCTACAACGGCGTCGAAGCGGCCAACAACGGCCTCGATCTGGAGATGCCCAGCCCCAAGTTCATGAACGCTGCAAACCTGCTGCCGGCGGTCAAGGACGGCCAGGTCAAGGAGTCCACCATCGACGACAAGGTGCTGCGCCTCTTGCGCGTGGAGCTCGAGTTTGGGTGGACGGACCGGCCGCAGTTCGATCCGCGGGTTTCGACCTACTCGGTGGCCGACCGCGCCGTGGCCCTGCAGGGCGCGCTCGAGAGCATTACGCTGCTCAAGAATGAGGGGCATCTGCTGCCGCTCGACGCCGCGAAGATCAAGACCATCGCGATCGTGGGGCCCAATGCCTGGCCGGCGGTAACCGGCGGCGGAGGATCGTCGTACGCGACGCCCTTTGCGCCCGTCGGCATTCTGACCGGGATCGCCAACTATCTGGGACCGGACGTCCACGTTCTCTATAGCCGCGGTTTGCCCGAGATGGAAGACCTCTTTCGCGATACGAATTGGCAGGACGGCCTAAAGGCGGAGAGCAGCGCCGGGCCCAGCGTTCACTATACGGCGTCGTACACGGCAGAGAAGAGCGGCCCCTATCTCCTGCTCTCTTCCCTGAGGCACGGCGGTGCGTATTCGGTGTCGGTCGACGGCAAGCGGGTCATCAACGAACCCGGGACCGAGGGCGATGTGCCCCAGTCGGCGACGCTGGAGCTGACGGCGGGGCAGACGGTACAGGTCGAGGCCGTGCTGGCCCGGCAACCGGGCGGGGCCGGACTGCAACTGGGCATGGCCTGGGAGCCGGACCTGGTCTCGGCCGACGCCAGGAAGATCGCCTCACTCGCGGACGTAGTGGTGGTGGCCGCAGGATTCGATGCGGAGACCGAAGGCGAAGGACATGACCGGACATTCAAGCTGCCGTGGGGCCAGGACGCGCTGATCCAGGCGATGGCGGCGGCCAATCCGCACACCATTGTTACGCTCACCGGCGGCGGAGGCATGGAAACGCAGAGCTGGCTCGACAAAGTTCCGGTCCTCTTGCACCTCTGGTACCCGGGCCAGGAGGGCGGAACCGCTCTGGCGGAGATTCTCTTCGGCAAGCACGATCCCGAAGGCAGGCTGCCGGTGACCTTCGACCGCAGCTGGCCCGACAGCGCCTCCTACAAGTGGTATTACCCGCAGGGCCCCGATACAACCCTCAACGAGACCGGAGCCGACGGGAAGCCGGTTGAGTATCAGATTGCCCACGTGGTGTACGGCGACAAGTTGATGGTCGGCTACCGCTATTGGACCACCGTTGGCAAGCAGCCGCTGTTTCCCTTCGGGTTTGGGCTGAGCTACACCACCTTCCGCTTCTCAGCGCTCACCGTCCCCGCAACGGCGAAGGCGGGCGCGACTGTCCCCGTCAGCTTTGACGTGACGAATACGGGCAAACTCGCCGGAGCGGAGCTTGCCGAGCTTTACGTGTCGGACCCGTCGGCGACTGTGGAAAGGCCGGAGCGTGCCCTGAAGGGCTTCGAGAAGGTGCGGCTCGAACCGGGCCAGACCAAACGCGTCACGCTGGACCTCGACGCCCGCGCCTTCAGCTACTGGGACGTCGCAACCCGCGGATGGAAGATCGACCCCGGCCGGTTCGTGATCCGCGTCGGCGGCTCCAGCGAAGACACGCCCCTCGACGCCAACCTGACGCTCCAATAACGGGCTCGCCGCGCCGACCTTCCATGTTTGGGGCTCACTTCACGGCCGGCGACGCGGCGGCAGTATTGATCTCCGCCAAGTTGAGCGTGAGAGGACTGGCGAGGACCATCTGGAACTGCCAGCCCGCGTCGAAGAGGACGTAGTCGATGGAGCTGCGGCGGTGGTGAGCCCATGCCAGGGTAGCCACCAGAAAGGCTACGAAGCCACCGGCGACTGCGCCGCCGACGACAGCCGGAGAAGGCCCTGGCTGCTGAAGAGGGGGCAATTGCGATTGCTGGCCGGTGAACCCAAAGCTGTCCTGCGCAGGATCGGCGGGCGGCGCAGCGTTCACGGCGGTGCGTTCGGATCGCGGAGTGGCTATGTCCGGAGGCGCGGCCTTCGCCTGGGTGTTCTCGGCATCGAGAGGCACGGAGTAGCCGTTCGAAAAGAACAGCCGGGTGAAGTGGATCTGCACATCCGGCTGGCCGGCTTGCGGGGTGCGCGCAGCCAACTTGGAGATTACACCCTCGACATAGGCGCCGGCGGGGATGGCTACCTGCCCGCCGGAAGTCACGGGAAAGGCGACCTGCGCGTGGACGGTGTCGCCTGGTTTCGTGGATTTGCTCTTGATGGGTGTGACGAGGGTGAGCGGGACGGCCGTACCAGCCGGAAGAACAACCACCTCCGCGGCGGAAACGGTGGGCTGCGGGACTGGAGTGCCGGCGACGCTCTGCGCACCCGCAAACGGGATCTCCGCGGCACAAACTGTGACGATCAAAAGCACTTCAAGCAGGCGTTCGCGCATGGGTGTTCCATTCCTTTCAATGGGCCGCAGGAAACGCGTGGCGGGGTCAGCGGGAGTGCGCCGAAGCTGGAGCCTGGGCTTGCTGACCGGCGGCAGCCAACGGCGTGGAGGAGAGAACGATGGGGCTGGCGGGGCAGGATGTGCCGGGCCATCCGGGTGTGGCCGGCGTGCCCGGAATCACGGTGTCGGGCGTGGCCGGCGTGCCGGGGATGACCGTGTCGGGCATGCCGGGCCCGCCCGGGATCACGGCGTCCGGAGTGCCCGGAGAGCCGGGAATGACGGCGCCGGGAGTGCCTGGCGAGCCGGGCGAACCGGACGTGGGACGGCACAGCGAGGCAGTCTTGAACTGGTTGGGATTGGGCGCCTGCGAGAGGGGAATTGCCCGTGCCACCTTGGCGGCATCGAGAGCGAGTGGGGCGGCCAGAGTTACTTCGATGGGAGCGCCGTTGTCTAACAGGATGTCATTGGACGGAGTGACTTGGACCGTAACTCCGATAAGAGTCTTTGCGGGGTTAGGATTGGCAGTTTGGCCTGGAGTTATGTTGGAGGAGCTAACTCTCGCGGCCGGCGCGCCAGGCAACTGAACGACGTAGTCATCGGCATAGACGATCTGCGTAAAGAGAATATCTAACTCGGCGCGGTGGGTTCTGCGCGTAGGCCGGCTAAGTTTCTCAAGGATTCCCTCGATGTACGTTCCGGGTGGAATGGCCATGCGGCTGCCGGAGACCACGGGAAAGGCCGTCTGGCCGTAGAGGACGGCGCCGGGAGCGGCATCCTGTGCGCGGATGGGGCGGATGAGAACCATCTCGACCCTGGTGCCCGCGGGAACCGTGATCGACGGCGGCGTGGGGTCGGGAGAGCCGGACGCGGCGGGCACTAACTGACTTTGGCCCGGAGCACAGAAGAGAGAAGCTGAAACCAGGGCTGCTGCCAACGTCTTCACGTGGCGCCTCCACTTACCGAGCTACCTGCTGCATGAGACGGTCGCCAGCGGCGGTTGGACCCAAGTTATCCCAACACCGGCGCAGAATTAGCTCGGGAGGCGCGGCGCGCGGCGCACATCAAGGTTTCTGCTCCATTAGGTCTTTTTCGGCCTCCTTGAAATCGATGTTCCCGGGAAGCTCGGTAAACTTCGACTTTACGTCGTCCTCCTCCTCGGAAATGGTATGGAAGATCAGCGCGTGACCCTGGATGTGGACATGCGTGGCGACAATCTGCCAGTCGCTGCCTCCCACCTCGCGGCGCTCCACATCGAACCACCCGCCGGCCTTGAGGTCGCCGAAGAGGCCGCCCCAGAATCGCACGTCGTGAAGCATGTGCCCCTTGAGGCTGACGATGCGATGCTGGGCGTCGTTGACCGTCACTTCGCCGCCCATCGCCGCGAATACCTTTGCCTGCCACGAGGGAGGATTGAACTGCGGGTTGGGGGCAAAATGGAGGACGGTATTGCCGTCTTTCTTCCCCGCAATCGTCCAGTCGAAGGCCTGGGGCAGCATGTTCAACAGTTGGGCGGCCTGCTGGTCGTCGTGCTGGCCGCTGCGCCGCCGCTTCGCCTGGGCCGACGGGTTGCCGATATAGGCGTTCATCGAGTCGCGCTCCTGCTGGAGCGAGAAACTCTGCCCGTTGCGGCTGAGGACGCGGTCAAGGCCGCCCTCGTGCGTCTGCGACACCCACTGCTTCACCGTGGCGTTGGGCTTGCTGTCCACCTCGTAGTACATCCAGCAGCTGTGGTCGTGCGCCGCAGCGTAGAGCTCGGTGCCCACAGCCTCGCGGATGATCTGTTCGGCAGTCTGAGCCGGCGCAACGGCGCAGAAGCAGGCAACTGCGGCGCACACGCCGCCCCGGCGCAGCCCGGCCATAAAATCTCTCCTATTTTGTGGCGCACCCCGGAGGAAAAGAGCCAAATTCAACATATTCGAATAGTTGGATGCAGTTTGCGGCGCCGGCGAAGTGCCGCGGAGGGGGCACCCCGGGGGGCCGCCGGATAGGATTTGGATATGAAGCGGGTTCTATTGTCGTGGAGCAGCGGCAAAGACAGCGCCTGGACCCTGCACACCCTGCGCCGCGACCCGGGTGTGGAGGTTTGCGGCCTTCTAACCACGGTCAATACGGCCTTCGACCGGGTTGCGATGCACGGAACCCGCAGGACGGTGCTGGAGGCCCAGGCCGAGGCGGCCGGACTGCCGCTCTGGGTCGTGCCGCTGCCGTGGCCCTGCACCAACCAGGTCTATGAAGACCGGATGCGCGCGGTGTGCGAGCGGGCCGTCAGCGAGCGCATCGACGCGGTGGCCTTCGGGGACCTGTTCCTCGAAGACGTGCGCGCCTACCGCGAGCGGCAGCTTCAAAATACGGGACTCGAACCGCTGTTTCCGCTCTGGGGGATTCCCACCGGCGAACTCGCGCGCACCATGATTGCAGGCGGGCTCCGGGCACGGCTGACCTGCGTGGACCCGCGCAAGCTGCCCGCGGAGCTGGCTGGGCGCGACTTCGGCCAGGCGCTGCTGGCCGACCTGCCTGCGGGAACCGACCCCTGCGCGGAGCGCGGCGAGTTTCACACCTGCGCCTATGCGGGACCGATGTTTGCGAGGCCGCTGCAGCTAACGCCCGGTGAAGTGGTCACCCGGGACGGTTTTGTGTTTGCGGATTTCGAGGTCGCGGATGCAGCGCAGGCCGTCTGACTTATTTCTCATGCTGTGCAGGCGTGACCCTCGTGCCAGCCCAGAGACATCAAAGAGCGCCTCAAGCGTTGATACGGGCCCTTCCCGGAATCAGGATGTCAAATTACCCGCGGCACGATCAACTGGCGGGATGTCCGTTTACCGAAACAAACCTCAACTATAAGCCCACTCCCCGTTCCATGAACGCACGTTGCTCCTTTACACTCTCTGAGGTGGGCGCCCGATCATTGGAGACCAGTCAGCTCATCGAAAGCAGCATTGCATTTGCCGTCCAGGCAGAATCTCAATGAGAACTGAGCTGCACTTGCGGTGTTGTGCTCGAGCTTTTGGGCCTTCAGCGTCTTTGTGAAGTTGTCCAGCGCCTCCACAGCCAACTACTGCACAGTTAGAGTCAGCGTAGTATTTTGCGAAAATGATCCTGACGTCGCAGTTACCGTCAGCGTGTAGTTCTGTGGCGAAGTAGAAGAGGAGCCACCGCCGCAGCCCATTAACCCGGTCAAGATTACAAAAACACATAGAACGCCCAACAATGCCCCCATAGCGCGTCGGCGGCCCAGAACGGATCGCTTGAAGCGGCTCGTAAACGGCAATACGAGCAACGCGAGCGCGATCGGAAATGAACCGTTGCTAAATGGTTTCGATCGAATCTACTCTGACAAGCTCGACCTTTCCGTACAGCGCCGAAAATCCGTTTTGGTTCGGAGAGTCAAGAACCCAGTCGGCGCCCGGTTTGCAATCGAAGCCCCCGCCAGTACATCCAGACCACCCGCGAAGCCGCAGAGGACAGCCTACATAACATCAGATTGGTTGAGGGCATTCTATTTGAAAACGACAGAAGCTCAGTGCACGCATTCAGGCCCAACAAGGAGAAAACGAGTGTCATGTTGCCTGGGCTCGGGCACCTGCCCAACGCGATGAAATGCGCGGGAATCAATCTTGTCGGACCATTGGTGCAAACGTACCACGAAAAATTGGTGCAATAGAACCTTGCCTGTTCGGCATGAGCGGGCTTAGAGTTGCCTCGTTTTTCAAAGGCAGGGATCCCGCTATGTATCCACTCGATTCAAGAGGAGGCAATATGGATGTTCGAGCATTCCGCAGCATCTCCTCCAAAGCAGGAAACCAGGTCAACAGCTTGCGGATCCCTTGCAATCTGGTCCTGGCTATCGCAATGATCGCGATCGGTGTGAGTTCCCATTCGATTACTGGTCAGGTGGACATTTCCGCATCTTTGTCGGGAACCGTCACCGACCAGACTGGCGCGGTCGTTCCCAATGCAGCCGTAACCGCGCTCAACGTGCAGACGGGAGTCCAGACGAAAACGACATCCACCGGAACTGGCGCCTACCAGTTCGTATCCCTCCAGGCAGGCAGGTACACGGTCAGTTGCTCTGTGAACGGGTTCAAAACGTTCGTCGCGAATGGCGTGGCGCTTCATGCATCGGGAGTAACGACACTCCCGATTGCTCTCGAGGTTGGCACCACCACCCAGACGGTCAGTGTTTCTGGGGCGTCTGCTATGGTGGACACCGAAACGGCAAACAACCTGACCACCATCGAACCCGATCTCATTCAGGGGATCCCGGTTGAAGGGCGTGACCCTCGCGAATCAATGGAAGTTTTGATGCCGGGTGCAACAGCCGCGGGAACAGGCGCCAGTTTCTTCATCCCGGTGACCAGCTTTAATGGTGTTTCGCAGCTCACCAACAACTACGATATTGACGGTGCTGCCATGAATGATTACATGCATGGCTCGGCGTCGGCGGACTTTCCGCAATCGGAAAACATCTCGGAATTCAGCGTGGCATCGGCGCTTCCCGACGCCTCAGTGGGCCGCGGCGCCGGCGGGCAGATCGAGGCCACAATCAAAAACGGCACCAACCAATTCCATGGGCAGTTTTGGACCTATCTGCAAAACGGGGCCTGGAATGCGAACACCTGGTCGAATAAGTTCCAGGACATCGCTCGGCAGCCATTTCACCAGGAATGGTACGGCGGCAACGTAGGCGGCCCGATCTGGATTCCAAAGTTGTACAACGGGAAGGACAAGACCTTCTTCTTCCTGTCATATGAGCGCACCAGCACGTCCAAGAATTCGACGACCTCCGGACAGACCATTACCAACGCCGAACGCGGTGGCGATTTCACGAATTCGCCAGACGGGGTGCCGATCGTCAATGAGCAGCCCATGCCGATCATTCCCACATCGGACTTCGGTCCGCTTGGGCAGGCACTTAACGGTGCCGGCGGGACGACAATTATGCCTGCGCCGACCAGCGGAACCGACACGTTTACCTGGAATCCGAGCTTCAATACGCTGATTCAGACCTGGGTTGTCAGAATAGACGAAAACTTCAGCGACAAGCATCGCTTGTTTGGCAGCCTGTGGTGGTACAACGATACACCAACTTTCCAGGATATGTACGACGAATTCAGCGAAGCATCGTGGGCAACACAGTATCCCAACCCGCAGGCGACCTGGAGCGAACCTGTACAAACGAAGGTCTGGGCCGTAAACGACACCTACGCCATTACGCCCGCGATGCTGAACAACTTTGTACTGGGCATTACCCAGTCCGAGATTTCAGTTACGAACACGTGCTCGCCATGTTCGGGGATCATAAACCCGTCAAACACAGGAATCAACTCAGTGGGCGATCATCTGGCGCCGAATGTTCAGCAAATCTCCACTCCTCGCAGCATGGGCATGGATATTTACCAGGGATATGTAAATCCGATGACACAGCACACCTGGGACATCACCGACAACCTTACCTGGACCAAGGGGCGCCACACTATCAAAACCGGTCTCGAACTCAGAAACTACCACGAGGTCTTTAATCAGACCTGGGGTGCGGGAGGCGATGTCTCGTTTCAGGATTCCGACAATGTGTATGGCGGTACGGGAAATGGTATTGCGGACATGCTGCTCAATGGAGGTCCGCTGGGACAATTTGGCTCGAGTTTCTCCCAGAACAGCACGCAGAATCTGATCGTGAACTATCCGGCGCGTGAGGCCTACATTCAGGATACTGTGCGTTTGACGCCGCGCCTGACAGTCATGCTTGGCGCGCGGCTACAGCCATACTTCGGAGTGAGAGAGCAGAAGAATCGTTTTGTGACCTTCCGTCCAGGCCAGTCATCGACGGTCTTTCCAACTGCCCCAGTTGGGTTGGTGACGGTTGGAGATCGCGGAATTCCGCCGAACCTGTCACACGACATCTATAACGTAGGGCCGAGAATATCATTCGCGTGGGATGTGTTCGGGAATCACAAAGCGGCGCTCAAAGGGGGTTACGGGCTCTACACGGATTATGAGTACCTGTTGAGCTTCAACGGATATACCACGGCGGCGCCGTACGGCGTCGACTATTACCCCACCCAGGGACCGGCACTCAATCTCTCTCAACCTTACGCTCAATACGGCAGCACGCCCTTTCCCTACACCGCGCCAACGGCGGGATCAGCCGCGGCGGCAACGCTGGTCTTCCCCAATCCTCTCAGCGAGCAGGCTGTGGCGAAGAACTTCAACAATGGCCTATACGACAAGTTCAATCTGGAATTTGAAATCGAGCCCATCAATACCTATGTCTTCTCTGCTGCGTGGGTGGCAACCCACGGAACTCATCTCTTCGAGACACACAATCAGAACTGGCCTGTCTTTGTTCCCGGAGGGAGCACCAATGACTCCGCGAACGTTCTTTCGCGCGAGCCGTACTATCCGGCCGGTTTCAACCAGATCACCACGCTCTATTCCGATTACAACTCCTGGTATAACTCGCTGCAGGTTGAGGTCAACAAGAGATACTCCTATGGCCTGACACTGCTGGGGACGTACACATTCAGCGGTTCTTCGGCTCAGCAGGGCTGCCGATACCTGGCAGACTGCGCCCTGGACTACTACAGCCCGGGCACCGTTCATCAGATGACGGCAGCCTTCCGCTATAACATTCCGGCGTTCCTGCACCCGCAGACGCTGGCTGACAGAATTATCGATGGGTGGGCGATCGGTGGAACGGGAACGGCAAGCACTGGCGGATATGGGAGCGTGGCAGATTACAACTGCAACGAGTTCAACTTCGGTTCGGCCGCATGCTACGCGAATTATACCGGGGGCGGCGCGCTGCTTTCTAATCGGAAACAGGTCATCATGTCGGGCGGATCGGAGATTGGAGTGGGCTGGCTCGATCCCAGCAAGTTCATCAGAGGGGATCAAGCCCTGGTAAATGGAACTCCAACTACGCTGCCGGGGGTGGGACAGAGGCTCTTCCTTGGCAATGCGGCAGTGGGGGCCTTCAAGGGACCCGCTTCCGGCATTGAAGACTTCAATGCAAGCCTCGACAAGGACTTTGGAGTTTGGGAATCGGTAAAACTCAATTTTCATGCCGAGGCATTTAACGTGCTGAACCACACGGTGCTGAATATGCCCGGCTATAACAACACGGTGGGACCGAACACCCAAGGCTTTGGGATCATTAGCGCAGCCAATGCCCCAAGGAGCATCCAACTGTCGTTCCATGCGATCTTTTAGGAAGTGTGCACGGTTGGCCAGCAGAAGTTCCCTGAGTCCGTCGCGACAAGGCGGACTCACAGGCAGACCCCGAACGACTTTAGTGCGATTTGCTCAGAAGGTCAGTTAAATGAGTTAGATTTTGGACTTGGCCGATAGGACAAACAGAAAACCACCGAGGAAACAATGCTGACAAGAAGAGATTTGATTCTGGCTTTGGGCTACGTAGCTACAGAGTCTTACCTGACATGCGGGTTCGGCGCGACGGGCGCAGGAAAGGGCACCGGCTGGGAGAAATACCAAGGCAACCCTGTGCTGGGCGGTCAGTATGGAACATGTTTTGACGTTTGCGTACTGCGAGAGAGAGGCAAGTACAGAATGTGGGTGTCGTGGCGTCCCAGGCAGAGCGTGGCAATCACCGAAAGTGCCGACGGAATCCATTGGAAAGCGCCGGAGGTCGTCCTCGGACCTCGTCCCGAGACCGGCTGGGAAGATGATATAAACCGCCCCATCGTCGTGCTCCGCAAGGGTGGGTATCATATGTGGTACACAGGCCAGGCGAAGGGAAGGTCCGCAATCGGTTATGCGACGAGCGCCGATGGAGTCGCCTGGGTCCGACAGTCAGAGAAGCCCGTTCTTGTCGCCGAGGCTCCCTGGGAGGGCGTCGCCGTGATGTGCCCGCACGTGATGTGGGGTGCGGCGGATCGCGTGTGGAAGATGTGGTATTCGGCAGGGCAGCAGTACGAGCCCAACTCCATAGGTTACGCGACAAGCACAGACGGCCTGCATTGGAAAAAGTATGGATCTAACCCGGTACTGACTCCGGACCCTCGTTACGACTGGGAGAAGAACCGGGTCGCCGCCGCGCAGATCCAGTTATGGAATGGGTGGTATTACGCCTTGTATATAGGTTTCCGCGACATCGATCATGCGCAGATCGGGCTGGCCCGGTCGAAGGATGGGATTACAGGCTGGGTTCGCCATGCGGGAAACCCAATCGTGCGGCCCACGCCCGGCGCCTGGGATGCCGACGCGTGCTACAAGCCCTTCGCGGTTTACTCCAACTGCGGCTGGAAGCTGTGGTACAACGGCAGACATATTCATCTCGAGCAAATCGGCCTTGTGACGCGCTCAGGAGAAAGCCTGGGATTTGTGGCGGAAACATGATGACTAGGCGACGCGTTATTGTCCGCTGGAATTGCGTGGTAGCTTTGGTACTTCTGCTATCAGGCTCGAGAATCTGCGCCGGACAGCAGGGCGCTGCTAGCACAGTCGTGCTTCAACCGGCCAGTTTTCACCACTACTTTCTGGAGTTCGCAAACGATGAGCGGGATATGCTGGGAAGCGACCCACCGCTCGACTGGGACTGGTTCGTCAAGAATATCCCCTTGCTGGACACGCCCGACCAGGAATTGAATGAAATCTATTACTTTCGCTGGTATGCCTTTCAAAAGCACATCGTGTCAACTCCCGACGGGTATTTGATTAGCGAATTTCTTGACGACGTGCCATGGGCAGGGAAGTTAAACATGATCGATACGGCCGCGGGGCATCATATCCGCGAGGCGCGTTGGCTCCGCGATCCCGAATACGTGGATAATTACACACGATTCTGGTTCGGACCGGACGGCGAGCCGCGCCGCTACAGCTCCTGGCTTACAGACTCTGTTTATCAACTCATGCTGGCCACGGGAGACCGGAGTCTTGCCATCAGCCTGCTGCCGGCATTGGAAAAGAACTACGAATCGTGGGAAGCTACACACCAGGACGCCAACGGACTGTTCTGGCAGATCGACGACCGCGACGGGATGGAAGACAGCATCAGCGGGAATGGATATAGGCCGACCATCAACAGCTATATGTATGGAAATGCCGTGGCAATCTCCCGGATTGCCGCCTTGGCAGGCCAGCAGCAAACCGCAGCCATTTATCAAGCCAAGGCCTATGCGCTTCGCGCTCTGATCGAAAAGCGCTTGTGGAATCCGCACGATCAATTTTATGAGACCGTGCCGCGTCACTCCAGTTCCGCATGGTCCGGAGTTCGTGAACTGATCGGCTACATTCCGTGGTATTTCGATATTCCTCCTGAAGCGCACGATGCGGCCTGGAAGTTTCTCTTTGCCGCGAATGGTTTCGCGGGCAAGTACGGTCCGACGACGGCCGAACGGGATAGTTCCAGGTTCAACTACAAAGTCAAGCATGAATGCCTGTGGAATGGACCGTCGTGGCCCTTTGCGACCACGCAAACTCTAGTCGCTTTGGCAAACCTGTTGAACGGTCCCAAGCAGGCAGTGATCAGGCAGTCGGACTACTTTCGCCTTCTCAAAACTTATACGCATTCCCAGCACATTCGTCTTCCTGACGGCCGGGTGATTCCCTGGATTGATGAGGATCTCAATCCCGATACTGGAGAATGGATTGCCCGGGATATTCTCATATCTCAGCATGCGCTGCCGACGAACCGCGGCCGATACTATAACCACTCCGGTTTTGCGGATTTGATCATTACCGGCCTGATTGGTCTCAGACCCTCTGCGGGTAATGAGCTTGTCGTGCATCCTCTGCTGCCTTCCGGCACATGGCGCTATTTTGCTCTCGCGGGCTTACCCTATCACGGACATCTGCTGACGATCCTCTACGACAGGGACGGAACTCGATATCACAGAGGCACCGGTTTTCAAGTGCTCTGCGACGGACACGTGATTGCGCATGCAAAGGATTTGCGAGAGATCAAGGCTCAGCTGCCAGACAACACGAATTAGAGAATGGCATGCGGTGCCAAAGTTCTGAATTGCAGCCGCGCCGTAGAGACGGAAGTCGATCACTGCGGAGTGCTACCAGCCGTGCCCGGAGCCTCCGCGGGAGAAACCCGCTTCCCGGCCTGGTTCGGGTGCCTCGCCTCTTCCTGTAAGTCGCGGAAGCTGCTTTCCATCTGATCTCTCTTTGCCTTAAGGCTCAGGAACTCCTTCATCTCACGTTCGGCCGCTTCCGAATCTCCGGCTTTCCTGCTCGCTAAGCTAAGGTGATAATATGCGATCACGTCGAATGGGTCATCTCTAACAGCGCGTTGAAGATAGGTTATGGCTTCCCGGCTCGATCCGGACTCCATCAGGACCTCTCCCAATCCGTCGTTAGCGTCGGGATCATCAGGCTGCAGCTGAACGGCGCGCCTGAAATCGAGGGCGGCAGCCTCCAGGTTGGAGCGTTTCAGCTCGATACTTCCGAGCCTGCATTCAGCTCTCTCGTCGCCGGGATTGTCCGCCAGGGCCTTCCGGTACTCGCCTTCGGCTTGCGCCTGATCCGACGGAGAGTGCGACGCGCTTAGCGCCTCGCCCAAGGCGAAGTGAACGCCTGAAAGATGCGAGTCGCGCTGAATGGCGAGCCTGTAAGCGACTATCGATCCGGGCACATCTCCAACTTGGGCCATCTCGTCGCCTTGTAATTCATACATGCGAGCGGAGTCGGGCGCAAGCTGGGCGAGGGACAGAAAAGCCTTGTTTGCCTGGAGCGAATATACCTGGTGCTCTGCATAGAGGACATCAACGTTTGCAGGATCGATCTGGTGCACCTGGCCGATCACCATCGCCGCACGGTCGAGGTCTCCTGCTTCCATGAGAAGACTGAATAGCTGTCTGCCCGTAGCACTGCGCAGCGACGGGTCATGTACGTTGTCGAAGGCCTCGCTCAGGTGCACGACCGCATCCGCGTTTCGTCCCGACTGCGCTTCCGACAGACCGCAGAGGGCGGCGATATTCCACAAATCCGGCTTGCGGCGCAGAGCGATATTAAATTCACTCGATGCCTCCGCGTAATCTCCCTGGAGATAGTAAGCCAGGCCCAGATTGGAATGGGCTTCGAAATCATCCGGGACTATCTCCAGCAGCTTGCGATACTCGGCAGCAGCTAGGGCCGGTTGCTGATTATGAAGATCGCTTGCGGCCTGCCTGGCTAACCGGTCGATTTCCTGTGTCCGACCGGTTGCCACCTGAGAAACAGCCATGCATCCTGGCCACATTCCCAGCAGAACGGGGAGTAGAATGCCCTGTCCCAATACTGCTGCGATCTTCAGCCCTTCATGGATTCTCATGGCCCTCATTGTAGACACGCCGACTTGCCGGTGTCAGCGGGATTGCCGGAAGCAGGCCCTGTCTAGCCGTAGAAGAACTTTATTGCGTTCGTCAGATAGAAGTCATGATGCAAATGCACCATTCAGGGGTGGTTCATCTCCATGGTGACCTCAGGACCGGCGGCGGAACAATTTCCAGCGGCGATGAGGCAAGGCGGCGGCCAATAATGTTGGCCGAGGCATTTTGTAATATTGACCGGGGTATTCTGTGCGGAATCATTTCCCGGGTCAGTGCTTCTCTACTGGTTCATCTGAACCATGCACGTCGTGGTTCGCCTGCACTAGAATTCTGGGACGCGGCAGCATGCCTCTTGTATTGGCTTCTTTCGGCTTCGATGCACTTTCGTGCATCCCGGAATCGGGGAAGGCGCATACGAGTGGGTTCGGGAGCATGATGACGGAGAGCGGGCGCATACGAGTCCTGGTTGTAGACGATCACCCAGTCGTGCGCCGCGGATTGCATAGCATGCTCGACGGGGAGTCTGGAATCAGCGTTATAGGGATGGCAAGCTCGGGGAAGGAGGGCCTTCAGGCCGCCAGAGAGCTGAATCCCGACGTGGTGCTTCTCGATCTCCGCATGCCGGACATGAGTGGGGTTGAGGTGATTGCTGCTTTGCGGGCGGCGCGGAGGGAGAGCAGAATCCTGATCCTCACGAATTACCAGCTGGACGAAGATATCTTTAACGCCATTGAGGCAGGAGCGTTGGGATATCTGTTGAAGAGCGCATCGCAGGAAGAGGTCGTCGACGCCATCCGGGCGGTCAGCGAGGGCAAGCGGCGGATTCCCCCCGCCCTGGCCGCGCGCCTCGCCGAGCGCATGGGGCGGTCGGCCCTGAGCGCCCGGGAACATGAGGTTCTCGAGCTGTTGGTGCAAGGCCAGACCAACAAGGAAATGGCTCAGGCATTAGGCATCAGCGACATCACGGTCAGGAACCACGTTGTCAGCTTGCTTTCCAAGCTGAATGCAAAAGACCGTACCGAGGCAGCAACCATCGCCATTCGCCGCGGGCTGGTGACCTTGAAGGAGTGAACGGGCAGCGGGAGGGTCCCGCGCGTTGTACCTGCCGATTCGGCGCAGGGAAGTGGAGGGATAGGCCATCCATGAGATTCCAGTTCAAGCGAATTGTTCGTCCGGCGATAGCGATGATCCTGGGAGGAAGCTTCGGGTGTTTCCTATCGCTGTATCCAGCGCTGCGGGGAGCGCCGAACCTTCCGGTGATTGCCTTCATTCCGCGCACCAGCGGGACTAATTTTACCGAGGACATGCGGCGAGGGGCATTTGCCGCCGCCAAGAACTCAGGCTATCGAATTTACTGGAATGCGCCAACCAGGGAGGACGACCTGAATCGTCAGATTGTGCTCGCAGAAACTGCCGTGCGAAGGGGAGCGAAAGCGGTAATATTGGGACCAACGAATATCTGGGGCGTGACCACCATGGTCAACGGCTTCGTCGCGCACAAGATTCCCGTCGTTTTCGTGCAGACGAACCCCGCGGAACCAACGGGGCGCTATCTGACGTTCGTGACGCCCAATCAAACCCAAATCGGCGCGCTGGCCGCGCAACGAATCGCAGGGGTAACAGGCGGCAGCGGGCAGGTGGCGATCGTGGGTATCGACCGGGGAACGCCGGAGACCCTGAAGCGCGCGCAAAGCTTCATTCAGGCAATTTCGGCGTATCCGGCCATTGCGGTTGTAGCTCAATCTTCGGGAGCGGTGCAGACTCTGGAGGCTGAGCAGAGCGCCCGGGAACTGGTAATCACATTCCCGCACCTGCGAGCGATCTTTGCTGTCAGCGCGGATGCAACGCAGGGCGCCATGCTCGCGCTGCAGGATCTCCATGCAAGCCACAAGATTGCCCTGGTGGGGTGCGACCGTGATTTGTTCCTGCAGATGAACCTGAGTGAAGGGAAGTTCGATTCCCTGGTGTCAGCGGACGGGTACCGGATCGGCTATCTGGCGGCTGAGGCGGCGCTGGCAGGGGTCAACGACCAACCGCTTCCTGCTCCTCAATACGTGCCTGCCGAACTCCTAACGCAAACGGACCAGGAGTTCAGCGGCAGTCACTGACCGGAAAAACTGAGACCGCCGGCAAAGAAGAAAGCCGGCAAAACAGAATTCACGAAGTGCTGCACATGCGCCCGCTGTTTCGAGATCTGATTCTGTTTGCAGTTGCCGCCGCCGCGGCCTTTTTCGTGTCTGCCGGCATGCTTCGCCTGCTGCGATCGCCTTCCCGCGGCCTGCCGTATCATGACGATTTTGCCGGTGGCAGCGATTCGGGTTGGGTTGCTTACGACGGCAACTGGAACGTGCAGGCAGGAATGATGGTCAATGAGTCGAACGAACGGGGAGCCAAGCTGGTTACGGGCTCGCCTTATTGGGCTAACTATGCGATGGACGCTGACGTATCTCTGAGCAGCACCGGCGAGGCAGGACTCATCGCCAGAGTTTCGGACGCCGAGCAGGGGGTAGACTCCTATAGCGGCATCTATGCTGGATTGCGGGTGCGCGATGAGGCGCTGGTGGTGGGAATAGCAGATCACAGTTGGAACGAAATTGCCGCGAAACCATTGCCGTCTCCAATCGTATCAAATGCCTGGTATCACATTCGTATGGAGGTTCGAGGTTGTGACTTGACGGTCTTCACCTGGCCGGACGTACGGCCCAATCGCATCGTTCAATTTCATGAATCGCTGGAGCAATGTCCCAAGCAGGGGAAAATCGGATTGCGTTCCTACGATTCGGGGGGACAGTGGAAGAACATCATGGTGACTGATTTGAAGAAACGGACCGGCGGACTGTAGGTCATTGCGGAAGTATGAACGTAGCTGGTTTGATGACTTTCATCGTTTTGATACCTGGCGCTGCAGGCACCGGCCCGGGTAGTTCGTCCTATATGCCGATCGGCCAGATCGAGTTCATGCCGCCGGCAAAGAACTCCTCAATTACAGTGCGGGCGACACTGACGGCAATCGGCAGTCCGTCGTACGTTCAGGATTCCACGGGCGGAGCCGCCGTCAGCGGTCTGACGTCGCAGGGACTGAGAATCGGCGATGTATTGCTCATTACCGGTCATCCTGATGAGTCGGAGACCGGAACGCTGCTGCGGCAAAGCCGTGCCGAATTGCTGTGGCACGGCTCTCCGTTGCCACCGCTTTCCGTGACGGCGGACGAAGCCGCACAGGGTAAATTCGCGGCGCAACTGATCGAAGTGAACGGCCGATTGGCGGCTACCAACAGGCGCAATGGCGAAATCTGGTTGTGGCTGGAGAGTGGTCATCAGATGTTTCTTGCCCATCTGAAATCCGGGCGCCGCAGTTCCCTACTCTCCCGTGTGAAAATTGGTTCGGTATTACGGCTGCGCGGTGTCTGCTCGCTCATGCCTCGCGACACGCGATACCAGGGCGGATTCGCAATCCTTTTACGATCGGCCGAAGATGTCTCCGTGGTCGCCGGACCTCCGTGGTGGAACCTTCAACATCTGTTGGAACTCGGATTTCTGTTAGCCGCCCTGATCGTTGCGGGGCATGTAATGCTGGTGCAAATTCTCAAGGCAAGATTTCGCGCTATTATGGCCGAGCGTGCCCGAATGGGGCATGAACTTCACGATACGTTAGCGCAGAGCTTTGCGGGGGTCTCCTTTCAGATTCAGGCGGCCAGAAAAATCGTACCGCAAAGCAACGACCTGTTGACACGGCATCTTGACCTTGCTTTGGAAATGGTGCGGCACAGCCACTCAGAGGCTCATCGCAGCATTATGATGCTGCGTCCAAAGCCGTTGGAGGAGGGGACAGATCTGCATTCGGCGATCCAGGCCGCGCTCGAACAGAGTACCGCTGGCTGCTATCTCGATGTGCGCTTCACTTCGAGAGGACCTGTGATCCGTCTTCCGCTGATCATGACTGACACCTTGTATCGTGTCGCTCAGGAAGGAATCGCGAACGCATTGCGCCATGGCCGCCCGTCCGAGCTGGAAGTGCAACTGGAATACACGTCGACGAGTGTCTCGCTATCAGTGCGGGACAACGGGGTCGGATTTGATCCGAAGACCTTAAGGAGCCAGGGATTCGGCGTGGCCGGAATGCGGGAACGGGTACGGGCGGTCCGCGGCAATTTCAGCGTGGAGAGCACACCCGGCAGCGGTGCATGCGTCCGCGCAGAGATTTATCCGCGACGGAGCACCGCCGTACGCCTGCTCTCGACGATGCGCTTGTGGCCGCAGCAGGTCTGGAACAGGTCGCAACGAATATTTCGGCAAAAGCGCCCCGGATCGTCGTGGTAACGCTGGTGTCTGCGGCGTTCCGAGGCGACTTGACCCGGCTTATTAACCCGCTTGAATCGCCAGTTGCTGGATGCCGCGCAGTTGATCCGCGGTGAGGTGGATGGCACTGCCCGAGAGAACTCCGGCGGAGGTGTGCCGCAACGGCTGCCCGTCCGGTGGATGAATATGAACCAGAAGGTCCCCGGAGAAGGCTCCTTCGAAATCGATCTCAATTTGCCAAGAGCGATCACTCCTGGCAGTCGTCGACCAGCCAAGGCGGCCAAAACGCGTCGGACAGCTCCGCACACAAATGCGCTCTCCGGTCTCGAACCAGTGCTTCGGCGCGCCCTTCTGGAGATGGCAGAGCTCCCGGTTGCCCTCCTCGTAGCAAAGAAGCCAGCGCAGGCCCATCGCCGGCTGCAGCACGCTGTTCACCACCGCGGACCAGCCATACCGGCTGCCTTGTACGGGTGCGCCACCCGGAATCCATGCATCCTCCGGGGAGTAGCGGTTGCCGGAATCGGCCGCATAGCAGGTAAGCGCGTAGAGATTGAGCAGGAACGGACGGTAGTCCTCCTGCCGAATGCGTACCGAGAGTGTGCCGTGCGCCATGAAGTTGGAGGTGCGTTCCACCGCGCCATCGGTGCTGAGGCCAATAATCTGCATACCTGCCAACTCGCGATGGCGGAGATGTCCCAGGTCCAGCGCTTCGTTGCCCCAATCGGCGGTGAACCAGTCCATCATGAAGCGGTGGTTCTCGTAGCTGCCGAGCTCCCGGGGATCGTGACGGGTATCATCCGGCGTGAACGGAGTAATGCCGGCCTCCTTCATCAGCGGCGAGCAGCGGGCGAGTGTCATCTGCAGTGAGCGCTGGATCAGACCGCGCATCTCCTCGGCAGTTGCGGAATAGCGATCGCCAAGAGCCTGGCAGTCAGCGCGATTGTGCTCGCGCGCCACACGCTGAAGGCAGCGGGCATGCTCGGCCAGCCCTCTCCAAGTCCACGTGGCGTTCTGGAAGTAATAGGGGTGCGACTCCGGATGATCGTTCAGAGGATCGCCGAGATCCGCTTCAGGCGACCCCCAGATCAGCCCGTGACGAGGATTGTCAGGGGGAAACTGTTTCTTGCTGTACTCGTATCGTCCCAGCACATAGGCCAGCATGCGCTCCAGCACCGGCAGGCGGGCGGAGAATGCCGCCGCATCTCTGGTGTAATCATATGCACGGGCAGAATTGGCCAGAAAGACTCCGGCATTGAGTGGTGCTTCCACCTGATCCTGCGTGTTGTAGAGGAAATTGCCGTCCGGCAAAATGTAGTGGTCCAGATAGTACTGGAAGTAGGGCTCAACCTCGGCGGTCAGATTCCAGAGCTGCTGCGCCCAGACAAATTCATAGTGGGCCACAGGAAACAGCGCATGACTGCGTTCGGGAATTTTGGTATAAGCCCCTTCGCCAATCTGATAGGTCGGTTTCAGTCCGCGGTAGCTGCAACGAGAGAGCGTGATGCCGGCGCGCGCCGCATCGAGCAGCCACTCGTCGGGAATCTCGACGGGCATCGAATTCTCGTAGAAATCGTGCCAGTGATTCCAGACGCCGGCGAGCGCCCCGTAGAACTCACCGGGGGAGGCATTGAAGTAGCGATCCTCCTCTGACGCGGCCGATTCCGCGGCCCCGCCCGCCCCAGGGGAAACCGTATAACGAACCCGCCCCATTACACGTGCATCGTCGCCCGGCGAAACCATGACGATGCACTCGTACCCGGCCCTGTACTGCGGATTCCAGACACCGATGTCCGCGACGGGAAGATATCCGCCGAGCAGAGTGCGCTTGCTGTATCCCGGTTGATATTCGTAGATTTGCGGATTGCCCCAGGGAAGCATCGAAGTGGGATCGAAGAGGCGCCCCTCCATATCAGGAGCCCAGGTGGACTGGCCGTCGTCTGTCCATTCGCGGCTTCTTCCGTCGGCCTGGAGAAAGACGGATTTGAGCGGTCCCGCTTGCTCGTTCCCCGCAAAGCTCCAGCCGATATATTCCGCGCCAAGCGCCGCGACGTTTTCATAGCAGGGATCCTCATCGGAATGAAGAATGTAATCGCCGGTTTCATCCGGCCCGGGAATATATTGGCCGGTTCGCTCGAGGCGAACGCCGCCCGGTGTATTGATGGGGCGCGGCCGAATGCTGGAAAGTCGACCGACAATTTTAGGAGTGCACGCGATGACGCCCCGCTCCTCCGTCACACAGGCGATTGCTCCGCGATGGGTCACATGTTTTTCAAATACCGCAGTCGGGGCGCCGTTGAAATGGGCGACAGTCAACAGCCTCCAGCCATCGATGGAAGCGCCGGGCCGGAGCCACGCGCCGGGGGCCTTGCCGGCCCGCAGAACCTCCTGTCCGCGAATGCCCTCTATCAAGGGAGGGGAAGCCAGAGCTTCGCGTTCTCCGGCCAGAAAGAGACTGTATTCGTTCGGAATACGACCCGGTCTGTACGCAGAGCCATTCTCAGCCACGCCCGCTATTGCCCGCGCCAGCGGAGCGAGCCTGGTGAACTCCAGTGCTCCAGCGGCGTAGAGCCCCTGCAGAAACCGACGCCGATTAAAGACGAACATATCCCTATTCTCTCAATTTGCAGGTTGACTTATCCCGAGCAGGTCTTGTTGCCGCACCTCTGGCTCGGGTTGGTCATTGACGACAAGAGGGGCGCTGACGCTGGCACCCGGTCGAACCGAATGGGCGCGCCGGTCAATGGACCGGACGGTCCAGCAGAGATAATCGTTCGGCGTCGATCCGTTTACAGTCCAGACCTTGCCGAAGGCGTCGTATAGGCAATTTAGTTTCTCCCTTAGCGAATTCCACCGTCCTGCGCCGGGCCCTGTGGAGCGGTTACGGAGAGGGTTGATTTTGCGATTCATTTCGAAGTGTTCGCACGACGATCCGTTCGCCGGGACTGGTCGCAAACGTCAGTAAAGAGCCGCTAAGCTTCTCGGCTTGTGTTTCATTCCGGAAAAGCTGCACATCTTCCCCCGGAAACGGGTTGCGGAGCCGGCACGGGGCTCCAGCATGCGATTCCAGCTCAACATGTTCGACGGAGCCATTGCGCATAGCGGCTGTAACGATGAATCCTCCGCGCGCGCGCAACGTATAGCGAGCTTCCCACTCCCGCGGCCAGGCGGGGAAGAGCTGCAGGATCGGGTCTTCGCCGGGTGCAGGCGGGTTGCTTTGCAGAAGAGAGCGGTGCAAGGCGTCGGCCGCGCGTCCCAGGTGCTCCGCATGCAAGGCCTGCGCGCCCTCGCCCAGAGTCATACGATTTTCCAGAAGGCCCGACTTTTTGTACCATGGCGAACGCGGGTCAGGCTGCACCCGAATTTGATTGGGCAACAAAATCTTCACCGCATCGGCTCGCCCTAAAGATGCGGCCGCGACAGCGAGCATCGACAGGATGCCCACTCGCATGTCGGGACGCAATCCCTCCGGCAGCAATTGAACGAAGGTAGCCTGGGCCAGCCCGAAAGCATCGCGATCCGGAGTCTCCACGTTGTACAAATCGAAGAACCAAATCGGCAGGCTGTTGATATCCGGCATCCAGCCGGTAGGGACGCGATCGGCCTTGACGGCCGGCTTCAGACCGTTTACGAAGATCCGCGGACCGTGGTAGCCGGGAGGATGCAGCGCATCCGGATCCGTGCTGGTGGGTAGTGGGGCCAGATGTTCCAGAAACTCCCGCCATACCGGGATCATGGTCTCATCTGTGCCGAGAATCTTCGCAGCCCGAAGCGCGGCAGCCGTAATGCATCGCATTGCCACCATGTCTTCAAAGGAATCGCGGACGCCGAAGACGGGTTCTCCACTGTTGGACCAGTGCATATGATACCTGCCGTCATCATCCTTGCGAAGATTGGGATGGTTCCGATAAAATTCGACAGCCCCGCTCAGCATTGGATATGCGCGCTCGCGCAGCCACTCGCAATCGAACGTATATTCATAGCGCTGCCAGTAGAGCCAGGCGATCTTCGCGGTGCTGCTGAACATGTGGCTGGTAGGGCCGTACGGACCAGAACCGCGTTCGCGAATCACATACTCTCCGTCTTTCCAGTCTCCCACCGCGATCCAGTTCCAGCGGCTGGAAAACGGGTGTTTCTTCACCGCGAATTCCATGAACGCGCCGGATCGCGCCTCCCAGGGACTCTCAAGAAGGTAGAGCCGCCGCATTTCCGCGGCAATCGATTCAGGCAGATCCTCGAGCCCGTCGAAATAGGTGGTTTCCGGAATATAGATACCGGAGCTTCCCCACTGCTGACGCGCGGCCTGGGCGCAGGACTCGAACATGCCGGAGTACATCTGGAACGTGGGGTCGATCAACTCGAAATGGCCAGTCGCGAACAGCGCGTTATAGTAACAGCTCAGGTTCGTGAACCAGTGCTGCGCGCCCCACATGCGGAGGTCGCCTCCGGTGGTCCAGAGCATGCCGTTGAATTTAGGGGGTAACTTACCTTGGGAAGTCGCCGCCATCAGATAGAGAAAGTAGTGATAGTTTTGCTGAACCAAATCCGCAATACCATCTTCACTGTGCAGTTCCACGGCGCCTCGCTGCCAGAAGCCATGCCACCATTCCTGAGATCGGCGTTCGAGTTCGGCAGCGCTTTGTGTCGAGGCGGTATCGAGTTGCCGGAGCGCGGCCGCTGCAATATCATCGTCGCCGTCAAAGGTGGCGGCTGAAGTTACCATGATGGTGACAGGTCCGGCTTCGCTGGTGGAAAGACAAACATCCGTTTGGTTCGGAATCTCCGCCACTCCGGATATTCCCTGAAAGCCGGCAGCGACGGCAGACTTCGCGCAGAAGTCCCCTTCGCGAAAAACCTGGGTCAGTGCGATGCGGTTTCCGTCCTGGATGAGCTGTGATGTTGCCGTCTGGCTGCGATGCGGAACCCGAATGGCGTGCTCCTCCGCGAGAGCCTCCGTTTGCCGGCCGAAAAACTTCGTCTCATAACGCAGCATGCGCAACGTAACGGAAATGCGCTGCCCGGAATGCCGGTGCCGATCGACGACGATCGCGAAGGTGTCCTGCTCCATGGACGGCGCTACGCGGATCGACACCCCATCGCCGTCGATGGTCAGCGCTCCATCGTAGACGGAAAGATGCTGACGAAAGCCGGATTCCGGAAATGGCTGGCCCTCAAACTCAATATCCAGAAAGCCACAGCCGCCGCAGTAGTCGTCGTGTACTTCAACAAAGCTGTTTGTTCGGCAGTTGTTTGCATAGACGTCAACCCGATTGATCTGAAAATGCAACCGGCTGGGCGTCGTCCACACCAGGCTGCCCATGCGCCCATTCCCCACTGGAATTCCTTCTTCGCTGCGTGCCACGGGGCGGGAGTAAATAAGGTCGGAAGCAGAGATCAGCCGGCCCAGATCGCTCTCCGGCCCGCCCTGTTCCCGCAGCTCCCCAGGTTCAGCCATTGCCGGCGCCTCGAAGGCAAGAGGACCCGTGGCCAGACCACTGGCAGCGAGCCCCGCAGTCTTTAGGAAGATACGACGAGAGTAGCCCTTCAATCTCCGCTCCTTTCCCTCTTCGTCCACGGGAGAGGCATTGAGTCAAAATCCCGTGAACCCGCTGAACCTGTTCGTGCGCTCCTCTTATGACGACTTAGGGGGCAGAACCGCGCGGCACTATTTGAAGATAGCCAGATCGATGGCGTCCGCCATGGCCTTATACCCGGCGTCGTTGGGATGTACGTGATCTCCGCTGTCATAAGCCGGGAGCAAAATGTCGGGCTCCCCTGGGTCGGCGACCGCTTTATGGAAGTCGACGACTCCATCGAAGGCATGAGAGGTTCGGACCCAGTCGTTGTACCGGCCGATCTCCTGGCGCACCTTCACCCAGGCGGGGTTGGACTCAATCCTGGCGCCGGCGGGCAGCAATGTTGCTCCGAAGACCTTGACCCCGTGCATGTGAGCCCGTGCGATTATCTGGCTGGCAGCAAAGATCATATCCTCGGCCGTAAGCGTCTTCTCCGGAGAGCGGGGTCTCAGAAGCTGCCCGATATCGTTGATGCCCTCCAGATAAATCACGTAGCGTACACCGGGCTCGGCCAGCACATCGCGGTCAAAGCGTTGCATCGCACTCGGTCCGTGCCCTTCAAAGAGCACGCGTCCGCCGGAAATGCCTTCGTTCAGCACGGAGAGACGAGCAGTCTTTCCGTGAGCATGCAGGCGAAGAGCGAGATAGTCTGTATACCGATGGTTGGCATCGACGGTCGAAGGGGCGCCGTCGGTGATCGAATCGCCCAGCGCCACAACTGCCGCTGAACCCCTCCTCTTGGGACGAACCTCGACTCCCTGCAGAAAGCACCACGAGAGAAAGCCGCGAGCATTCTCCAGCTGGCCATCCCTTGTCTCATTCCCCGGGGCAATATAGTTTGTCGATGACGCAATTTCATGGCACGTCGGAACGGCAACCGCCTGCTGCGGCAGATAGAGGCTGATGGCGAGATCGGAGAAGGCCGCGACCGGAATCGGGACCGGATCGCTGACCACGTAACTGCCCATAGGAACCAAGACAGAGGGCTGGTGATTGAAAGTGAGTTGGCGGACGGTGCCGGGCTGAAGCCGGTTACCGCCCGCCGACAGCGCGATGGTCGCCGAGCCGATAAGCAGCGGCGTCCTGCCAAATTGATTTGTCAACGTAACCCGGACAGCAGACCCTCCCAGGCTCAGGTGCACCACATCACGAATTGTAGAAGCGGCGACTGGCTCCTTCAGCCGCGTCACTTCCGGCGATGCCGCCCAACTGCCTGTCCATTCGGATTCCGGATGGCGGGCGGCGAAGGATGCGCAGGCCATCAACAGGAATGGCGCGATGCAGCATAACAGTCTCTTTTTCATCCTCTGTGACCATTCAACTCGTATGTAAGTTAGCCGGGCCACGACTCTTCGGATTTCACGCGACCTATCCTCGTTGCGCCGGCGAGACGCGAGGTCCACCCGGGGGCTATAGCATCTTCGCTTCAAGTGTTGACAGAACCAGCGCCGCCAAGCGGCTCTTTCCTTAATAAAGGCCACCTTGGACGATGCGGCAATATCAATAAGTGAAGCGACAATGCTCTAAAACCGCAGTTTGAGAGCGAATTGCAGGGAGCGCGGCCCGCCCTGCTGGTACAGCGAGGACAACCCGCCGAGGCTGTCTGAGAGGGTAGCCGTCGCCTGTCCCATGATTGCGTTATCGCAGGTGGCTCCTGCAGTCGTGACGCCACAGGTTGAATTCACCGCTCCGAAGACGGGATGATTGGCGACGTTGAATGCTTCCGCGCGGAACTGAAGCTCCGAACGCTCGTAGAGCGGAAAGCTGCGCTGAATCGCCAGATTTGCCTGGTCTTCTCCAAAGCCACGCAAAAAGTTGCGCGGGGCGTTACCAACTCCCAGGGATTCCGCGGTTACGCTGAAGATCGTTGGATCGATCTGACGTCCTCCTGGTATCCCGGCCCTGAGCACATAGGGGTAGTTGCCGTTGTAGTTGAGTTCCCCGTTGATAATGTCTCCTGTTACAGGATCGGTGATGGAGGGACCGGTCGGCTCATAGGGAAAGGCCGTGCGCGCCACGAACCACAAATCGGTATTCCAGTGACCCAGTATGGCTCTTTCGAGATGGTCAGAATACTGCGACGGGAGGTTATACACGAGAGCCGCCGTAAAGTTGTTACGAACATCGAAATTAGAATTCCCCCTCTGAAGCGGAAAGGAAACGCTGTACTCCTCCGTACTGGCCCAGTCGATCGCGTAAGCCCAGGTGTACGACGCCAGCGCCTGCAAGCCATGCGACATCCACCGCTGGTATTTCGCTTGCAGCGAGTTGTAATTCGAGCCCGGACCATTTTCGTACAAATAGGCGTATCCGAACTCCGGATTTACCGTGGACAGGTTGTATTCCTGGAAGTGGGTGAGGTTTCTGCCGAGCGACGCAACATAACCCAGGGTAAAACTCTGCTTGGTTCCAAGCGCCTGCTGCACGGTGAGATTCCACTCGATCGCCGACGGCGGAATGAGATTGTTCGCGGCATAGAACTCCAGGTTGTACGGCGGCTTCGGCGGGTTGGCGATCGGCACAAGGATCTGGCTCGAGGTCAGAGGAAAAGACGTCTTGCCCGTGCTCGTTGCCGATGTCCCAATCCCGGTGCCGTTGCCGAACATGCTTTCCGGGGCGAGCAGATCGTAAAACAAGCCCGCCCCCGCGCGAAGAACCAGCTCATGACCGGGCTGATCGTGAATGGCGAGCGCCACTCCAAACCGGGGACCGAAATCGGTGTAGGTCGTCTTGTATACCGGTCCGCCCGGTGTCGCCGAGATTCTCAGAGAAGAGGGATTGTTAATGTCTCCGCTGTACGTATAGGCCTGAATTCCAGAGACTGAAGGCGGGGGGTTAAGATCCCAGCGGAGACCGAGAGACAGGCTGAGACGCGGCAAGATGTGCCAATCGTCCTCTGCGAACAGGCCGAGGTTCTTGCTGGTCGGGTCCACGCGGGGCTCATTGCTCGCGGTGTAGCTCGCGGTGTTCGAGAGGACGGCAGCGGCGCTGGTCCAGCCGTAGGCGACATAGGGGCTGCGGGATATTTTGCCGGTGTTGTAATATGCGGTCGTTTGCCGGTAATCTGCACCGAACGTGAAAAGGTGCCGTCCGTAGGTCCAGGTGACCGTGTCCGTAGCATCTGGCTGAAACTGCTGCGACCCGAAGCTTGTATTATAGATGCTTACCGTGCTGGGCAGAGAGATATGCACTACGCTCTCTCCTTTCATCGTGGGAAGGCCTTCCAGAGCCTGAATGTTCAGCTGGCTGGTCGCGCCGCCTATCTCGACGGGGGTCACGGCAGCATCGAATACCGCCGGAGAGTACTGAAGCCTCAGCTCGTTAGAGACTGTCGCGCCGAAGGTATTGTCAACGCCGAAGAGATAAACGCGATTACGGCCGATGTGCTGAGTGAACGTGGCATCGCCGTCCGCTCCCGTGTTGCTTGTCACGTCGCTATAACGGGCGAAGATGCGCATCGTGGGCAGCAGTTGATAGTCAATGCGGGTTTCGATGGAGTTGAGCTCTCCTTTGGATGATGCTGAGTTCTGAAGATAGGGAGAACCTCCCAGGCCATAGTCCACGCATTGTGGGTCCTGTGTGGTGGAGCAGTTTGGCAGCGGAAAAGCGTTCAACACCGGCTGTAATGCCGCAGGAGCGTATTTCCGGAGGTTCTCGTACTCGGGATTAGAGTACGTCGCGGTATTGTATGTGCCGTTGGAGGGAACGTAATAGATAGACGCCGACTGAGGTTCAGTTAAGCGCAATCCTTCATATGCGAAAAAGAGAAAGGCGCGGTCCTTGCCCGAATAGAGATGGGGCACGGAGAGCGGACCGCCAAACGTGCCGCCGAAATCGTTCTGGCGTTCTGCGGGCGTTGGGGTGGGAGTCGTGCTGTACGTATTGAACCAGTTGTTTGCGTCAAAGACGGAGTTGCGAAGGTAGTCGTAAGCCTCGCCGTGATATTCGTTGGTGCCGGACCGGGAACGGAAGCTGACCTGCGCTCCTGGCTGTCTTCCGTATTCCGCCGAATACGTCGAGGTCGAAATGCGAAATTCCTCCATGGCGTCGAGTGGTAGCATGGTCTGCGTCGTTCCGAGCATGCTTGCGCTCTCCAACATGCCCGAGGAGCCGGCCGCGCTTGTATAACCTGGAACATTGCTGGCGCTCGCACCGTCTACCGTGAAGTTGTTTGCATCGCTGCGCATGCCGTTCACGCTGTATTCACCCTGGTCATTGGACGGGGGCGTGCCGGCGCCAACCTGTGGGGTGTTGGTGACTACTCCCGGGGAAAGCAGTACCAGGGTTTGAAAGCTCCTTCCATTCATCGGAATATTCTGCACGAACTGGCGGTCGATCACGGTGCCGACGGCGGCGTCTGTCGTGTTAATGTTGTTTCCCTCGCCGCTTACCGTAACGCTCTCTGAACTTGAGCCGACTGCCATCTGAAAGTTGATTTGCAGAACATCCTGCGTGTGCAGGAACAAACCCTCTTTCAGAACCGTCCGAAAGCCAACCTTTTCGACTTGCATCCGATAGGGGCCTACGGGCAGCGATGAGATGCTGTAGCTTCCATCCTTGTTAGTCGTTGCCGCAAACTGTTGATTCGTGTCTGTATTGATGGCAATCACACGAACTCCGGGGATAAATGCCTTAGAGGGATCCTGAATGAATCCCGTCAGACTCGCGGTGTCTGCCTGGGGAAACACGCGACTGGTAAGAAGCAGAACAAAGAGCACAATCGCAGCGGTGCGGAACATGGAACCGGCATCCTCCTCAAAAAGCGCCGAGCTGAGAGCGACGCCTCTGCCCACTATTACGGACGCGATGCGCCGTCTGTACCACGTGCGTTCGAGATGTAACCGAAGCTTTACAATCGTGCGCTAGGGATGGTTGGGCAGGCGCTGCAGCGAAGCATAGAGGAAGGGTTTGCCAGTGGGACGGTCCGCCTGTTCGTGAGGCTCAATGGTTACGAAAATAGAGTCCAGTCTGGCGAGTTGTTCCGAATTGTTCACACGAAGCGTCCAGCGCCGGTTGGTTGCGCTATCCATGTAAAGTATGCCGAGATTGATGGGGTTGTGGTCGTTGGCGCCGGTCCGTCCCCACACCTGAAATATGCTGGTTCTCTTTACCCCGGGCTGCTGATCCAGATCGTAAGCATAAAAAATAAGCGATTTGGTCTTGGTGTAGAAGACGCGGCCGAAAGCCTTCTGTGATTCTCCCGTTTCATTGACATCCATGATATCGGCGATATAGAGATTACGCGCACCGATGAGGTCGCGAATGTCCTTGTCGGCAGCGAGATACTTCTCGTCCGCCCCAGCACGTCTGTTTTCTTCGTCAAGCTCGGCAGTGAGACTGTCAATGCTGGTTTTCAGAGATGCCAGACTTGCCACATCCTGCTGATGCTGAGTTCGAAGAGCGGCCAGTTCCGACTTGACGGTCTGATATCTATTCTCGACATCGAGCAGCTTGTCTGCGTTCGCATCCCGCTCTTGCTGAAAGGCCTCCAGTTGCGAGTCCGACTTGCTTTTCGCGGCCTCCATCGCACCTGTCACCTGCGCCATGCGTTGGGTGTCGGCTTCGGCATTGGAGCGGAGCTTTTCCACGTTTGTCTTTTCCGCGATCGTTTCCTGCTGCAGAACTGCGATCCGCTCGCTGTCTGCTCGAATCGCCGATTCAAGCCTTTGTTCCTCTCCTCTTGCCCGATCCAAGACGAACTGCGATTCCGCGCTGACCCTGCGCAGGCGAGCATCCGCTGAACGCGTACCCACCCGGTAAGCGCCAATTCCAAGAGCGGCCACAAGGGATGCAGCGGCCACGCCGCGAACCCATCCGCGATTCCACACGCGACTTTTGACGGCTACCACGGCCAAATGCGCAGACGGCGAATCCTCCATTTCAGATGCCCGCATAAGCCGCTTCAAGGCAGTCGACTTATCGAACTTATCGGAGTCCGTGCATGCGGCAAACTCCCCTGCAAGAAATGACATGCCATCCGTAGCGATGCTCCGATACTGCGCCAGCGCATCTCGGCATTCTGCACAACTCTCCAGATGGGCGGCCACGAGTGCCGATTCCGCATTACTGAGCACACCGGCGGTTGCCAATGCGCATAGCTCCTCGTAACGTTCGTGCTCAAATCGAGGTCCGATTCCCGTCATGGCTGCTTCTCGCCTACGAGTTTCTTTACGAAGGCATCTTTCCTAAGCTTCTGAATCCCGCGGTAGTAGTGATGGCGAACATTTTCGAGCGATTCATTTAGGCGCGCGGCGATTTGGCGAAAATCCATCTCTTCGAAAAAGAATAACTCCAGAGTTAGGCGCTGCCGGTTGGTAAGATCCTGGAATGCCCTCTTTAACTGTTCCCGGTTAAGCTGCGATGCAAGATCGTTCTCCAGATCCTCTTTTCCCATAAGAGTATCGGAGAAGCTGCTCACATCTGTACCAGAATAAAAATTCCGCCGGTGCAGATATTTCCTGCGATCGAGCGACCGGTGCCAGGCAACCTGCACGATCCACGCTTTGGCGCCGCCCTTCGCCGCATCGAATAGCTCCGCCCTTTGAAAGAGAAAGAGAAAGACTTCCTGTACAACGTCCTCTGCTTCACCGGAATTTCGCAGAATTCGGAAACCGATGCTGAAAACCAGGCGCGAATAGCGACGGAACAATTCTGCAAGCGCGTCACGGTCCTGATCCACGAGCGCGGCCAGCAGATGTTCGTCGCTCACGGATCGGGATCTCGAGTCATCCGGATTGGCGGCTGTCCGTGGCTCATCCCTGGTCCACAGAAGCGGCCTCGATAATACTCGTTCTATGGGATTGCTGGAGGACAATGGAGTCTCTCGGTGGCATCGGCATTGGCGCTGGAATCCGCGGCGAGCAGCGGCAAAATAGAGCGCTGTGATTGTCACTCATCGTGAACTTAACACGCTTCGTGTTAAGAGTCGATGACACACGATCCTGAAAGATTCCCTGGTACAGATGTTTCCTCTCGCCCGTATTTAATGGTTGGCCTGGCGTTAAGGATTCGGTCCGGCAGGCAATCTGGCTCGCTCCGCTCAGGAGCAAATATTCCCGGAAGTGTAATCGGCCGTCGCAGCCGATTTCGAGATCGTTGAGCGCGCTGGTTCGAAGTTATATCTCGAAACGCGTCAGACATTTTCGTTCGGATTGTCGATGAAGGGGAGAGTGCCACGGAATGGATCCGTCGGGTTCGAGTACCCCGGGGGCGCGGCGAGGAAGTCGTTTATCAAGTTGAAAAGGAATCGCAGCCGGTGATACGCCCGAAGCATGACTTAGGGAACCTCTGATCATGCCTCTGATTTTGAGTGCAGAACAGGCAGAGGCGCATCTCTCCAATGGCAATCGCCTGAAGATGAGCAAGACGGGGTGGCAGAACCTGCTGGCGCCATGCCGCTCCTGACCTTCCAGTATCTCTTTCTTCGAGGCGTCTCTTCTTCGGATGTGCGCCGAATCCATCACTGCCGGCAGGCGTTTTGTTCGAAACGCTGCGAGTCGCCGCGAGCTCAGGCCGCGGCTCTGCCGGAAGAAGCATCCTCGTTCTGTATTTTGCTGCACGCACTTTTCCGCATTCTGGAGAATGCTATAGAGCCTCTTCCCTGCACAAAGAGGGCTCCCGACTGCATTCTGCTCGCTTTCCGTGTGTGAACCGGGCGACAGTGGCGCAAGAGGAAGTGCTATTCCATGAGCTGCAAGCGAGAGAAGAAGAGCCCGATCGATCCGAAGTTGTCTTCCGCGCTGCTGGGCTTACTATTGGGGCTGAATGCGGCCGCTCCAGCCCGCGGCGCGCAAAGCTGCGCCAACGGTCTGCGCGTGGAAGGGCTGGTCTCCGATTCAAGCGGCGCGGCCATCCCAGGGGCGCGGGTGCGAACTGGCGGCGGCCAGCAGGCCACCACGGATGCAACCGGACGATTCGTCTTCACATGTGTTGCCACAAACGCCACGGTTTTTACCGTCGACGCCAAAGGATTTGCGCAAGCCAGGGCGCAGACGAGCGGGGCTCCGGAAACGACCGCCCATGTCACCGTGCAGTTGGCGGTGGAGGGCGCGCAGGAAAGCGTGCGGGTGAGTGCCGATGCGGACACTGTGGATACCCAGCGCGGCGCGGGCACGAGCACGCTCTCCGCAGCGGAGGTGCGGCAGCTTCCGGACGATCCCGACGATCTACTGCAACAGCTTCAACTGCTGGCGTCGGTTGGCGGCGGAGCGTCCACCTCGGCCACGGTGGTGGTGGATGGATTCCAGAATGGCAGCACGTTGCCGCCGAAGAGCGCCATTGCGTCGGTCCGCGTGGATCCCGATCCGATGGCGCCCGAGTATCAGCGTCCGGATTCGGAAGGGGGCCGCATCGAAATCATCACCAAGCCCGGCTCCGACAAGTATCATGGCGCGCTCTTCTTCACTGACAGCGACTCCATCTTCAACGCCACTGACCCGTTCTCAGTGACGGCGACTCCGGCCGGCAAACGCCGCTACGGATTCGAGTTCGGGGGACCGATCCTGGCGCAAAAGAGCGGCTTTTCGCTCGCGCTCGAAAAGCGCGACATCAACGAGTTCAACGTGGTGAATGCGACCACTCTCGATGCGGATCAAAATGAGGCCGCGCAGCGTGAAACGGTGGCGTCGCCGCAGGAGCGATGGATCGGCTCCGGGCGCGCCGACTGGCAGTTCACGGATAAAGAGATGGCCTCACTCTCCTACTCCGCGGACGTCAACAGCCTAGGCAACCAGGGAGTCGGCGGGCTGGTACTTCCCGAAGCGGGCTATTCCAGCTACGTCGCCGAATACGACCTGCGCCTTTCCTATACCTACACCTTCAACGCGAATATGCTGCACGAGACGCGCATCGGCTATACCTGGAAGCGCACGCAGCAGACGCCCAACTCCACCGCTCCCGCGCTGCAGGTGGAAGGTTATTTCACGGGCGGCGGAGCCACGAGCCAAAACCTGAACAACCGCGAGCGCGATCTCGAGATCGATGACGACATGATGATCACGCGCGGCGCGCACTCGTTCAAGTTCGGCGCGCAGTCGCTCGGCATCCTTATCCATGACTACGATCCGGATACCTTCAACGGCTCCTACACCTTTGGCGGAGGCAGCGCGCCAGTGCTTGACTCGAGCAACAACCCCACCGGCGCAACCACCACCATCACGCCCATCGAACAGTACCGGCGCGCGCTGCTCAATCTGGCCGGCGGCACGCCAACCGCCTATCAAGTTACATCCGGCAAGCCGCTTGTTCCTTACGCGCAGTGGCAGCTCGCACTGTATGGACAGGACACCGTTAAAGTACTCCCGAACCTTACCATCACCGCGGGGCTTCGCTATGCCTTTGAGACAACGGCCGCCGGCTTCAAGAACTTTGCTCCGCGCATGGCGGTGAGCTGGCTGCCTCAAAGCGGCTCTCCGTGGTCGGTTCATCTGCGCCTGGGAATCTTCGAGGTTCCCCTCAGCGCCGCGGACGCCGCGCAGGCGTGCCGGCTCAACGGCAGCCGCCAGCAGCAGACCACGGCCTACTCGCCGGATTACAACCACCCGCTGACGCCGATCGCCGGCTCTGTTCAGGTGGGCTCCATCTGGCAGTTTGCGCAAGGATCGGAAGAGGTTCCGGTGGGCGAGTACGCCATCGGCATCTATCGCGATCTGCCCCACCACTGGCGGCCCTCTGTGTGGTATTCGGGTTATGCGGCGTGGGGCGATCCGCGCTCAGTCAATATCAACGCGCCCATGGTCGCCACGAGCATAGGCGTTGCCCCCAACCCCACCGCCGCGCTGCTGGCGCCTCGCCCCGGGGCGCCCAACTTGAATGTGATGGAGTTCCAGAACTCCGCGCACAACCGCGGCGGCATCTACTGGGCAGGCATCAAGCAGAACGGCGATAAGCATGTGACGCTGAGTCTGGGGTGGTGGGCTTGCAAGTTCCGCAGCGACGGCGACACGCCGCAATCCAGTTATTCCAACAAGGACGAGTCCGCGCGCGTCGACTGGCAAAACAGCGGCGCATTAGTCGAGGCAGATCTCAAGCTCCCCTACAAGATCGAGTTCAGCACCGATACGTATTGGCATTACGCAATGCCCTATAACATCACCACCGGAACCGATGCCAACGGCGATGGCTCATTCAACGATCGGCCGTCGTGGGCATCGGCGCCGGGCAGCGGCGTCTATGCTACGCCCTTTGGGCCGATGACGACGAACACGGTCAACGGTAACGTAGAGCGCAACCTGGGAACCATGCCACTGGTCGTGCACATGTATTCCAACATCAGCCACGCCTTCAATCTCAGCACGGACAAGGACCACCCGCGCACGCTTACTTTCAACGCTCGCGCCGCCAACCTCCTCAACCGCACAAACGTCACGGCGGTCAACACGGTTTTGCCGTCTTCCCAGGTGGGGCAGCCTATTGCGGCTGAAACCGCGCGCCGCGTCGAAGTAGGGGTGCGCTTCGCCTTTTGAACAGGAACCGGTAAGGCATTCTGGCGAAGCGCTGCTGCGGACCGACGCCGATGGATGCTGATTCCCCTTATCTCCGTCTGCCAGTTTGTGCTCTCGCCCCGCAACCTGCCCAACTATGTCTGCGATGAATCGGTGGAACGGTATGTAAATGATCGCTCCCTGGATGTGGTCACCGCCGAAGTCAGATTCCTCAGCGACGGCGGCTACTATTCCGACCATGATTCCAACATCAAAATCGATGGAGAGCCCTCCTGTCCCGACGCCAGCTCTTCGTCGGCTTCTGGACGATCCTCTTCGCGACAAAGCTCACCACCATCTTCGTGCCCTCCACGCCCACCGAATCTGAATTCAAGCGAGTCGTGAAATCCGAATCGGGCCGCGCCGCTCTTTTCGATTTCCGGCTCTCCAGAATGAACAACTCGACCATTCGATCGGACTGCTGCTTCGGCGGATATTCCGGCACAATCACGGTCGACTTAGCGACCGGTCAACTTCAGTCTGTGACATTGAAACTGACCGACCGCGATCCGCGCATGACAATCGCCACAAGAGGGTTTTCACTCGCCTGCCACCAGGTCTCCGTTCCCGATCTCGGCCAGATCCTGGTGCCTGATCATGGACAGTCCGAAACCTGTGAGCGCTTCCGGCATCGGTCATGCCAACGTGCGGACCCGCCTGACGGGTCTCTATGGAGACACATTCGAATTCGCAATGCGCAACGGAAGGGCGGGCGGCGAAATCTCGGTTTCGCTTCCTTACGTCGCATCGTCGTCAGCCGAGAAGACGCCATGAAGGGTGCAGGCCCCGCCATCGGAAAGATTCGCACCATTATTGTGGACGATGAGCCCTTGGCTCGCAGCAATCTCACGGCCCTTCTTCGCCCCCATCCGGAGATCGAGATTGTCGCCGAGTGCGATTCCGGGCGGGAAGCGCTGTCGGTAATTCGCGCACGGAAACCCGACCTGGTCTATCTGGACGTGCAGATGCCCGTGTGCGATGGCTTCGATGTGATCGAGATGCAGGGAAGCGATGCTGTCAATAGAACAGGTACTTGCGCCAACGGTCGTCGCCGCGGCCCAGCATGCGCATGATCTGGCGGCTGGTGTGCAGCGAGAACGCGCGCGGCTCGCGGAGCAGAACCATGTCCTCGATCTCGCTCAGCAGCCGGTTGCCCTTGCGCCGGTTGCAGGCATGGCAGCATGCCACCAGGTTCTCCCACGTGGAGTTGCCGCCACGCGAGCGCGGCACCACATGGTCCAGGGTCAGATCGCCCGGCGCCATCGCCACACCACAGTATTGGCAGGTGTTGCGGTCGCGCAGGAGGATGTTCTTGCGCGACAGCGCCCGGGTCTGGTGCGGGATGCGCCGGTACTCGAGAAGACGAATGACGGAAGGCATGGGAACGCGGCTGCGCTGGGCATGGAGCGTGAGGCCATGCTCCTCCTCCGTGCGCGCGATGCCCTTGAGCACAAGCACCAGGGCCCGCCGTGCCCCGCAGATATTGATGGGCTCATACGACGCGTTCAGCACCAGTACCGGCATCTGCAGGATGTGGGTAGGGTGGGCGCCGACTGCGTCGCTCCCCAGCGCCACCACCCGGGCGGCGGATTTCTGCTTACGTGCGTGAATCATAGCTTTTCCCAGCGACATCTCTTGTCCTCTCGTCAAAAAGATGGTTGGCGATACGGCATGAACGAACGAAAGCTGCTGGTAGACGGTTGGTTCTCGATGGCGTTGCCGGATACAGATGACGTTGACCCGCGAACCGGCGGCCGCATCGATTCGGCAACTGCGGAGTGGGCGGCAGCCGCCGGGCCGAACGCACGGCGGGCGCGGGCGAGCGTGGCCACCCGGACCGAGGCAGCTCCGGCCCGAAGGAGCGCCTGGGCTGCGGCGCGCGCGGTGGCCCCGGTGGTCAGGATGTCGTCGACGATGAGCACGTGACGCATGGTGACGGCGGAAGGATCGGAGACTGAGAAGGCGCCGCGAACGTTCAGGCGTCGCTGGCGCGGGGTCAGGCCGGCCTGGCTCTCCGTGGCGCGCAGCCGCATGAGCGTACTGGCGGCCAGGGTCAACCGCCACTGGGGCTGGGTCTTGCGCAGGGAGGCAATGGCCTCCGCGGCAAGCAGTCGGGCCTGGTTGAAGCCCCGCTGCGCGTACTTGGAGCGGTGCAGCGGTACAGGAACAACAAAGAGCTCGGCGGGGGCCTCGCCAGCAAGCTGCGCGATGGCCTCGCCCAACATGCGGCCGAGGGTGCCCCCGGCCGGGTAGATGCGGCCGTACTTGAGCGCGTGGATGGCGTCGCGCATCCGGCCCTGATATAGACCGTATGCAACTGCGCGGACAAAGGGCGGCGGAGCCAGCCGGCAGGCGCGGCAGAGAGTGGTTACGGGGGAGTCGAGAGCATCCCCACAGCGGGAGCACGCCGGGCCGCTCAGCACGGGGATTTCGGTCCAGCAGCTTTCACAGATGGGCGCGAAAGAGAGCAGCGGCAACGAGGAGCCGCAGAGAGCACAAGAGGCGGGAAGGAGGGCGCAAGTGAGGCAGTCCAGAGGACTTCGAAGCACGCGAACCACGGCGCGCCAGCGGGACATCTCCGATGGCGGAACGTCAATCGTCATGGAACCGGAGTCCCTGCGGAAGACGCACCTCGATTCGGGGCCGCAGGTGCCAAACGCGCTGCCCTGCACACAGTATATATCCGGGCGGCAGGGAACAATCTACCAGGCCTGATTACCAAAAAGAGCCGCGGGCCGGCGATTGCTGCCGGCCCGCGCGCTGGGATGGTTGGCCACTACGAGGACGACTTGTTTTCATGTGAAGCATCGCGCTCGGCCGCTTTCTCGGCTTCACGGGCTGCGTCTTTGGTTTCTCCCCAGGCCCTCCGGGCTCCCCCTTTGAGTTCCTTAAGGCCGCCTTCGATCTGCGCTTTGGTGTCGCCGGTCCACTCGCCAACCTGACGTTCCACGCGCCCCGCGATTTCGTCCATCGTGCCCTTGATTCTGTCCTTGTCCATCGCTCCACCTCCGTGGATCTGGTTATTGCACAGCCATGAATGTTTTCCGGTTAATGTGAATGTTATCCCGGTAAAGTTCCGCATATGTCCAATTCCGGGATGTCTTTCAATACCTGCATCGGGCAATTAGACCACCGGCCTGCGGCCAGAGATCAAGCGGATCAGTAAAACGATCAGCGCAAGCACAAGAAGTATGTGAATGAATCCTCCGAGCGTGTAAGAGGTAACTACTCCCAACAGCCAAAGGACTAACAAAACGACGAAGATTGTCCAAAGCATCTTTTACCTCGCTTTCTCCCTGTCCCGACAGCAGAGGCGCAACAGAGGTTATGACGCCCGTGTATCGAGGTGTGGTTGTTCAGCAATAGGAAATAGAAATCAAGTTATTCAGATACAACCGCAAAAGACGATCGGGCATCGCAATAGCGTCGTCAACTTATAGGATGGGCGATAACTATATCAGCGGGCGGACAGCCTGCAACAGCGCGGCGGCATCAGAGCTAGAGTCTTGGCGAAGCGGCAGCGCCGGACCGCAGCAGCGCGGACGGCAAGAAGAAGCTTGTCGCAAGCTGTCCGCTCGAACGAGCATCCCGCGCCCTCAAGGCGCGTATTCTCGCGTCGTGGCGCGGCGACGAAATGGAGGTTAAATGATGATCCTGATTCTCATCCTGATTGTGCTGATTTTGAGCTTCGGTTATGGAGGTTACAGAGTCGGGCCCGGATGGGGCTATTACGGAGGAGGGAGCATCAGCCTCCTTCTGACGATTGTCCTGATCCTTCTTCTCCTTCGAGTAATTTGAGAAGTTTCTACACAAAAATGCGGCGATAACTTGTAAGTTATCGCCGCACTCGCAAGCTTGCTTGGGGAGGGTGGGAAGTTAGAAGACGCCGGCCATGTAGGTTTCAGAGGAGTGGGGCTCTCCGATCTTGATTTTGGCGCCGCACTCAGCGAGGACAACGGGTGAAAGGGTGATGACCGGGCACTGGGCATGCGCCAGCACCTTGTAGACAACGCCGTGGCGCGTGACGGCGGCGAAGGCAGAGGCTCCCTGGGCGCCGAGGACAATGAGGTCGGCCTGCTGGGTGCGGGACTGATAGAGGAGCTCTTCAGTAGGATCGCCGGGAACCACGATGGCCTGAGCTTCAATGGTGCCCTGGTGCTCGAGGGGGACCATAGAGAGCATGTCGGCTTCAATCTGATCGATGGAACGGCCGGCTAGAACTTCGGCCTTTTCCTGAGGCCGGATGACATGCTGCAGGATGAGGCGGGCGTTATGCCTGGCGGCGAGTTCGGCGGCGAAGGCGGCTACGGTGTAGCTGGTTTCGTTGAGGCTGACGGCGGTGAGGATGGAGCGGGTGGCGAAGTTGCGATAGGCGCCATCGACGACCTCAGGACCAACGATGTAGACGGGGATATGCGCGTTGCGCAGAACCGCTTCGGCCACCGAGCCGACGAGGAGTTTGCCGATGGGACCGGGGGAGTGGGTGCCCATCACGATGCGATCGACGGCGCGCTCGCGGGTAAAGGCAAGAATCTGGTCGGCAGGCAGGCCGGGGCGGACGACCACCTCGCAGCGAACGCCGCTGTCGCGGACGCGCCGAGCCAGAGGCTCAAGTTGTGTTTTCTCGGCGCGTGCGGCTGCGGCATAGTCGTAATAACGAATACCGGAAGTCTCGGATGCCGCGACGACCAAGGTGTCGTATGCATGAAAAAGGATGAGGTCGGCGTCGAATTCACGGGCCTGTGCGAGAGCGAAAGAGAACGCCTTTTCGTTGGCGGGAATCTCGGAGGCGAAGAGGATGGTGGAGGGGTTGCTCCAGCCGGATTTAACGGTGGCTGCCATAGGATACCTCCTGATAGCGCGGACAAGTATCGCAGATAGGATGCCGGTTTGCCGTGAGGAGTCGCACATGGGCAGGTGATTCAACTCACCCTCCCCATGAGTACCCGCTTGGAGGCAGCTCCAGTGAGTCCCACGGATTGGACGTGCGGAGGCCCGAAGCGCCAACAGTGATCCTGTCCCGAATTGTGTCCCTATTCCTCAGTTTTGTCCAATCCTGAAGTTGAATAGGTGGCCGGCGCCGGATTGGAGGGACGCGCCGGTACAAGGAGCGATCGTGGATTGAGTGTAGACGAGGCTTGGACCGCGATGAAGTGATCTAAGTCACAGCAAACATTCGTCGAAGCTGGTTTTCTGATAGTGCAATCGAGGCTCGTGCGAGCGGCGCTCGAGTGGAGTCCAGAGTCTGGCGAGTTGAGAAGTCGCTCGCCGGGCCTCCGCAGGTCCCCGGGGTGGGGGTGGTAAACCGATGGGGTTTGTCGGCGGAGAGGCTGGGTTCTTTGGCTCGAAATCGCCAATCGTTCCCCGGGGCAGGGACCTATGCAGTAGTGGTCAGCTGCCGGTTTAGCCCGAAGCACAGGAGGCCCCATGCAGCCGATGCATCAGATTCCCGCCCGTGGCGGGTTGAACTACGACGAAACGCCGTTCCTAGCCATCTGGGAGGTCACACAGTCGTGTGACCTGGCCTGCAAACATTGCCGCGCAGCAGCACAGCCGATCGCGCACCCCGACGAACTGACCAACGCCGAGGGCAAGGCGCTGATCGATCAGATCGCCGGAATGCACATTCCGATCTTCGTGTTTACGGGCGGCGACCCCCTGAAACGGAAGGACTTGTTCGAACTGATCCGCTACGCGGCGGACAGGGGCGTGCACGTAGCGGTCACGCCCAGCGCCACGCCGCTGTTGACGCGCGAGGCAATCTTCAAGATGAAGGAGGCCGGCCTGGTGCGGCTGGGGATCTCCCTCGACGGTTCGAAGCCGGAGATTCACGACATCTTTCGCGGGTTGCCGGGGGCGTGGGCGCGGACGATCCAGGCGATCGAATGGGCGGGTCAGGCGGGGATTCCGATTCAGGTGCACACGACCATCAGCCGGCACAACGCGCACGACCTGGACAACCTGTGCGACCTGTTCGAGAAGCTCGCTATCGTGATGTGGAACGTGTTCTTCCTGGTTCCCGTGGGACGCGGACAGCTTGCCGATTTGCTCTCAGGCGAGGAGTTTGAACAAGTCTTCGGAAAGATCTACGAACTCTCGCAGCGGGTGAGTTTCCAGATCAAGACGACCGAGGCGATGCACTACCGGCGGTACCTGTTGCAGCACAACCTGGAAGAGCGGCGGACGGCGCATGGGCACGGTAGCCGCCCGCATGGGGCGGCCTACGAGGCCGGGACTCCGGTGGCCGGCGCACAGGAACGCAACATGGGCTGGGCCACGCGGCGGGTGAACGACGGCAAGGGATTCATGTTCATCTCGCACGTGGGTAATGTGTATCCGAGTGGGTTCTTGCCGATTCATGCGGGGAACGTGCGCGAGAAGCCCCTGGCGGAGATCTATCGGGATGCGCCAATCTTCAAGGCGCTGAGGGATACAAGCAAGCTTGAAGGCAAGTGCGGAGCCTGCGAGTTCAAGGAGATCTGCGGGGGGTCCCGGGCGAGGGCGTACGCGCTGACAGGCGATCCGCTCGCCCAGGAGCCTTGCTGCATCTACAAGCCGCGGAACTGGGACGCACAACTGGAGGCCCAAGCCGATGCCTACAGGCACGCACAAGAAAAACCTGGGACGCTCGTGATGCTTTAGACGAATGCCCATTTTTGCGCCTGAGTTCCCGGCATTCCGATCGTTGCAGCCTTTGCGCTGGAATCGGTTTTGCAACGCATTTCAACCCGACGTCCATTAGCTGAATAACGTGACAACCTCCTCTGACTCAGGCGGCCATCGGTACTTGCAAGAGTTGTCGAGTTAAGAAGCTCGAACGCGATTCGGATGGCGGGCCCTTATACCTTCCGCCCAGGTAATCTTCCTTGTGCGCTGCAGTGAAGGACCTATGACGGCGACTCAAGGCTGTTTGTCAGTTCCTCCCACTCTGCCGTCAGCGCTTCGAGGGTCGCACGCAACCCCTCTGCAAGCGCTGTCAGGCGTTGCGTCTCTTCGGCTGAGACGTAAACACCCAACCTCTCCTCGGTGTGCGCGAGCAAGGCTTCGACGCGCGGGACCTCCTGCTCGAGAAATGCACAGCGGTCTTCCATCTGCTTTTGCCTGATGGGATTCATACGGCGCTGGCGGTCCCTGGACACCGTGCCGTTTTCTGCGGCTGCGCTGCCGCCGGAGAGTTGCACTGACTCCTCGATAAGCAGCTCACTTGCATCACTCAGCGCAAGTACTTCGGCAGACGCGGCTGGAGGTTCTGGGGTAGCTGCCGCCGCTGCGGCCAGGGCCTCTTTGCGGCGCATGTAGTCCTCGTAGTTGCCTTCGTGCATGGTGACCACGCCGCTTTCGACTTCGAGTACGCGGGTGGCGAGGCCGTCGATGAAGTAGCGGTCATGCGAGACGAAGATGACGGTGCCCGAAAAAGCCGCGAGCGCTTCAAGGAGCACGTCCTTGGCGCGCATGTCGAGGTGGTTGGTGGGCTCGTCGAGGAGCAGGAAGTTAGAAGGCGAAACGAGAATGCGGGCCAGCGCATAGCGGTTGCGCTCGCCTCCGGAGAGCACGCCGAGGCGCTTGAAGACGTCGTCGCCGGAGAAGAGGAAGCATCCGAGCAGCGAGCGAAGCTCGGATTCCGGAACTTTGCGCGCGGCGCTGCCGATATCGTCGAGCATCCGGGCTTCGGGATCGAGAACCTTGTACTGGTCCTGGGCGAAGTATTCGCTGACAACGTTGTGACCGAGCTTGACCGTGCCGGCGCTGGGCGCTTCCGCCCCGGTAAGCAGCTTGATCATCGCGGATTTGCCGGCGCCGTTGACGCCGACGAGCGCAACGCGGTCACCGCGGTCGATGGTGAAGCGTGCCCCCCCGAAAACCTGCTTGGAACCGTAGCTCTTGCTGAGGTCCGCGACTTCAACGACTGTACGGCCCGAGGGCGGCGGCTGCGGAAATTTGAAATGGATGACCGGCTCCTCTTCCGGAACTTCGATGCGCTCGATCTTTTCGAGCTCCTTGATGCGGCTCTGCACCTGCTTGGCCTTGGTGGCCTGATAACGGAAGCGGCTGATGAAGGCCTCAAGATGCTCTATCTGATCCTTCTGGTTACGGTAGGCGGCTTGTAACTGTGCGCGGCGCTCCTCTTTCTGTTTGAGGTACTTCGTGTAGTTACCCTGGTAGATGGTGAGACGCTTGTTCCAAATCTCAACGGTGCGGTCGATGGTGACGTCGAGGAAATAGCGATCGTGCGAGATGAGGATGTAACCGAAGGGATAGCTCTTGAGATAGCCCTCGAGCCAGTTGCGGGTCTCGAGGTCGAGATGGTTGGTGGGCTCGTCGAGGAGGAGGAGATTGGGACGCGCGAGGAGCAGCTTGGCGAGGGCGATGCGCATCTGCCAGCCACCACTGAATTCATCGGTAAGGCGCGACCAGTCTTCCTTGCTGAAACCGAGGCCTGTGAGCACTGAGCCCACCTGCGCGTCGAGGGCATAGCCGTCGAGGGTATGAAAGCGCTCCTGCAGGAGCGAGAAACGCTCTGCGACGGCTTCATATTCTTCGCTGGTGTGGTCGAGTTCGGCGAGCTGGCCCGCGAGGTGCTCCATCTCGCGCTCCATGTCGCGGAGTTCGTCGAAGACCGTGAGGCACTCCTCGAAAACCGTGCGGCCCGTGAGGCGGAGGCCCTCCTGGGGCAGATAGCCAATGCTCATGCCGCGTGTGAGCTGGAGAGAGCCGTAATCGAGGGATTCGAGACCGGCCAGCACCTTCATCAAGGTGGATTTGCCCGTGCCATTGGCGCCGACGAGTGCAGTTTTTTCATCGGCACGGATGAGCCAGTTGGCTTCAAGAAACAGGGTTCGCGGGCCGAACCGTTTGCCTGCATTCTGCAACGAAATCATCTTTCCTATTTTCTCAGAAGGGGGGTGTGGGTTTAATATGGCTTTGCGCGACCTACACCCCACGTTTTAGGGACCGGAAGCTGGGGAGCTGGTGGTTCCGGTCTTTGCTCACGATCCCTGCACGCGCAAGTCCAACCGACATCTGAAGATGATTACTGTCAAAGAGCTTACCCGCAAATACGCTCATACCACTGCAGTCAATCAAGTCTCCTTCTCCGTAGCCAAGGGCCAGATAGTAGGTTTTCTGGGGCCGAATGGCGCGGGAAAGACCACAACGATGCGCATGTTAACGTGCTTTCTGCCTCCGACGTCGGGAACGGCAACTGTGGCGGGATTCGACGTGCTGGACCAGTCACTGGAAGTGAGGAAGCGCATCGGCTATCTACCGGAGACGCCGCCAATCTATCCGGAGATGGAGACGGGCGAGTACCTGCGCTTCGTAGGCCGTCTGAAGGGTCTGCGCGGCGCCGAACTTGAGAAGCGTGTTGATTATGTTGCCGGCCGGTGCGCCGTGGGCGACGTGATCAAGAAGCTGCTGGGCAAGTTGTCGAAGGGCTATCGCCAGCGCGTGGGGCTGGCGCAGGCGATCATTCACAACCCCGACGTGCTGATTCTCGACGAGCCGACGGCGGGACTCGACCCGAAGCAGATCAACGAGACGCGCGACCTGATCAAGGATCTGGCCGGAGAGCACACAATCATTCTGAGCACACACATTCTGCCCGAGGTTGAACAAACCTGCGAGCAGGTGATCATCATTAACAAGGGCCGCGTGGTGGCAACGGATTCAGTTGCGAACCTGCAGTCGCGGGCGCGCAACGCCGAGACGACGATGATTGAGATAGCGCCGCGACAGGGCACGCTGGATGCGGGCGAGGTGCAGCAGAAGCTGGAACGCGTGACCGGCATCGTGCACATCACGGTGAAGGAGCAGCGCGGCGGCGGATCGTTGTTTGAAGCCGAGAGCCGCAAAGGCGAGCTGGTGCGCGGCGACTTGGCGCGCGCCGTAATCGAGGCCGGCTGGGACCTGAATGAACTGCGCCCCGCGTCAATGAGTCTTGAAGAGATATTTCTCCAGCTCACCGGCGCCGATGCAGCGGCGCAGAACGGCGAAGCGAAGGGTGGCGATGGATCCGGGGCAGCCTCAGCCGCGGCCGCACCAACCGAGGGCGAGCCCCAATCCGTGGAGGAGCCGCACGCATGAGGAATATCTGGATTGTCTGCCGCAAGGAACTGCGCAGCTACTTTGCGTCGCCGGTGGCTTATCTTCTGTTGACGATGTTCGCGCTCATCTTTGGCTTCTTTTTCTGGAACGCGCTCGGGTACTTTGTGGTGACCGGCGCAGAGATGCAGATGAGCGGCCAGAACTTCCCCATGAGCATCAACCAGGAGATCATCCGGCCGCTGCTCTCGAACGTCAGCGTGGTCGGCCTGTTCTTTATTCCGCTCATTACCATGCGGTTGTTCGCGGAGGAAAAGCGAACGGGGACGATCGAGTTGCTGGCCACCTCACCGGTACGGGATATCGAGATCATCCTGGGTAAATGGCTCGCGGCGGTCGGTCTTTACGCCTGCCTGCTCTTCTTCACCGCGATCAACTTCGCGTTTCTGTTCCGGTTCGGTAATCCCGACTGGAAGCCGCTTGCGATCGGGTATCTCGGGTTGCTGTTGCAGGCGGGCGCGATGCTGGCCCTGGGGACCTTTATCTCGACGCTGACGCGCAATCAGATCATTGCCGGCGCGGCAACTTTTGGCGCATGTCTCCTGCTGTGGGTTTTCGGGTGGACGACGGGATATGACTCCTCCACGTGGGCCACGGTGCTCTCGTATCTTTCGATCGTCACACACTTCGACTCATTCGGAAAAGGCGTGATGGAGTCGAAGGACGCAATCTACTATCTCACTTTTATCTTTCTGGGGCTCTTTTTTACCGCGCGCTCTCTGGAATCGATGCGCTGGAGGTCATGAGGCGAGGGAATGGCGAGTCAGTGGTTGAAAGCGCGGCAAACGCGATATACGGCGTACGCGGCCGCTTACATTCTAGTGGTGGTTGTGGCTGTGGTAGTGGCGAACTTTCTCGCCAACCGCTACGACAAGTCGTGGGACTTCACGAAGAACAAGCAGTTTTCGCTGTCCGAGGAATCGGCGAAGCTGGTGAGGAGTGTCAAGGAGCCCATTACCATCACGTACTTCAACGAGAGCACGCACTTCCGCGACGGGAAGGACCTGCTGGCCGAGTACGCGGACCTTTCGCCGCGAGTGCAGATCAAGTACGTAGATCCCGATAAAGACCCGCAACTGGCGCGCGAAGACGGTGTGCAGAGCATGGGCACGGCGGTGGTGCAGGTAGGTGACAAGAAGGAAGCCGCGAGCAGCATGACGGAGACCGGGATCACCGGCGCTCTCATTCGCGACATCAAGACCAGCACCCGAACCGTGTGCTTTGTAAGCGGCAGCGGCGAGCACCAGATCGACGACACGGGCCGCGATGGAGTCTCGCAGCTCAAGGAGAAGCTGGGCCAGGAGAGCTACGAGACCCAGACCATCGACCTGCTGACCAAGGACGAGGTCCCCTCCGACTGTACGGCGCTGGTTGTCGCGGGGCCGACGCATGATTATCAGCAGACCGAGGTCGCCGCAATTCAGAAGTACGTGGAGAACGGTGGCCGCGCCATGTTCATGCTCGATCCCCCGCTGCAACTCGGCACGGATGACATTGCGTCCAACGGCGCCTTAACCGGCATGTTGTCTGGCTGGGGCGTCGATCTCGACAAGAATCTGATTCTCGACCTGAACCCTGTTGGTCAGCTTATGGGCCTTGGGGCGCAGGTGGCTCTCGTTACCAGTTACGGAACGCAGCCCATCGTAACTGATATGAAGGGCACGGCGACGGGCTTCCCGCTGGCGCGGTCGATGCAGATTCACGATACCGGTAAGACAACGGTGCAGCAACTCTTCGAGTCCGGGGACTCAAGCCTGGCGACGACGGACCTGAGTTCCGGCGAGATCAATGTAAACGACCCGAAAAACAAGAAGGGTCCGATGATCCTTGCCGCAGCGGGTACCTACGAGACCGGCAAGACGGGTTCGCAGGGCCGCTTCGTCGTGGTCGGGGATTCCACGTGGGCGTCGAACGGGTTCATTAATTTCAACGGCAATGCAGATCTGGCGCTGAACTCGATAGACTGGCTTTCCTCAGATGAGGATCTGATCTCGATTCGCCCGAAGCCGCCGGCCGATCAGCGCATCACGATGACGCGGGCCCAGTTGAGCTGGGTGCGGCTCATCAGCCAGTTCGGCTTGCCGCTGATCGTGATCCTCTTCGGTGGGGTTGTCTGGTGGAAGAGACGGTAAACCGACCTTAGGATCTCTGGAAAGCTGCCGGTCTGGCCGCTGTTGGGCTGCCGCGGCTTCGCTCGATACCATTCAATCGGGAAGTATGAAATCGGGTGTACGCTCTGCCCTCTTGGAGTAGCAAAAGCGCAATGAGATTCCGCGGCCTGGCAATTGCATGCGTGGTTTTGCTGGCGCTCTCGGGCGTTCTCTACTGGTCCGGCCATCACAAAAAGTCCACGCCCTCATCGACGCCGAACAACTCGCCCGTGGTTCTAAAGATCAATCCGGCTTCGGTCACGGGGATCACGATCGCAGATAAGGGCGTAGCGCCGGTGACCCTGAGAAAGTCGGGCGCTGGCGTGTGGCAGATCACGGCGCCCAGGCAGCTTCCTGCCGACCAGCAAACTGTGAAGGATGTGGTCTCGAACCTTTCACCGCTCAATGGAGAGCGTGTGATCGAGAACAACGGTGCGGACCTAGTCGAGTTTGGACTTGCTCGCCCGTCGGTTGAACTGGATGTGACGGAGAAGGATCACGCGGCGCAGAAGCTGCTGTTCGGCGACAATACGCCGACCGGCGACTCGGCCTATGCCATGGTGGCTGGCGATCCGCGCGTCTTTACCGTCTACGCCTTCAACAAAACCGATCTGAACAAAACGCTGGATGAGTTGCGCGACACACGTCTGATTACGGCAGACCCCGAAAAGATGAGCCGCATCGACGTGAAGAAGGGCGGACAGACTATCGTGTTCGGGCGCAACAGCAGCGGGAACTGGGAGATTCAGCAGCCCGGCCCCTATCGCGCGGATTCGATGGCCGTGGACGGTGTGGCCGACGCGCTCTCCGGCGTGCGCATGAATCTCACCGGTGCCGGTAGCAAGGAGGCCGATTCGAACTTTGCGCAGGGCGCTCCCTATGCATCGATCCAGGTAACCGCGCCCGTGGGCACGCAAACGATTGAAGTGCGTAAGAACAAGAATAATTACTACGCGAAGTCCACCGTGGCCGGCAGCGACGCGTACCTCATCGACTCCTCGATCGCCGATTCGCTGAACAAACCACTCGACGACTTCCGCAACAAGACGGTCTTTGATTTCAGCTACAACGAGCCCAGTGAAGTGGACCTCACGCTCACCAACGGCAAGAACGACGCTTCACAATCCTGGTACCTGAAGCGTAGCGGCGATGAGTGGTGGCTCGACGGGAAAAAGATGGACGCAGACAGTGTGGAAGATGTCATCTCGGCACTGCGCGATCTGACGGCGACCAGGTTCGCAACCACGGGTTTCACGAAGCCCACCATCGAAACGACAGTCATTTCGAACAACGGCAGCCTGGTTGAGAAGGTGTCGATCGCAAAGTCTGGCCAGACCTACCTGGCCAAACGTGCCAACGAGCCAACGCTCTACGTGCTCGATGGAGGAGCCATTGAGGGCCTGCGCAGCGCGGCTGAGAAGGTTCGCCCAGCAGGGAAGCCGCACAATTAAATCGTACGGCGCGTTCTTCCAAAACGAGCGTGAAGAAGCACCGCGCAATTCCAAAGTAGCCCGTGTGAAGTTGTAAGGGCTCTTCACGACGCGGCCGCCAACTCCTCGGCCGGGGCCACCCGGTGAGTCCCTTTGCGGGGGCCGCGCTTGCGAGCGCTCATCAATTTGACGCGTTCCAGCAGCTCGACCGAAGAGCAGTTCTTTTTGGTGAGCAAAGCATCGGCGGTGTGAATCTCGCTACCCATGGCCTGCGGCTCGCCGAGCAGGATCATCGGAACATGGCCGGCGATCTGTTTGAGACGTTTGACGAGTTGCCCGCCATTCATTTGCGGCAAGGTTGAATCTGCCAGTACCAGGTCTACCTGCGTCCCACTGAAAATGGTGACCGCTTCCTGAGCTGTGGCGGCAGAAAATACGCGATAGCCGTGAGTCGTCAGCATGAAGCTGAGGACGGAGAGTTCCTGTTCATTATGGTCTACACAAAGAATTACTTTCTTGGGACGCATGGTATGGTGAGTACTCCTTTTCCACTGATGTCTTGAGGAACGCTTTACCAGCAACAGCCATTCTTTCTACATTCTGACCGGAGGGCTGATTGCCATTAGGGGTCCGGTTGTTACAGGCAAAGCCGCGGTATCCCAAACAATTCGCGGCAGTCGGCCTGTCTTACGCGGATACCGTGTGCACGCGCTGCATGCACAGACAAATGGAAGCAGCTTTCCATCCGCGGTAGACCGACTGTCGCTTACGGTGAATTGCGCAATTGAATGCAGCAGGTGACCGGCTGCAAAGCCGAATCAGATTCCTTCAATGCTCTCCGAGAGTACGAAGGACGGAAGCTCGTGAAAAGAGGGAATGAGAGGCGAAACGGGTCTGTAAATACGATTGAAACAAACGGGAAATCCTTAGCCTACACACATTCCGCCACTTGCAATGATGAATTCCTGTTGAAACTGTGTGCATCAAGCAAGGAAAAGCCGCCCTATTGCAACAGGAACTGTGCTGCCGGCGACACGCACATCGGCGACCTTCGCCGACTCCTTTTTTGCGGAAAGATATAGGTCGCTCGGCCGGCTGATCTCGACGCCCTGGCGGACGTGGATGCGGGCGCCTGGGGGGATGGCGCCACGGGCGACAAGATAGCTGATGGCACAGCCTGCCGCCGACCCTGTGGCCGGGTCCTCGCCGCCGTAGAACTGCATCCTTGCCCGCCACCCCTGCGGAGAATCCTGGTGTTGACCGAGAAGAGGCGCGAGGACGTAGAACCATCTGGCGCCCCGATCGCGCAGCCACGGCGTGGCTTCGAGCTGGTTCACGCGCAGGCGGCCGAGCGCTTCAACCGAGCGCAGCACGACGATGGCGAAGGCTGTGCCCGTGGAGACGATCTGCGGCGGGAGAACCGGATCGAGATCGTCCACGTCGAGGCCCGCGAGCCGCGCCACTTCGGCGGCATCGAGTTCGGCACCAAAGTCGGGATCGCGCTGGATCATCTCGCCGAAGAGGCCGTCGGGGCCGAAGCGTACGGGGACTGTCCCTGAGTTGAGCGCGAGCCTCACCGTGTTGTCCTCGACGGCCTCCGCGGCGTGGAGTTTGAGCACGCCGGCCGTGCCCAGCGTGGGGTGGCCGGCGAAGTTCAGTTCTTCCTGCGGCGTGAAGATGCGCATGCGGACGCCCTCCACACGTTCGATGTCTGGGGCGCGCCTCTCCACGAATGTGGTTTCGGAGAGATTGAACTCCTTGGCGATCGCCTGCATCTGTTCTCTCGTCAGCGCGCAGTTGTTCATGACGACGGCGAGGGGATTGCCTGCCAGAGGCGTGTCAGTAAAGACGTCGACGATGAAGTACTCCAGTTCGGCCACCGCTTGACTTCCCTCCAGGCAGACTCTAGTCTACGGCAAAGATCGTCGGTTCGTGGCTGGCAGTCAGCAGGCACCGGTGGCGAAGTGGCTAACGCGCAGGTCTGCAAAACCTGTATACGCGGGTTCGACCCCCGCCCGGTGCTCCAGCTTTTGCCTCTTGGGAAGGATCGACGGACTGCAGCGCCCTGCCAGCTTGCGGATCGGCTGTGCTTACGCCGTCACCAGAGAGCCAACCTTTTCGCCCAACACTACTCTGCGGATATTTCCCGGCCGGTTCATGTTGAAGATGATCATGGGGAGGTTGTTGTCTTTGCAAAGGCTGACGGCGGTCAGATCCATCACCTTCAAACCCTGCTTGAGGATTTCCATATAGGTGATCTCTTCATACTTCACGGCATCTTTCACCAGCACGGGGTCGGCGTTATAGATGCCTTCGACCTTGGTGGCCTTGAGCAGGACGTCAGCCTTGATCTCCATGGCGCGGAGGCTGGCCGCCGTATCGGTCGAGAAGAAGGGGTTGCCGGTACCGGCGGCGAAGATGACTACGCGGCCTTTCTCGAGGTGGCGGGTGGCGCGGCGGCGGATGTAAGGCTCAGCGATCTGGTTCATGAAGACGGCGGTCATGACCCGGCACTGGATGCCCAGCTTCTCGATGGCGTCCTGCAGGGCGATGGCGTTGATGACCGTGGAGAGCATGCCCATGTTGTCGGCGCTTACGCGGTCCATCTCTTTGGCCTGCTCGGCGACGCCGCGGAAGAAGTTGCCGCCGCCGACGACGACGGCGATTTCGACGCCGAGGGCGTGCACTTCGGCGATCTCGGTGGTAATCTCCACGACTTTGTCGGCATCAAGGCCAAATCCGCGCGGCCCCGCCAGGGCCTCGCCCGAGAGCTTGAGTACGATCCGCTTGTACATGCTTTACCGAGTATCGCATAGGCGCCACAAATTGGCCTCCGCGATTCGAGTTAAACGAAAGCCCAGGCGCGGGGGCCTGGGCTTGAGGCTGGAACCGGTATGAAGGCGCGGCTACTCAGCGGCGGCCTCGGCAGCCTTAGTCTGGGAGACGGTCCAATCCGGTGCGCCGACCTTGAAGCGGGCGAAACGCCGGACGGTGATGTTCTCGCCGAGCTTGGCAACCTTCTGCGCGATGAGCTCCTTGATGCTCACGGCCTGGTCCTTGATGAAGGGCTGCTCGAGAAGGCAGACCTCCTCGTAGAACTTGCTCATCTTGCCCTCGACGATGCGCTCGACGACGGCGGGGGGCTTGCCGGTGGCGGCGGCCTGGGCGCGATAGATCTCTTTCTCGCGCTCGAGGTCTTCGGCCGTCACGTCCTCGGGCTTGACGTAGCGCGGGTCGCTGGCGGCGATGTGCATGGCGACGTCCTTGAGCAGGTCCTGGAAGTCGGTTGTCCGGGCGACGAAGTCGCTCTCGCAGTTGAGCTCGAGGAGGACGCCGATCTTGCCTCCGGCGTGGATATAGGTGCCGATCAGGCCCTCGTTGGTGGTACGGGAGGCTTTCTTCTGGGCGGAGGCCATGCCGCGCTTGCGCAGGACCACGAAGGCGTCCTCGATGTCGCCCTTGGCTTCCTGGAGGGCCTTGAGGCAGTCGCCCATGGGGGCTCCGGATTTTTCACGGAGCTCCTTCACTAATTTGGCGTCAATCTTGTCGCTCACTGTCGTCATCTCTTTTCCTATTTTCGCTGATTCCGATTTTCCGTTGCGAATTCAATGAACCGAATAAGGGAGGAATCAATCTCCCCTGGATACGAACTCCAGTTCATCATCCTCATTGGGCCTACTCACAAACACCGAACCGTGAACCCTCGGCTCCAAAATCATCACCCCGCCACCGAACTCCTTGACATACCAACTCGTCTTTGGATCGCAGACTGATGGATCCGCAACAAAATCAATCTCGCCGGCGAGCTCGGCATAAAGGACCTTGTCCCGTTTCCTGATTTCCTCACCGGATTGATAGTGGAGCGGCATCCTTGCTCCGGCACAAAAAGAGCGTGGCGCGCCCTGGGACGGCCACGCTCTTTACATGATACGCACGCGATGCGCGCAGAAAGATGAATGGAGGCGGGATAATTCGGAAGACGTCCCTCAGGGGCTGAAGCCCGCATTCCTCCCTTTTCGCTTGCGGCACGGCTAAAGCCGTGCCCTTCCAAAACGGATCCAAATCGACCTGCTTCGAGATTAATGGCTGTCGCCGACGGCTTCAACTTCTTCAATAAGGGCAGCCACGGCCGCGGGGGCCTTGCGGATGCCGCCGCCGAGCGCCGCTTCGAGATCGAGGTCGTCGAGCGAGGAGGTTTCAACCGGCGTATCCCCGGCAACCGGCTCGGGGGTTTCTTCGACGAAGGCCTTGTCGCCGACCAGGTTGACGCCTTCGGCGGCGGAGTCGGCGATTTTGGAGGTGAAGAGACGAATGGCGCGGAGGGCGTCGTCGTTACCCGGTATGACGTAGTCGACCACGGTGGGATCGCAGTTGGTATCGACGACGGCGACGACGGGAATGCCGAGCTTGCGCGCTTCCTTAACGGCAATGGCTTCGTTGTTCGAGTCAACCACGAAGAGGGCGTCGGGCAGGCGCTTCATGGTCTTGATGCCGGCCAGGTTGGCCTGGAGGTGCTTGCGCTCGCGCTCGAGGCGGATGACCTCCTTCTTGGTCAGCAGGTCATAGCGGCCATCGACGGCCATCTCATCGAGTTCCTGAAGGCGCTTCACCGACTTCTGCACCGTGACCCAGTTGGTGAGCAGTCCGCCCAGCCAGCGCTGGTTGATATACGGCATGCTGGCGCGGTTCGCCTCTTCGGCGACGGCGTCCTGTGCCTGGCGCTTGGTGCCGACAAACAGAATGACCTTGCCCTGGGCGCACAGATCGGTGACGAACTTGGACGCATCCTTGAAGAGCTTGAGGGTCTTCTGCAGGTCGATGATGTAAATGCCGTTGCGCTCGCCGAAGATGTACTCCTTCATCTTGGGGTTCCAGCGCTTGGTCTGATGCCCGAAGTGGACTCCCGCTTCGAGCAGCTCCTTCATGGTGATAGTGGCCAATGGCCCTCCTTCGTGGATTGCATCCGGGCTGACCTTCGCCTTGCCCGGATTGAACCCGCTACTGCGGGAATTTGAAACGAGTGATCAGTTGTCAGTGATCAGTTGTCAGAAAACCGAACGACCGGAACTGACAACTGAAAACTGATCCCTGACCACTTGCAAGCGCCTAGCGCTTGCTGAACTGGAACCGCTTGCGAGCGCCCTTCTGTCCGTACTTCTTGCGCTCCTTGACCCGTGCGTCGCGCGTGAGCAGGCCCTCGGCCTTGAGCGTCTTGCGCAGCTCGGGGTTGAACTCGATGAGGGCGCGCGCCGTGCCCATCTTGACGGCGTCAGCCTGCGCGGCCACGCCGCCGCCCGAGACCGTGGTCACGACATCGAAGGTCGAGGCCATCTCGGCGACCACGAGCGAGCGCTTGGCCGAAACCCGCTGCTGCTCAGTGACGAAGTGCTCGTCGAACTGCTTGCCGTTGACCTTCCACTCGCCGGTGCCGGGACGCAGGAAGACGCGGGCGATCGCCGACTTGCGCCGCCCCGTCCCGTAGTACTGAACCAGATCCGCCATTACTTCTCCTAGCTATCAGCTTTCAGCCATCAGCCTTCAGCTGCTTCGCATCCAGTTTGAACATTCCGCTCGATGATGGCTGCCAGTTCTCAGGCAAAAGTGCTGAGAGCCGTTAGCTGTGTTTACAACGCCACCGGCTGCTGGGCCTGGTGGGGGTGCCTGTCGCCGCGGTAGACCTTGAGCTTGGAGCCCATGGAGCGTCCCAGCTTGGTCTTAGGCAGCATTCCCTTGATCGCCTCTTCGAGGACCTTCTCAGGCCGGCGGTTGATCAGCCGCGTGAACGACTCCTCGCGCAGGCCGCCGGGAAACCCCGTGTAGCGGCGATACTGCTTCTTGTCGGCCTTGAGGCCGGTGAGGCGGACCTTCTCGGCGTTGATAACGATGACGTGGTCGCCGGTATCGAGGTACGGCACGTACCGGGGATTCAACTTGCCGCTGAGGATATTCGCGGCCCTGGTGGCGAGGCGGCCGAGGGTCTGGCCGCTCGCGTCCACCACATACCATTTGCGGTCAATCTCCTTGCCGCTCGGAACAAAGGTGCCCATCTCTCTCCTGCCTTCAAAGCCCGGGCCGGCTCCGCTGCAGACCACTGCCGGACCCGGTCCGAAATCCCAAATCGCGATTCGCAATGCGCATCCCAAAAGCCCCTGCGCAATACGGTGAGGCCTGCGCAAAACGCGCATGGGCCCCGAATCTACCCACTGCCAAACAGATCTGTTCGGGTGAGAAGTGCGGGGGTTGGCCCCGTGCTGGGGCATTGACCCGGCCGGACTTCGCTCGACTGCCCAGCGAAGGCTTGAACCGGGTGACGGAGCCTCAGACTACAGTCTCCGCCAGGTCTTGGCGCTTACCGGTCACTCCAACGCAACAGCTCGGGGAAATGCCGGCGCACAGACCCCAGGCGCAACACCGCGCAAGGTTCTCAGAATAACCGAATCGGGATGACGAGTCAATGGAAGCTTCGGGGCAGATGTGGGCCGGCGGGCGCGGCGGAGGCAGCGTGGCGGCGGGCGGCGCGCAGGCGGAAGTACCCCAGAAACGCGCGAAATGGCGGCCAAAATCACGAAAATACCCCGATTTTTGGTGAACAGAATGTTAATTCGGTAACTACTTGGTTACCGAATTATTTTGGTGCTGTCTTTTATTTTCAGCAATTTGCGAAATTCGATTGCACCAAAAACAGTTCAACTGTGAGAACCCTCCCCTCCCCCCCCGGGGGGAGGATGGATTTTCGTCCCGCACTTGCTCATTTCGACGAGACGACGGGTAGAGATTCTGCCGGCTCATGGTCCTATTGTGCGCCGCAGAGGGGTTATTTTCGGCAAAGCGGTCTCCCGGTACGGCTGCGGGCGGCATTGGACGGCAGCGAGGTTGGGGGGATGCGGGGTCGGCCCGGGGGAAGGCGGAGCTGGATGCGGATGGGGCGGTGACCTCTGCGTTGGCGGTGACAGGAGCAGAACCGTAGCCCGCTCATCGCGATAAGACCGCGATGAACGGGGCACAGCCGGCGATACCGGGATGGGTGGAGCTCCCGCGGTGGCGGTGACAGGAGCAGAACCGCAGCCCGCTCATCGCGATAAGACCGCGATGAACGGGGCACAGCTGGCGATACCGGGATGGGTGGGGCCCCCGCGGTGGCGGTGACAGGACCAGAACCGCAGCCCGCTCATCGCGATAAGACCGCGATGAACGGGGCACAGCCGGCGGTACCCGGATGGGTGGGGCTCCCGCGGTGGCGGTGACAGGAGCAGAGCCGCAGCCCGCTCATCGCGACAAGACCGCGATGAACGGGACACAGCTGGCGATACCGGGATGAGTGGGGCTCCTGCCGCCACCGCCCTGGTGGTGTCAACAGGCCCTAAGGCAGCCGTCAGCCGGCGCGGAGGAGCTGGCGCTGCAGTTCTTCGAGGGTCTGGCCCTTGGTTTCCGGGTAGATGAAGAGGACGACGAGGAACTGGACGACGGTCATGGCGGCGAAGAAGACGAAGGGGGTGGCTTCGCTCATGGAGTGGACGACGACGGGGAAGGTGAGGGCGATGGCGGCGTTCATGATCCAGTGGCTGGCGCTGCCGATGCCCTGGCCCTTGGAGCGGACGTGGGTGGGGAAGACTTCGCCGATGTAGACCCAGATGACGGCGCCCTGGGAGAGGGAGAAGAAGGCGATGTAGACGACGAGGAACCAGAGCAGAGAGCCCTGGTGGCTGTGGGAGTGGAAGATCCAGGCGACGCCGGCGAGGCAGGCGGCGCAGCCGACGGCGCCGATGAGGAGGAGGGATTTGCGGCCGGCTTTGTCGATGAAGGCCATGCCGACGAGGGTGAAGAGGAAGTTGGCGGCGCCGATGGCCATGGCCTGCTGGTAGCTGGACATCTGGCTGAAGCCGGCGAAGGCGAAGATGGTGTTGAGGTAATAGAGGATGGCGTTGATGCCGGCGAGCTGGTTGAAGAAGCCGATGGTGATGGCGAGGAAGAGGGGGTAGCGGTACTTCCAGCGGAAGACGGGCTCGTGGGCGGAGGCGTGCTCCTGGGCGAGGGCGGCGCGGATCTCGGCGAGCTCGGCTTCGGGGTTGGGCTCGCCCATGAGCCGGAGGACGGCGAGGGCGTCGTCGATGCGGTCGCGGGAGGCGGACCAGCGGGGACTGCGGGGGATGCCGAAGAGCATGACGAGGAAGGCGAGGGCGGGGAGGGCGGAGACGCCGATCTGCCAGCGCCAGGTGGCGGCGCCGAGGTGGAGGAGGCTGATGGCGTAGTTGGACATGTAGGCCACCATGATGCCGAAGACGATGTTGAGCTGGAAGGTGGCGACGAGGCGGCCGCGCCATTTGGCGGGGGCGAGTTCGGCGATGTAGACGGGGCCGAGGACGGAGGAGGCGCCGATGCCGAGTCCGCCGATGAAGCGGAAGAACATGAAGGCGGACCAGCTCCAGGCAAAGCCGCAGCCGAAGGCGGAGAGGAGATAGAGGATGGCGGTGATGCGGAGGGTTTCGCGGCTGCCGAGCTTCTGGCCGATGACGCCGGCGGAGAGGGCGCCGACGATGGTGCCGAAGAGGCCGATGGCGACGGTGAGGCCCTCGTTCTGGGGGCTGAGGCGGTAGAGCTGGACGAGGGAGCCGATGGCGCCGGCGATGACGACGGTGTCGAAACCGAAGAGGAGTCCGCCGAGGGCGCCGGCGAGGGTGGCCTTGATCAAGGGAGCATTTGGTCTCATGCGGGAGTACTCGAAGGTTCCCCATCATCGTACAGAGCGACCCTCACAGAGGCAACGTTATTCATTTGGGATGAGCGGCGGAGGGCGGATCGCTCCCGGGGTTCGGAGGCGAGACGGTGGGCGCGGGGCGTCAAAGGCGCGGGGCGCCTGTGCTCGTTCCAGGGCAGGCCGTCAGTCCTGAGGCGTGGCGGCGCCGGGAAAGACGGCGAGGACACGGCAGGGCTGCCTGCCGGCGGCGCTCCAGGCCAGGGCGATATCGCTCTCGATGGCAGCGCAGTCGCCGGCGTCGAGGGTTTCACTGAGGCCGGCGGCGTCGAGTTGGAGGGAGCCCTCGAGGACGTAGACGACAGCGTTGGTTTCGCGGAGGCTGTCCACCGAGACCGCGGCGGAGACGGTGGCGCCGCCGGGGGGAAACTCGATGAGCTGCGCGAGGAGGCGGGCGCCGCGTTCAGGGACGTTGAGGGGAAGGATGCGGACGGCATCGGGGCCGCGACCGCGTCCCTCCAGGTGGGCTTTGCGGGTGACGGAGAGGGAGTGGCGGGCGGGCTCGCAGAAGAAGTAGCTCATGCCGACGCCGTAGACGCGGCTGATGGTGGCGAGGGTGGGCAGGGTGGGGATCATGCGGTCGGTTTCGAGCTTGGAGAGCAGGGCGGTGGAGAGGCCGGTTTCGGCGGCGAGGCGGGAGAGGGTGAGGCGCTTGCGGGTGCGGAGGGTGCGGAGCTTGACACCGATGGAATAGGGTTCGAGGGACCATTGGGCGTAGGAGAGCGACTTCGTCATGGGCAACTCCGCGACAGGGTTTTGCGGGCGACGGCACAGGGGGCCCAGAACCATTGTCGGGGTGGTGCGGAGCGGCAAACTGGAAGTTTTCCTGAAAACGCGAGGGCAGAGGGGATAGACGCTACACTTCCGAGAGGCATCCAACCATTGGCGGGCGGCCACCGCCGCCCCATCCAGAGGCAGTTCTTAACTTTCCCGCGGCCGCGCGAGAGTGAACAACAGCTTCCAACAATCATTCCTGAGAGGATTCCAGCATGCACCGTGGTTTCGCAGTGCGTATGACGATGCAGTGCAGTTTTGCAGTGTACTGGCTGTGCGGAGCAGTCTTGTGGGCGGCGCCGACGGGTGCGGCCAAGACCCAACCGGCGGCCGCTCAGGACGTGGTGGTGTTGAGCAACGGCGATACCCTGCACGGCAAGCTGGTGGGGGAGAGCGGCGGCAAGATCTCGTTCCACAGCGAGGTGCTGGGGGACCTGACGATTCCGTGGGGCAAGATCAAGGAGCTGCACGCGGAGGGCACGTATGCGGTGTTCGGCGACAACAACAAGCCGCGGAACGAGCGGCAACTGGGCAAGATTCCGGTGGGAAGCGTGGACGCGACCGGGGAGACTGTGACGGTGCGTGGGCCGGCGGCCGCGGCGGCGCCGATTGCGGTGAAGGAAGCGGGCTATATCGTGGAGGAGACGACGCTGCACAAGGAGCTTGGGAAGCACAGCGGTCCGCTGGCGGGCTGGAGCGGGGCGGCAACGGGCGGGGCGACGCTGGTGACGGCGACGCAGAACCAGTACACGTTTTCGGGCGCGGTGGCGCTGGCGCGGACGATGCCCGAGGTGAGCTGGCTGGATACGCGGAACAAGACGCTGATCGGGTTCAGCGGGTCGTTCGGGAAGATTACGCAGCCGGCGTATACGATGCCGGCCACGGCGACCACGCCGGCGACCCTGGTTCCGTCGACGAGCACCAAGACGGCGATCTACCACGCGGACGCGGAGCGGGACGAGTATTTTTCGCCGCGGTTCTTCGCGCTGGGGCAGACGACGTTCGACCATAACTTCAGCCAGGACCTGGATCTGCAGCAGATTTACGGAGGCGGACTGGGATGGACGGCGCTGAAGACGGCCAAGCAGGAGGCGGACCTGAAGGGGACGGTGCAGTACGAGAAGCAGGAGTTCATCAGCGGGGCGACGGGAACGAACCAGGACCTGGTGGGCTCGACTTTCTCGGGGAACTATGCGCTGCACCTGAAGATGGTGACGTACACGCAGTCGGTGGCCTTCATTCCCGCCTACAACAACGCGCGGGCCTACTCGACGACGGAGACGAACACGTTTGCGTTCCCGGCTTATAAGAACTTCAGCTTTTCGCTGGGGACGCTGGACAGTTATCTGAACGACCCGCCAGTGTCGCTGCCGCCCACGAAGCGGAACTCGTTCCAGTTCACGATGGGGCTGACGTACGCGATCAAGGCGAGGTAGCGGGAAGAGATCGAGGCTGTGGAACGGGTGGGTCCGGAGAGAGCGGGTGGCGCCGGCGACCGCGAAGGCCATAGCGGAGGGCCAGAGGCGGGGACCGTGGGGCGGGAGCTTCCTTTACTGTTTGGTTACTGAGTAACCTTCCTGGATTACTTCAAGAGCGGATTTTGCAACGTCATCTTCTCCCCTTTAACGGGGTAACGGCCGATAATCGGCGTGTTGCCACAGCAGAAGGGGCTCCGCAGTTACAAAACCAGAGCGGATCCTGCCCGAGAGACTTTCTTTCCCTGAATTGGATGGTGAGCGGGGTCACGGCGGCAAGATCCGAGGCGCCGGAGTGCAGATGGATTTGGCCTTGGGTTGAGTCGCTGAGTGCTACTCCGAGGAGCTGCGTTGGAAAGGGTGCGGGAGTCGTTGGCGGCTCTGCCGGGACCGGCGGAGCGGGCGCCGGTGGATTGTCAATCCGGGTTTGTGTTCGGGAACTTCCGGCTGGAGCCGGACGGGACACTGCGTCGTGGGGCGACGACGATCCATCTTCCGCCGCGAGAGCTGGCGGCGCTGCGCTTTCTGCTGACGAGGGCCGGGCAGATCGTGAGCCCGCAGGAGCTGCGAGGGGCGCTCTGGGAAGGGGTGCACGTGAGCGCGGACAGCCTGCCGAGGTGCCTTTCGTCCCTGCGGGCGCGGCTGCAGCCGGACGAGTGCATTCAAACCGTATACAAGCGCGGATACCGGCTGACGGCGCAGGTGCAGCTGTATCGTCCGGCTGCGGCAGATGAGCGGCCGCGGCTGGCGATTGTGCCCTTTGCGGCGGGCTACGGGGTACCGGAGCACCTGGGCGCAGCGGTCGTGGAACAGACAGCCGCGGAGATGTTCAGAACGCGGCAGCCGGCCTTTGCGGTTCTGGCGCAGGACTCGGTATTCACGCTGACGCGGCGGGGATTGTCGGCGCGGGAGATTGGGGCGGCGCTGAAGGCGGACTATGCACTGGCGGGAACGATCCATGCCGTGGCGGGACGGTTCCGGCTGCACGCGGAGATGATCCGCGTGGAAGACGCGGCGCAGGTGTGGGTGGAGGACGTGCTGGTGGCGCGGGACCGGACCGCGGGTCTCGAGACCGAGCTAGCGAGCCGCCTGGGCCTGCGGCTGGGCGCGGGCCTTTCAGTGGAGCAACCGGCGCCGGGCGGGGGGCATGGCGGGGAGATCTCCATTGCGGCCGCTGCCGGCGCGGAAGAGGAGACTCGCCACCGCGAGGCGTACGAGATCTTTCAGCGCGCGCATCACGACTGGCAGACCCTGGAGCGGCACCAGATGCAGGACGCCCTGCAACACCTTCTGCGGGCGACGGAACTGGATCCGGCGCTGACCGGCGCGCGGGTGGATCTGGTGAATCTGTGCGTGGGACAGGCCTTTCACGGCTACATGGCGCCGGCGGTGGCGGCGGCGGTGGCGCGGCGCGTGGCCGAGCAGACCCCGGAGCCTCCGGGACAGCCGGAGGCGATGCTGCCGTCACTGGGCTGGCTGAGCTTTCACTTCGACCGGGACCTGGCAACGGCGCTGAGGCACTTTGAGCGCTCGGCAGATCTGCCGCACAACCAGTGGGTAACCCGGGCCAGGACCATGTTCGCGCTGAGCCGCCACCGGTTCGACGAGGCGATTATGCTGCTGGAGGCGGCGATTGCTCAGGATCCGTACTCGGCGTCGCTGCGAAGCAGGCTGGCGTGGGCGCTGCACCTGGCGGGATACGCGGAGGAGAGCCTGAAGCAGGCGCGGGAGACGCTTGCGGAGTTCAGCGAAGGGACGGGCACGGCGCTGTACGGAGCGGTGATTCTGGCCTATAACGGGGAGCCGGACCGGGCCGTGAAGCTTGCCGAAGACCTGGAGCGGCGGCTGCCCTATTACGACACGATCCTGGCGGCGCACGCATACGCGCTGGCCGCAGGCGGGGACGAGAGGGGCGCGCGCGGAATCCTGGACCGGCTGGAATGGCTGGGCCGGGAGCGGTACGTCCTGAATACGTTTGCGGCGGCCGCCTACGCGGCGCTGGGCGAGCATGATGCGGCGATCGCGCAGCTGCAGAGTTCGAGGAAGGACCGCTGCCCGTGGTTCTTCCAGACGCTGGCCGATCCGCGGCTGAAGGCGCTGCACGGGCGGAGCGAGTTCGAAGAGATGCGGGGGATGCTCGGAGAGATGGAAGCGGCGGCCGAGGCCAACGCGGCGGACAGGATAGGATCGGAGAGGGAGTGAGCGCGGGCCGGCCGGGAGCCCGACGGGGCGCGGAACCGGGATGCCGGCGCAAGCGTATCTTGCATACGACGGAGCGAGGAGAAAGACCATGGGCACTCTTCCTTATCCCAATCCGCAGGCGTTGTTCTACCAGCAGTACGAGGCGGTGCGCCGCGATGAGATCGTGGGGATCCTGCTGGCGCTGTTCCTGGGCGGGTTCGGGATTCACCACTTCTATCTGCGCAGAACCGGACTGGGAGTCCTGTACCTGTGCTTTTTCTGGACGCCGATTCCGTGGATTCTGGGGTTCATCGAGTGCTTCTTTATGCCGGGGCGGGTGCGGGAGTTCAACGCCATCCAGGCGGCGGCGATCGCGGCGTCGCTGGGGATTGCGATGCCGGGATGGAGTCAGCCGGTGAATGTGACGGTGAACGTGCCGCCGACAGGGATGGGCGTGATGCAGCCGAGCACGCTGACGGCATGCCCGCGATGCCAGCAGACGAATGTGCTGGGGGCGCGGTTCTGCTCGGGGTGCGGGGCGGTGCTGTAGACCGGGCGCGGGGGCTGCTGATCAGAACGGAATGCTGCCCGGGAAGATAACGATAGGCTGCCTCTGCACTTCTTTGGGTAACGGCGAAGTGAGCCAACCGTTACGACCAGACTCTGGCGGCTTGATGTGCTTACGGATGGGTAAAGAAAGCATAGCCGACGACACTAATGTGGACCAGCTTGTGGAAGGAGCGCGTGCACACCATCCGCACATTGTGCTTCTCTGGTTCGGGACATGGAAGAACGGCAATATGCACTATGTACCGGCGTGGGTCGAGAACGACTCCGGACATTTTCCGCATGTGATCAGGGCGGATGGCGAACCGGTCGATGTGCTTTCGGATAATACGCCCGGGATGCTCTCTCGCCCCATCGAATTGCCCAGTTTTGATCGATGGACGCTCTCTACAATCATGGCAAATGTCACGTCCTACTCTTCATTTTGAAGTCGATCAACAAGCTCGCCTGTCTACCCGAACGTGTCCATGTTTGCTCGGCTAAGGTGAAGGCGTTTTGACGCGCCGAAAAGAAAAGAAGGGATCAGCTCGCGCCAGATTCCTTAGACTTCACAATAGAAGACCGGAACCACTCCGCCAGTCTGGCTTCGGGCATGACGCCTGACGCAACCGCCAGCATCGTGTTGACAACTTCCTCGTCTGCAGCCTCCATGGCGCACACGTTCAGATCGAGAGATGTTTCGGCTACCACATAGGCTGTGCGTTTGTTGCCGTCGAGAAATCCATGGTTGCTGCATAGTCCGAATGCATAAGCGGCCGCTAACGCGGCGGCATCTGGTTTCCCGTACGCAAAGAGGTTGCGGGGCCGGGCAAGCGCAGACTCGATTACGGCGAGGTCGCGAACACCGCGAATGCCTCCGTGTTCCGAAATCTGTTCGTCATGGATGGCAAGGACAGCAGAGAGCGGAACCCATATCCATCGATGGCGTTTCACTTTGCCAGCTCACGCAGTGCGTTCCGGCGCCGTTTCATCACCTTACGGGCCGTCTCCATGGCCTGTTCAAATTCCGGATCGAACGGCGTAATCCTGAAACCGTCTTTCTCTTCGGTCAGGAAGATGCAGTCGCCCTTGTCGACTTTCAGACGCGACAATGCTTCTTTGGGAAGGATCACTCCAACCGAGCTTCCAATTGTCGTCAGTTTCAGTTTCAGCATCTTGGCGCCTCATCCACTGTATTCTAATATAGATTAGAATGCGGGCCCGAGGAATGGCCTGGTTAACCGCTATATGGAGATTGAGAGTTTGGAGGAATGGCGGAATGCGCTAAAAGCAACCGCGGATCCCTCCACTTCGGTCGGGATGACAGCCGTTGTTGGCTGTTGGCGAATTACCGGATGTGGGGAGATTACCACTTGATTGATATCCGTACCCACGTTTGACAGGGGTAGTGATTTGGCTTTTGAAAAGCCTACATATTCGCGTGGCCGGAGCGCATGGCCTCGTTGAACTGGGGCTTGGTGAAGCTGAGAGCGGCTTCGAGGGCCTCGCGGTACTGGTCCGCGCGGGCCATGAGGGCCGGGGTGGGCGAGGCGAATTCGCCATCGAGATTCATCAGCCCCTCGGCCGCCTCGGCTCCGGCCATGCGCAGGAGATCGGCCTCGGTGGTGTTCAGGTACTGCGCGTCGCGGGGATCGGCGACCCAGACGGGAGCACCGGCGCCCAGCACGCCGGAGAGCCAGTAGACCTTGCTGAGCAGGAAGCGCAGACGCTCGTGGTCGTCGGTCTCGGTGAAGAGGAACTTCTTTTGCCAGTGGCTGTAGTAGCGGGTGGTCACGGGGACGGGCTGGCGGTTGCCGGATTTCAAGAATTCCAGTTGGCCCATGTCGACGGTTTTGCGGACGGCGTTGTAGACGAAGGTCTCGGCGTAGGGCTGCTCCATGGCGGGGACGATCTGAGCGAAGGTGACGGTGACCGAGGCGGCGATTTTGGCGTGGAGGTTGCGCATGGCGCCGTCGGTCAACTGGATTTCGCCGTGGACGATGTAGGTGTCGGCGCCGGAGGTGGAGCGGTGGAAGGGCCACTGGAAGCGGCCGAAGGCGATGGGCAGGCCGTCGAGGGTGACGTAGCAGTCGGGGCGCGGATTGCGCAGGCGCTGGGCCTCGGCGGCAAGGTGCGCGGTCATCTCGGGCAGGAGATGGGCTTCCTTGAAGTCGAAGTCGTGGGAGAGCTCGAGCTTGAGCGAGCGGGCGGAGCCGTCGCTGAGGCCGAGCTCGAAGTTCGCGGTGGAATGTCCGTGCAGGTCGGCGCCTTGTTTGACAGAGACAAGAACGAGGCCGGCATTGGCGGCGGCAGCTTCAACGGACGCGACGAGGGAGGTTTTCAAATCTGGGGT
>DATJMU010000033.1:0-18282 GCA_035508555.1 Occallatibacter sp. | reverse complement strand
CTGCCCATCCTTCCCGCACGTCCCGATGCCTTCGTCGAGCTTCAGGTCGTTCCCGACCATCGAAACATACTTCAGCGCCTCCGGCCCGTTGCCGATCAGCGTCGCGTCCCGCACCGGCGCCGTCACCTTGCCGTCCTCGATCAGGTACGCCTCGGACGCCGAAAACACGAACTTCCCGTTCGTGATGTCCACTTGACCGCCGCCAAAGTTCACCGCGTAGAGCCCGCGCTTCACACTGCGCAAAATATCCTCCGGCGCGTCGTCGCCGGCCAGCATGTAGGTATTCGTCATGCGCGGCATCGGGATCGCCTGGTAGCTCTCCCGCCGTCCCGAACCCGTGTTTGCCATCCCCATCAGCCGCGCCGAGAGCTTGTCCGACAGATAGCCCTTCAGCACGCCGCCCTCGATCAGCACCGTCTCCTGCGTTGGCGTTCCCTCGTCGTCCACGTTCAGCGATCCGCGCCTTCCGGCCATCGTTCCGTTGTCCACCACGGTCACCTTCGGGCTCGCCACCGGCTGCCCGATCAGCCCGGTGAACGCCGAAGTCTTTTTGCGGTTAAAGTCGGCCTCAAGCCCGTGCCCCACCGCCTCGTGCAGCAGGATGCCCGGCCATCCCGGCCCCAGCACCACTTCCATCTCGCCCGCCGGCGCCGGCACCGCGCCCAGTTGCAGAATCGCGCCCCGCGCCGCCTCCCGCGCCAGGGCCTCCGGCCCTTTGGAGCCTTGGAATTGATCCAGCCCGGCACGGCCCCCGCCGCCAGCCGCGCCCTTCGTCGTCACCGCGCCTTCCTTGGCGATCGCGAACACGTTCAGCCGGCACAACGGCTGCGTATCGCTGGCGAACGCCCCATCGGAGGCCGCAATCAAAACCCGCCGCAGCTCCTCCGAGTAGCTCGCCCGCACCTGCACAATGCGCGCGTCGAAGGCCCTTGCCGCCCGGTCCGCACGCAAAATCAGCTCCAGCCGCGCCGCCAGGTCCAGGTCGTAGCCGCCCACCGGCATCGGGTACAGCTCCGCTGAAGGCGTCTCCACAAACCCCTGCACCGGCTGCTTGGCCGGCCCTGAGGCGATCAGCGCCGCCGTGCGCGCCGCGTGCAGCAGCCGCTCCGGGCTCAGGTTGTCCGTGTACGCATACCCCGTCCGCTCGCCCGAGAGCACGCGCACCCCGCACCCCGCGCTCGTCCCCTGGCTCGCCGACTTCACAATCTGCTCGTCCACGCCCAGCGCCGTCGCCATCACGGATTCAAAATACAGATCGGCATAGTCGCCGCCCGCCGACAGCGCCTCGCCCAGGCACCGCTCCAGCAGCCGCTCCGTGATCCCGAATTTTTCAAAGAAATACCGCTTGTGGTTCGCCGCAGGGGAAGCATCGCCATTCATCATGATCTTTCCAGTCTACGCCCGTTCCGCTCGAACGTCCGTGCCGGCTCCCGCCGCATCAGGGCAAGCGCGCCAACGTTTTCCATTCTGAAGTTGGATCTTTCCTCGCGCCGTGGGCGCAATGTTTGTTAGCCCCGCGCTTTAGCGTGGGGGAAACCGTACAGAAAATGCCCTGAGCCCCGTAGGGGTGGCGCGGGCGGCAAGAACGGCCCCTTGACGCCGTCACTGCGATCGTCCTGCCCGCCGCACAGAAATCCCGCACCCGTTCCTTCTTTGGTCCCCGCCCCACGCGTATCTGTCCCGGTTCCTCACTTCGTGCTACATTCGTCCCATGAAAAAGCTCGCCGCCCTCCTGCTCTTCGTCGTCATCGCCACACCGGCGTTTGCGAAGCATCACCGCCATCACCACAAGCACCACCATCCGGCGGCCCACCAGTCCGTCTAGCACTGCTCCCGTCCGCGCTCCGCGGGCACTCTTGCTGGCCGGCTCGCTGCAGCGCCTGTCACACGCGTCTGAGCATGCGCGTGCTAAAGTTCCAACCATGGCAGACGACCAGGATCTCCGCTACCCCATCGGCCATTTCTCGCCTCCCGCCGCCAGCATGCCCGGCGTTCGCGCGGCGCATATTGAGATCCTTCGCCAGCTTCCCGAGCGACTGCGCGAAGCCGTCTCCGGCCTCGACGACGCGCAGCTCGATACCCCTTACCGCGAGGGCGGCTGGACCGTCCGCCAGGTCGTTCACCACGTCGCCGACAGCCACGCCAACTCGTACGTGCGGTTCAAGCTCGCCCTCACCGAGAAGTGGCCCACCATCAAGCCTTACGACGAAGCCGCCTGGGCCCGCCTGGCCGACAGCCGCGAATCTGTAGCCCCGTCGCTCGCCTTCATTGAAGCTCTTCACACCCGCTGGGTCGCCCTGCTCGAGCCCCTCGGCGAAGAAGACTTCCAGCGTGGCTTCAACCACCCCGAGATGGGCCGCCAGACCCTCGCCAAGTCCCTGGCGCTCTACGCCTGGCACAGCCGCCACCACACCGCCCACATCACTGGCCTGCGCCAGCGCCGGGGCTGGTAGAGCCCGCCATGGCCCCGAAAGCCGCTACGGGAGAGCCCCCATCTCCAGAGCGCCTCGTCCAAACCATTCAGGACTACCTCGACGCCCACCCCGCCGCCGCCATCCTTGAAGACGGCCGCGTCGCTTTTGACCTCCGCACCGCCCGCTGCGAGGTCTCCGAGTCCCACGGCCGCTGCCTTCTCCAGCTCTGGAGCCCCGAGCGCAACCTGGTGCGCACCGTCGTCGGTGCCGAGCTTCGGGCCCACAGCCTGCGCCTGGCCACCCGCCGCATGGGCGCCGCCCGTCCGCAGGCCCTGGAGCTCGTCTCCACCGCGGACCGCCGCACACCCACTACGCGCGAAACCGCCCGCCGGCAATATCAGCGCCTCCTCGAACGCGCCCTCTCCCGCGCCTTCATCGGCGCCAAACTCGACGGCTTCCGCTCCGCTATGGACCTGGAGCACAGCTTCGGCCCTGCCTACATCCGCGGCCGCCTCCTTCAGGGCCCGGCCGCCGACGCGGTCATCGCCGTCTCCCAGGCCGAGTCCGGCGCCATGGTCGACGGTATCCTTACACTCGGCGTCCTCTGGCTCGACTACTGCCGCCAGCACGCCGACCCTCGCCACCACTTTGGCGGCCTTAAAGTTATCGTTCCCGCGGGAGCCTGGCGCACCACCGCCGAGCGCATGGCCTGGCTCAACCACGCGGCCGCTCACTTTGAGCTCTTCACCCTCGACGAGCGCAGCGAAGAGCTCACCCCCGTCGACTTCCGCGACACCGGCAACCTCGAGTCCCGCCTCGTCCACGCCTTCTCCGCCTCCGCCGCGCTCGAGCGCTGTCAGTCCGAGCTCGATCGTGTCCTCGCCCTCGTCCCCGCCCCCGCCCGCCCTCGCGTCGAGATTCGCCCGACATCCTCCACCGAAGTCGCCCTCCTGCTCCACGGCCTTCCCTTCGCCCGCGTCCGGCACGGAGCTGCTGCCCACTCCTTTGCCCATCAAACCGAAGCCGTCTTTGGTGCCGGCGCCAGTGAAACCCCGCTCACCCCCGAATCCGAGTCCCTCGCTCGCGAGCTCTTCGAGCGCCTCTTCACCGCCCGTCACCCCGACGGCCTCCGCACCGACCCGCTTTTCCGGCTCACCCCCGAGCGCTGGCTTGAGTCCCGCCTCCGCGCCTCCATCGCCGATCTCTTTCCTTCTCTCCGTGGCGACCTCATCCTCTCCCAGGTCCCGGCGCTCTCCTCCGGCGACCGTGGCCTCCTCGACCTGCTCACCCTCGACCGCAACGGCCGCCTCGCCGTCATCGAGCTCAAGGCCAACGAAGACCTCCACCTCCCCCTCCAGGCCCTCGACTACTGGATTCGCGTTCGCGCCCTCAACGCCGACCGCCAGCCGGCCTCGGCCGGCGCCCGCCCCGTCTCGGCATTCGAGCGTAAGGGCTACTTCCCGGGTGTCGAAGTCTCTCCGCTCCCGCCCCGCCTGCTGCTCGCCGCCCCCGCGCTGCGTGTCCATCCCGCCAACGAGCCGGTCCTTCGCTATCTCTCGCCCGAGGTCGACTGGGAGCTCATCGCTCTCACCGAGCACTGGAGAAGGGAACTCAAGGTCGTCTTCCGCAAGCGCAGCTCCGATTCCCGCGCCTGACAGGCAGATACCTGAAGCGCCTCCAATCTCGTTGGCTTCGGTTCGCCGTGCTCTCCGCTTCCAGTAAAGATCTGAGAAACGTGGAGCTTAAAGCCGATAGCTGGAAGCTGGAAGCTCGCACATCCCGCCTGTGGAAACCTCCCTGTGAACGCCGCGTTACAATAGCTTCCAGAGGTTTCTTATGCCAGCCGCAACAGTTACCTTCAACGGCCGCATCACCCTTCCTCCACATGTTCGCAAACAGCTCGGATTGAAGACCGGTGACACCGTCGAGTTCGTCGAGGTGGAAAAGGGCCGGTTCTCCATACTCCCAGGTCCCGCTTCCATTGAGTCCGCGCGTTCCTGGGCAGGGTCCGACCACGGCTCGGCCCACGACGAAGAGTTGGACGAAGTCTTTCAGTAGCTTCCGGGTGAGCGGGTCGCTCCCGGGCCCGCAGCCGAATCAGGTCAAAGCGAGCGAGCCTCCCTTGCCATTGGTCGAGGGAAGCGTCTCCTACGCGTTGCCGTCCGGCATAGCCGCGGCTGCCACAGCCTTGGCCACCGACGCCGGATCCCATCCATCGCCGCCCCAGGTCTTCACGAGCACCCCATCCGGCCCGATCAGCGCGGTCACCATGGTGTGGTCGATGTCGTCCTTCGTCGGGTAGTACACCACGCCAAAGTCGGTAGCCAGCCTCTTCAGGTTGGCCGGCGTCAGGCGCACGAACTCCCAGTGCGCGAACCCGCCCGCGTCGCCATCCAGATAGCCCAGCCCATAGCGCCGCAGCACCTGAGGCGTGTCGTACGCAGGGTCGATGCTGATGCTCATCAGGTGGCTGGCGCCGAAGGCCCGCGGATCCGCCTTAAGCAGTGTGTCGATCCGCTCAAAGCGCTTCGACAGGATCGGGCAATCGTCCGTGCAGCGCGAGTCGATGAACGTCAGCAGAACCGCCTTGCCGCGGTAGCTGCTGAAATCCACGGCCTTCCCGTCCTGGTCCAGCAGCGGAATATCCGGCACTGCTTCGCCCGGCAGCAGTTCGTGCGGCGGCAGATCGGAGGGCGACAGCCCGGCCCTCGGCTGCGCGGTGATTGCAATGTGTTCAAGCAGGAACTCGCCCCCATCCGCCGGCTCCTTTACCTCGCCATCGATCTCGACGCCGGGCTTCAGCTGCGCCAGCATCTGCGTGTCGGGCACGCTATACACGGCATTCGTCGCCGGCATAAAGCCGCGGATGGCCTTTTGCGCGATCGTGACTTGCCGGGTCGGGGCGCTCGCTCCCAGCACCGTGCCTTGCATACGGTAGAGCCCGGCGGATCGGCTCTGTTCCGCCGCATAGCGAGCCAGGCCCTTGCAGCCCAGGACGCAGACCATTGCCGTGCTCACCAGCACCGCAACCCACGCGCGGCTCCTCTGAGGACTCATACGGTTGACCTCCGGTCTTCGGGAGGGGCGTCTCCCAACTTGCCGCGCACAGGAACGTCTCTCCTCATCGCAGGCGTCTCACCTGCCGCCCACAAATAAACGCCCGCCGCAGAGGTGACCGCGGCGGACGCTGGTTGACACGATTCTGCCCTCGCGGGCGGCTCAACAGCCCTTAGCGGCCGAAGTGCGCCGAATTCTTCTCGGCAAAGTGCGACCACTTCTCCGGCAGGTCGTCCATTGCAAAGATCGCCGATACCGGGCAGGCCGGGACACACGCGCCGCAGTCGATGCACTCGACCGGATCGATGAAGAGCTGATCGGCCTCCGCGTTGCCGTCTTCGTCTTTCTTCGGGTGGATGCAATCGACCGGACAGGCGTCTACGCAAGCGGTGTCCTTGGTGCCGATACAGGGTTCTGCTATTACATAAGCCATCTTCGTTCGTCTCCGCGTTACGGGAATTCCCGAGGCTGATAGTAGCACACCGCCCCAAGCGCTGACTCGTTCTCCAGCCAACTTCCGTTTTGCCATGCGGGAATCGGCGAGGGAAGGGAACTGGGCCCGAATCGGCACCGCGTCGATCGTCAACTTGAGCGGCGCCCGCGTGCCCGGTCGGACTTCACTTCATCGCTTCTGTCGCTGCTGCCCGCCGCTCGGCAAACTCCCGCGCCGAGATGATCGGCTCAAGATTTCGCCCCGCGAACATGTCCTGAAAGAGCCGGATCAGTTCCTCGTGGATCCTTCCATTCGACGCCAGAATCTCGTCGCTCGCCAGCCGGTACTTCCGTCCCTCGTAGTCGGTGACGCGGCCGCCAGCCTCTTCCACCAGCAGAATCCCGGCCGCCGTGTCCCACGGATTCAGGTTGAACTCCCAGAACGCGTCCAGCCGTCCGCTCGCCACGTAAGCCAGATCCAGCGCCGCCGATCCGGCCCGCCGCACCCCGTGCGACCGCAATGTGAATTCATGATAAAAGTGCACATTGGGGCTCGCGTGCCGCTTCCGGCTCGGAAATCCCGTCGCCAGCAGCGCCTCCGCCAGCGACTCTGCGCCCGACACCTGCATGCGCCGCCCGTTCACCCACGCCCCCTCTCCTCGTTCCGCCGCGAACGTCTCGTCGCGCGTGGGATCGTAGATCACCCCGGCCACCAGCGTTCCGTCCTCATCCGCGGCTGTCCCTGCCGGCCTCTGCTCCAGCCCCAGCGACACCGCGAACTGCGGAAAGCCATGTGCGAAGTTCGTCGTTCCATCCAGCGGGTCTACGTACCAGCGGTACTCACTGTCGAGCCGTTCGCGCGTACCCTCTTCGCCGTAGATGCCGTGCCCGGGAAACGCCGCGCCCAGCCGTTCCCGGATCAGCCGCTCCACCGTCCGGTCGGCCACCGTCACCAGGTCCACATCGCCCTTGTATTCGGTCGCCACACCCTGCGCAAAGAACTCCCGCAGCCGCGCTCCCGCCTCGCGGGCAATCGCCGCCGCCGCCGGAATCCACTGGAACTGCTGCTCGCTCGCCGCCTCCCCGCCGCTCACGCGTCCTCCCCGTTGGCGGGCTGCACAGGCGCGCGTTGCACACGCGCCGGCCGCGCCGCTCGCCGTCCCGCCTCGGATATCGTCCGGATCTGGTGTTTGTAGATGAAGAGGTTCGGCTGTCCCTCGCGCGTCAGCCGCAGCATCCCGTCGTCAAAGTACTCGATCCATCCGCGCACGGTCTCGCCGTCCCGCAGCTTGATGGTCACGATTACCTGTCGATCGCTCAGCGAGCGAAGGTACAAGGCCTCCTGACCGGTTTCACCCGGCGGCGGCGTCTTGGAGCGGCGGCGCGAAGAGATTGGCGGAGTCATATCTTCATATTAGATGCAGCCCCGCCGCCGCATGGCCGCCGGGCTGTTTCCTCAGTCGCCGTCGCCCCCGCCGCTCGCGTCAATCAGGGGCCGGAACCGATGCACCGGCGCCGGCATCGGCACGTCCGCCCCCTTGATGCTCTTCCACAAAATCTCGTTGAGCGGGTGCATGGGCGCGTGATCCACCTGAGAGAAGTCCATCTTCGCGCTCGCCGCCGCCCCGTAGGAGTCCTTCGTGTTCTTCGCATCCACATCGATCATCGGCGCAATCGCGTTGAACGGCGTCACCTCCGGCGCCGTCCCGAACGAGTTGTACATCGGCGTCGCCGAAGCGTCGTACTGGCTCATCGGCGGCAATCCCAGGAGCAGCTCGATCGTCCGCACCATCGAACTCGTCGAGTAGAACGTGCTGTCCACGATCCCGCGCTTCACATAAGGGCTCAGCACCAGCCCCACGGTCCGTCGCGCGTCCACGTGGTCCGAACCGTCCTGCGCGTCGTCCTCGATGATGAAGATCGCCGTGCTCGGCCAGTACTTGCTGTGGCTCACCGCGTCCACCAGCTCCCCGATGGCGTAGTCGTTGCTGGCCACCATCGCGCGCGGCGTATAAGCTCCCGGCGTGGTTCCCTTGGTGTGGTCCTCGGGCATGCTCATCACGGTAAAGTTCGGCAGCCGCTTCTCCGGATCGGCGCTGTCGTAGTTCGCCTCCCATCCCTTCAGGTCGTTGAGGAAGATCGCCACGTTCTGCGTATCCCGCTGCTTAAAGCCCAGGTAATCCGGCGAAACGTGCCCCACCAGTCCGCCCACGCCCGGCGCCGCCTGCATCGTCGTTCCCGTGCTTGCCCGCGCCGCATACTCGCCGTAGGACCGGTACGTCAGCCCCTTCCGCGCCGCCAGGTCCCACAGGTGCCCTGCCGACGGAATATATGCCCGCGAAGGCTGCGCCGCGCTCCACCCCGCATACGTGGGCGGCCACAGTTTCTCGTTGAAGTCCGTCGCGTACGCCGAGTCCGACCAGGAGTGCCCGTCCACGCTCACCTCGCCATCGCAATACAGGTTGTCCAGGATCACGTACTCCCGTGCCAGCGCATGCTGGTTCGGCGTCACCTTCTCGCCAAAGATCGTCAGCTCCGGATCGCCGTTCGCGCCCTTCAGGTCCCCGAACTCCTGGTCGTAGGTCCGGTTCTCCTTGATGATGTAGATCACGTGCTTGATCGGCGTGGTCACGCCCACCTCGCGCGGCACAACCGAGGGCTCCCGCGCCGGCGGCGCCTCCGAGAGCAGCGAATCCCGGTACGGCGTATTCTCCATCACCTGGCGCGTCCACCCGGCCAGCTTCTCTTTCAAGTTGCTGACGTTCACCGCCTCCACCGAGGCTGTCTGCAGCGTCTTGATGGTCTCATCCCCGTACCACTTCGACGCCAGCGGGCTCCCCACGCTCTTCATGTCCGGGTAGCTCTGCTCGCCCTTCGCATCGCCGATGTAGAGCGTCCGTCCCCCATCGGCCAGCGCCAGCGCCGCCGGGTACCACCCCGTCGGGATGAACCCCTCCACCGTGCTGTGCTCCCGGTTGACGATGTTCACCACCGCAACCGAGTTGTTGTCCGCATTCGCGATATACAAGAGCTTCCGTTCATCGTCGATGGCCAGCGCGTCGGGCGTCGAACCTTCCGGCGCCAGGGGCGTCAGCGTCGTTGAAAGCCGTTCGGTCACCTCGAGCGTCCGCGAGTCGATGGCGTAGACGGTGTTGTCGTTCGAGCACGCCACAAACAGGCGCCCGTCCTTGGCCAGCTTCATATCGTTCGGGTTCATCCCCACGTGCAGCGTCCGGATCACCGTGTTCGTCGCCGTGTCGATCACGCTCACCGACTGGCTGGCCCAGTTCGAAACGAACAGCCGCCGTCCGTCCGGCGTCAGCACCAGCGCATAGGGATTCACTTCCACGGGAATCCGAGCCACAATCGCACCCGTCTCCACGTCGAAGACCACCACATCGCTCGGCCCCGGGCCAGTCCCGCGGTTGGCCGCATACAGCCAGTGCTTTTCGGGCAGATAAGCCACGCCCGCCCACCACACCGTCTTCGGGCTCACGGTTTCCATCAGCTTGCCCGCCGGCTTGTCGCTCAGCCGCCCGTCCGCATAGCCGAACTCGTAGATCGGCGCCATCTCCGGCGCAATCGACTTTTCTCCCGCCGCGTTGCCGCCTGAGACAAACAGCGTCTTTCCATCCGCCGACCACGCCAGCCCCAGCCAGGTGCTCCTGAGGCCGATATTCTGGGTCATCTTCTCGTCCTGCGTGTCGAAGACGTCCACCCCATGCGGCAGGTAGCCCGAGTGAGTCGCGATCACGGCCCGGCCATCCGGCGCCGTCACCAGGTTCAGCACCCAGTCCCCGATGGTCCCGACATCCTTGCCTGCCGGCGTAATCCGCCAGCCGTTCGGGAGGTCGAACCCACCCTCAACATGTCCCGGCGCGTACGGCGCGCCCGACTCATACGCCGCCGCGGCCGTCGCCGGCCTTTGCTCTGCGGAAGTCTGTGCCCGCGCTGCAATTGCGTGGAACGCGACCGCGGCTGCAGCGGCGACGGCAACAAGACGCACAATCGGTAAAAGAGTTCGATGGAGGAGTTTCATGGCAGACCTATCATCGCCGATGGCCGCGGGTTCCCGGTTTGATTTTGCGTTAATTCGACCCGGCGCGCATGGCTGCGCACATCCCTCCCGGCGCCGCATCCGTTACACTGAACGCGCATGACCCGCGTCGCCATCGTCTGCAAGCCCCGCCAGGAAGAGCTTGTTCGTCTCCTGCCCGAGCTCGTCGCCTGGCTCCGCAACCGCGGCTACGCGCCCATCGTCGATACCGAGGGCGGCGCCTACGTCTCCGACCCGCCCGCCGTCGACCGCATGGAGATGCCGTCCTTCAAGCCGGGCCTGGTGATCGTCCTCGGCGGCGACGGCACCTTGCTCTCCGCCGCGCGCGCCTTCGGCCCCACCGGCACGCCCATTCTCTCGGTTAACCTCGGCTATCTCGGCTTCCTCACCGAGGTCCGCCTCTCCGATCTCTACTCGACCCTCGAAAGCTGGTGCACCGGCTGCCACGATCTCGACCAGCGCGCCATGCTCCACGCCGAGCTCTGGCGGGCCAGCCAGCTTCACTCCAGCTACGAGGCCCTCAACGAGATCGTCGTCTCCAAGGGCGACATCGCCCGCATGGGCGAGTTCACCGTCGAGCTCGACGGCAAAAAGGTCGCCCGCTTCCGCGCCGACGGCGTCATCGCCTCCACGCCCACCGGCTCGACAGCCTACACGCTGGCCGCCAACGGCCCCATTTTGACTCCGGACGTCGACGCGCTGGTCGTTACGCCCATCTGTCCCCACCTGCTCACCCTGCGCCCCATCGTCGTCCCCGGCAGCGCCTCGCTCACCGTACGTGTCGAAGGCATTCCCAACCTCGCCCTGCTCACCGTCGACGGCCAGCAGGCAGTCGAACTCCAGCGCGGCGACGAGCTCCGCTGCCACCGCTCCCAGCACACCGTCAAGCTCATCCGCATCACCGGCAGCGGCTTCTTCGAGGCCCTCCGCAGCAAGCTCAGCTGGGGCGAACAGTAAAAGCAGAGAACAGAGAGCAGAGAACAGGGAACAGGGAACAGAAGCCTCGTTCCAGCAGCCATCGGTCCACGGTCCACCGTCCACGGCTCTCTGACCACTGACCACTGACCACTGACCACTGTCCACTGTCCACTGACCACTGTCCACTGTCCACTGACAACTGACCACTGACCACTGCGTTCACTTCCGCGCCAGGCGCCGGTTGCGCAGCCACTTGGCCACGCCCAGCGTCAGCAGCATCAGCCCGAAGGGAATGCACCCCAGCGCCACGATAAATGCGAACCATCCGGTATTCGTGCTCGCCCCCGTCGGCGAGATGCCGCCCAGCAGCGTCTCCAGCAGAATCCCCGCCGCCACCCCCGTGCCGGTAATCCAGCCGCCCCAGCGCAATAGCTGACTGGTCCCGTCGTCGTACTGGTTCGTAGCGGGCATCGTGCTCCGGGCTCAACAGCCTGTCATGGAAGTCTGGTCTTGAAAGCGTACAACGTCACTGCTGGCTGAAAAGACTCGGGGTTTTGAAAGGGCATGGCTTCAGCCGTGCCAGAAGAACATCAACGGGCGGCGCGGCTTTAGCCGCTGAGAGGAGGTTTTCGCACAATGTCGGCTTTCACCACAAGCTGCTCAAACCCCCGCCGCTGCCAGCATCGCATACACCACCACGCCGGTCACCGAGACATACAGCCAGATCGGGAAAGTCCACCGCGCCACCTTGCGGTGCATCGGGATGCGCCCCGACAGCGAGAAGAAAAACGTGATCAGCACCAGCGGCAGCGCGATCATCGAGAGCAGGATGTGGCTCACCAGAATCGTCAGGTACGTCGCCCGCACCCATCCGTGCCCCGGGTAGTGGCTCTCCCCGTGCAGCGCGTAGTTCGCAATGTAGCAGACCAGAAAAATCGACGAGAACACAAACGCGGTGATCATCGCCGCCCGGTGCGCCTTGATCCGTCCGGTCCAGCTACGGCTGCCCTTGATAAATGCGAACCCCATCAGCAGCGCCGTCGCGCTCAGCCCGTTCAGCAGTGCGTCAAGCCCCGGCAGAAAGGCCAGCTCCCGCCGCGAGGCGTCCATCGCCGGGTGTACGTAGATCAGCCAGAACAGAAACGCCATGGCCGCCGCGCTGATGGCCAGAATCGCCGCAATCGCCGGTCCGGTTCCCGAGCCCGGCCTCGCTGTCGGAGAAGTCGTCGTCATCAGTGCCTCGCCGTGGCGCAGAACATCAGGGTGGTGAACAGCACCGGCAGATACAGCACGCTCACCTTGAGCAGGTCCCGCGCCAGCATCCGGCTCTCGGCCTCACCCTTCGCGCGCAATACCCCCGCGAACCGCACCGTGTAACCCAGGTACACCAGCCCCAGCGCGATCGCCAGCCCGCCATAGGTCCATCCCGTCACTCCCAGCCACATCGGCGCCAGGCTTACCGGAATCATCAGCACCGCGAAGAACAACGCCTCGCCCACGGTCGACCATCCGTCCGGCTGCACCACCGGCAGCATTTTGATGCCGGCCCGCGCATAGTCATCCCGATAAAGCCACGCAATTGACATGAAGTGCGGAAACTGCCAGACGAACAGGATCGCAAACAGCGCCACGCCCGGCCACTCGATCCTTCCCCGCGCAGCCGTCCACCCCAGCAGCGGTCCCATCGCCCCGGGAAACGCACCGATGAACGTGGCCACCGTCGTCATCCGCTTCAGGGGTGTATAGATCGCCACGTAAGTAAATGCCGTCAACAGGGCCAGCGAGACAGTCAGCAGGTTCGTGTGCAGAGTCAGCCACCACGCGCCCAGAAGCAGTGCGCCCAGCCCGGCAACCACTCCCTGCGCCAGCGAGAATCGCCCCGAGGCCAGTGGCCGGTCCGCGGTGCGGATCATCCGCGCGTCGGTCGTCCGTTCCAACGCCTGGTTCAACGCCCCCGCGCCAGCTGAAACCAGTCCGATTCCCAGCAGAACATCCAGCAGCCCCCGCTGCATGGAACTGATCCCCGACTGCATCGATCCCAGATAGAATCCGCCCCACCCGGTGACCAGCACCAGCCCTACGACCTTGACTTTAAAAAGCTCCCGCAGATCGTTGATAAGCCGGGCCGTCGCGCCCGGGCTCGGCGCATGAATGGCGCCCGCTGCATGAGGACGGTTCTCCGTCGAGTGGGCGGCAAGCCCTGCCGGGTCCGCTGTCTGAATGACGGGAGTCATGGGGATGAAAAATAGCCTTTGGCCGCGACACGCCGCAACCTCCCTTGATCATAGCAGGCAGATCGCAAAGCGAGGCGCTCTCAAATGCCCCGCGCCCCAAGGCGCCGGCTTCGCCAGCCCATTGTCGACTGGCACGTGGGGCTCTTCCGCTAGATCCAGCGCCGCACGCGGCGGCAGTACGCCTCATATTCCGCGCCGAACGACTCCCGCAGCCTCGATTCCTCCAGCGGAATCACCATCCACTGCAGGTACGCAAGCACCAGCGGCAGCAACGCCAGCGGCCAGATCTGCCGCAGCAGCCCCGCTTCTCCCAGATACGCCAGCGTCAGCCCCACATACATGGGGTTCCGCGTAATTCGGTAAGGTCCCCGCGTCACCAGCAGCCGCGACTGCTGACCCGGCACTGTCGTCGTGCTCACCCGGTGGAAGAGCGTCAACCCCCAGCCTGCAATCACCGCGCCAACCGCAAACAGTCCTGCTCCCACGCCGGTGCTCACCCAGGCGCTTGTTGGGGAAGTCGCACCAGGCCGCAGGTAAACCTGCAGCACAGTCCCCAGCAGGTAGCTCAGAACAAACACCCAAGGCACCGGAATCTTCAGCAGCACCCGTACTGGATTTTTCACGTGGCCCCTGGGTCAATCGTATTCGAGTCCCTTCAAAACGGACTTGCCGCGATATTCTCCTTCATGCGACCGCCTTGGGCCCGCCGCTTACTTCTGCTTTGCCGCGGCCTTCACGCCGCGTCCGCCCCGCTTCGCCTTCGCCGGCTCCGCAGCACCCTCACCATCCTCCTGTGTCACGAACGACCGGCCCGGCTCATAAGTGTGCTCTCCCAGCGCGTGCAACCTGAGAAAGTTCGTCGAGCCCGACTTCGTCCGCGTGCCCGCGACAATCGCAATCACCTCTTTGGGCCGCACATACCCGTTCTGTTCCAGCAGATTCTCGGCCACCTCCACCAGGGCTTCGGTCGTGTACAGCTTCGGGCACCGGATCGGCGTCGTCCCCCATAGCAGGTTCAGCCGGTTGATGGTGATCTCCAGCGGGCTCATCGCGAAGATCGGCGTCGAGGGATGGTACTTCGAGAGCTGCCGCGCCGTGGTGCCCGTCTCCGTGAACAGCGCAATCCCGCGCAGGTCCAGGTCGTCGGCCGCGTGTGCCGTCGCTTCGCAGATCGTCTCCGCGATCGACAGCCGCGCGTGGCGCGGCCGCGGCTGTGCGAAGCGCTCTTCCTTCATGTGCCGCTCCGCCTCGGCCACAATCCGCGCCATCATTGAGATCGCTTCCACCGGGTACTTGCCCACCGCCGACTCGCCCGACAGCATCACCGCATCCGTTCCGTCGTACACCGCGTTGGCCACGTCCGAGACCTCCGCGCGCGTCGGCCGCGGGTTCTCGATCATCGACTCCAGCATCTGCGTGGCCGTGATCACCGGCTTGCGGTACTCGGCCGCTCGACGGATGATGTGCTTCTGGATCGCCGGCACCGTCTCCGGCGGCACCTCCACGCCCAGGTCGCCCCGCGCCACCATGATCGCGTCCGCCGCGTCGAAGATGCTGTCCAGGTGCTCGATCGCCTGCGGCTTCTCCAGCTTGGCGATGATCCACGTCTCGAACCCCAGCGCCGATACCCGGTTGCGCACCAGCCGCACGTCTTCGGCCGTGCGCACAAACGAAACCGCCACGGCGTCCACGCCGTTCTTCAGCGCAAACTCCAGGTCGTCGGCGTCCTTGTCGGTAAGCGACGGCGTCCGCACCGGAATGCCCGGCAGGTTGATGCCCTTGTGCTCGCCCAGCATCCCGCCGTTGATGATGTCGCACACCACGTCCTCGCCGTCCAGTTCGTGCACGCGCAGTTCGATCAGCCCGTCCGAGAGCAGAATCCTCGATCCCTGTTCGAGGTTCTCCGCCAGCGTCTTGAAGGTTGTGCCCACCAGCGCCACCGTGCCCGGAACGTCGCGCGGCGTAATCGTAAGCCGCTGCCCCTGCTTCAGCAGAACAGGCTGATGGTCCTTCAGCGTTCCCGTGCGAATCTTCGGCCCCTGCAGGTCGGCCAGAATGCAGAGCGGCTTGTTTTCCTCCCGGCTCAGCTTGCGTACTTTCTGCATAACCGCCAGCTTGCTCTCATGGGATCCGTGGGAAAAGTTCAGCCGGATCACGTCCACTCCGGCTCGAATCATGTCTCTCAACACCGGCTCCGTGTTCGAGGCCGGCCCTAGCGTGGCCACAATCTTTGCGCGCCGTTGCAAGGGCGACTCCGACAGGCTCAATTCTGAAAAAGGCATGGAAGCGCTCCAGAAATCGGTTCAGTAAGGTAGGTTTTGTTGGTTGGTTTAGGGATGTTGTTTAGCAAAGCACACTCTTCACCATTGTAAATGGAGCCCGAAAACACAGAAGCCCCATACCGTCTTGCAGGCCCGCTCATGCCGCGGTCATTGCCCGCAATCACTGATTTGCAGTTTGCGAATCAGGTATTTGGCGCACCGTTGCGCTCCCGCCGGCTCCAGTAAAGCCAGCCGTTCACCTCCGCGCCCACCAGCACGCTGAACGCGGTCAGATACAGCCACACCAGCGTGGCGATGCCCGCGGCAAACGAGCCGTAGAACCGCGAGTAGTTCTCGTCGCGCGTCACATACCAGCCAAAGGCCAGCGTCGCCGGGAACCAGAGCAGCGTCCCCGTCACCGCGCCCGGAACCACCGCACGCCACCTCTCCACGCGCCGGGTTCCGTAGTGATACAGCACGGTCAGCACCGCCATGCTCGCCACAATCGCGATCGACCATCGCACCATCCGCCAGAAAAACAGAACGATGTGCCGCAGGTCGTGTCCCGCCGCCTCGACCATCCACTGCTCGATCTGGTGTCCGAAGACGATCACCAGCGTCGCTACCGAGAGCGGAATCATGATGATCGGCACCAGCATGAACGCCCGCACCCGTCGGCCCCAGAACCCCCATGTCTCCTCGAGCGGAACACGATACGCCCGCCGGAATCCCTCCATCAGCGACAGCGTCATCCCCAGCCCCGCAAAGATGCTCAGGCTGGTCGCCGACATGATCACCGGCAGCGAATTCACCCGGTGCGCCAGCACCGCCGACTGCAGCAGGTTCATCGTGTCCACGGGCAGCAGCTGCTCGAAGATCGCCCGCAGGTCGCCCATCATCGTCGTGCCTTCATGCACCTGCGACAGCAGCGTGGTGATCACGAGAATCGCCGGGAAGAGCGTCAGCATCGCCGAATACGCCGCCGCCTTGGCAACGTTGAACATGTCGTGGGTAAACACTTCGCCCACGATCCGGTTGATCCTCAAGTAGAGCTCGCGCATACCCACCCTTGGGAAGAGTAGATGATCTCCGGCTCCGGCGGCGACAAAAGTTCGTAAAGGGTCGCCGTAACCGCCTTCGGCGCCGGCGCCAGTCCCGCTCTTACGTCCCTTCGGGAAAATCCGCTCCCGTGGTCACGCTCTCCCACGCGGCAATCTCGCGCTCCCACTGCGCCATCTTTGCTCTGAAGCGCGTCAGCGCCGTCTTTCCCAGGATCAGGTGCAGGGGTGGTTCGGCCGCGTCCACCACCGCGATTGTGGCCTCCACGGCCTTCTGTGGATCGCCCGGCTGCTTGCCGCTCTGCGTCTTCAGGTACTCGCGCGCCTTACCCGCCGTCTCGCGATACTCTGCAATCTCCCGTTCGGCCAGCTGGCCCGACCTTCCCAGAAAATCCGTCCGGAACGGCCCCGGCTCAATCACCGTCACGCGCACGCCCAGCGGCTTCATCTCCGCCGCCAGCGCCTCGCTGAACCCCTCCACCGCGAACTTCGTGGTGTTATAAAAACCCCACCCCGCGCCTCCGATGAGCCCGCCGATCGAAGAAAAGTTGAGAATGTGCCCGATGCGCCGCTCCCGCAGATGCGGCAAAAATGCCCGCGTCGTCCGGATCAGGCCATAAATATTGGTCTGGAACATCGGCTCGAACTCATCTTCCGCAACCTCCTCGATGGCCCCGGTCACGCCATACCCCGCGTTGTTCACCACCACGTCCACGTGTCCGAACGCGGCAATCGCCGTCGCCGCCGTCGCCTCGATCTGGGCCGGCTTCGTCACGTCCAGCGTCAGCGCACGCGCCCGCTCCGGATACTGCGCCTCCAGATCGGCAACCTTCGCAACCTCCCGCGCCGTCACAATCGCCCATTCCCCGCGCCGCAGCACTTCCTCAGCCAGCAGCCGCCCAAATCCCGTCGAAGCTCCCGTAATGAACCACACGCGCGATGCGCCGTTCTGTTCCATAGGTCCCCGCTCCCTTTGCGAATTTTGTTCACAACTTTGGATGCCCTTCGGCCCGCAATCGCTCCGGCCGCTCACCATCCGGCCGCGCGCAGCACCGCCTCCACCGTCTCCTCCGGCGTCAGCGCATCTGTCCGGATCGACACGTGCGCTTTCCGGTAAAGCGGCAGCCGCCGTTCGTACCGCCCCGCCAGGTTGGCCCGGTCGGCGAGGATCGGCCGCATATTCTCCGTTCCCCGGCAGCGCTCGAGCGTCGTCTCCAGCGTTACCTCCAGATGCACCAGCAGCGTTCCCTCGGCCGCGCTCTCGGGTCCAGTCAACAGCTTGCGCGTGGCCTCATGCTCGATCGCCCCGCCCCCCAAGGCCAGCACCAGTTCCTTGCCCTCGATCAGCCCCTCAATCACCGCCCGCTCCCGCTCCCGGAACGCTTCCTCGCCCTCGTGCACAAACAGATCCGTAATCCGAGCCCCGGCTTCGGCCTCGATCACCTCATCCGCATCGACAAACCGCCAGCCCAGCCGCAGCGCCAGCAGCGGCCCCGCCGTGCTCTTCCCCGACCCCATGAATCCTGTCAACACAATCCGCCGCACCCCGAAAACCGCCGCCGATTGCGCCTCATCAGTAGCCTTCATCCGTCCTAGTCTAAAAGAACCCGCCCTCCATCCTCAGTCCCCTATCACTGATCACTGACCACTGACCACTGACCACTTCGTCATCCCAGCACCATAATCATCGCCCCCGCCGTAATCAGCACGCCTCCCGCGATCTCCGTCAGCGTCAGCTTCTCGCCCAGCAGCATCCACGCAACAACCATCACCAGCGGCACGCTCAGCTTATCCAGCGGAGCCACACGCGACACCGGCCCCAGTTGCAGCGCCCTGAAGTAGCACAGCCAC
>DATJMU010000032.1:0-6646 GCA_035508555.1 Occallatibacter sp. | reverse complement strand
GATGATGGCGCTGGGCCAGAACTGCGGGAACGCGTGTCCGCTGACGCCGTCCGGGTAGAGCTTGTAGAGCCAGTAGAAGTGGTTTCCAAAGCTGGCAAGGATGCCGAAGATCTCCAGCTCGTACCAGCCCATGCGCAGGCAAATGACAACGATGCCGATAGCGAGGATGACGCCCGCGCTGAGCGCGTAAACCGTGTCCTGGCTCAGAGCGACTGTCGAAAAGGCGAGCAGGAAGGCGAGGCCGGTGACCAGCTGCGATCGATAGCGCAGCGTATGGGCGACCATCGCGACAGCCACAACAAGGAGCAATGTGCAGTTTGCCGTCGGCGAACTCATCACGCGCATGGCAGGCACGTGCCACATGGCGTAGGTGGTGAAGAACAAGAGCGCCCATCCTCCGCCGATTCCGGTGCGCCCGATGAGCCGGTAGCGTTCTATCCGCTCCAGCCAGATGCCACCGCCGAGCAAGGCGGCCGCGGCCGCGTACAGCAGGCTTACTTTGCCAGCCGGACCCATCGCCACCAGTGCCACGCGGCCGAGAAGAGCGAATCCGAGTACCAACAGAACAATGCCGATCTTCGCGAACAGGTTCATGCCCAGGAGTTCTTCGAGCGGCAGAGTTTTCCGCAGACGGCTGAAGACGCTGGCACGGGGTGGCGGCGCTTCGTATGAGGACTGCCAGGCTGGAGAGCTCGACGGAATCGCAGGCTCAGCTTCTATCTCGCTGGCCGGAAGTGTAACCGCTTCGGCCTGGACGCGAGCTTCCGCAACAACTGGGTCAGCCGGTGGAGGAGCAACATAGGCGCTCGGCACCGGCTCGGTGGAGAAAGCGGCTGCGGCAACTTCCTCTTCCGCAGGCATGGCGGACGGAGGCAGAGTCGCAGGGATGACTTCCTCGGCGGGCAAGACCGGCTCCAAGACCGGCGCGGGTTCGATGATGATCGGTACCGGGACCGGCTGAGCAGGTGTAGCCTGTTTCACTATTGGTTCGGCCACAGGCGGAATCGTGGCCTCACCAGCCTCCGCCCTCGTATTCGCGTTTAGCCGGAGGGAGAGTTCGTCGACCGTCCGTCGCAGTGTTACAACTTCTGCCCGAAGAGAAGAAATACGATCCGAATTCTCGTATCGCTGCTCATCGAGCGCGGCCCGCAGTGCACCCGTGCGCCGATAGGCCACGATCGCTAAGACCGGGATTACCACGGCAAATCCCAAAACCAACAAACCAAGCAGCAGAATAGAGCCGTTCATAGGTACTGACCTTTCCTCGCTAAAAGGGAGTGCATGCCGATGTTAGAACGAACAAAATCCAATGACTTGCAACTTTTTGGTGGGTATCCGAAGGACGATAACCCTGCGGTCCCACGAACCGACGAAATCCACACCGGAGCTTAGGCACATGTCTGAACCTCCGTCTCGGCAGCAGAAACTGCGAGTGCCCTGATGGCGCGCAGATCCATCTTTCCTGTCCCCAGCGTCGGGATCGACTGGACCTGGACGAATTGATTCGTCTTCGGCCGCCACAGCGCCGGCAGATCGCACTGCGCCAGCCGTTCCAGGACAACTGCCAGCTTCGTTTCCGGCAGCGTGTGCAATACAACGATGCGTTCGCCCTTCTTTTCGTCCGGCACCGCAGTCACGGCGAAAACCTGCTCCGTCACGTCCGCCAGTTCGTGCAGCTTTTCCTCGATCCGAATGTGCGGCACCATCTCGCCCCCGATCTTGCTGAAGCGCGAGAGCCGGTCAGTGATCGTGACGAAGCCGTCCTCCTCGAGCATCGCGACGTCGCCCGTCGTGTACCAGCTATCGTGCAGAACCTCGGCAGTCTTCTCCGGCCTGCCAAGATAGCCCTGCATAACGTTGGGACCTTTCACCAGCAACATTCCCGACTTACCGGCAGGAACCGGAAGTCCCGTTTCCAGATCGACCACCTTCACCGAAACGCCAGGCAGTGGATGTCCGATCTTCCCGCGCTTCGCCGCAACCTGCCGGAACCCGGGAGCCCGAAAGTCTTTGCCGTTGACGGTCACAACTGGAGAGCACTCGGTGCAGCCGTATCCTTCCAGAGGTCGAATGCCGAATTGATCTTCAAAAGCCACAGCGACGCGCTCGGGCAGCTTTTCCGCTCCCGCGAGGGCATAGTGCAGGGAACCGAACTGTTCAGGCGTGCAGCGCCGCATATAGGCCTGCAGAAAGGTTGGAGTGGCAACCAGGAAAGAGACCTTGTATTTCTCCACCAGCCCGCCGATCACCTGCGCGTCCAGCGGATTGGGATGGAACACCACGCCCACGCCCGGGACAGCGGGCAACCACAGCCCGGCAGTGAATCCGAAGGAATGGAAGAACGGCAGGATGCCGAGTATCTTGTCCTGCCCGCCAAGCATGAATACCTGGCTGACCTGCCGAATATTCGCCACGATGTTGAAGTGCGACAGCATCACTCCTTTGGGTTCGCCGGTGCTGCCGCTGGAGAAGATGACCGTCGCCAGACTGTCCATCGGTGAAGCCTCATCCTCGGGCCGCCGCGCCCCAAGCGCCCGCTTGAGCAAAGCTGTGGGCATCAGCCAGGCCATGGCCAGGGCGCATAGCTTCTCGCTGAACCGCGGCTCCCCCAGCGCATCCTCCAGCAGCACAGTCCGCCCCGGAATCGCGAGATTCGGAAAGCGCTCAACGAACGCCTTCGATGTGATCACCCGATCCAGCCCGCATTGCGCCGCACAGTTGGCAATTGTCTCGTTCGACGATGTGTAGTTCAGATTCACCGGCACGCGGCCCATCAGCGTCAGCGCATAGTTTGTCAGCGCTCCTCCAACTGACGGCGGCAACAGCACGCCCACCATCCGCTGTTCGCCAATCAACTGCCGCAGGCGGCGCGCAACGTAGACGGTCTTGTTCAGCGCCGATCCGAACGAAACACGCGGCGTCTTGCCGTCCGCCATGAAAAATCGCCAGGGCCGCTGCCGCGCCGTACGCACAAACGCGCGATCCAGAGTTTTCATTGCCGGCTTGCGCGCTTCAAAGGCCGTCGCCTGCAGTTCCTGCACCGCCACCCGCACTTCAACCGCCGTAGACGCGGTCGCCATGGGCGCGCCGAAGCTCACCGTCACGCGATACGGAATTCGCCTCGGCACCTTCCACAAGAAGCGCCCACGCTCGAAGCTGAAGATGCTGCCCCAGACGCCGTCAAGATTAACGGGAACGATGGGGACCTCGACGTCCTTCATGATGCGTTCGAGCCCCCGACGGAAGGGAAGTAGTTGTCCCGTGCGAGTGATTTGCCCTTCGGCGAAGATGCAAACGATCTCGTCGTTCCGCAGGGCATCGCTCGCCGTTTTGAGAGAGCGCAGCATTTCACGCGGATGCTGCTCACTCGAGATCGGAATGGCCTTCAGCATTCGTGCGAAGGGCTTCACCAGGGGATGGTCATAGATTCCCTGGTACATGACGAATCGGATCGGCCTGTCCGTGGCAGCCACCAGCAGCGCCGCATCCACGAAGGACATGTGATTGCATACAAGGAGCGCACCGGCCTTCTCAGGAAAGTTGTCGCGCCCGATGACGCGAACGCGGTAGATGGTCCGCGTTGCGAAGAAGAGAATCAGGCGTCCGAACCACTCGGGCAGCAGGAAAAGGACATACGCGGTGCTGATTGCCGTGATGCAGGAGGCCGTCACGATGACGCCGCGCGGGTCAAGATGCACCCAGGCCGTGAAGATGAAGTAGACTCCCGACGACAGAGCGATTCCCACGAACGACAGTAGATTCGCAGCGGCGATGATGCCGCCCTTGTCCTGCTCTGCCGGCTTGTGCTGGATGAGCGCATTGACGGGCACCGCAAAGAATCCCGCCCAGAAGCCGAGCATGCCCAGCAGAAGCGCAGAACCCATCATTCCGTGGGGCCTGACGCCAAGCGCGAACCCGGTGCACGTCATCCCGATCGATCCCAGCGGGATGAGCCCGTACTCAATCTTGTTGTCGCTGATCCAGCCGGCAGCCATGCTGCCAAATCCAATGCCCACGGCCAGCACCGCGTTCAGATAGCCGGTCTTTGTCTGGCCGATGTGCAGCACGTCGGGGCCATAGATGACGATGGTCGAAAACAGCAGCGAGCCCAGAAACCAGAAGTAGGAATTACCAAGCACCGCCAGGAACAGCGCGCGGTCCGCGCGCATCTTGCTGATCTGCGCCCACAAGTCGCCAACAATATTCAGGCGAAGCCGCTTTTCGGGTGCCGCCGCCTGCACCTTATCAATGCTCAGGCTCGTGATGAATCCAACGACGGACAAGCCCAGCAGCACGTAGCCCGCGTACATCTCGTGGCTGGCGAAGTGCTCGCCCATCCACGCGCCGGCGACCGTGCCCACAATGATCGCGAGAAACGTGCCCAACTCGATGACGCCGTTTCCCCACGACAGCCGCTTCTCCGGCAGCAACTCGGGAAGCAGGCCATACTTCGAGGGTCCGAACAGCGCGGCCTGGCTCGCCACCAGCGTCAGCGCTGCCAACGACAGGCTCAGCGTATGAGTGGCCAGTCCCGCCGTGGCCAGCAGCATCGACCCGAACTCCATCACCTTCGTCCAGATTGTGATCTGCCGCTTGCTGAACCGGTCCGCCAGCCAGCCGCCCGGCATACTGAAGATCAGGAACGGCACCGAGAAGAGGAAGGTGACGACAGAGACGAACGTCTCGCGCTCGGTCTTCGCCAGGTTCATCCCGACAATCATCGAGAGCAGCAGATTGCGCAGGATGTTGTCGCTGAAGGCGCCCTGGAATTGCGTGGCGATCAGCGCCCAGAAGCCACGGCTACTGCGGGTTTGGCCTCCTTCATAACGCTGGTTAGGAGCCGTTTCGACGGATGCACTGGGGAGCCAATCCATGGGTGCCACCTCCTCCGCGGTTCGGAGATGGACCAAGATTAGCCAGCTTGAACCCCGCAAACGGGGCTATCCAGACAGTCTCGCGAGTGTCACAAAAACTGCGAGGTATCCGAGAATTTGCTCAGTTCCGCCTGGAAAGCATCCGCCAGGAGGGTGAATAGGAAAACCCTGGGCCCTTTCGGCAATTCGCGCGTCGCGGCCGTGTGGGCGTCGCAAATGATGGCGCCTGTCTGCTCCAGTCCTCGCTGCCAGCGCGGCCGCTTTGGATTGCGCACGACGAGCAGGTCGGGATCCACACCGGCCGCGGCCAGCATCGTTCGCGCAATCTCGCGGAAGTCCTCCCAGGCCGACGCGACACCGATCATCCTGCCCTTCAGCGACGGCAGCTCTGGATCGAGCCATCGGTTGGCCGATCGAATCTGTAGCGGAATCGTCTCCAGCCCCGCCGGGAGAGCCGCACGGACCATCTTCATCTTGCTGGGACGGCACAGCGGAATTGCGGCGCGCATCGCATTGGGTCGGGCCGCTTCCTCGAGGGTCATGCCCGTGGCTGGCCAGGTTGTGAGACCCCGAATCTCGGTGAGCAGAATCTCGCGCGCATCCGTGTCCGGTTCGATCAGCACGAAATGGTCCGGAGGCGGGGCGGCAATCCATTCTGCCACCCGCTGGCGAATCGCCACGGCCGGAAGCCGGAGGTCGCGCACCGCTTTGAAGAAGGCCACGATATGCTGGTCGAGAATCTGTTCGGGCGTGAGCGCCGGCGCCACTTCGCTCTGAATGTAGACGCCGCTCCCGTGCCGGTACTCGACCCAGCCGTCGCGTGCCAGCTGGCGATAGCCCGCGCTGACGGTGTTGGGGTGAATGCGGAAGCGCCGCGCCAACTCGCGCGTGCTCGGCAAGCGTTCGCCAGGCTTCAGGTCGCCGGCCAGGATCGCAAGCTGGACCTGGGTCGCCAGTTGCCGGTAGATGGGAACTTCACTCGCAGCAGAAAACCAAAGCCGCACTGTCAGACCCTCTTGAACCCAGAACTTGTCGGTCCAATCCAATATCCAGCATCCGGCGCAGAACTCCAAGGCGCGTCCCACCAAATGACCCCCGTGCCGAATCCTTTCGAGATGGATGGAGCGGACGGTGGGATTCGAACCCACGTGATGCCAGGTTGGAAGCCTGGTGCCTTTCCGCTTGGCGACGCCCGCTCAAAACTGGTCCAGGGAGTGGGAGTCGAACCCACGATCTCGCGATTATCGATCGCGTGCTCTGCCAACTGAGCTATCCCTGGATACGATAGTTTCGAACTGGTGCCGGGTGCAGGAGTCGAACCCGCGTAGCTTGCTTGTAAGACAAGCGTTCTTCCGTTGAACTAACCCGGCAATGGCGCGCGTGGTGGGGCTCGAACCCACAGCCTTCGGCTTCGGAGGCCGACGCTCAATCCGTTGAGCTTCACGCGCATTCGCAACACAACTTGGGGCCGCCTGCGGGACTTCAACCCCGCATCCTCATCGTTAGGACCGATGCGCTCTCTGCATTGAGCTAAGGCGGCGTCGATTATTAAAGCGCCAGGCAGGACTCGAACCCGCGTGTGACGGCATTAGAAGTGCCGTGCCTGATTCATCTCGGCCACTGGCGCCCGATTGGTGGAGCCGGTGGGACTTGAACCCACATTGGGATTTCTCCCCCTGATTAAAAGTCAGGTCTCTGCAGCCAATTCGAGTACGACTCCAAAGTTGGTGGGTCACCGGGAAGTCGAATCCCGTCCGAGCGGTTAAGAGCCG
>DATJMU010000031.1:0-10447 GCA_035508555.1 Occallatibacter sp. | reverse complement strand
CAAATGGCGAAGTCCCGAAGCAGAGAGTGAAGTCCCCGATGAAAACCGGGAATCCTGAAGAGAAAAGCGGCGAGAAACGATGAGCGGTCAGCCAGATTACATGTGGCTCATGCAGCAGGGAGAGGCGTTTGGCGGGCCGGGAATGCCGGCGCGGTGGACCTCAAGCGTGAAGGACGCGGTGTGTACGGCGTACTCGGGGATGAGCCGGATCTGGTTCACGTGCTCGCACGGGATATTGAACGAGATCTATCACCCGACCATCGACCGGGCGCAGGTGCGGGACATGGAGTTCCTGATCACCGACGGGGAGACGTTTGCGCACGAGGAGAAGCGGGACCTGGTATCGGAGTTCGAGTACATTGACCCGGAGGCGCTGGGGGTGCGGTACACGAACCGGGACCGGGAGGGACGGTACAGCCTGATCAAGGAGATCATCTGCGACCCGCACCACTCGGTGGTGCTGCAGAGGGTCCGGATCGAGGGGCACCCGGAGCTGGTGGGGCGGCTGAAGGTGTATGCGCTGCTGGCTCCGCACCTGGACAACGGCGGGGGCGGGAATACGGCGCGGGCGGTGGACATTGCCGGGCACAAGGTGCTGCTGGCGTGGAAGAACGAGTGGTCGCTGGCGATGGCGGCGGGTTGCGGGTTTACGCGGGTGAGCTGCGGGTTTGTGGGGGCGAGCGACGGCTGGCGGGACGTGATGGGGAACTTCAGGATGGACTGGGAGTTCGGGTCGGCGACGGGCGGCAACGTGGCGATGGTGGGCGAGCTGGGTCTGTGCAACGCGGCGGTGGACGGGGCGAGGGAGTTCACGCTGGCGATCGGGATCGGGGAGGGCCACCACACGGCGGCGCAGAAGACGATGGGCGCGCTGGCGATGCCGTTCGAGGAGCAGAAGAAGCGGTTTGTGGAGCAGTGGACGCGGGCGGCGAATCCGGAGCACCTGGCGGCGCGGGCGGGAGACGGCGGCAAGCTGATGCGCGTGAGCCACAACGTGCTGCTGGCGCATGAAGACAAGATTTATTCAGGCGCGTTTGTGGCGTCGGCGTCGATTCCGTGGGGGCAGGCCAAGGGAGACGACGACCTGGGCGGCTACCACCTGGTGTGGACGCGGGACATGGTGCAGACGGCGACGGCGCTGCTGGCGTGCGGACGGGCGGAGACGGCGCGGCGGGCGCTGGTGTACCTGGCGTGCACGCAGCACGCGGACGGTGGGTTTGCGCAGAACTTCTGGATCGACGGAACGCCGTATTGGCGGGGGATTCAACTTGACGAAGTGGCGTTTCCGCTGATGCTGGCGTGGCGGCTGTGGAAGGCGGATGGGCTGGGGGCGCTGGAGATCTTTCCGTTTGTGGAGCGGGCGGCGGGGTTCCTGGTGCGGCACGCGCCGATTACGAACCAGGAGCGATGGGAAGAGAATGCGGGGTACTCGCCGTCGACGCTGGCGGCGGTGATTGCGGGACTGATTTGCGCGGCGGAGATGGCGCGGGCGCACGATGCGGCGGAGTTCGCGGTGTTTCTGGAGGAGTTTGCCGACTGGATCGAGGGGCACCTGGAAGACTGGATGGTGACGAACAACGGGGTTCTGCACCCGGAGATCAAGCGGCACTATATGCGGATCAGGCCGCCGGAGACGGGCGAGGCGTATGCGTGCGAGGACTGCGGGAAGGAGATGATCCGGCTGCAGAACCGGCCGCCGGGGACGCGCAACACGTTTGAGGCGCGGGAGATCATCGACGGGGGTTTCCTGGAGCTGGTGCGGTACGGGGTGCGGCGGGCGGACGATCCGCTGATGGTGGACTCCGTGAAGGTGGTGGACGCGGTGCTGAAGCGGGATTTGCCGCAGGGGCCGTGCTGGCTGCGCTACAACTGGGACGGGTATGGACAGCGGGCGGACGGAGGGCCGTTCGAGGGCTGGGGGCAGGGACGGCCCTGGCCGCTGCTGGTGGGCGAGCGGGCGCACTATGAGCTGGCGGCGGGGAACGGCTATGAGCACCTGGTGCGGACCTACGAGCAGTTCGCGACGTGCGGGCAAATGCTGCCGGAGCAGGTTTGGGACGAGGCGGAGCTGGCCGGAACGGAGCTGGAGAAGGGCAAGCCGGCGGGGTCGGCGATGCCGCTGGTGTGGGCGCACGCGGAGTATCTGAAGCTGCTGCGCTCGGCGCTGGACGGGAAGGTGTTCGACCGGATCGATGCGGTGTACGAGCGGTATGCGGAGCCGGAGGGACGGAGACGGGTGCGGCGGGGGCTGGAGATCTACAGCCGTCACAGGCCGATTCAGCAGATCAAGGCCGGGGAGACGCTGCGCATCCTGGATGAGGGCGAGTTCGACGTGGTGTGGACGGACGACGGGTGGAAGACGACGCGGACGGCGGCCTCGCGGTGCAGGGGATACGCGGGGTGCAGCGCGGATGTGACGCCGGAGGCGCCGACGGGTGCGGTGGAATGGACGCTGCACTGGCCGGGGCAAGACCGGTGGCTTGGATACAATGTGGTTGTGAAGATTGAGGGTTTGTAAAGGTTTTAACAAACGCCGGAATGAAGCGGCGTAAAGTGGAATTCCCGGCTCGGATTGAGCGCAAGCAACCCTGAAGGAAAGGAACTGCGTAAAACGCTATGAGCTCCAGCCTCGCGTTATTGTCACTCGATCAACTTTCTATCGATACCCTGCGGCTGCTGGCCGTGGACGGCGTGGAGAAGGCCAAGAGCGGCCACCCGGGGGCGCCGCTGGGATGCGCGCCGATCGCGTATCTGCTGTTCAACAAGGTGATGCGGCATAACCCGGGACACTGGAAGTGGTCGAACCGGGACCGGTTCGTGCTGTCGAACGGGCATGCGTCGATGCTGCTGTACGGGACGCTGTACCTGGCCGGGTACGGGCTGACGCTGGACGACTTGAAGAGCTTCAGGACGTGGGGATCGCGCACGCCGGGGCATCCGGAGAGGGGCTGCGCGGAGGGCGTGGAGGTGACGACGGGACCGCTGGGACAGGGTCTGGCGATGTCCGTGGGCATGGCGATGGCCGAGAAGCATCTGGCGGCGGTTTACAACCGGCCGGGGTTCGACGTGGTGGACCACTACACGTATGTGCTGGCGGGCGACGGCGACATGATGGAGGGGATGTCGCACGAGGCGAGCTCGCTAGCGGGGACGCTGGGGCTGGGCAAGCTGATCGTGTTCTACGACGATAACCTGATCTCGCTAGACGGGCCGACGGAGCTGAGCTTTACCGAGAACGTGTACAAGCGGTTCGAGGGCTACAACTGGCATGTGCAGCGGGTGATGGACGGCAACGATCTGGACGCGATCGAGAAGGCGATCGAGGCGGCGAAGGCGGAGACGGCGCGGCCTTCGCTGATTGCGGTGCGGACGGTGATCGGGTACGGGAGCCCGCGGGCGGGCACGAACAAAGTGCACGGTGAGGCGATGGGCGCGGCGGACGCGGCGGCGACCAAGAAGTTCTTCGGGTTCCCGGAGGACCAGAGCTTTGTTGTGCCGGAGGACGCGCTGGCGAACTGGCGGAAATCAGGCGAGCGCGGGGCCGCGCAGGAAGACGAGTGGAAGGCGCTGTTCGCCAGGTACGCGAAAGCGTTTCCGGAGCAGGCGTCGGAGTTTGAGCGGACCCAGAAGGCCGAGCTGAAGGCGGGATGGGAGCAGAAGCTGCCGAGCTTTGGACCGGAGAAGCCGGTGGCGACGCGGAACGCGGGCTACACGGTGATGAACGCGATCGCGGAGGTTGTGCCGGAGCTGTTTGGCGGCGCGGCGGACCTGACGGCGTCCACGAAGACGATCTTCAAGCCGGGAGCGAACTTCCATGTGGACCCTGCGGGACGCAACGTGTTCTTTGGCGTGCGCGAACTGGCGATGTGCGCGGCGGTGAACGGGGTGGCGGCGCACGGCGGTCTGATTCCCTTCGGGTCGACCTTTTTTGTCTTCTCGGATTATGCCAAGCCGGCGCTGCGGATTGCGGCGCTGATGGAGGCGCACTCGCTGTTCGTGTTCACCCACGATTCGATCGGGGTGGGCGAGGACGGACCGACGCATGAGCCGATTGAGCACCTGATGGCGCTGCGGGCGGTTCCGCACATGACGGACTTCAGGCCGGCGGACGCCAACGAGACGGCTGCGGCGTGGCGGCTGGCGCTCGAACGGAAAGCACCGTGCTTTATGGCGCTGACCCGGCAGGATGTGCCTGTCATCGACCCGGCGACGCACGACGCCTACGCCAATGTGAGCAAGGGTGCTTATGTGCTCGATGACGTTGACAAGCCGCAGGTGGTGCTGATGGCGACGGGCTCCGAGGTTGGGCCGACACGGGCGGCGGCGAAGCTGCTGGCAGCCGAAGGAATCGCGGCGCGGGTGGTGAGTTTCCCGAGCTGGAAGATCTTCGAGGAGCAGACAGCGGAGTACAAGACAAGCGTGCTGCCCAGGGGCGTGCCGAAGCTGGCCGTGGAGGCGGGTGCGCCGCTGGGCTGGTGGAAGTATGTGGGCACGGACGGCGACGTGGTGGGGCTGGAGAGGTTCGGCGCGTCGGCGCCAGGAGCAAAAGTGATGGCGGAACTGGGATATACGCCGGAGAACATTGCGGCGCGGGCGAAAGCGCTGGTGAAGTAGCTAGTTAGCGAGTTGGCAGCTTAGCGGGCTAGCTCACGGGAGTTGGATGAGTGCAGGACGGAGCGGGTCGGATTACCGGGCACGCTGAGCGCCCGGTCGAGAGGCTAACTCGCTAACTTGCTGATTCGCTAATTTGAAAGGATTGCTGTGAAACTCGTTATCGCTTCGGACCATGCTGGCTTTCCTTTAAAGGAAGAGGTGCGCGCCTACCTGACGAAGGGCGGGCACGAGTTGATCGACCTGGGCGCGTTCAAGGTGGAACCGGAGGACGATTATCCGGACTACGCGGAGCGCGTGGGCGAGGCGATCCGGCAGGGCGCGGCGCCGCGGGGCGTCCTCATCTGCGGGTCGGGGGTGGGCGTGTGCGTGGCGGCCAACAAGATTCCGGGGATACGCGCGGGGATGTGCCATGACACGTACTCGGCGCACCAGGGCGTGGAGCACGATGATATGAACGTGGTGGTGCTTGGCGCGCGGATCGTGGGCCCGGCGCTGGCCTACGAGGTGGTGGACGCATTCGTGAAGGCGCAGTTTATCGGGTCGGAGCCGCGGTTTGTGCGGCGGTTCAAGAAGGTGATGGCAATCGAGGCCAGGTACATGTGCGGAGAGGGCCCCGCGAAGCAGGTGTAAGGGAGCGGGAGAAGGACAAGGGATTCGAGACGACCGCGCCACTTTGGCCGTGGATCACCCCACTCTAGCCGCAAAATCAAAGACGCGGCGAGGGTGGGGCACCTAAAGGGTAGAGAAGACCTAGACGCTTTGGGTGTGGCTTACCACCGGAAGAGACAACGAACTCGACCGAAGCAGGCAACCAACACACACAACCAACCCCATCGATTCTCACAGACCAACCAGAACGCTGCGCGGCACGCGCGGGAAAGAGACGCCGATGTTCCCCTTCGACGTGATTCTCTTCGACGTGGGCGGAGTCCTGCTGACCAACGGCTGGGACCACAAGGAACGCGCCGCGGCGGTCGCCCAATTCAACCTGGATGCGCAGGATCTGGAGGCGCGTCATGCGATGATCTACGCCTCGTGGGAGCGAGATCAGGTTGACGCCAAGGCGTACCTGGATGCGGCGGTGTTCCATCAGCCACGGCCGTTTACGCGGGAGGAGTTCTTCGCGTTCATGTTGAGCCAGTCGCTGGAGCTTCCTGATGGGGCGCTGGGCATTTTGAGGACGGTTGCGGCAGCGGACAAGTGCATAGTGGGCGCGCTGAACAACGAGGCGCGGGAGACGAACGAACACCGGTTCGAGAAGTTCGAGCTTCGGAATTACTTTGAGGTGGCGTTCAGCTCGTGCTACCTGGGCGTGCGGAAGCCGGAGCCGGCGATTTACAAGCGGGCGCTGGACGTCCTGGGGCGGCCGGCGGCGCGGGTTCTGTTTATCGACGACAGGCAGGTGAACGTGGACGGTGCGGCCGCCGCTGGTATAAAGGCGATTCGCTTCAGGGGCGCGGAGGCGCTCCTGGGCGATCTGGAGACATTGGGAGTTTTGTAATTTACCGGGAGGAAAGATGCAGCTTGGACTGATTGGGCTGGGCAAGATGGGCGGCAACATGGCGGAGCGACTGAGGCTGGGCGGCCACCAGGTGGTGGGCTTCGACTTCAGCGTGGAAGCGGTGGCAAAGCTGACCGCGAGCGGCAATGTGGGCGTGAGCTCGCTCGAAGAGATGGCGCAGAAACTGACCGGGCGGAAAGCGATCTGGATCATGGTTCCGCAGGGCAAGCCGGTGGACGAGACGATCGCCAAGCTGGAGCCGCTGCTGAACCCCGGCGACATCCTGATTGACGGCGGGAACTCGTACTACAAGGACTCGATGCGGCATTACCAGGAGGTGACGGCGAAGGGGTTCCAGTTTGTGGATGTAGGGACCTCGGGCGGCGTGTGGGGATTGAAAGAGGGCTACAGCATGATGGTGGGCGGCGATACGGAGACGGTTGAGTATCTGCGGCCCATCCTGGAGACGCTGGCGCCGGCCGTGGACAAGGGCTGGGGGCACATGGGGCCGGCGGGCTCGGGGCACTTTGTGAAGATGGTACATAACGGTATCGAGTACGGGATGATGCAGGCCTACGCGGAAGGGTTCACGGTGCTTGAAAAGAAGTCGGAATTTGCGCTGAACCTGCCTGAGATTGCGGAGGTCTGGCGGTACGGAAGCGTGGTGCGGAGCTGGCTGCTGGATCTGACTGCCGACGCGCTGAAGGGCAACCCGACGCTGGATGGGTTGCAGGCATACGTGGTGGATTCGGGCGAAGGGCGCTGGACGGTGTTCGAGGCGATCGACCTAAACGTGTCGGCGCCCGTGATTACGGAGTCGGTGATCCGGCGCATCCGGTCGCGGGAGGACAACAACTTTACCGACCGGATGCTGGCGATTATGCGGAGAGAATTTGGCGGACACGCGGTGAAGAGCGAGTAACAGGGGTCAGGGAATAGGGAACTGTCCACTGACAGGAGCGAGTTATGGCGACGATACAGATGCAGGTGCGGCCGGAAGATCTATCGCAGGTGCCGCAGGGGACGGAGCGGATACCGGAGCCGGGGATCATGGTGATCTTCGGAGGGTCGGGCGACTTGACGAAGCGGAAGCTGCTGCCGGCGCTCTACCACCTGCGGCAGGCCAACCTTCTGCCCAAGGAGTTTGCCATTGTAGGCGTGGCGCGGCGGCCGCTGGGCGATGCGTTCGCGCGGGATATGCGCGAAGGGATCGTGGAGTTCGGCGGGGGGAACGAGGGCGACGCGGCGCTCGAGGAGTTTGTGAACCACATCGGCTACTATGCGCTGAACTTCGACGATCCGGCGAGTTATGCGGGGCTGAAGGCGGAGCTGGAGCGGATCGCCAAAGAGCACGGGATTGGCGGGAACCGTCTGTTCTACCTGGCGACGGCGCCGGAGTTCTTTGCGGGGATCGTGGAGAACCTGGGAGCGCAGGGGATGGCGCAGCCGGAGGACGGGCTGGTGGGGGTGGTGATCGAAAAGCCCTTCGGGCACGACCTGGAGTCGGCGCGGGAGCTGAACCACCAGGTGAACGCGGTGTTCCACGAGAGCCAGGTCTTCCGCATCGACCACTACCTGGGCAAGGAGACGGTACAGAACCTGCTGGTTTTCCGGTTCGCGAACGGGATCTTTGAGCCGATCTGGAACCGGAACTTTATTGATCATGTGCAGATCACGGTGGCGGAGACGCTGGGCGTGGAAGGGCGTGGGCCATTCTACGAGAAGGCGGGCGCGCTGCGGGACGTGGTGCAGAACCACATGATGGAGCTGCTGGCGATGGTGGCCGTAGAGCCGCCGGCGAGCTTTGACGCCGAGAGCGTGCGGCGGGAGAAGCTGAAGGTGTGGCAGGCGATTCAGCCGATTCCGATTTTGAACTCGGTGCGCGGGCAGTATGGGCCCGGAGGTGCGGCCGGCCAGCGGGTGGTGGGCTACCGGGACGAGGAGCGGGTAAATCCGGAGTCGGGAACGGAGACCTACGCGGCGCTGCGGCTGGAGATCGAGAACTGGCGCTGGGCGGGCGTGCCGTTCTATCTGCGTGCCGGCAAGCGGATGAAGAGGCGGGCGACGGAGATCAGCATCCAGTTCAAGCAGCCGCCGCTCCTGATCTTCAACCGCATTCTGGCGGGCGGGCCCTGCCAGGAGATTCAGCCGAACCTGCTGACGATCCGCATTCAGCCGGACGAGGGGATTGCGCTGCGGTTCGGGGCGAAGGTGCCGACCACGCCGGAGATGAATGTGTGCCCGGTGAATATGGACTTCGACTATGAGTCGGCATTTGGGAAGTCGAGCGCGAACGGGTACGAGCGGCTGCTGTTGGACGCGATGCTGGGCGACCAGACGCTGTTTGCGCACCGCGACGGCGTGGAGACGACCTGGGCGCTGTATACGCCGATTCTGCAGGCATGGGCGGCGAAGAAACCGGAGGTGTTCCCGAATTACTTTGCCGGCTCGTGGGGACCGGAGTGCGCCGATCACCTGTTGGAGCGCGAGGGACGAGCGTGGAGGAACGATCTGGGAAGGCATTCCTGAGGGCAGCGGAGCTAGCGGGGTTAGCGGAGCTGCTCGGCCTTATTGCGATGTGGGAGGGCTCGCTATGCCGACACAGAACGAAAAGGGTCGCATCTTTCGGGCGCTGCACGAGCGCGAGGGGGCGTTTATCATCCCCAACCCCTGGGATGCCGGAACAGCGCGGCTGCTGGCGCAGCTAGGGTTTGAGGCGCTGGCGACGACCAGCGCGGGCTACGCGTTTTCAGCGGGCAAACCGGACCATGGCGTGGGCCGCGACGAGATGATCGCGCACGTGGCTTCGATCGCCGGCGCCGTGGACCTGCCGGTGAGCGGCGACCTCGAAGATGGATACGGGGATTCGCCGGAAGAGGCGGCCCGAACCATTCGGCTGGCGGCCGCGGCGGGACTGGTGGGCGGTTCGATTGAAGACGGGAAGGACAGCGCGGAGAGGCCGATCCATGAGTTGAGCTTTGCCGCGGAGCGGGTGCGGGCTGCTGCGGAGGCGGCTCATGGTCTGCCATTTCCATTTACGCTGACGGCGCGGGCCGAAAACTACTTGAACGGCAGACCCGATCTTGACGACACAATCCGGAGGCTGCAGGCCTACCAGGAGGCGGGCGCGGATGTGCTCTACGCGCCGGGACTGAGAACGCGCGCGGAGATTGCCGCCGTGGTGGGTGCCGTCGACCGGCCGGTGAACGTGCTGATGGGGCTGAACGGCATGGAGGTCAGCCTGGCCGAGCTCGCCGAGATGGGCGTGAGGCGCGTCAGCGTGGGCGGCGCGCTAGCGCGCGCGGCGCTGGGAGCATTTCTGCGCGCCGCTGAAGAGATGCGCTCCCTGGGAAGTTTCAGGTTTGCCGAAGACGCGGTGAGCTCGACGGAGTTGAATCGGCGATTCGCTCCAGAGGGCCACGAGGACTGAGCGAGAGCAGTCCTCTCCGGGCTGTGCGTCAGGGTTGAGGCCCGGTTCGCTTTCCCATCCCCTTATCCATGGCCTGGTTGGCGAGGCGGTCGGCTTCCTGGTTGCCGCCACGCAAAGTGTGGGCAATCTCGAAGCGGTCGAGGCGGGCAGCGCGGCGTCGTGCTTCTTCCCACAGCGGGCGCAGGGCGGGGCTGGAAACTTTGTACTGGCCTTTCATCTGGCGGACCATGAGCTCGGAGTCGGAGACGACACGGAGGTGGGCGGCGCCGTTTTGGAGAGCCCAGTCGAGGACAGCGAGCAGCCCGGAGTACTCGGCGTAGTTGTTGGTCTGGCGGCCGAGGAACTGGCTGAGGCGGGCGACGGTGCGGCCAGAGGCGTCTTCAATAACGGCGCCGTAGCCGGAGGGGCCGGGGTTGCCGCGAGAGCCGCCATCGCAGTGGGCGGTGAACCAGCCGGATTGGGCTGGGGTGGGCTGGGGATTGTCGAAGAGATTGCCGGTCATTGAATTCAAGTTTAAGGCGGTTGCCGCAATTATTATGCGGCGTTTCTGACAGCTTTCAAGTTGGCTTTATCTTGAGGAAGAAGCCACTTAGACCACTTTCGCTTCACTCTCACCAATCGGAGAACCGCTATGGCGGGTGGGGTTCAGCGGACGGGGTGCCCCAAGGGTGGTGAGGAACCGAGTACTTTGGCGGCGGTTCGCCCCGGCCTGACTATAAGCCGATCGACCTGTCCTCGATCAGCGACTTTGCTTTGACGATGAATTCGGCCAGGGGCATGGAGCCCTGGTCGCCTTTGCCGCGGGTGCGAACGCTGACTGCCGAGACCGATTCTTCCTTGTCGCCGAAGACGAGGATATACGGGATCTTCTGATTGGCGAGGTCGCGGATCTTGGCGTTCAT
>DATJMU010000030.1:0-5179 GCA_035508555.1 Occallatibacter sp. | reverse complement strand
GGCGTCATCGCCAGCGAGAAACCCACAACCCTCACCTTCGATCTCAACCAGGATCCGAAGTACGACACCGGCCTCGTCTGCGGTGGCACCCTCGAAATCTTCATCGAGCCCGTGCTTCCGTCCGCGCTCCTCTACATCTTCGGCGCCGGCCACGTCGCCTTTGAGCTTCACAAGGCCGCCCGCAACGCCTGCTTTGAGACCATCGTCGTCGACGATCGCGCAACCTACGCCAACAGCGAGCGCTTCCCCGGAGCGCGCCAGGTCATCGCCGACGACTTCGACCGCGCCATGGCCGCTCTCAAGCCAACCGAATCCTCGTTCATGGTCATCGTCACCCGCGGCCATCACGACGACATGCGCGTCCTCCGCTGGGCCGTGCAAACCCCCGCGCGCTACATTGGCATGGTCGGCTCCAGGCGCAAAGCCATCACCGTCTACCGGGCTCTCCTCGAAGAAGGCCTCCAGCCCGACCTCTTCGACCGCGTCCACTCGCCCGTCGGCCTCGACATCGGCGCCATCACGCCCGAGGAGATCGCCGTCTCCATCATGGCCGAGATCATCGGCATCCGCCGCGGCGCCGCGCGCTCCCTGCCCCACATGAGCTGGTTCCAGCGCAATCGCCACGCCCCGCTTGCGGATACGGAAGAAGATACGACTTCCGAAAGCAAGGCCGAAATCTCAAGCTAACACCGAATACGGCCAGCTTATCTCACTCATTTGCCCACTTATAACACCATTTATAGCCGCGCAGCCCGACTTATCCCTTTTGTGCGAGCTGATCCAGCGCCGCCCCCAGCGCATCCATCGCCATATAACTCGCATGGGATGACGCCGCTGGCAGCCCCCCCACCGCCATCACCAGCTCTTCTCTCTTGAATGCCCGCGCCATTGCGATCGTTCGCCCGCGCACCAGCTCCGTCAGCGCCGACGCGCACGCAATCGACGGCACGCATCCCTTCGCCAGAAAGCGAATCTCCGCGACGCATCCGTCCCGCGCCTTCAGTGTCAGCTTCAGCACGTCGCCGCACGCTGGATTCTCGATCTGAACCGAAGCATCCGCTCCATCCACAGTCCCCGCGTTGCGCGGATGCTCAAAGTGATCGAGAACTTCGGCCGAGTACATCCCATCCCCTCCGTCGCTGCCCCGGGAAAGGCGGATTAACTCGCCGTAACTTCCTTGTCCTGTCTCTGCCGCAGTTGCAGTATCTCGGTAACCAGGAATAAGTCGGTCAGCAGCGCCCTCAAATGAATATTCGCATTTAAGTTATCGATCAGCTGCGAACTGATCGCTGGCTGTGCCAGCACCAGCTCAATCGCCGCAAGCGCGCTCTGTGCATCCCGTGCCAGCACCTCGAAGAAGGCTTCATACTTCTCCCGCGGCGCCAGCCCCTCCTTGTCGATCGCCGCCGCGCCGCTCGTCTTCAGGCCGGCGATTGCCTCCGCCGCGCGCGTCAGATGGTGCCGGATCTGCCGGCCCCCTTCGCTCTCCCGCTCGTTCGTCACTCCACGCGCCGCGTACGACAGCGTGAACTCGTAACACTCCTCGATCGTCTCGCAGTGTAACTCGATTTCAGTCGGCATCGCTGGCCGCCAGATTCCCTTTCTCGTCAGATTTCGGCGCGTTCTTCACGGCCCAGCGCTTCGGATCGTGCTCTTCCAGGTAAAAATCCCGGCTCATCCAGCCGAAGATCATCGACTTCGTAATCGGCAGCTTCTCCGGCCGCAGCCCCATATACACGTGCACCATGATCAGCGCGATCAGCCCGATCCCCGCCAGCCCGTGCAGCACATACATCAGCCCCCACGTCATGTCGCTGAAGATGTACGGATTGCGCGTGAAGAACGGCGTCTCGATCCGCTTCATCATGAACAGCCCCGTGCACATCACCGCCAGCGCACTGAGTACGATGCACAGGTGATAGAACTTGTTTTCCAGCGGATACTTCGCAAACCGCTCCGGCGGCGGCGCGGGCTTGCCCACAAACCGGCGCACTCTCCTGAACGAGTCGCGAATGTCGGCCCTGTCCGGCCAGATCGACCATGGGTCCATGAAGAACGAGTGCACGATATGAAAGCCAATGGAAACCGTCAGCACGCAGCCGGCGATCCAGTGATAGAACACCCAGTTGAAGCGCACCCCCACCTTCGGCAAAAACGCCGTGAACAGCAGCGTGAACATCGACGCCGCCATCACCCAGTGAAAGATGCGCGCCGCCAGCGAGTGCCTTGGAACCCGCTCCGGCAGCGTCTTCGGATCCACCGGCGCCTCCTTCTTCGTGAACGTCTTCTCGGGCGCAAACAGCCCCACGTACAGGCCGTGCACGATCATGAACATCAGTCCCGCGATGATCGCGAACCACATCAGATACCAGGCCGCGTGCTGCGGAATCGTCTGTCCCCATGGACTCTTCGCCCACGTTATGAAGTCCATATCTCCTCCCGTACTGCAGATCGGCGGCCAGCCGCTCTAGTACTTTGTCCGCGTGATTTCGTAGCCGAACCATTGAAATTGGGTGCCCCAGGTCTCGCTTTTGAGACCTGGGAAATTACAAAACTACACGGTCACCGTATTAGGCTTCTTGCGGCGCCTGCACGCCGCCAATCGCCCGCTTCACCAGGTTGCGCATCAGCGGAATCTTGTACGCGTTGAACTGCAGCGGAACCGCCCCCTCCACCGCAAGTTTGCCCGCCGTCTCGCCCGTCTCCGGCGTCGCCGCCTGGCCGCGCATTGCGTCTTCCACCTTCTTCAGCCGCATCGGATACGGCGCCGCCGCGTTCACCGCAATCCGTATCCGCTGGATCGTCTGCCCGCTCAACTCCATCGCGCACGCCACGTTCATCAGCGGGAAATCCCAAACGTTGCGGTCGCGAATCTTCTCAAAGTAAAACTTCTGTCCCGCCCATGACGAGGGAATCCGGATCGCCGTCAGCAGGTCGCCGGGCTCCAGAATGTTCAGCTTGGTAATGTCCACATTCGGCCCGATGAAGTAATCCTCCGCGTTCACCGTCCGCTCGCCCTTCGATCCCCGGATCACGAACTTCGCATCCAGCGCGATCAGCGCCGGCGCCGAATCCGACGGATGTACGGCCACGCACCGGTCCGCGCCAAAGATCGCGTGCTCGCGGTTCCGGCCCACCGGCGTATCGGCAAAGCAGGTGTCGCCGCCCGCCCGATAGCACGGCCAGCCCCCGCGGTAGTACCAGCACCGCGCGTCCTGCGACACGTTCCCGCCCAGCGTCCCCTGGTTCCGGATCTGCGGCGATGCCACCAGGCTCACCGCGTCCGCCAGCAGGCCGTAGTCCTTCTGGATCGCCGGGTGCTCGGCAACCTCGGTCAGCGTCGTCATCGCGCCGATCTCCACTCCATCGCTGGTCGTGCGCACGCCTTTCAGCTCGTCGATGCCGCTCAGGTCCACCAGCACCCGCGGCTTCCTGATCCGGTCCTTCAGCCAGTCGAAGCTGTCCAGCCCGCCGGCCATCGCCCAGCCGTCGTCGCCGTACTTCGCCAGCAGCTTCTGCGCATCGTCCGCCGTCGCCGGCTGCACCAGGTCGAACGCGGGCATCACATCTCGAATGATCGCCATAGCTCTCTCCGTTTCCCGTCCTCGTCAGGTGTGGGCCGTCAAATATGCGCCAATAGAGGGTTTTGCATCGGCCGCCCCGCCTCGTACGACGTCAGAATCGTGTCCGAGTTCACCGGCGTCCGCTGGAAGATGTCATCGCCCACCGCGTTCGCAATCGCGTTCAGGATCGCCGCGCATCCGCCGCCCACCGGCGGTTCGCCGCAACCCCGCGCGCCCACCGGCGTCTGCGGATCGGGAATGTTGACCGCATCCCACTTCATGTCCACCGGAACATCCAGGATGCTCGGCGGACGGTTCTGGTAGAACCGCTCGGCCACCGTCACTCCGTACTGCGGGTCGATCACCCACTTCTGCCCGATGGCATGAGCGATGCCCAGCACCGACCGGCCCAGCACCTGGCCGCCCAGCGCCGCCGGATGCAGCACCGTCCCCACGTCCGCGTAAGCCTGGTAGTCGAGAATGTGGTACTTCCCCGTCTCCACGTCCACTTCCACTTCCGCAAAGCAGGCCAGGAACGACATGGAGTTGCCCTCGTGCGGATACTTGTCCTTCGCCGTGGCGATCAGCCCCTGCCCCGCCAGCGCATTCGCGGCCTGCTTGGTGGCCTTGTGCACGTCGGGGTTCACGTCGTGGCCGTCATAGATGCCGCCCATCTGAATGGCCTTCTGCGCCGCCTGCGCAAAGCTCATGCCGGCGCCGCCGCCCTTGCGCGCCACGCGCAGGTTCGCTACCTCGTAGTCGTCCGGCGAGCCGCCCAGCGACTTCGCCGCCACCTCCTTGAGCCGCTGCACGCACTCCGTACCCACCGCGTGCCCGGCCCGCGTCATGGCGTGCACCGTCTGGCTGCCGCCCGAGGCACAGGTAAACGGAAGATGCTTCGACGTGTCGCCCCAGACAATATCGACCGCTTCCCAAGGCACGTCCAGAACCTCCGCCGCCGCGCGGTGCACATCGATCACCGCCTCCGTGCCCAGGTTGCCCACCCCCGAGTGAATCTGCACCCGGCCCTGCGGCGTGATCAGAATCAGCCCGTCAAAACCCGTGCTGCCGCCGTGATACGTGCTCAGCGAAACACCCACGCCCCGCTTCTTTGTGCCGATCTGTTTCGATTGCTGCGCCACGCGCTCCTGCCACTGGAACTGCTCGACACCCATATCCAGCGCCTGCTTGAGGAAGCAGCTCGTCACGTGCTCCCGCTCGCCGCGCTCATTGGGCGGCCCGAACTCCACCGGACCCTCGGGGCAATTGACCCTCCGCATCTCCACCTGGTCGATGCCGAGCTTGTTGGCTGCCTTGTTCAGGATCGGCTCGATGATGGCGATCGCCTGCATCCCCCCCGGCGCGCTCTGCGCGCTCCGCGGCGGCGTGTTGGTCGCCACCGTCACGTTCCGCCAACGCATCGCCGGCGGCTGATACAACAGCGACGTAATGCTGGCGCACGCGCCGCCGTCCCCGTTCGACCCGTACGATCCCGCGTCCGACACCAGGAACATGTCCACCGCCGTGATCCGCCCATCCTTCGCAAACCCGATCTTCGTCCGCGCCCGGATCCCCGGCCGCGCCCGCCCGATAAAGTGCTCCTCCTCGCGGCTGAT
>DATJMU010000029.1:0-9095 GCA_035508555.1 Occallatibacter sp. | reverse complement strand
TGTCATCCTGAACGAAGTGCGCCGCGGCGCACGCAGCCGAAGGACCTGCTTCTCTTCGCCATACTTGAAAACAGCGCCGTCCAATTAATGGCTAATGGCTAATGGCTAATGGCTAATGGCTAATGGCTAATGGCTAATGGCTAATGGCTAATGGCTAATGGCAATGGCTGCTTCTACGCCGCCGCCACTCTCTTGATCAGATCCTGCTGCTCGCTCCGGTTCTCCGCGCCAATCGTGAACGCATCCAGCACGCCCGACCCTAGTGCGAACCGGATCGCCTCATCCTGACGTGTCCGCATCGCGCCCTGCCCGAGAATCTTCATCCCGATGATGCCCTTGCCCTGCGCGCGCATCTCCTTCACCACCCCGATCACCGTATTCGGATCGGCATCCATGTACGCGCCCACCGGATTCAGCCGCACCAGGTCCACTTCCACCCAGGGAGATTTCGCCGCCGCCCGCAGCGCCTCGATCGAATGGCACGAAACACCGTGCGCGCGAATCTTCCCCTGCTCCTTGGCCTGTTCGAAGACGTCCATCACGCCGCGATAGCGCGTCGTCCAGTCGGCCTCGGTCACGCAGTGTATGAGACAAATGTCGATATAGTCCGTCCCCAGCTCTTTCAGATACCGGTCGATATCCGCCTTCGCCTCTTTAGGATCGCGCTCATCGCACTTGGTCATCACGATGGCCTTATTGCGCCCCACCTGCTTCAGCGCCGCCGCCACCTCGGGATGGCTCCCATACGAATCCGCGGTATCGAAGAAGATCAGCCCGCTGTCGTATCCGCTCACCAGCAGTTTCACCAGTTGGCCCATCCGCGTCTGGTTCGACCCGCCTCCGAAGCCAACCGTTCCCGTGCCCATCGCCAGCCGGCTCGTCTTGATGCCCGTCTTGCCCAGCACAACTGTATCTGTCGCCTGGACTTTCTTCGTCAGCGGCTGATTATCGAGGACCGACCCGAAAGCCTTTGGCTTCAGGTAAGCAGTGCCCAGCCCGGCGGCTGCGGCGGTGAGGAATTCCCGGCGATTCATGCGATCTTCCCTCCTGCGGCGTCGATTGTGAGGAGATTCTATCTTTCTTTTAGACGCGCCCCGCCTCTTTGCAGCCAATCGCTCGTCACAATTCACAATCCCCGGGAAACCCTCTAGCTCACCGCTTCACCCAGTGTCGGATGCCCCACCGGAGCCTCAACCACCGCCGGCTTCCTGCTCCACGCCGGCCGCCATCCCGTCCCCGCAAAAGGAGACGTCACCCTCCGTCCCCACCACAACCACATCGCCAGGGCGATGATCAGGATCAGCGGAATCACCAGCAGACTGCCCTCCGGCCCGGTCGCGCCGCCGCTCCACAGCACCTTTCCTACCGGATGCTCGCCGATCAAATGCCCTTGCGCCACCATTCCGCTGTCCGACGTGCCGTAAAAATACGATTCGCCCCAGTCCCACGCCGCGTGAAATCCCACCGCCCAGTACAGCGACCCCGTGTACCAGAGGCTCAGGCAGAAGACCAGCCCGATCGCGCCCGCCGCAAACAAGCCCACCGGAGACTCTCCCGGATTGCTCCCATGCCCGAAGCCGAACACAAACGACAGCAGCAGCGCTCCCCACCAGAATCCGATGCCCCGCGCCACCGTGAACTGCAGATAACCGCGCAGCAGCGACTCCTCAAAGATCCCGACGAAGAGGAACATCACGCCCCACTCCGCAGCATAGCTCCACGCCGCCGCCCCATGCAGCAGCACCCCGTCGAACCCCAGCAGCCCCGCCTTCCACAGCGTGAGCACCAGCGCCGAAATCGCCACAAATCCCCACACCAGCCCGCACAAAAACCGCGCCGCCCGCGCCGTGCCCTGGTATCCATACGCCAGCACCCGCCGTTTTTCGATCAGCGCCATCACCGCCGTCGCCACCAGAACGCAAAACGCCTGCAGCCCCTCCGCGATCAGCCCTATCCGTGGCGGCATCGGCGCATTCCGCGGCATCGGCTTAGGATGCACAAGGAAATGCACCGCCATCTGCACCGCGAACGCCACGGCCACCAGGACCAAAATGAAGAGCAGCGCGCCCCAGCCCGCGCGGATCCCGTCCTGCCCCACAAACACCCATCGCAGGTCCCGCTTCGGAGCCTCCGGCAAAGGCGGTGGCGCCTCCGTCAGCTCAGCTGGTGTTGTCATCTGGGGGATTTCCGGTTGCGGCGTCAACTCATCCAAGACTCTCTCTCCTTTAAGTTGCTGCTCATACTACGTCAACCGATCGTCGAAGGTTCAGGAATCTTGCCGCCCTGGCCCCTTCAGATTCGTCTTTTCGCCGGCGTCGCGCCAAAAAAGCAGGCGACAGGCCAGGGCGAAAACCGACAAAATGGCAGTGTGAGGTAACCCATATGCCGGATAAAGTGGACCTCTACGACAGTGCCTACTCCCACTACGAGTCCGAAGTTTACCGTCAGGTCCGCATCGCGACGTATGGCGAAGACCTCGGCCAGACAAGCTGGGTGACAAACCAGGAGTCAGCCGAAATCCCCGGCTTGCTCCGCCTCAATCCGGCCTCTCGCGTTCTCGAGATCGGCTGCGGCTCAGGCCGATATGCCTTGCAGGTGGCCCAGACCATCGGTTGCTCAGTGATCGGAATCGACGCCAACGCCCCTGGCATAGAGAACGCCAACAGCCTCGCCCGCACCGCAAATCTCTCCGGCCGGGTCACCTTCAGGCACTGCGACGCCTCTCAGAAGCTGCCCCTCGCCGACAATACCATGGACGCTGCCTTCGCAAATGACGTGATCTGCCACATTCCCGGCCGCCAGTCGGTGCTGCGTGAAGTCTTTCGCATCCTGAAGCCCCTCGGCCGCTTCGTTTTCAGCGACGCCCTGGTCATCGGTGGCATCGTCTCGCACCAGGAGATCGCTGCCCGCAGCTCCGTCGGCTACTACCTCTTCAGCCCGCCCGGCCACAACGAGGAACTCATCCGTCAGACGGGTTTCGAGTTGCTCGAAGCCCGGGACACAACCGCCCACGCCGCCACCATCGCCAGACGCTGGCGCAACGCGCGAGACGAACGCCGCGATGCCCTCATCGCCGCCGAAGGCGAAGCGAATTTCCACGGTCTGCAGCGGTTTCTGTCCTCCGTCCAAACACTTACGGAAGAGAATCGCCTCCTCCGCAATCTCTACACCGCGCAAAAGCCAGCTTAAGCCGCGAAAGTAGCGCTTGACAGAAGCTGATCTGCAGGCGTATTTAACATTTCAGTTATTTATCTGTATTGTTAAATACGATGTCGTCCGATCACCTCAGCTCCACCTTCGCCGCACTTGCCGATCCCACCCGGCGCGCCATCCTCGCGCGTCTCGCCCTCGGCGAAACCTCTGTCAACGAGATCGCCGAGCCCTTCGACATCAGCCTTCCCGCCGTCTCCCGTCATCTCAAGGTCCTCGAAAAGGCCGGCCTCATCTCCCGCGGCCGCGATGCCCAGTGGCGTCCCTGCCGCCTCAACCCCGGCCAGCTCAAAACCGCAGCCGACTGGCTCGAGGAATACCGTAAGTACTGGGAAGAGAGTTTCGACCGGCTCGACGAATACCTGAAAAAACTCAAATCATCGCAAGACAAAGTGAAACCCAAGGAGAATGGTCATGTCCGCAGCAGACCCCGAAGCAACTAGCGCGGCCAAATCCTCAGCCAAGAAGCCCGACCGCCCCCAACCACACCCGGGAATGATTGACGCGGGCCTGATCGCAGCCGTCGGCGGAGGAGCCGCACTCCACGAGCTCTCTATCGTCCGCGTCTTCGACGGTCCCCGCGAGCTCGTCTACGAAGCCTTCAGCAACCCTGTTCACGCCAGGCAATGGGCGGGACCGCGCGGCTTCGTGGCCACGCACTTCGAGCAGGACGTCCGGCCGGGAGGTAAATGGCGGGCATGCCTACATCAGACCGAGGCGTGGAAGGGCAGAAATTTCCCCGACCTCTGGCAGGGCGGTGTCTTCAAGGAGATCGTTCCACCCGAGCGTGTCGTCTACACCTTTGCCTGGGATGGCCAGGCCGGCCAGCCCACTCGCGAAACCGTCATCACGGTTAAATTCACTGAACTCGACGGCAAGCGCACAAAGATGGAATTCCATCAGGCCTTCTTCGACACCGTCGAGCTGCGCGACGGCCACAACACCGGCTGGAACAGCAGTTTCGATCGTCTCGAAGACTTGGTGAAGAACTGGAACAGGAACCTCGACCGCCTCGACGACGTGCTCAAAGAGATGTGAACCATTCAGAAATCTTCAAGGCGCCGGCTCGACTCACGGCCACGCTACTGCCGCGAGACTCCAGTCTCGTCGCCCGCGTCGCCGGCGCTCTCTTGCCGCGAAGCATAGCCACTACTTCGCAACCGTCCACGTCTGGTCGGGGTTGAACGCCGTCATCGCCGACGCAACCTGCTCCGTCGTCTGGCCGAGGTCTTTCTGTACGATCACGCCGTCCTGGTTCACCATGAACGTCATAATGCCGGAATTGCCGTACTTCGCCGGATATGCCACCACCGCAAATCCGCCGGTCATCTTCCCGTCGGCGATATAGTCTTTCGCGCCGCCCCCTGCATTCGCTCCCTGCTTGTCGAGCATCGCAAAGTAGTAGCCGTGGAAAGGTTGATGATGGTTGGGATCAGCCTTGTATCCTTCCGCGGTGGCATCGGCGGCGAGCGGACCAAGCGGGCTCTTCGGCTGCCCCGCAACCTCCGGCCAGTACAAGCCGTTCTGCTGCCCGGCGTCGCTGATGAATTTCTGCGCGTACTGTTTCACCCCGCCGTGCTTCTCGGCGAAGTATTCCGCCTGCGCATCCGCAACAGCTCCGCATACGTCAATAACCGCCAGTTCATTCCTGCCGATCCGCCGATTGAGAATCTCGTCCTTGCCTGCCGCCGTATCGAAGAACCACTGGCCGTCGTTGTTCTTCTTCAGTGGTATCGGAAATGGAAAATTGTCAGCTCCCACCACCAGCACCTGAGATCCATCCGGCATCTTGCGCCAGCGATGCATCACGCTGTACCGTCCCGCAAATGCGGTGCCGTTGTTCTTATCCTCTACCGGGTCGCCGGAATAGATCACGTCCTGCGAGCCGGGGCCAAAAATCGCCATCAGCGTGTCCCGGTCTCCCGCCTTTACCGCCGCCTGTACCGCATCCCCGGCGTCATCGGGAGTAGCAAACACCTTGGTGGCGGGCGTCTCCGCCTTGTGGCAGGCAATCGGGATGACCAGCGCGAGAAGCAGCAGTTGAGCCGTAAGCGCGCCCTTACGTGGTTGGAACCCCATGAGAAATCCTCCACAAGTCCGGAAAGTCGATTGATCAACGTTGCTCTGCAAAGCGAATGCGAAGCCGTCAGCTTACCGGCGCCGGCCGGCGAATCCGCCGCCTTCGCCGCGGCTGAATGAACCACGAGCGCTCTCTTGCCTCGATTGCCATCCGCCTCCACTGAAGGCCGACGACCCGCCGCTATGCTCCTGCTGTCCCCAGCCTCTCGACGAAGTGCCCTGGGTCTGCTGCCAGCCGCTCCCCGAGTTCTTGTAGACATTTCCATTCGAAGCAGCGTACTTGTTGCCGTTGGCTGCCTGGCCGGCAGCAAAGGTATTGCCGTTCGCCCCGGCTCCTGCAACGCCCCTGCCGCCGTCGGAGGTCTGGATCGATCCCACCGAGCCATTCGCCCCCGACTGGTGCTGGGTATATGCAGTATTGCCATTCTTCGAGACAACCGAGCTTCCCGAGCTCCCATAGGCATTCTGCGTCTGCCGTGTCGCCGCATAGGCTCCGGTGTTGGGGTTGTACGCCTGTCCGGCTGCCGCGTGCCCGTAGGGCGTTGATACCGAGCCGCCCCGCGCATACGTTCCGGTATTGGCATTGTAGGCAGTTCCCCCGCGTGCAACGCCGTTCGGACCGTACACAGTCCCGCCGCGCGCCACGCCGTTCGGGCCATACACGGTTCCACCGGACCCGTAGGCGCCGCCGTGCCACGCATTGTTTCCGTAATAGACATTCCGGTTGTACACCACCGTGCCGCCGTGCCAGTTGCAGCCCCAGTAGCTGTAGCCCCAGCCGCAGCATCCGCCGCTGATGGCCGCTCCCACCGCAATGCCCGCGCCGAACGCCAGCAGCCCCGTCGCAATCACAGCTCCGGTGCTGTAACCCGGCGTCGTGTACGGAGTCCCATACACCACCGTAGGATTGTATGTCGGCACATACACCACCTCCGGATTCGTCGGCTGAATCACAATCGTCTGCGGAGACTGCTGCACCACGGTAATCTGCGATCCCGATTTCAGATTGCCCGACGCGTATGCCTTCGCTCGCAGCGTCTGCACCGCCGTCATCACATCATTCGCCTGCGTGTGATACGCCTCGCCCAGCGCCGAAGTCCAGCTCAGATTCTTCGCCATGTTATCCAGCACTGACGGAAACTGCGTCAGCGCCTTCACGCTCGGATCCCACGGCTGCGCATCCACTGCCTGCATGAGTTGCTGCCCTTGCAGACTCGAATTCTGATGCAGCCAGTTGTCGGCCGCCTGTATCTGGTCCGGAAAAGTCGCCGCTCCCAACACCTGCGCAACCAGCGCGTCGGGATACAGAGCGATCGGCGCAACCAGGCTCTGCAGGTCGGCCGGGCCCAGCGGCGCGCCCTCTCCCGCGTACCCCGGCGCGTTCTGGTCAGCCGGAGGCGGTGGTGGCGATTGTGCCTGCGACCATCCGCTGCCCGGAATCGTTGTCACCAACAGAGCAAAGCTCAACGGCCACGCAAGATATTTTCTTAACCCGAAGAATTGCGACTCCATACGGCCTCCACCTCTTTCCAGTCGAGAGACACCGAACAGTCGCTGCACGCGGAATCGCGGCAGTAAGTCACAAGCATCATAGTGCTTTTTTGCCGGATGCGCCGCCGGAAAAACCCAGCCCCGCCGCGAGCGCGTACGCCTGGACGGCCAGTCCCTTGACAGATGGCCCGGACCCGGCAATCCTAGTCATTTCCCGATCTGATTTTTTATTTCCCCTGGAGCCCGCCCTTTTTGAACGTCCGAGTCTTTTACCACGACAAGTGTTTCGACGGAGCCTGCTCCGCGTCCCTCTTCGCCCGCTTTCATCACGAATGCATCAATAAGGATGCCGTCTATACCTACCACGGCCTCGTCCATCGCGCCGGAGCCCTCTTCAACGAGGCCGACTTCATCGGCGACGAAAACGCCATCGTCGACTTCAAATACTCCGCCTCGCCGCGCATCACCTGGTGGTTCGACCACCATCTCAGCGCCTTCCTCACGCCCGAGGACCAGGAGGACTACCGCCGCGGCATCGCCGACGGAAGCTATGTGAACCGCCGCTTCTACGACCCGGCCTACATTTCCTGCACCAGCTTCCTCGCCCACATCGCGTCCACCCGGTTCGGATTCAACGCCGCGCCTGTCGCCGAGCTCGTCCGCCTCGCCGACATCGTTGACGGAGCTCTCTACTCGAGCCCGCAGGCCGCCGTCGAAATGGCCCACCCGGCCATGAAGCTTACCCTGGCCATTGAATCCACCCAGGACCCGGCCTTCATCCCGCGCCTCATCCCGCTTCTTACCGCCATGCCTCTCGCCGAGGTCCTCAAGCAGCCCTTTGTCGCCGAACTGCTCCCGCCGCTCCTCCACCGCCATGAGGAATCGCTATCCCTCATCCGCGACCGGTCGGAATCAAAGGACGGCACCATCTACTTCGACATCAGCGATCAGCCCATGGAGGGATACAACAAGTTCATCCCCTATTACCTTCATCCCGAGGCGACCTACTCTATCGGCCTTTCGAAATCCAGCTTCCGCACCAAGGTTTCCGTAGGTTCGAACCCCTGGACCAAGGCCGACCCGGCAAAGATGCTCAACCTCGCCACCATCTGCGAGCGATACGGCGGCGGAGGCCACGCCCGCGTCGGCGCCATCTCTTTCCCGCCCGACCGTTCCGACGAGGCCCGCAAAGCTGCCGCGGAAATCGTCGCCGAGCTCCGCGCTCACGATCCCCGCTGCTGACGGAAAATCCACATCTTCATACAACCAACGGCCTGCATCGAATATTCTGAACCGGCGCCGCATCGTGCGCGATCACATAGCCGAGCCGTATCACTTCAAGGAGAACGTAATGGCCGACATCCTGCCCGCCGGAACTCCCGCCCCTGACTTCACCCTGGCCCTCAGCCCCGATCAAAAATTATCCCTGAAGGACCTGCGCGGCCGTCCCGTTATCCTCGCCTTCTATCCCGCCGACTGGAGCCCCGTCTGCGGAGACCAGATGGGCCTTTACAACGAGATCCTTCCCGAATTCCAGAAGCACGGAGCCGAGCTGCTCGGCATCTCCGTCGACGGCGTCTGGTGCCATGCTGCCTTTGCGCAGGCCCGGAATTACCGTTTTTCGCTGCTGGCCGACTTTGAGCCAAAGGGTCAGATCGCTCGTGACTACGGCGTCTACCGCGACGGCGACGGCATCTCCGAGCGCGCCCTCTTCGTCATCGACAAGGACGGCGTCATCGCCTGGAGCTACCTCTCGCCCATCGGCGTCAACCCAGGAGCCGATGGCATCCTCGACGCCCTCGAAGCCTTGCCCAAATAGAACTGCCCAGGGCCAGACCGCAAACAGGAGCCCACGTGACCAAACTCCGCACTCCCATTGGTCCTCACGACCACAAGCAGGGCAACCCCGATGCCCCCGTCACCCTCCTCGAATACGGAGACTACGAGTGCCCCCACTGCGGCCGTGCCTACCCCATCGTCCAGCGCGTGCAGAAGCACTTCGGCAACCGCCTGCTCTTCGTCTTTCGCAATTTCCCTCTGACCCAGAGTCATCCTCACGCAGAATCCGCCGCCGAAGCCGCCGAATTCGCCGCTACCCAGGACAAATTCTGGCCCATGCACGACCTCCTTTTTGAGAACCAGGATCGTCTCGGTTCCGATCTCTATGAGCTTTTGGCCCAGCAGCTGGGACTCAATCCGCTCGCGCTCCTCTCCGCTCTCGACGCCGGTGAATTCACTGACCGCGTGCGCGCCGACTTCAACAGCGGCGTACGCAGCGGCGTCAACGGCACTCCAACCTTCTTCATCAACGGGCA
>DATJMU010000028.1:0-20587 GCA_035508555.1 Occallatibacter sp. | reverse complement strand
ATGCCCGAGGGACCGGCATGCGCTTCGGCGCAGGCCATGAGGCTGCGGAAGAAGACCATCTGCGGCCAGCGGTGCTCGTCGCCGATGGGGTTTTCAAAGAAGGTGGGACCGAGGTAGCCGTTGGCCTGAGCGTGCTGCAGCGTGAAGAGGATGGGGACCTGGGTTTTCTGGAACAGCGAAGCGTCGCGTGTGACGAGGGCCAGGCGCGTGGCGCCGTCGATCCAGTAGGCGCGCTGCTCCCAGGGCCACCAGCTGGGGCCCTGCTCCAGACCGTTCCAGTACTGGGCGCTGAAGGGCCAGGAGACGTCGGGCAGCTGCGAGCCGAGTTGGTCCGCTTGTTTGGAGGTCCAGGCGCGCAGCCAGCCCTGGGGCTCCACAGCGCCTGGGGCCAGCTCAGTGAAGGCGCCGTGCGTGGCGACGGCTGGAGTGGTCTCCGCTGCGCGGGCACGGCTGCCGGCGAAGGCCAGGGCGGCGCTGGCGAGGCCCATTTCAAGGAACTGGCGGCGGTCGAGGCTTGCAGAAGGAAAGGGGTGCCGAGCGGATTCTGGATTCATGGGAGGTCCTGACGTACTTCCTCAATCTAAACGCACGGCGCGGCGGTCTGGCCGCGTTTCCGGGTCGAGGGGGAAATTCCTGGGACTGTGCAGACGAAGAGGGTGGAGGAATTGGGAGGATCAGGCAGAGATGGATGAGGGATGGATTTCGCGGGGAATGGAAGGGGGATGTGTGGAGGCGCGGGCCGGAATCGAACCGGCGCATAAAGGTTTTGCAGACCTGTCGGGTAGTTTCTAGCGGTTCGTAAAGATTCGCAAAAGTTCTTGAGATTCAGAGCCTTATGTGAATCTTTACGAACCGTGCTCTCTGGCTCTACCCTCTACATTTTTCGCTACAGTCACTACAATTCTCACTACAGGGTTCGGGACGCTGCCGGGAGCTTGAAAGTGCACACTCTTTTGCGTGCTGGCGTCATCATCTTCCTTGTCGTAGCCGTGCCGACTGCCTATGGCATCATCAGCATGAAGGTCGCCGGTGTGTATCCGCGCATCGGGCGCGTGCTGATCACCCTCTTTCTCTCAGTTGGATATGGCTTCATCGCCACCATCGTCGCGGCCGTCTTCTTTGGCTCTCACGTTGGGGTGATTCTGCTGGCACCCCTGATGCTAGCCTCGATTCCGAAGGCATGGAAGGACGCCAAGGCCGTTCAATCGAGCGAGTGACTTGACCTTATGACTTTCAGAGCGGGAAGCTGAGTGCTGGGCCTCGTGAAAGCACCAATTTTATCTGTCGGAGGACGCCATGCTATTTAGGTGCAAGCGGTGCAGGGAAATGGTCAGAATTAACGACGTCAAGAAAAACCCGAACAACAAGGTGCGATTGCTGCGACGGCTGCGGAATACCATGCAGAAGTCCGCATTGTTCCAGATCAAACCTAACGTAAGTCTTTGTTTTCGGTGCCTGAGCGAACTTCTGTGCTGGGCGAACGATTCGAAGACGGCGCACACCTAGCAAAATGCCGCTTCGCTGACCGGTGCGCGAATGGCTGGTCAGCGAGGCGCCTTCACTGCATCGCCCGCATCAATCGCTGCGTGAGATCGCGCTCCATCTCGCTGACGGTGCACTGGGTTTCGGAATCAAACATGCGCGCAATGCCCGCCTCTTCACACAAGCGGATGCGCCGCAAAAGCGCCGAACAGTGGAGCGCTTCGCGCACGGCTTTGGTGTCGCCGGGCCGGGGTTGCAGATCGGAAAAGGCGCGACCGGCTGTTTCTATGAAGCGGCGAACAGCCGCTGCCTCCGTCACGGGGTTTCTCTTCTGGTACACGCAATCTCTCCTGTTCATTTGAGCGGCGGCGCGGGGGAAGTCGCGATTACCCCGCGCCGGTGGGTGCAGGCGCGGCAACCAGGCGCCTGCGGCACAGGGACGCGCGCTGCTTCGCGTCCCACCTTCCGGAAGTGTGGCACGGCCCGCTTGTGGAGAAGGGCAAGCTGACCGTGCCTGAACGCGCCCTGGTATTCAGCAGTCGCGTCCTGCGCACCGGGTTCGCGGCCCCATGCGCGTGAGGCGGTGGTTCACGCGGGCACCGCCGTCCCTTGGAAAAGCTGGGCACGAACCAACGAGGCCAGCGCTGGTCCGTGCGAAAAGCGCGAGCGACTTTGTTTCTCGCGCCGGGGCGATGTCACCGCCCATCTCGATGTCATTTCCACACCACTCGCGATATGCCGCCCCCCGGAGCTTGGGTGATCGCAGACAAATAAGGCTGCGGCCCCTTCAGAGCTTCAAGCGCGGACAGCAGGTTGCCCTGAGAAAATTGAAGCCTCGTGATCTGGGCGGACAGCTTGGTTAAATCCATGTCCATCGTCGAGACAATCGATGTTTCGGCCAACTCCCTGACGATAGCGACACGTTGCTCTTCGAGCCGCGCGGCTGCCTTAGTCCACTGGATCACGTTGCGGTCATGCGGCAAAAAATCGGCTGCACGTGGACGGGCCGAGGAATGCTCTGCTTGCAGTCCGATCAGTTCGGACATGGCATTTTGCAAACCGGCGCGCTTGGCACGGAGCGTCAGGACGCGTTCACGCAGCCCCGCATATTCGGACTGCGCCTCTTCCAGTCTCTGTGTGGTCTGCTCAAGCTCGTTGACAAGCTGGACATGGCGCTCGTCCTTCGCGTGTTGTTGCGCGACATCAAGAGCGCGCTGCGCGGCTTGTACTTCGGCAGTGGTGTTCATTCGATATCTCCCTTCACACCTGACTCGCCTCTGAAAGTTTGGTAATGTTAGTCCCGCTGACACGGAAAGTTCCGATATATCCTGGGCTCGGGGTCGCATCGATGGTGCGCTGCGGAGCCACGTATGGCTCGCCATTGCGGGCACGCACATGCGCGTCGGCGTAGAACGCCTCATGAAAGCGATTCAGGTCCGCTGGGTACCTAAGCATGTGCCTCCCGGCGCTCGGCGGCCAGTGCCTCGATCTGCTGACGATGAAAGAAGCAGACCGAATCGACGGTCACCACATCCAGCTTCCGGGCGCGGGCGAGTCGATATAAATGCTGCGTGGAAAGACGGGTGATGTGGCTCGCGGTTCCGATGCGAACCAAATCATCGGGGGTGACTCGTTGCTTCTTCATCCTGAGGCCAGGATAGCTCACACGTGTAACGTGTCAAGCGCTAAATCATTGGAACTGCATAGGGTTATGCGTGGTTCACAAAGGTTTGTAACCGGAGGATGGTCGCTGTGATATACGCATGGCAGTGAACCCAAACACGAAGGACAATATCCTGCTCTGGGCCGGTGTCGCTGGCATTGTGGCCGCGCTGGTTGTGCTTCTCGACTTTGTGCTCAACCGCTGGGGCTATATCAAAAGGATCGCGCTCTGGTTCGCGAACAGCGTAGGGTCCCTGAGACCTGATTCGAACATGGTCGCACTCGAACTTCCTGATCCACCACCGCCTCCTCTAGTGGGTATAGCTGCGAGGCATTGTGCCTGTGATGAAGTTTCGGGCAGTCCCAACAGCTTGCACAAAGCGGCTGGCGCTCGCCAGCTTAGTTGATCGAGAAGCGCACGAGATACCAGGCGCATCTCGGCCTTCGGGCGGCCAGAAGGATTTCCGCTCTGGCCTGGTTGCCAGCGATGCTCGTTGCCTTCTTTGAAACGGGACTTCGGGGCTTTGCGGGTACGTCCCGTCTTCTTCGACTTCGGGAGATCGGGTTCTTTTTCTTCAGACATTGGAGTTTAGTCCTTTGGCGCTGATCTAGTGGCTGCTACCAGCGGAGCCGGTCGCTTCGCTGGGGTGGGTGGGGGTGAGTGTGTTGTGCGCGTCGGCGTGCGTTTTGTGACCTTGTGACCCATCGTTTGCGAAAACTTTTGTATGCTCATCCTCTCTTCTATTTTCTTTTGTTTTGTAAAGAAAGGGTCACATGGGTCACAAGGGTCACAAGCCGCATGAATACTGGCGATATTGCTGTGACCCATTCCGACAAGATGGGTCACAAAATGGCCCTCAATGGGTCACAAAGCCCCCTTCCGCCGCCGTCTGTTCCGTACTCGCGGCCGTTTTGTGACTGATGAGCGCGGTTTGTGACCCATCTTGTGACCCATCGCTGTGCCATCACCGGGACGACCTTTTTCCCCGTACTTCTGCTCGGCGTACAGCCTGCCGAGAGCATCGCCCGTGATGCCCTTGTGCTCCTCGCGCCTCCACAGCACCCACAGGCTGCGCTGCCCACCCCCCTCTCCGGCTACGCGCACTTTCTTAATGGGCCGAAGTGTTGTGTCCACGGCAGTGAGAGCGTGGCCCAGCGTCTTTGAGTTCACGTTCCTGAATTCGCTCTCGCGCTTGTCATGGTGATGACGCCAATATTCTTCGAGCAATTCATCCAGACCCCAGATGTCGCGGTGTTCAAGCGCGAGGGCCTTTGTCTTACAGGCCGAGTTGCTGGTATCGGGTACGAGGAACGACGCCGCATTGCTACTGCTCAAAAGCTCGCGAGCGAAGCGCATCGCGCCGCTGTCATTGGCCTCGATCATCTCCTCGCGGGCCTCCGTGCGCGGTGCTGCGCCATTCGGGTTGAAGTCGGATGTGTCTACCTCAAATTCGAAATAGTAGCGCAGGGCGGCTGCGCCTTCAGGCGACTTGTACCAGGCGTCGTACTCTTTGAAAAAGGCGTCGGGAAGTTTGTCGCACGTGACTTCATGAACGAAGTAGCGACGGTCTTCATCGCTGATGAAGAACGCGTCCTGATGGTTCGAGGTGAAATAGAAATTGACGCAGTTACGAATGCTGTATGCAGGAATGTACTTCTGGTTGATGGTGATCTCCCGGCCCGTGATCATGTTCTTGAGCAGATCGGCGTACTCGCGGCTGTTGCCCCCGGTGATCTCCTCGCCCATGATGAACTGACGATTGATGGCCCACGCGTTGAACGATCCACTCAGCTGCTCCTTTGTCAGTTCCTTGCCGTTCACACCGTAAATCTGCTTCATGGTGTAGCCCATCAGGCTCTTTCCCGTGCCCTGCTCTCTGCCCCAAAAGACAACAGCCGTGTTCAGCTTGGTGCCCGAATGCTGAATTGGGTAAGCCAGCCACTGTAGGAACCAGCGGCGCTCTGGCTTCGTTAGTCCCTGAGTGATGTGGTCGAAGTACTTGAGGAACAGCGACACGTCGCCCTTCATGGGCTCAGCGCCCCACCCCTCCCACAGATTCAACTGCTTTCCAACCAAAAGCGGACCTCCCGGCGCATAGGTGATTGAATCGACCTCTGCGCGAGCAGGCCACTCCATCCATTCCGCAGCGGCCGATTTTTCGACCTGCTTCTCGCCAACAGTCTCCCAGTACTTGCGCGGCGCATAAACCTCACGCACGAATTTGCTGGGTTGAATCATGCGATAACGCGGCTGACCTTCGGGATGGTTTTCTTCCGGGTAAGCAACCACCATCGACGGAAACCGCACGTAGACGACCTCGGTGTTCAACTGGTGCAGCGCCTCGAAGGGACCATACTCGTTGGCGCTTTGCAGCAGATCGGCGAACATCTGCTTGCCGTTGGCGACGATGTAGTCATCGAGGCCGACTTTGGTCTCCGGGTGCTGCTCGTCACCGGGCAGGCGCACGATTTTGACATACGCTCCCTCGTCGGTGAGCAGCCGCGCCAGCCTGATCTCGGCGGTCATGACGAGACGGTTGAAGATCGCATCCGAGTCGTAGCAGATGTAGACCTGACGGCCAGCCCACTTGAAGCGTTGCAGCGCAGGAAGCAGAGTCTGGTGTCTGGCCCTGCGTCCGAACGAATACACACCACCGAGACCGATGGTCAAAAAGCCGTGCTTAGTCGCACACGCCGCTTTCAGTTCACCTTCGGTGATGATCAGCGGCACCGATGGGTCAAGTGCAACGGCTTCCCAGTCGATGTTGGGCAGGCGCGGCAGATACACTTCCGGGTCGGTTTTCGCTGGCTGATCGTACTTGCGCAGCTTCTCGCCCTTCAGGAAGCCGCTGGTGTACTCGGTGTCAAAGTATCGGAAGCGAAACATCGACAGCGGTTTTCCTGCGGCGTCGAAGTACGGGATCTTAAATCCGGTACCTGTGCGCGACAGACCGAGCACGGGGCTTTCGGTTTCGGTGAATGGTTCAAGACCCAGCGCCTTCGCATCTCCGGCGTCAAGGTCACTCTCGGCCAACTTCTTCAACATTTGTGCTTGAGCGGCCTCTTTTTCGGTTACACTTTTCCTAGACACCCGTTCCCCTTGAAACAGAGCAATCGAGCGCCACGCCACCCGTGGCGCTCTTGCTTTCTGTGATCACGACTGCGCCCCGGCCTGCATCAGCTTCTCGGCTTCGTCAAGGGGAATGAGCAACCGCCCCCGTTTGCCATTCGGCTTCAGGCACCCCGGAATCCGGCCCTGATACACCCACAACCGCCAACTGTGACGGCTGTACGGATAAATGTTTTCAAGCTGGGCGGGTGATCCGTACTTGCGCCCCGGCACCGGCTGTGTTCCGGCCACCGCCCGAAAACTTTTGCGCGGGGCTGCAGCCCCGATTGCTCGGCTCGCCGTCTGCGCGAGACCGTTGTCAGAGCCTCGCGCCTTGTTTCGAATTGCTGCCATGTCTCTTCTTCTCCCGTCACGGTGCAGACCGTGTTGAAACAGATAGTAGCGAAAGCCTAGCCAGCGTGGAGAAGTATTTGTTGCAGCAACAAGCGTGTTAATGTAACATTGAAAGATGCTGATTTATGGCTGTGACGCAGACATGATTCTCACGGCGCTGAATGCCGAGCAACTACCGCCCATGGATGACAGCCCGTTCGTCAGGCTGAATGATCTGGCCTACCGTGCCCGGCAAGAGGCAATTCAGAAACACCGTGGTGTATGGGGCGGCATCGGTGCCACGCTACGCGGCCTGGTCGATGAGTGGATCGCGAGTGGGTACGATGGCGAGATAGAAACTCCCGGCAAGCGTCACCTGAGCAGCAGTCTGCAACGACGGCTGAATGACTACTGGGCCAAACATCCCGCGTCGGTGACCGTGATGGTGAAGGGCGACCTGTCAATCAGCCTGGCACTCTGGAAGAGCCTCACCGACACGGCTGACTTCGCTACCGAGGCAGCGCTTCGGCTATTCACAGAATTTCTGGGCTCAGAGCTGAAGAACGCCATCGGCAAGTGTGTTCGGGATGGGTGCGGCGTCTACTTCACTCGTGAGCGAATGCGTGAGATTTACAAAAGGGGTGCATTCTGCGCTGCTCATGGTCCCGTGGCTAGGATCGAAGCCCTGCGTGGCGACGAGGACAAAGAGTTGATGCGACTGGCCTGTGATGCCTGGCTAAGGTGGACGGCCAGCAAGCACCCGATTCGCGAGCTATGGGTGGCCGGGGAAGTGAACGGCCAGCGCCGGGGCACTCAGCGCCGTATCACGAGGAAGTGGATCACCGTCAATCAGAAGAAGATCGAAGCACAACTGACAAAGGAGGAAGCATGAGCATCTACAAGCGAGGCGGGGTGTACTGGTACACCTTCGTCTTCGAGGGCAAACGCATTCAGCAAAGCACGAAGCAGGGAGACCCGAGTGCAGCGAGAACAATGGAAGCAGCTGAAAAAACACGACTGGCGATGGGCCTGCATGGTCTCAAAGAGAGAAAAAAGATTCCCCGTTTCAAAGATGCGATGACCGCATTCCTGAAGTGGCACGAAGGCGAGCACGCTGATAAGCCCGCCACATTCAGAAGGCACCAAATCAGCAGCGTAGCTCTTCTGAAGTACTTCAGGGACAAGTCGCTCGACGAGATCGAAGCGGGCGACGTGGAGAAGTTCAAGACAATGCGGCTGGGCCAGTTCACCACTGCCCGTGCGAAGGAAGGGCGCAAGACCACCAAGAAGCGAATCAGGCCCGCGACCGTGAACCGCGAACTGGCACTCGTTCGCGCGATTTTCAATCACGTTGCCAAAGACGGCGTGATTCTGAAGAACCCGGTGGGTCCGAAGAACGACAAGACCAAGGCCCACATGCTGAATGAGCAAAACGAGCAGACCCGCGTGCTCAGTTACGACGAGGAAGCGAGGTATCTGGCGGCTGCGACGCCGCTGCTTCGCGACGTGGCCACAATAATTCTTGAGACCGGGATGCGCCCCGAAGAGGTTTACCGCATCGAGGACGTGAACGTGCACCTGGCGAAAGACTGCCTCTTCGTTCCCTTCGGCAAGACCAGAGCGGCCAAGCGGCAAATCAGGCTGACAGCGAGAGCGAAGGAAGTTCTGACTCGGCGCATGAAGGCCCGCAGGGGCAAATACCTGTTCCCGCACGAATCAGACCCGAACCGGCCGGTACCGAAGGTCAACAATGCTCATGACCGGGCGGTGAAGGACAGCGGCATCGCGCATGCCGTTCTCTATAGCTGCAGGCATACTTTTGCTACGCGGGCAGTCGAGGCCGGGGTCGATCTCGTGACGCTGGCTGCGATCCTCGGGCACTCGAAGCTCGCAATGGTGCTGCGCTACGCACACGTTAGCCAGAAACACCAGACCGAGGCTATTGCGAAGGTCGAGGAGCACAACACCCGGCAACTGATCGTCATGGCAGAGAAGACAAGCCCGGTAGTCTCACAGGCCATACAGTAGGTGGGTCACTACAGTTTTCACTACAGTGGCCGCCCCTTTGGCGTCTCGCCTTTTGCCGTAAGTTGTTGAAAAGGTTTGGAGGCGCGGGCCGGAATCGAACCGGCGCATAAAGGTTTTGCAGACCTCTCCCTTACCACTTGGGTACCGCGCCCTGAAGGAAAATTCTAAACCCGCGGGGAAACGGGAGCCAGCGCAGAATACGCCGGCGGCAGGCTGGAGCGGGAGACGGGACTTGAACCCGCGACCCTCGCCTTGGCAAGGCGATGCTCTACCACTGAGCTACTCCCGCATGGTTCCTCCTGAGTATATCGGTGGAGTGGAGAGGGGTCAACGCGGAGACGGGGTACCGGCCCTGTCTCCTCAAAAGCGCGCGAGGAGACAGGACGGGACACTCGGGGTCAGGCTGTTCCCAACCTGACGGTCAGTTGCCGGATTCGGTGGAGGCGGGCTCCTTCTGCGGATAGTCGACGCGTACGGCGACGATCTCGTAGGGGCGGAAGGGCACCGTCACGCGATCGTTTTCCACGGTCAGGTCCGCGCCCTGGGGCTTCTCCATCAGATTGGTTTCGACCGCACCGGTGGCGCCGGGCGGCACGCGGAGGTGCAGCTCGCCGCCTTTTCCGGCCCACTCGTAGAAGTGGAAGATGAGGGAGTGAGTGTCCTCGGCCTTCTTCATGGCGGTGAGGACGAGGTCATCCGGTTCCACGCCGACAAAGGAGTGCTCGGCGGGGAGGGCACCGGCGTGGGGTTCCACCTGCATGCCCAGCAGGCGGAAGTTGAAATCGTAACCGTGGCGGACCGTCATGGCCTGCTTCCAGTCGCCGGCATGCGGATAGAGGGCGAAGCTGAAGTGGTGGTGGCCGCGGTCGGCGTTGGGATCGGGCCAGACGGGCGAGCGCAGCAGCGACAACCGGAGGAGATTGTCGACGCTGTCGTATCCATATTTGGAGTCGTTGATGAGGCTGAAGCCGTGCTGGCCGTTGCCGAGGTCGGCCCAGCGCTGCGCGGGCACCTCAAACTGCGCCTTCTCCCAGCTGTTGTTGCGGGTGGTAGCGCGCTGGATGCTGCCGTAGGGAATTTCGTAGGTGGCGAAGGGGCTGGTGGCGGAGAGGGCGAAGGCGTCTTTGAGGAGGACGTGCGTCTCGTGCCAGTCAATGTCGTTGACGACGACGACCTGGTCGGAACCGGCGTCGAGCTGGATTTCCTGAACGAATTTGGAGTTCTGCCAGTGGCGGGTGATGCGGATGGCGCCGCGCATGGGGCCGCGATCGACGACCTCGACGGAATCGGCCTGATGGAGGAGCGTGGGTGGGCGATCGAGCGTGCCGGGATCGATGTTCCAGGCGTCGTAATCCTTGGGCGTGTCCTTAAAGGCCTGGAGCTCGTTGCCGCAGGAGCCGGGGGCGAGGGTTTCGAAGTTGCCCTTCTTGTCGTAGAGGCTGGTGATGCAGCCGGTGTGCGGGTCGACGACGACGCGGAGGTCGGCGTTTTCCAGAGTCGTGCCGGTCACGTGCAGATCGCTCGAGAATGTGCGCTTGCCGGGGACGACGTGCAGGACTTCATAGCCGAGCGAGGGCACGTCGTGGGCCTGAATGAGCAGGTGGAAGGTGCTGGTGGAAGCGTCTTTTGAGAGCACTTCGGAGGGAAGGACGGCGCCGTGCGCGTCGAGGACGGAAACCTCTGCGGTGGGCGAAGGCATCTGGACGTCGACGGTGACGTTGCCGGAGCGCGCCCAGCCGAGCGGGTTGAAGACCAGCACGGGCACACCGGAAGCAACGTGGGTATCGATGTGTTCGGTAATCGTCTTCAGGGCTTTTTGCGAGATGAGGTTGTCGGAGCGGTGGACGTTCTCGAACTGCTTCTCGGCGTCCTGGTAAATGACACCGATGCCGGAGCCGGCGGCGAGGTCGTGAAAATCGTTAAAGGTGATCGTCTTCCAGTCGTCGGTGAGCTCGTTGCCGGGGTAGGCGTTGCCGTCGAGCCAGGCGAGGGAGGCGTACTTTTCGGCGTTGAGGGTCCACTCAGGGGCCTCGCGGAGGTTCTTCTTCATCTGCGCCTGGGTGGTGAAGACGCCGCGGTGGTATTCGAGATAGAGCTCGCTGTCCCAGGTGGGGATGGCGATTTTGCCGGGGACGGGCGTGGGCTCGTGGTAGCCCTCGGCGATGGACTGGTAGTTCCAGGTGCGCGAATTGGGGGCGAGTTCTTTGGAGACGGTCGAAAAATAGGTGCCCGCTGTGCCGAACTGCATCTTCGGAACGACCTTGCCCGGCTGCATCCAGTGAACGCCTTCGTCGAGCATGGAGCGGGTCGGTCCGCCGCCGTGGTCGCCGACGCCGTAGAGGTCCATCATCTCGGTCATGCCGGGCGCGTAGGTGCGGGCCTGGGCGAGATCGACGGAGAGGCGGACGGGATTGAGATTGGTGTTGGCGTAGTCGTGCGGGAAGTAGGTGAGGACTTTACTGCCGTCGGGCGATTCCCACCAGAAGAGCTTGAAGGGAAGCTGATTGGTGTCGTTCCAGGCCATCTTCTGGGTGACGAAGTAGTCGACGCCGGACTTTTTGTAGATCTGGGGGAGCTGCCAGTTGTAGCCGAAGGAGTCCGGATTCCAGCCGATTTTTACGTCCACGCCATAGTGCTGTTCGTACCAGCGTTTGCCGATGAGCAGGGAACGCGCCGTGGACTCGCCGTCGGGCATGTTGAGGTCGGGCTCGACCCACATGCCGCCGACCACTTCCCAGCGGCCCTGTTTAATGCGCTGTTTGATCTGGTCGTTGATTTCGGGGTAATCGCGGGCCATCCAGTCGTTGTAGATAGCGGCGGACTGGGTGTAGGTGTAGCCCGGATATTCGTTCATCAGCTGCAGGGCGGTGGAGAAGGTGTTTTTGACGGTCTGGACGGTTTCGGTCCAGGGCCAGAGCCACGCGGCGTCGATGTGGGAGTTGCCGGTGAGGTGGAGGGTGGCGCGATCCATCATCGGCTTGAGCGCTTCGAGAGTGGACTGGGCGGCGCGGAGCGAGTCGTCGAACTGCTGCTGATCGCCTGAGGCGAGGGCCTTGAGGTCGACCTGGCCGATGGCTTTGTCGAGAGTGGCGTGGTCGGCGGAGGGATCCTTCGAAAGGCTGGGGATCAGCACGAAAGCGGAGAGGAACTGTTCGCCCATGTCCTGGGGGCTGGGGCGGCTGGGGGCAAAGGTGATGTCCATGGGACTGCCGGCGAAATGCTTATTGTCGACGGTGGGAAGAAGCTTGACGGCGACGAGCACGCGATCGCCGGGCTTGGCCTTGTCGAAGAGGACGATCTGCTCGAGGTCGTCGCCCATGGCGACGCGGCGGCCGTTGAAGTAAATGATCTGGGGCAGCGGTCCGTTGGCCCAGGCGTTAAAGCGGAACCAGATGCGGGTTCCGGAGAGATCGTAACCGTCGAGGGATTGCGGGACTTCGATCCACTGGCGAAACCAAACGGCCTCTTTCGAGTAGTCGGCGTCGATTTTAGCGACGGGCCAGGAGGAGTCGTCGAGAGTGGGGTCTTCCGCATGGGGCAGGTCGCCGGCGTGATAGCGCCACTGGCCGGAGGGCAGGTGGCTGAGGTTCTCGAGCTGCGCCACCACCTGGCGCTGAGAGTCGGGCAAAGTTTTTTCTACCTGGAGAACCTGCTGCAGGAACTGCGCGTGAGCGATGCCGGAAACAAGAAACGCGAAGAGGAGGATACGGCCATACCTGAACACAATCATTTCCCTCGATCAGTGCTGAATGCATTGCCGCACGAAGTGCGGCCCAGCCGTTGAGGATAACACTTTGCCGCACCCGGCATGCGCCGCGCGGGAGCAGGATTCGAGGACGAACCGGGGATCCGGTGAGCGGCCGCTGCACTCACTGAAGGTTGACGGTAGTATCCAGCGGCAGATTTGCGGAGGAATCGCCAACCATCAGGCGGACGGGCTCGGCCAGCACGCGGAAGGCGTGCGTGCCGACATCCCAGAAGGCCAGCTGGGAGGCCTTCAGCGCGATGGTGACGGTCTTCGTTTGGCCGGGATCGACGGTGACGCGCTGGAAACCTTCCAGCTCTTCGCGCGGGCGCACAACCTGCGGGTGCGGCCAGCTGACATAGAGCTGCACGACGTCATCGCCGGCGCGGCTGCCGGTGTTGGTGATGTCGACGCTGACGTTGACGGCGCCGTCCTGCGCGAGATCGGTTGCGCTCGTGCGCAGGTTTGAGAAGCGGAAGGTTGTGTAGCTGAGGCCGAAGCCGAAGGGATAGAGCGGCTCGCCTTTGAAGTACATATAGGTGTAGCCGTCGCGGATGTCATAGTCCATGCGCGGCGGGAGCTGGTCGGCCGACCGGGGCCAGGTGCGGACGAGATGGCCGCCGGGATTGTCGTCGCCGAAGAGGATGCGGGCGACGGCGGTGCCTTCGTCCTGGGAGGACTGGGCCATGGTCAGGATGGCCGGAACGTTCGCCTCGGACCAGTCGATGGTGTAGGGGAAGCTGGCGATGAGGGCGAGAACCGTGTGCGGGTTCTTGATCATCACCTGCTTCACGATCTGCTCCTGGGCGAGGTCCATGGACTCGCGGTCGCGTCCTTCGCGTCCGTCGCTGGGCACGGAGCAGGGAAGCGTGATGCCGCCGCCTTCAGTGGGCGTGCCGTACCAGGCGTGGCCTTCGTCGCCGCAGGTGGGGTTGTTGCCGATGAAGACCACGGCGACATCGGATTCGCTGGCGGCTTTGAGGGCGGCATCTTCGCCGTCAGGCGAGTCGTAGGCGGCATAGTTCACCTTGACGTTGGGGCCGACTTCGTTACGGATGCCCTGCAGAGGGGTGACGGTGTAGGGCGGCGTGCCTCCGTACCAGTCCCAGTGGACCGCGTCAGCGAGTGGGCCGATGACGGCGATGGATTTGATTTTGGTTTTGTCGAGGGGAAGGAGGTGGTCCTGGTTCCTGAGGAGGACCACCGATTCGATCGCGAGCTTCTGCGAAACGGAGCGATCGCGATCGGTATTCCACGGCTCGGGTGAATCTTTGATCTTCGAGTACGGAACCATGTCAGGCGGATCGAGCAGGCCGAGTTTGATCTCGATGCGAAACTTGCGGCGAAGAGCGTTGTCGATGTCGGCTTCCGTGACGGAGCCGTCTTTCAGGGCTTTGTGGATTTCGTCTTTGTAGGTGTCGAGATACTGGTTGATGCCGGCTTTGAGGCAGGCAACGACCGCCGCTTCGTAATCGGGGAAGAGGTGGCGTGGATTCACGAGCAGATGCACGGCGCCGCCGTCGCTGGAGAGGACGTCGAGACCCCACTGGTCCGTAAGAATGCTCTTGAGGATGGGGTTGATGGCCATCGGGACGCCGTTCCATGCGTTGTAGGAGGCCATAACGGCTTTGGCTCCGCCGTCGAGGAAGGCCATGCGGAAGGGAACGGAGTAGTACTCCCAGAAGAGGCGCTCGTCGAAGTTCGAGGTGGAGCTGTTGCGGTTGTTTTCGTTTTCGTTGGCGAGGAAATGCTTGAGGAGGGCAGCGGCCTGCCAGTAGTGCGGGTCATCGCCCTGCAGTCCGTGAACGAAAGCGGTCGCCATGGTGCCGTTAAGGAAGGGATCCTCGCCGTAGACTTCTTCGCTGCGGCCCCAGCGGGGGTCGCGGTCGAGATCGGACTGGGGCCCCCACAGCATGAGGATCTGGCGGTTGTATTTCGGAGTCTGGGTGATGAAGCGGGCTTCGTAGCCTTCGACGCCGGCGGCCTGGCGGACGAGGTCGGGATCCCAAGAGGCGCCCATGCCGGGCGGCTGCGGGAACTGGGTGGTGGTGATGGGCGGGCGGCCGGGCCGTGGTTCGCGCTGGACGACGCCGTGAATGCCTTCCGAGCTGCCGATGTTGGGGACTCCGAGACGGGGCACGCCGGTTTGCGTGCCGAGGCAGTCGATTTTCTCGTCGGTGGTCATGAGCGAGAGCAGATTGTCGATGCGCTGTTCGGCGGGAAGGCGGGGGTTGTCGAAGGGATAGCGCGGCGGCTGCTGGGCGAAGAGGGGCGTGCAAGAAACGGCCAAAGAGCAGAGCAGGGCAGCGAAGGACTTGTTCTTCATGAGCGCCTCGAGCGCCCCCTCGCGAGCCGATCGGCCGGAGCGGCGAGCGAAAGGGCGGTTTTAAGCCGCACCAAGGCTACCATGGCGGCGGGGCACTGAAACGGTTTGGCAGAGGGGCGCCACGAGGGAACCGCAGGGGTAACCAGGGACGGAAGAAGAATAAAGTTGGACCGGCCGTTGACGCAGCGGGGAGCCGGGGCGTCTAGTGGATGGGCTGGTCTGAGGAGCAGGGAGCTGCGGGCCTCAGACGGGAAAAGCTGCTGGAGCCGCAGCCTTCAGGAGGCAGGTGCATGCCACGACGCTGGGTGAATGCCGGGATGGTCTTGCTGCTCTGCTGTATGGTGACGACGGCCTGGGCGAAGAAGAAGAAAGATCCGCCGGCGCCCAAGCTGTTTTGCCAGGCGCAGTATGCCTACGTGAAAACCATCGAAGGGGACGTGCTGAATTCCGACGTGCTGCCGCAGGATCGGCAGGCGGCGAACCAGCTGGTGGACAATCTCCAGACGTGGAAGCGATACACGATCGTGTATCAGCCAAATGAGGCCGATTTGGTCTTCGTGGTGCGAACGGGCCGCGTGGCATCGGCGCGGGGGCAGGGCACCATCGCCGGGGGACCACCCTACCAGGGCGGACGAGTCACCATCGGCCGTACTCCTGGCGCGGGAGCCGAGGGCCCAGCGGGCATGCAGGATCCGTCGCAGCAGCAAAGCGGCGAATATCCGCAGGGGGCGGGAGTGAGTACGGGCGCTGAGCTGGGCCCACCCAACGATCTGCTGCAGGTTTATTCGAGCAGCAGCGATACCGGAGCGCATACGGTCGTGTGGGAGCGCACGGAGCGTGACGGGCTGCAGGGATCGCAGCCGCTGTTCCAAAAGCTGCGCGACGCGGTGCAGAAGAGCTGCCAGGACCCGGATAAAAGCAAGGGCGGCCACTGAGAGGGCAGGGTCCGCGGCTCGGAGGTACGATTTTCCGAGACCGCGGCGCCTTCAAAACCCCGGTCAGGCGTTCTTCGCCAGATATTCCTCGAGGTTCTTGATCTGCTGCGTCCACCCGTCGTTATTGCGGGCGTAGGCCTCGCTGCGGCGTTCGTCGGGAAGATCGGTGAAGCCGGATTCGGTAAGCGTGACGCGGGTGCCGGCGGCCGTGGGCTCGAGGCGGAATTCGACCAGGGTGGGCGTTTCCTCGGAGTAATCCACTTTGGGATCGACGGCATAGGGATGCCAGGTGAAGGCAAAGAACTGCTCGGGATCGATCTGCTGGATCATCGCGCGCCAGGTGAGGTGTTCGTAGCCGGGGTAGAGGATGGGCCCATGGGATTCTTCGCCGACCTTGAAGGGCTCGGCGAGCCTCACGCGGAACCACGCGCCGAACTCATTGTGATCGGTGATGGCACGCCAGACCCGAGAGACGGGAGCGCGGAACTCGGCGGACTTTTCGATGCGATCGGGGGTGCGGACAGAAGCTGCGGCTTTTGCGGGCATGGGCGACCTCCACGTTGCAGTCTAGAGCGAAAAAACAAGCCAGACGCTACCGCGTGAGATGAATTTAGTGCCACGAAAAGGTGTCCGGGGGCGGACGGTGTCCGCTGGCGAACAAAGGGATGTCTGGGGGAGGGTTGGTTTCGGGGTCGTCTCGGGAGTTCGGCAACACACCGCAGGCGTCAGGCGAGCCCCAGAGCGCGCGCTATTTCCACTCCCATACTTTCGAAACGGTGGTGCCGTCGGCGGCCACGTCGTACTCGAAGGCGCCGCAGGAATTATGGACGCGGGCCAGCTTTTGCGAGGCGGTGCGGAAGAAGAGCATGCCGCGATAGCTGATCGAGCCGCCCGGCCCGAAGCGGCCATTGCCGGTTCCGGTCCAGGTAATCGATTCGCCGTCGTTTGTCGTGATGAGCCCCTGACCGGTTCCGTGGAGGGAGCCATCGGGTTGAATGACAGAGGTGTAGGAGCCGATGCCGGTGGTAGGAACGCCGAACATGGCGCCGGCATCCTCAAAGGACACCTCGGCAGTGGGCGGGTCGACAGAAAGAACGCGACGGACGATTCGTTTTCCGTTTACTTCTCCTATCTTGTCTCCAAGCATAGATACAGACCTCTCTTTCCTGCCCGAGCGGAGCTGCGTTTGCGCGGGTGCGGAAGGTATACGCCGGGTGGGATGGAGACGTCGAGTGAAATGTGGAAGGGTCAGGCGGCGGTGAGGAGGATGGGGTCGGCTTTGGTGATGACCAGGGTGTGCTCGTGATGGGCCGCGAGGCCGCGGTCGGCGGTGCGGACGGTCCATCCGTCACGAGCGAGAACGGAGTGACCGGAACGGCTGGCGATGATGGGCTCGACAGTGATGACCAGGCCGTCGGTGAGCACATCGGTGGCGGAGGGATCGGGCCAGTTGGGGACGCTGGGTTTCTCGTGGATGGTTCGGCCGATGCCGTGCCCGCAGAGGTCGCGAATGACATGGAAGCCGCAGGCATTGACTTCGCGCTCGACGACGCGGCCGATGTCGCGGACGCGGTATCCGGCGCGGGCGACCTGCATGGCGGCGGTAAAGGCGCGCCGGGCACAGTCGGCAAGGCGCACGCCGATGGCGGAGAGGTTGATGGTGTCGCCGCCAACCAGGACGCTTTCAGCAGCGTCGGCCATGTAGCCGTCTTTCTGGATGGTGACGTCGAGCTTGAGGAGATCGCCGTTGCGGAGTTTGCGTGTGGAGGGGATGCCGTGGACGACTTCGTCGTTGACGCTGATGCAGGAGGTGCCGGGAAAATTGTAGACGGTGACCGGCCCGGAGACGGCGCCGTTCCGGCGCATAACCTCGGCGCCGATGTCATCGAGTTCATGGGTGGTGATGCCCGAGCGCACGGCGGACTTCATGGCCTCAAGCATGAGGCGGACGATACGGCCGGACTCGCGCAGGGCGGCCAGTTCTTCCGGAGTGGAGATGGACACGGCAGGTCTCCCTGGATCTATTGTCGCAGCAGGGCTGATTATTCTCCCAGCAGGAGGCGCTCGCAGGAGTGGGCATGGCCGGTGGCGGGATCGGCGTCGATGAGGAGCGCAGCCATGCGCGGATCGCCTTTGGCGGCCTCAAATTTGTTGGGCAGGCCGGTGAGGAAGCGCTCGAGGACGAACTCTTTCTGGACGCCAATGATGGAGTCATAAGGACCGCTCATGCCGACATCGGTCTGGTAGGCGGTTCCGCCGGGGAGCACGCGGTTATCGGCGGTGGGGACGTGGGTATGGGTGCCGATGACCGCGGTCACGCGGCCGTCGAGATACCAGCCCAGAGCCGCTTTTTCCGAGGTGGCTTCGGCATGGAAATCCACGATGATGATTTTGGCGGTGATCGCCTTGAGCAGAGCGTCGGCGGTGCGAAAGGGATCGTCGTTGCCAGGCATGAACACCCGACCCTGCAGGGAGATGACAGCGTATGCGATGCCGGAAGGCAGGGCGCCCTGGTAGACTCCATAGCCGGGAGTGGCGGGGGAGTAGTTCGCGGGGCGGAGGACGCGGCGGGGGCGTTCATGGCTGTCGGAGGGTACAGATTTGAGATAGTCAAAAATCTCCTTCTTGTCCCAGATATGGTTGCCGGTCGTGATGACGTGGGCGCCGAGGTCGAAGAGTTCGTCGGCAATGGGCGGGGTGAGACCGAATCCGCCGGCAGCGTTTTCGCCGTTGATGACGACCAGTTCGACGGAACGGCTCTCGACGATGTGGGCGATGTGGGCGCGGACAATGCGCCGGCCGGCGCCGGCGAAGACGTCGCCGACAAAGAGGATTTGCATGGATTCAGGGTACAGGGTACGGGGAGCGGGGTACAGGGCACGCGAGTTGTTACAGATTTCATCGAATCTTAGGGATAACCCGGAAAAAAGCTGTGGTAGGGTAGGTCATGGCCGCTAACACTCGATTTGCTACCGGCGTGCATGCGTTGGTCCTGCTGGCCGGGGAACCGGATGGCTTGCAGACATCAGAAGACGTTGCCGGGCGACTGAACATCAACCCGGTCGTGATTCGGCGAGTCTTCTCGCTGCTGCACCAGGCCGGGCTGCTGGAGAGCCAGAAGGGCCCGCATGGCGGCTCGAAGCTGGCACGTTCGGCGAAATCGATTACTTTGGCGGATATCTATCAGGCACTGGATGGCGAAGGCGAACTCTTCCACACCGGCTCGCTCTCCGGCTCGCACACGGCCAAAGTGGGTGCGGCGCTGAAGAAGGTCTTCGCAGATACCGAACGCGCGCTGCGCGACGAGCTGGACAAGACGCGACTGAGCGACCTGGTGAAGAAGACGGGGAAGAAGAGCAAGAAGTAGCTCAGGCGGGCGCATCGACCGCGGCCAGCAGGCTCCTGGAATCGCGCAGCCAGCGCAGGCAGAGCCAGACAGCAATCACGATCAGGGAGACGGTGAGACCGGTCCAGAGGCCGGAGAGTCCCCATTTCCATTCAAAACAGAGCAGGGCGCCGAACGGAAGGCCGAGGACCCAGTAGCCCATGAAGTTCATGAGCATGGGGAAGCGGGTTTCGCCGAGGCCGCGGAGCGCGCCGGTGGAGACGGTCTGAATCCCGTCAAAGATCTGAAAGCCGGCGACGATGGCGAGGATGTGGGCGCCGAGAGCGACGACGTGCGCATCGTGGGTCCAGATGTGGATGATGGGCCGCGGGATGACGAGAAAGAGGACGGCCATGAGGGCCATGAATCCCGCACCGAGGGCGATGGCGAGGGAGCCGGCGCGGCGGGCGCGGGCGCGATTGCCGGCTCCGATGGCGTGCCCCACAGCGACGGCGGCGGCCGCCGAGATGCCGAGCGGGACCATGTAGGTGTAGGCGGCGCAGCTAAGGACGATTTCGTGAGTGGCCAGGGCAATCGGCGTCAGGTGCGAGGCCATGACCGTGGCTGCGCCAAACGCGGCGACTTCCAGAACGACCTGGGAGGCGGCGGGCAGGCCCAGGCGGAGGAGGACGCGCAGGCGCTCCCAGTCGGGATCGGGCCAGTGACGGAAAAGGGCGTGGCCTCGGGAGGATTCGTGGAGCCACGCGGCATAGACCAGAACGGCGGCCATGTAGATCCGGGCGAAGACGGTGGAGAGAGCCGAGCCGCGAACGCCGAGGGCGGGCATGCCGAAGTGGCCGTAGATAAAGATCCAGTTGCCGGCGAGGTTGACGAGATTGGCGCTGATGAGAGCGAAGGACACCGGGCGGACACGGCCGACGCCCTGGAGATAGCGGCGAAATCCGCCGTAGACGAGCAGGGGAAAGGTGCCCCAGTTGAGCAGGTCCACATAGGAGCGGCTGAGGCCGGCGACGGTGGGATCGACGCCGTGACCCGTGAACAGGCGGGCGGCGATGAGCATGGAGAGCATGAGCAGAGGCGTGAAGGCGAGTGCGATGTAGATGCCCTGGGCGAGGGAGCGATGGCAGTCGTCAAAGCGGCCGGCGCCCCACGACTGGGACACCAGGGTATCGAGGCCGAGAAGGAGGCCGATGCCGAAGAGCGAGGGCGCGTAGTAGATGGCGTTGCCGAGGCCGACGGCGCCGATGGCGTCGGGCCCGAGGCGGCCGACCATGATGAGGTCGACGATGGTCATGGTCATCCACCCCAGCTCGGAGAGGACGACGGGGATAGCCAGGGCGAGCAGGGCGCGCAGCTCTTCGCCGAGGTGCGAGGGATGCTGGTGCTGCTCGAAGATCGCGACGGGCGCGCTCTGACCGGGGTTCTCGGAGGGCATGGGGTTCGACTATTGTAGATGTCCGCCTGGGCGTGCCGGATCAACTGCGGGAGGGTGCGGGGCGTGTGGTAGATTCGAGAGGTAGCGCCTGCCCGCAACCGCGGAGAGATGGCCGAGTGGCTGAAGGCGCACGCTTGGAAAGCGTGTAAACTCGAAAGGGTTTCCAGGGTTCGAATCCCTGTCTCT
>DATJMU010000027.1:0-51179 GCA_035508555.1 Occallatibacter sp. | reverse complement strand
TCCAGCAGAGCCCGACTCCGCTTCACCGGCCGAGGCCATGCTCCATCAAAACGTGGCTCTTGGTAAAACTGAAAACAGCAAACTGCAGTTGGGACCATTTCGAACTGTCTCAAACTAAGGGGTCACCCCAGGGTGTCTGCTGGCGAGGAGGGACGAGGAAATGAGGAAAATTGGCCCCGGCCCTTCGGCTTCCATCCCAGCACGCAAAGACAGCGTGCCGGGAACCCTGGGTTGCGGCGCAAATCGGGCCATACTTCGTTGTTGTCCTAGGCGGTGGACCCGCCACAGCCGTCGTCCTCCGCCTCGTCTGGCCCGATTTTCGCTCGCAACGCCGCACGCGCGAAAGTTAATAACAGGCTCTAGCGGTAAGGATCGAGTTCGATCCTTACCGCCGCGATAGACTCAAAACATGCTCAAGCGGAGAGACATTCTTAAAGCTGCCGGCGCATCTGCCGCTCTGCTCGTTTACCGTCACCCCCTTCTGGCGCGGGCCGCCGGCGGCGCCAGCACTCTTTCGTTTACGTCGGACAGCATGGACCTCGAGCTGTCCTCTGTAGCGCCGGAGTTCGTGAGTCTCAGCGTGGACGGGCTGGGCAAGGGCAGGCGCGACAAGAGTTGTGTGAGCGCAAAGGCGACGACTGGAGGTTATACGGCGTCTGTTTCGACCTCGGGCGGAGTGCGGCGCATCGAATATCGCGGTGTGCCGGCCGGCCGGCACACGCGGCCTGCGTGGAGTTTTGAGATCTCAGACAAGAGGATTGTCCTTACTTCGGAGTGGTCGCCGCATTTTGAACCTACTCCTGTGAATTTTCACTTCGACCTGAGGCAGGTGCACAGCACAGTGCTCGGAGTCTTCCGGAAAGACGGCCTGCTGGCCGCGCCGGCGCTTCTGCATTTTCCCAATCAGGGCTCGATGCGGCTCACCACGAGCGGGCCCGATCTCGGCTTGACCTATGAGTCCAGCCGGCCGCACGAGACCGCACTTCTTTCGTTGCCCGGCGCGACAGGCGAGCATCGGCGCGTCGCCTACACGCTCGAGGTCGCCGCCATCTATCCCGATGTTCCCGGTATCGCTGGCGACACACGCTTCGATCCATTCCGGCGCGGATGGCTCGACACGCTGCAGCTGAATCCCTCGCTGCACGCGCTCGCCAACAATACAGCCAGCGACACCTGCGCGTTCTGCTACTACGAATTCGCCGACATCGCCGCGCTCTCGCCGCAGCTTGCCCCGGGTCTGACCGCACTGGAGGTGGTTCGACAGACGCTGGATAGAATTCTCGCAGGCGGAACGGCGTATGGCCTGCCCGCGCCCCACGCGGAGTGCTGTCCCAGTGCGTTTTCCGATACGCTTCCATCCCTGATGATCGCCGCAGCCAACTGTGTGCGCGCGGGCGGGAGCGACGCGTGGCTGACCGCGAATTACGAGGGCATCCGCAGCTGGGCCGAGACGATGCTGGCCACCGACACCGACCACGATGGCCTGTTCGAATACAGCGTCAGCGGCGATTCCGGCATCTGGAAAGACGGTGCGCCCACGTTCAGGCCGTCGAATTGGTGGGACACCATCGGATTCGGCCACGAAGACGCCTACGGCAATGCCCTTGCCTATCGCGCACTGCCCAACATGGCCATGATGGCGAAGAAAGTGGGCAGGGAGGGCGACGCCGCGCGCTACCTGGATGCCGCGGAAAAGCTGCGCAGCGCTTACTACGATCGCTTTTACGACCCGGCCACTGGAGTGCTGGGCGGATGGCGCAGCTCCGACGGCAAGCTGCACGATTACTACTTCCTGTTTGTCAACGGAATTGCCATCCACTACGGACTGGTGACGAATCAGCAAGCCAACGACATTATGGACAAGCTGCTCGAGAAGATGGCCGAGGTGGGCTACGACAACTTCTATATCGGACTGCCCGGCAACCTGATCACGGTAGCTTTGCCGGATTGCGTAGACAAGCGCGGCTACGGCCGTTTTGGCTGCGGGGTGCGTCCCGACAACTCCGACGGCTTCGAGAACTATGAAAACGGCGGTGCGACGGGCGCTTTTGCCTTCTTCACGATAGCGGCGCTTTACGATCTCGGCCGCAAGGCGGAGGCGGATAAAATACTCTTCGCGATGCTCGATGAATACGGCCGTGAAGGCTTCTCGCAGCGCGCCGCAGATGGGCTCTCGACGGACTGGCGGCGATGGGACGGAACTCCCAAGGGCTACGAGGGCTATCTCTGCGACGACTATTACGCCATGCTCGCCGTTCCACTGCGCCAATCGGAGACATCGTGGCAGAGCGGCTACCGCCCAGCGACGGATTTTGCGTAAGCGCAGCAGGGCGCGCTGGTCTTGCAAATCGGCCAGCGGCTATTGCACCTGCGCGCGAAACCTGACGATTGCCGCGGTGGCACTCTGCACGGTCAGTTTGACTTTGCCGTCTTTCACACGGCCGGCGGGTGTCCATTTGCCTGCCCACGGCGCGTCGTTGGCAATCGCAGCGCCGCCCAACGTCGCGGTCGTTCCCGTTGCGTTTCCCGGGTCGCCGTTGGTGAGCACGATATACGACACGATGCCATGCTCGAAGCCGGGAGCATCGATCGTCACTGCCGCGGCGGTCGCATCGTGCGAGAGCATATGGGTCTTATTGATGACCGTCACGTAGAGGTCCTGTGCCGTTCCCACGGCATAAGCGGTCAGATTGATGTGATGCGGGTTTGTAACCGTCACCGGCTCGACGAAACCGCGGCTGCCCAGGGCAAAGGCCTTCATGCCCAGCGCCTTCGGACTGACGCGATAGTTACCGCAGCCAGCCGGCGTGCAAGGGTTGGGATCGGGAACGATGGTGTCAGTGGGAATCCAAGGGTTGTTATGAAAGTTCACTCCGGCCATGTGGTGCGCTGCCCACCAGTGCATGTAATCGAGCGCCCACAGGGCCGAGGCGTAGCCGTTGCTGGCGCCAGGCACACCGTGCAGGCAGTCGTTGGCCTCTGTCATGCGGTAAGGCACGCCCATCGAAACCACCGGCGTGAGCACGCGCGCGTAGACGAATGGATAAGGATGGAACTCGGCGCGCCCTCCGTCGTACGCCGGCTGGTGCCCGATCGATGGATCGTCGTCCCAAGCGCTCTGGAGCATGTCGTTGATGGCTTCGGCATCCGTCGTGTTATCCGGACCGCCCCACACGTAATCGTGCTGCAGCGCCTCCACCAGCAGCCCGCTCGACTTCAGATCCTCGACGAACTTCACGGTCCACGAGACGCCGGTCGCGGGGTTCGGCGTAAAGCTGCTTTTGGCCGAGACGGCCGTGTCAGGACCGGAGAAATTCGCGTGTGGCGCGGCCTTATGGATCAGTTCGGCGAAGTGAAGCCAGTCGGCGAGGTACGAGGGATACGCCGACCCCGGAACACCCGGCACCGTCTCATAGATCGCCGGATCCAAAACGTGGCCGGGCCGCGAATGATACTGGGACACATCCGGCTCGTTGCCAATGGCGAAGCTATCGACATAGGGCCGGTACTTGTCCCAGATATACCGCACGATCCTCGCGTCCTCCTCGGCCAGGTGCGGATCGGCGCACGCGGCGACGTTCAGCAGCCGCACTGAATAGATCACCTTGATGCCGGCGGCTCGTGCGAATCCGAAAAGCCGGTCGATGTCCTTATATCCAGGGATCGGCGTGGAGCAGTGCTCCGTCTTGCCGGAGCCGTCGGCCGTTCCTCCGCCTACGCGAATCTCTTTGATGCCGATGTTGCGGAACAGGGTGACGAGCTCCGTATTCTTGGGCGTGAAAAAGTATCCGTGCACGCCATATGTATTCGGTAACACGCTTTTGGTCTCGAAGCCCAGTCCCACAAAGTCGCGCGGGATGGCAAACTCGGGCTCGGCCGTGTTTACCGTAACCGTGACCGGCGCCTGCGCCCGGGCGGCACCCGACAGAAGCAGAGATGCGCAGGCAAGAGCCAATTCCCTTCTCTTCAAAGCACCCTCCGTTTCCGTGCCGTTCCTGGATTAACAGGGACCTCGCGCGGGTTCGCTTCGATTCCGCTTGCGCGCACACTCGCCGGCTTCCCTGCGTCAATGTGCTTAAGCAAAGCGGCTCACAGCGGAAGGACTAAACCAGCGTGCAAACCTGAACGGGCTTGTCTTCACGCGGCGCGATCCGGATCGGATTTCGCAGAGCCCTTCCCAGTGACGGAAACTGAATCTCCATCCAGTCGCCGTCTTCAAGGTTCACGCCTTCGCCAAAACTAAATGCATCCGCACCGAAAAAGTGAATGTGCAGGTCTCCCGGCCTGCGGTGTGCCTCGTATTTAAAGTGGTGGTGTTCCAGGTTAGCAAGCGAGTGGCACATGTTCGATTCGCCGCTGTACACGGCGGATTGCCAGACTGTCTGACCTCGCCGCGCGATCGTCGCCGTGCCGGCCACATCCTGAAACAGCTCTGCGCCTCCGACGGCCAGCTCGGGTCCCACCGCGCAGCTCCGCAGCTTGGAGTGCGCCAGATAAAGATAGTTCTGCGTTTCCATGACGTGATCGGAGAACTCATTGCCGGCCATGAAGCCGATGCGGCAAGGCTGGCCGTCGTCCGCGATCACATAGGCACCGGCGATCTCCGGCTCCTCGCCGCCGTCGCAGGCGTATGCGGGAATCCAGAGCTCCTCGTGGTGCGCCCGCAGAATCGATCCGTCGCCCTTGTAAAACCACTCTGGCTGCGCCCCCACGGTTCCGGGCGCCGGGCGCCCGCCGTCTTTGCCAAGCTGATAAATCTTCATGCTGTCGGTCACCGTGGGCATTGCTCCCCGGTGCATCGCCGCACGGTTTTCAGCGCTCACTTTATGGGTAAGCCCCGTCCCGCTTACGAGAAGGCGCGCCGGATCGGTGGGATGATCGAGCGGAGGCAGTAAACGCCACGCCGACGCGCCCGCATACACAGCGTCATAGTCGATCGCTGTTCCGGACGCCACCTCGCGCGTCAGTCCGGTGAACGATCTCTTCTTCCGGAGTGCGGCGAGCGCCAGCTCATAGACGGAGTCGTGCCCGGCAAGCAGGCGCAATATCCCGCCGTCGACCACGCCCACGGCCCGCTCTTCTCTTCGCTTCAATTGGACAAGGTGCATTGCGCCAGGCTTTACAACTTCACGGTCCCTGCCGGCGAATGACCGTCGGCGGACTGTTCCACGCCGCTGGCCCATCGCTGCAGGTGCAATTCATCGACCAACAGAAAGCGCTCCAGGCTCAGCATCAACTCTTCCAGCTTGTTGTGCAGATGCCGCCGCATGGCCGCATCCGCCTCCTCTTCGGTTCCATCGGCCAACGACTGGGCCAGCCGCTCATGCCAGTGTGCCGGCAGCTTCCGCCCGCCGTAGAGCTGCTGGTCGTAGAACCAGTTGAAGACGAGCAGCTGGTTCCGCTCGATCTGCTGCCCGAGAAACGGCAGCTTCGTACACTCGGCAATCCGCGTGTGATAGAGCATGTGCAGGCAGCGCCACTCATAGAGCGCGTGAGCGTCAGGCTCGTCGGAACTCGTCGTGCCTTCGTGCTTCACGTCAAGCGTTTTGCCCAACCCGATGAGTTCCGTACGCTCTTTCCGCGTCGCCATCCGCGCGAAAAGCCGCGCCGACTGAGTCTCCAACCCTTCGCGCACGGCCCAGAACCCACGGATGTCCTGGGGCGTGGGGATCTTCACCTTGGTCCCGACCCGCGGCGTGTTCTCGATCAGGTACTCGTGCTCCAGCCGGCTCATTGCCTCGTTCACCGGCACAAGGCTCATGCCCAGTTCTTGAGCCAGGTCACGCCGTGAGATGATCGTCCCAAACTTATATTCGCCCTTAAGGATACGGTCCCGGACAACCCGGTACACCTGATCCGACAGGCCCTCGCTCTCCTGCTTTCGTGCCGACATATATTAACAATATCACGATCTGATACATTCACCAATGCACTGTGAAATAACACGCCTCTGGTCGTGCACGTTTGGCGTCCGGACGTCACCATCAGCGATCTGGCGCTTCTTCGCTTCGTTTTCTTTGCTGGCCGAATCGGGGATCCAGACTGCGATCACCTCCGACAGCAATGCGGGGATGATGCATCTGATTGATAACCAATTGGAACCGATTACAAACTTTGCATCATCTTGTTCGACCTGTATCCCGGCAAACTGAAGGGGCGCCTTACAGGGCTAACCGGCGTCTCCGGAGGTCTCAGCGGTTTTCTGCTTCTGCTGCTCACAGGAATTTGGATCAATCGCTGCTCTTACAAACCGGTGTTCGTCATCATTGCGCCCATGGCGATTCCGGAGACGGCTGCTCTGTTCCATTCGGGCTGCGGTTAGAGCATTTTCGCTTTACTTATCAACATTGCTGCATTCTTCAAGGTGGCCTTTTCTTCAGGAAAAAGCCACTCGGCAGTACTGGTTCTGTAAGCAGTAGAAGCGAAGATGCTGTAGCGAGCGGCATCGGTTTGCGAATGAAGTGTACCGATCTCATGCCTCCATCAGCACCGCGGCCGACCTTGCGGGAATCTGAATTGGTCCCGAACTCGGCCGCGCGTCAGGGTCTTCAGGTGTTGCCAAGACGAGTTTACCTTGATTGGGCAACGACACTTCGGCTGAAATCGGCCGCTTCAAGTCCGAATTCACGACAATCACAGTCCGCTTTCCGCTCGCCGCAACAAAAACGGTGTAGCGATGCGCGCCATTGGAGGAGACCGACGCGCCAAGGGTATCGCGGAACTCGGCGTCCCACAGCCGGTCCTTATAGCGGCGCCGGAGCGCATCGATCTTCCCGCCATAAGCGAGGGTAAGTGGGAAATCCGTAACATGCCCCTTGAAGTTATAGGGTTCATAACTGATGATGTAACGATAGAGAAGGATCAGATTGAGCATCTCTCTGTCGTCGAACCCGGTTACGGCAACCATGAGCGGCGCCTGCGAGTCAATATAGCGGCAGACGGCGCGCGAGCCGTAACCGATGCGAAAATAGGAGCAAGGATAATACTGCATCAGCCAGTCCTGTGGGCCTTCCCCAGCAAAAAGAAAATCGGGGCTATACTTATCGGCGGCGGCCCGGAATTGTCGTGCCAGAGGCATATCGCCGCCGTAGATGTATCCGGGAGCGGCATAGCCGTGGTTCGGATCGAAGGAATAGTACACGCCCGCGTGATGACAAACCTCGTCAAATAGCCATCCGGCCGGCTCGAGCGCGAGTATCTTCTCGAATTGCTCTGTGGCTACGTCGCGATATGCCTGGCACTGCACATCCATAATGGCCCGGCGCCGGTTATTGATCCCGGTTAACTGCGTCGGAGTGGTATAGCTGTAGCCGCCGGTTTGGTAGGGAATTCCATAAGGATCGTTCGTATCATACCTATAAAGTTGGTTCTTATACCAATCCGTGGTCAGATCGGCCCAGTATAACTTGCCGAACATGATCATCTTCACGCCCTTGCTCCGCGCGTGCAGAATTGCCTGATGGAGTTCATCCCACGTGCCAAGGCCGGGATCCGTGTCCAGGCTGGGATCGCCTCCGTCCTGTCCGCCCCGATTCCATCCCACCAATTGAATGGCGGTTACGCCATTGGCCGAACACTCGTCGATATATTCCGGCAGCTGGCGATAGGGAATGCTGAAGTCCTGCTCCGCGCCGTCTATCTGTAACTGCAGCCAGGAGTGCACGTCCTTGACCCAATCCGCAATGCGCGGCTGCTGAAACCAGACGGCGCGCCGCTTCTTGTAAACATCCACGCCCGCGTGCCAATCGCCGTCATAACACCGCATAACTACGGGGACCAGGTCTTTTGTGGAGCGGGGATGCGTGTAAACAAAATGACAAAGCCGAAACTCAAGATGTACCGGCCTGCCCGAAATTTCATCCTGCTCTGGAACCAGGCTGTCGGTTCCGCTGATCACTCCCGGGTGCTGCTCGAACGTGTATTCCAGCAGATAGGGCTGCGACGGGTCGCGCATCTCCACGTACATGCCCTGTTTTTCCGCCTGAATCAGACAAAAGAGGCTTTGATTCGACTGCAGCATCTTGATCGGGTATCGGACGCCCCAATAGCCCTTTTCATTGGCGAAATGGGGATGGATCTCATCCCCAACCAGGTTGCCGTACCACATATGCTCGGTGACTAACCGCTCGCCGGGCGAGGGCGGATTGAGGTCGCCGAAGAACGGATACGCCACCGTGTCGACCGTCAGGTCTGAGTCGTTCGCGAGAGTAGCGTTGAATACGAGCTCGGTCCCGCGCAATTCGACCTTTGCAGTGAGCGTGATCGGCAATACTCCGCCATGTTCGCTCTGAAGGTCCTTCCATACGATCTCGATCTGGCTGTCGGAGATCTTTTGGACCTTGGCGGCTGCCTGCTTATGGCCCATGACGAAATTGGCGTCGCGGCCGGGCAGCGGAACAAGCAGCCGGAAAGAAGCCCCTAACTCCGGCCTGCGTTCGATGACCCACTTAGTAGATTTTCTTTCCAGCCGCACGATCGCTCCGGTCTTGCTATTAACCGCGATCAAGAGATACTGATTCTCGAGTAGGACCTCCTGGCCCGACGGCACGTCCCCGTCCCCGTTTTGGCGTCCGCTTTGCGCTGGCAAATCTGTAGCTTCCGTCACGGCGGCAATTGTAGCCAGACCTGCAAGCTTGCTGAATGTCCTTCTGTTCATATCTCCTCCAACACGGTTCCATCGGTCGCGGCTCGCCAGAGATTCCAGCTGTTGAATTTACCAGGGTGAACTGTCTAGCACCAAGACCTTGTGTCCGTGGCTAGCGCGGCTGCCGTGATACGAGTAAAGCTACTTCCAAGGGCCCCAGGGTTACTTCGGTTGTGCCTTCCCTCTCCGCGATCAGGTCGGTCATCGGATGCGGCAGTGCGATTTTGTCTTGCACGGTATCCGTCATATTGAGGAGAAAGTAGTAGGTTGTCTCCCCGTCCTCCCTGGTTGTCACTTCGACGGCGGGCGGAGCATCGAGCAACGGCGGCAGCGCGGCAACCGCTCCCACGCGCCGCGCAAGGGTTTCGTAAAAAGCATCGTCTGCGCAGTCCAAGCCGGCATAGAATACCCATCCTTTTCCGTAGCGGTTCTTTGTGACCGCCGGCCCGCCGGCCATGGGCCCTCCGCCCTGCACAGTCGCGATGACCTCGGCACCTGCGAGCACCAGCGACTCAACGATGGTGCGCGGGCGAAAGACCGGGTCACCGGAAGCGAAGACAATTGTCAGCTTCGACTCCACGCCCTCTTCAAAGTCGCCGTTCTGTGGGTTGTACTCCGTCAGATCGAGCTTGGCTACCGACTGGACACCCGCCATATCTGCGAATGGTCCCGGGGCAAGCGTTCGCCTCATGCTGCAATCCGGGTACTGCGTGCCCGCGCGGGCGTTCAAAACTAGAATTCCTCCGCCGAACACGAATTCATGAAGGCGAGCGACCGTCGCGTCGTCCACAAGCCGGAGGTTGGGCGCCAGGACCAGCCGGTAGGACGAGTAGTCGACGGACAAGGGGGCAATATCGATGTTCCGCTGCAGGACTTTGAAGCCCCGATAATAGCGTGGAACTTCGCCGTCGTAGCGGGTCTCCTTATCCCCCAGCACCCCAAATCCCTGCGCCCACTGATTGGTGAAATCGAAGAGCAGTGCAATGTCAGCGCGGGTTACAGCGCTCGCCAGTTGCGGACCGATTCGCGCCAACTCTCTGCAGATCTGTTCCAGTTTTTGTTTCGCGGGATTGATGGCGCCGTTAAAACCCTTGATGAACGATGGGCGATACTGCTCGTTTCCCGCGAGAGGACGGCGCCATTCAAAATAGAAGTGGCCGTGCGCGCCGTGGGCCAGGTCGCTGTAAGCCTGCAGCCGCAGTCCTTCCACGGACGCGTTGGGGGGAACGTAGGCATTCTGTTCCGCGCAGAGAAAGCGCTGATGCGGGCCGGCGCAGCGCGCGAAGTCGTGATTGAAACTCGCGATATACTGGCGGTGATAGTTACTCAGCCCTGGCGCGCTCACGTAGTTATCCCACGCCGTGGCCTCTAAGAATTCAGAGGCCGCGGTAAAGACGTTCACGCTCCAGGCGGGCGCGGGCCAGTTAGTGAAGATGAACTGATTTTGTACCTTTCCCTGCAGAATCTTCGCCTGGCGGCGCAGATGATTCAGGAAGGAGTCGGAAAAAAACTCGCGGTACGCCAGCGTGATCGCCGGCTGCCAGCCGCCTTCCGCGGAATTGGCAGGAAAGTGGATCTGCGACCAGTCCGTGTACTTGTTGCTCCAGAACGCTCCGTTCCACACGCGATTTAACTCGGCGAGCGTTCCATAGCGTTCTTGCAGCCAGCCCCGGAAGGCCTGCTCCGAATCCGGATCGAAGCTCTGAAAAGGATAGCCCGGTTCGTTGTCGAGCTGCCAGCCGATGATGCTGCCGTTATGGCCGTAACGCTCCGCAAGCGCCGTCACGATGCGCGCGCAGGCGGCCTGGTAATTGGGGCTGTTGGTGTTGTATCCTTTCCGTCCGCCATAGGTATAGGGACCGCGCTCGTTGCCACTCAGCACATCCGGATGCAGTTGATAGAGCCAGGGGGGCACAGACGCAGTGGGCGTGCCGAGCACCACTCCGATGCCGTGGCCTTTTGCAATCGCGATTGCGTCATCCATCCAAGCAAAATCGAATTTCCCCGGCGCCGGCTCGAAGATGGCCCAGGCAAATTCGCCCATGCGAACGGCGGTAATGCCGAGTTCCTGCATCTCGCGGAAATCGATCTCCCACTCCGCGGGCGGCCACCACTCCGGGTAATAGGCCGTTCCGAGGAGATACCGTCCCCATGAATACGCGCCCACGCTCCCCATTGCAGATTCCACAGGCGGCTCGCCTATCGCAGGGGCACTGCCGGCGATGGCGTGAATTCCAGCAAGGCCCGCGAGTTTGTTAAAGGTTCTTCGATCCATTCTCTCCATTCCCGTTTCAGAGAACGGCTAGGTTCCGGGTGAAATCTCATCAGGCCACGCGGAGACCGCAAGATGCCCGAGCGACGCTGTCGCCTCTCTCCAAGGCCCACCCCGCACACTCCTGATTTTCCCACCAAGCCGGCAGTGGGTTTGACACGACTCCTGCTTTGCGCGCGCAGCGGACGCAATGATCTCCGGCGAAACGGTGCTACGCTGCGCGTCCAAAATGCCCTCCGATGCAAATGCCAGAAGCGAAGACCGATCGCATTCGCATCTGGTCTTTCAGGTGATCATGGTTGGTTTTCCCGCAGCTTTGATTCCTGGCGCGCTTGACCATTACCTGAGAGGCACCAGGAGATTTACAGGGGCGGGACTTCCTGCCGAAGATGGCCGAGGAGGATACTAGGCGCGCGGGATGGAGAATGTCAAGAGATCAGTCTCTCAATATTTGATATGTTTCCGCCCTCGAATCGCGATCTTCCTCAAATGCCTTACTTGCAATAATTTAACATAGGATTTGCCATCATCGGAAACTCCGCTTGACGCCGGACCGTTATCGCATGTAAGGTTCTTTTGTCGCATTTGAGAGACCGGACTCTCAAACCCTGCGCAATTTATAAAGAAGAGGTTCCTCAGGATGGGTTGGAGACGACAATGAAGGCAACCGCTGATTCAAGCCACGCAGCTCGCCGTGCGCTGGAGACCGGCGCAGGCGTCCTGAGGCTGGCGCCGACCTGGGTGCCGAGATCGTACCTGGTGCCGGGAAGAAGGCTCAAACTCGACCCACGGGATTTGTATGCGTACGGAACCCACCGCGGCGGCATCGATGAACGCTGGTTCGCCTCTACCACGCCCGCGATGAACGACAACCGCACCCCGGACGAGGGGCTGAGCTACGTGATGGTCGAGGGCGAACGATTGACTCTCAAAGACGCCGTGGAAGCCGAAGGGCCGCGCCTGATCGGCCGCCAGATGTGGGACAGGTATCATCGCTGGCCGGTATATAGCAAGTTTTTCGACAACTACGGCCCCATCATGCATCATCTGCACCAGAGTGACGAGCAGGCACGGCTGGTGGGCCGCGATGGCAAGCCGGAGGGGTATTACTTCCCTCCTCAACTCAACCCGAACTTCGGCAGCTTTCCTCATACGTACTTCGGACTCGAGCCCGGCACTACGCGCGAAGATATCCGCGCATGCCTGGAGCGCTGGGACAAGGGAGACAACGGCATTCTTGATTTCTCGAAGGCCTATCGCCTCAAGCCGGGCACCGGCTGGCTGGTTCCCCCGCGCATTCTCCACGCTCCCGGCTCGCTGGTCACGTACGAACCGCAGTGGGGCAGCGACGTGCTGGCGATGTTTCAATCTCTTGTGGACGGTCGGCCAGTTCCGAGAACGCTGCTTACGCAGGACGTGCCGCCGGAAAAACACCACGATCTGGATTTTCTCGCTGACCTGGTGGACTGGACTGCGAACTTGGACGCCGACTTCAAGCGTCATCATTACCTCGAGCCAATTCCCGTGGCCGATTCGGCAAGCGAGGGCTTCGTCGACAAGTGGGTTGTGTATGGAACCATCGGCGGCCAACAGAAGTTCAGTGCGCGGGAACTCACGGTCGTGCCCGGGGCTCGGTGCACGATTCGCGACGCTGGCGCTTACGGCCTTATTGTTACCCAAGGCCAGGGTCGCATCGGCGGCCTGGAAGTCGATTGCCCGTCAATGATCCGCTTTGGAGAGATGACCCAGGACGAGCTCTTTGTCGGCTGGGAAGCGGCGACGACAGGAGTAACGTTTGAAAACCACTCGAAGACCGACCGGCTGGTAACTCTGCGCTACTTTGGGCCGGATGTGCACGAGGCCATGCCCGAGGTGGGCGATCATGTTCGCTGACTTCGGCCTGCGCCGTGGAGACGCGAGGGGAGGGTTGCGAGATGCGTCAACAGCACTTTGAGGAGCGCAACAGCCGGATCGAGGAACGCTTCCGCGAACTAAAAAAGTCGTCTCCAGAAAAGTTCCGTCCGCGGTTGAATCTTTCCTGGAGCAACTGGGGATTCGGGCGCGAGTCTCTGGGGGAATCGGCCACGCGGCTGGAGAGGAACGGGGTGCCGTTCATCGAGTTGCATGGCAACCACTACGGCCCCGACCTGGGCTACAAGGTGGATGAGACGCTGAAGATTCTGAGCGATCACGGTCTGCGCGTATCCGGGGTCTGCGGCATGTTCTCCTCCGACAACGATCTGGCCAGTAATCGCGCCCTGTGCCGGCAAGCTGCCATCGACTATTTAAAACGCGAAGTTCCCTTCACGCGAGACGTGGGTGGAACTTACCTGCTGGTGGTGCCTGGTGCTGTGGGACGGCCGAAGGCCTACGACGACGTCGAATTTGACCGCTCCGCCGAGACCCTCGCCAGGTGCGGGCATCTGTTTACAGAGTGCGACGTGAAGGCGGCCATCGAGCCCATTCGCTCGGCGGAGGTCAGCCTTGTACATTCCATTGCCGATGCAAAGAGCTATTTGCGGGCGGTCGATCATCCCGGCGTCGCGCATATTAATGGCGATGTATACCACATGCAGTCCGAGGAGGGGCACATCGGCGAAGCGATTGTCGAGGCTGGCGAACATCTTGTGAACCTCCACTTCGCCGACAGCAACCGGTGCGCTCTGGGCGAAGGGTTCATGGATGTGGCGACCATCATCCGTGCACTCTACCTGATCGGCTATAACCGTGAGGGAAGGTTTGTGACCTTCGAGCCGCTCGGCCCGGGCGGAGACCCATATCCCGCAATGCACGGTAAGCCGGACAAGCCGAAGCTCGATGCGCTGGTTTCGGCCAGCATCGAGTACTTCCGCGACTGTGAGGAGCTTGTGCTTTCGCAGTAACCCGGCATCGGCCGGAGACTGTTCTCCATAAGGACGCTCGCGGATGAAGACCTATTGCTTCGCGCTGGATCTCCACGACGATCCCATGCTGATCGAAGAGTACAAGCACTATCATCGACCTGAGAGTATCTGGCCCGGCGTGCTTGACCACATCCGCGGCAGCGGCATTCTGCATGAGACGATCTATCTGACGGGAAACCGCCTGGTGATGATTCTCGAGGCCAACGACGATTTCTCTCCGGAAGACGAAGCGGCTGCCGGCAGCGCCAGCTCGGCGATGCAGCAGTGGGAAGCCCTAATGTGGAAGTACCAGAAGGCGCTGCCGCACGCGAAGCCCGGCCAAAAGTGGATGCCGATGGAAAAGATCTTCGAGGTTTCGTAGGAATATTGGCTGCCGCCGGATTCCCCTGTAAAGCGGCATCCGTTGTTCGTTCCTTTTTATTTGAAGCATCCAATCGCGTTGTTGAAGGACTGTTCGATGGCAGGGCTATGCACTTTCACCGCCGAAATCTTCTGGCTGAGTACAAACCGGCTCATCTCCCTTGCCCCGTCCGATCTGCTGATTATCGGTCTATATTTCGTGACAGTCCTGGGCATCGGCGTTTATCTGCGGCGATACGCGAGCACTTCCAACGATTTTTTCATGGCCGGCCGGGAGATGTCGGCATGGGTGGCGGGACTCAGCTTTCTTTCCGCCAACCTGGGCGCGCTCGAACTGATGGGATGGGCGGCTTCCGCTTATCAATACGGAATCCTGGCCACGCATTTTTACTGGATTGCGGCGTTCCCGTCCATGGTCTTCCTGGGATTGGTGATGATGCCCTTCTATTACATCTCCAAAACTCATTCCGTCCCAGGCTATCTGCAGCTCCGTTACGGCGAAGCCACGCGCGCGCTGAGCGGCATCTCTTTCGCGTTCATGACTGTCCTCATGTCGGGTATCAACATGTACGCCATGGCGCTCGTAATGAAGGTAGTCCTGGGATGGAATATTCACTTCAGCATCTGGGTTTCTTCGATTACAGTCGCCGTGTATGTAGCCCTGGGAGGCCTCTATTCGGCAATCTTCAACGAGGTTCTGCAATTCTTCCTCATCTGGCTGGGAGCGCTGGTCATCCCGATTCTTGGCCTGATCGAGGTCGGCGGCTGGTCGGGCCTAGTGAGGAAGATCTATGAACGGGTTCACAGCAACGACTACGTCCATCTCTGGAGCACGCTGGGAACTTTCTCCGGCAATCCCATGGGAGTTCACTGGACGGGCGTGGTCTTCGGCCTCGGCGGCGCCATCGCCTTCGGATACTGGACCACAGACTTCCTCGTCGTGCAGCGCGCCATGGCCGCCAGGGATCTGCGCTCCGCACAGCTTGCCCCGATTATCGCGGCGTATTTCAAGATGATCGTTCCGTTGATCGTCATACTTCCCGGACTGCTTGGACTGGCTATTCTGCCTTACAAACTGGTGCCGGCGAGCGCGGTGGGCCCCGGACAGCACAGCTACAACGAAGTGCTGCCGCTCATGCTGGCGCGCTACGCAGGCCCAGGTCTGCTGGGGCTCGGCATTACGGCGCTCATTGCGGGATTCATGTCCGGCATGGCCGGCAACGTGAGCGCCTTTGCCACGGTGTGGACATACGACATCTACCAGCCCTATATTCGCAAGGGCGCGCCCGACGTGCACTACGTTCGCATGGGCAGGTGGTGCACCATTCTCGGCGTCATCCTCAGCATCGGCACCGCATACTTTGTCACCCAGTTCAAGAGCATTATGGATTATATGCAGGCGCTGGTGAGTTTCTTCATCGCGCCGCTCTTCGGCACCGTTCTGCTGGGCATGATGTGGAAGCGCACCACGCCCAAGGGCGGCTTCTGGGGGCTGCTTGCGGGCACGGGCTCGTCGGTCGCCATGTTTGCGGCGGTGGAAGCCCGCCCCGCATGGCTCCGCTATGTCGCGCTCTCGCCCAACGCAAAGACCATGGCCGAGAATCTGTATCGTGCGCTCTGGTCTTTGCTCATCTGCCTCGTAGTAACCGTCGTTGTCAGTCTGTTTACCAACCCCAAGCCGAGAGAGGAGTTAACCGGCCTCGTCTGGGGTTACACCGAGTTCCCAAAGTCCGAGCCGATGCCCTATTGGAAAACTCCTCTATTCTGGGCCGTCGGTGTTGCGATCCTTTTTGGCATTTTGCAATGGATCTTCTGGTAGGGAATCTGGCCGAGATGAATATTTCGAAACGCACCGACCTTCGCCTCTCCCGTCGTCGGGGGAGGCGTTTCCCGCTTGGCGAGCCTCAGCAGAATTGCGGCTCAAATTTCATCAGTGACCGATAAACAATTTACGCGCCCGGAGGCAGTAGTGTGAACATGAAACCACCAAGACATATGTTGCCGGTTTGGTTCTTCATCGGATTATTGCTAACGATTTACGGAGTAATCATTCTGGCTACATCACTATTGGAGTTATCGCGCCCTCCGGCAGTGGTGCTTGCGCGCTATCATCCTGGTATCTGGGGCGGCGTGGCCCTCCTGCTCATTGGCGGTTTTTACATATTGCGTTTTCGTCCGGGTGGCCGCCGGGGGAAATGATCGGCGATCTTCGTCTCACATCCGAATGCGCGGCCGGACGGTTCGCTCCTGCTGATATACTGGCGCATTCGTGCGACTATCCTTGGACGATGGTTGCCGCTGTGGGTGACCGGTTTCTGCGCTGGCTCAACGAAGGTCATCTATTTGAGGAAGGTCCATGAATATCCGAGAAATCGCAAAACGTGCCCGTGTCTCTCATTCGACCGTGTCTCGGGTGATCAATCGCGTGTCCACCGTGGACCCACGGCTGGCGCGCCGGGTCAACGCCGTGATCGAGGAAGTTGGTTATCGTCCGAATTTCCAGGCGCGCGCTTTGGCTCGCGGCAGAAGTCATACCGTGGGCTTGATCGTCTCCGAATTGAGCGGTGGAAACCCATTCTTCTCGGAAATCATTCTCTATTTCGAACGGGCCGCTGTAGAGCATGGTTATGAAGTCCTGGTCAGCTTCGCTGATACTGAAACGCAGCCCGACCACATTGCGGTGTGCGCCGCGCGCATGCAGGAGCGCCAGGTGGAAGGCATCGCGGTGCTCACGTTCGGGATGGAGGAGCAACTGGCCGATTGCTCCATCGACGTACCGATGGTTTACGCAGGCGCCGACCATGACCTGAAAGGCGTGCGCAACATTCGAGTCAATTATCAGACCGGCTTTCGCGACGCCATCCGGCACCTGGCCGAATTTGGCCATCAACGCATCGGCTACCTGAGCGGCCGGCTAACGTGGAGTAGCATGAGGACCCGCTACGACAGCCTGCGCAGGGCGATGCGGCTCGCCGGCATCTCGTTCGACAAAGACCTCACCTCGGAATGCGATCACACCTGGGATGGCGGCGCAGAAGGCATCGGCCTTCTTCTGAATCTCCCCAAACCGCCTACCGCCGTGATGTGTTGCAATGACGTGGCGGCGGTGGGGGCTCTCAAGACTCTCGCCAGCCGGGGCATGCAGGCTGGCAAAGACATCGCTCTGATCGGATTCGACGACTTGACAATCTGCCGCTTCACCCAGCCGGCGCTGACGACCATCCAATTCTCGCCGCGCGAGATCGCCGGCCTCGCCTTTCGCGCGCTCCTCGAGGAGATACAACAACCACCGGAGAAAACAAACTACGAATACAAGACCCGCTTTGTTCTGCGCGAGTCCACCTGCGCACCTCGATCTTAAGCGGCCCGACAATTCGAGATTTGGATCGAGCGGCATGAGCGTTTTGCGCGCTGGCTTCATGTCAGAGTCCCAGGTTCGATTGCACTTCGAACGGGCGCATACGCCAATATGATGTTCGGTGAATTGATCCTGAGTTGCGCGGCCTCCGGGCATTCGCGCATTCGGAAGAGTTCTTGAGATTCGATCGAATCCGATTGAACGACAGCAGAATGGCATACGGGGATGGAAATGAGTTTTGAAACAGGACCAGCGAGAACAAATCTGAATAGAAGAGCATTCTTAAAGGCATCGAGTCTTGCCGTTGCCGCCGCAGGCCTTAAGGCTAATGCGGAAATCGATGCGCAAGTGGACGCGGTTGCCGAAGATCCGACTCCGGCCAAGCCTCCCATAGCGAAGGACTCCGTCGATCTGGTCAACGTGCTCCAGGGCACGGCCTCCACCCGGGTCTTCTCGCGCGGCAATACTCTGCCGATCGCCGCTCTTCCCTTTGGCATGGCGCACTGGACCATTCAGTCCGACGCCAACACTGCGTGGATGTTTCAGCCGGGCGGCCGGAGGGTTCAGGGCTTTCGCTGCACGCATCAACTCAGCCCCTGGCTCTCGGACTACGGCCAGGCGATCTTTCTGCCCTTCTGCGGCGACCCGAGCCCCGACGCGGAGATGCGCTCGTCGTCATGGCGCCCGGAAGACGCTACGCTGCGGCCCTATTCGTTCTTTCTTCCGCTCATGCGCTACGAGGCGGACGCCGAGTTGATTCCCACCGAACGCTGCGCTCTGATCACGGCGCGATTCTCAAGCGGTGCGCCTCCAGGGTTTCTAATCGAGGTTCCGGGCGCCACGAGCACCGTCGAGTTCGACAAGGCCAATCGTACCGTTCGCTTTACATCGACGATCAATGAAGGCGGCGTGCCCGAAAGCTTCGCCACATATTACGTCGTCCGCTTCGCCGAGCCATGGGACAGCACCGACATGCACCACGAATCCGGAAGCCAGATTGCCATGGTGCATTTCAGAGGCGATAACTCCGTCGAAGCCCGCATCGCGACCTCGTTTATCTCGTTCGAGCAAGCGCAAAACAACCTCGATCGCGAGCTGGGATTGAAATCGGCGGACGAACTGCGCGCGAGCGGAAAGGATGTCTGGCGCGAGCACTTCAACCGGATCGAAGTGGAAGGCGGCGATCTGGCGCAGCGGACCACATTCTACTCCTGCCTCTATCGAGCGCTACTCTTTCCACGCATGTGGTACGAGCCTGACGGCGGCGGCAAGCCGCATCACTTTAGCCCTTACAATGGCAAAGTCGTTCCCGGCGTCATGTATGCCGACCACGGCTATTGGGACGACTATCGTGCATGGTATCCGTTCATGTCGGTCGTCTTCCCGGACAGGCTCGCGGAGATACTTCAGGCCTGGGTCAACGCGTACTCTGAAGGCGGTTGGCTGCCGCAGTTTCCCGCGCCAGGCTACCGCGCCTGCATGACGGGCAGCCTCATCGACGCGGTCTTCGGCGATGCCGCCGTAAAAGGCATCTCCGGCTTCGATCTCGAGACAGCATATGAAGGGTTGAAGAAGCATGCTACAGAGCCCGGCGACCCCGATCGCGGCTACGGACGGCGCGGCATCGAGGATTATCTGCGCTACGGTTATGTCTGCGCCGATCACGTCGAGCAGTCTGTTGCCGAGACTGCCGACGCAGCTTATGGGGACTTCTGCATCTCTCAGGTCGCCCGGACACTTGGCCGCACAGACGATGCCGCCATGTTCCTCAAACGCTCGCGCTACTGGCAAAACCTCTTCGATTCGGGAACGGGTTTCCTGCGCGGCAAACATGTCAACGGATCCTGGCTCGAGCCCTTCGATCAGTTTGCGTGGGGTAGCCCTTACGTGGAGGGCTCGGCGTGGCAGCACCGTTGGGATATGCCGCACGATATAGAGGGTATGATCGAAGCGCTGGGCGGCAAAGCAAAAGCTGTCGCCGCTCTCGATAAGATGCTCGCGCTGCGGCCCATCTTCCACGTGGGTGTCTACGGCCAGGAGATTCACGAGATGTCGGAGATGGCGGCTGTAAATTTCGGTCAGTATGCGCAAAGCAACCAGCCTGTACACCATCTGCTCTATATCTTCTCCATCGCCGGCCGACCCGACCGCACACAGTACTGGGCTCGCCGAGTTATGGCCGAGTTATACTCACCCGACGTCTTCCCTGGTGACGAAGATACAGGTTCGATGGCGGCTTGGTTCTTGCTGGGCGCGATGGGTTTCTACTCGCTCTGCCCCGGAAAGGCGGAGTATGTAACCGGCAGCCCGCTTTTCGATCAGATAACTCTCAAACTCCCCGGCGGAAAGCGCACCGTCATCGAAGCCCGCGGTCAAAGCGCTTCGGCTGTTTATGTCTCACAGTTACTTGTCGACGGCAAGCCTCACGTATCGCCAACCATCTCCCATACCCGGATCGCCGGCAGCGCCCGGCTTACCTTTTTCATGCAGAATACGTCGCCGGTTTAGCTTCTGCGCACACCCCCGCGCACGCAAAAACGCATATTTATGGTCTCAGCTCAGGAGAAGCTCCGATGCATAGCAAAACTTCGAAAGTGGCTCGGCGTGATTTTCTCAGAACCTGTGCTGCCGCCGCCGTCGGCACAGCGCTGCCCGGCTCAACTCTGATTGACGCAGGCGTTGGTGCGCTCGCACAAACCACACCCGCACCCGGCGGACAAGGCGGTGACAGGCTTCTCGACAGAGTGCGTCCCATCATTGGCACGGGCTGGCGCGGCCATATGTTTCCCGGCGCCGTGGCGCCCTTCGGCCTGGTTCAGTTAAGCCCCGATACGAGCGGTTCGCCCGATCCCGTGTGGAACATCCAGGGCGATTGGTACGTCTGGAATCACTGCTCCGGTTATCACTATCCCGACCACGTGATTACCGGCTTCAGCCATACGCACCTGCAGGGTACGGGCGGCATCGACCTCGGCGACGTACTCGTCATGCCGCTTGTCGAGGGAAGAAACTGGTCGTGGGATGCGGGCATCCCTTCCAAGCTCGCCGAGATGCAGATCGATGAGCTCGGAAGCGACTCCGGTTGGGTCTTCGGCAACTCCTCCTATGGCTATCGCTCGATCTTTTCCAACCAGGAAGAGACTGCGCGCGCCGGATACTACAGCGTCCATCTGGAAACGCCGGACATATTAGCGGAGCTTACCGCAACAACACGCTGCGGAATGCACAGATATAGTTATCTCCAGCCAAGGGCCGGCTTGCGCCGAGGTCTAATCCTGGATCTTGCTCACGGGCTCGGCTCCAAGGTTTATCGCTCGGAGCTGACTGTCGAATCGAGTTCCCGCATCAGCGGCAAGCGCTTTACACATGGTTGGGCTGCCGACAAACAAGTCTACTTCGTCGTAGAGTTATCATCTCCTGGCGTTTCCATGGACGTCAGTGTCGATGGAAAAGTAACTCCGGCCCATCCCGGAAGCTCGTTCTCCGGTACCGAGATTAAAGCGATTCTCGCGCACGCGGCCTCGTCCGATCCTCTCCTCGTGCGCGTGGGTGTCTCCTGCACGAGTGTAGAGGGCGCGGCGAAGAACCTTTCCGCGGAGATTCCCCATTGGGACTTTGACGCCGTCGCCCGGCAGACGGGACAGGCGTGGGACAAGGCGCTTGGAGTGCTGGACGCCGATCTCCCGAGCGCAGCGCTTGCGCAGACCTTTTACACCGGGGCGTACCACGGCCTTGTCGCTCCCGCCACCTTCAATGACGTGGACGGGAACTATCGTGGACAGGACCGGCAGAATCACCCGAACTCGGGATTCACCAAATACACCACTCTCTCCATCTGGGACATTTACCGCGGAGAGTTTCCTTTCATTATGCTCATGCAGCCGCAAAGAACCGGTGACATCGTTCGCACTCTGCTCGCCGATTATACGCAACTTGGCGAGCGCTCGCTCCCGATGTGGCCGCTATGGGGCAACGAAACCTGGAGCATGACCGGATTTCATGCGGCCGGTATGATCCTCGGCGCCTATGTTCGCGGGTTTCGCGATTTTGACGCCGCGGCCGCCTATGCGGCCATCCGCGATACGGCGCTCTCCGCTCCTGATACCAGCACCAGCAAACGCGCGCGCGACAACAAAGCTCTGCAGGCAATGTTCCGTCAGTATGGCTATGTGCCCACAGAACTGCACGGCGGCTCTGTCTCCTGCACCCTCGACCTTTCCTACGATTACTGGTGCGCCGGCGCCATGGCCGAGCTACTTGGTAAGGAGAGCGATGCCAGCATGTTTTATAGGTTCGCTGCAAATTACAAGAACATCTACGACTCGTCGACGGGATTTATGCGCGGCAAAACGAAAGACGGTAAGTGGCGCGAACCCTTTCGTCCCGACCAGGAGTACGACGACTACGTGGAGACCGATGCATGGCAGGCCAGCTTTAGCGTTCCCCACGATGTGCAGGGACTGATCGCTCTGCATGGCGGTGATGCGGCTTTTATTTCAAAATTGGAAGGGCTGTTTACCGCTCCGTCCTTTGTGATCGATGCCCGTCCCGATATCACCGGCATGGTGGGCCAGGACGCGCAGGGCGACGAACCCAGCAATCACAATGCGTATCTCTTTCCATTCGCCGGCGCCGCATGGAAAACCCAGTACTGGGTGCGCAAAGTAGCTTCCCTCTACCGCAATACCCCGGCCGGCATTCCCGGCAACGATGACTGCGGGCAGCTGTCCAGTTGGTTTGTCTTCGCCGCGCTTGGCTTTTATCCCGTAAATGCCGCCAACGGAGTTTACGTTATCGGCAGCCCTCTGGTAAAGCGCGCTGTCATCGAAAATCCCGCGACCGGAGCGAAGTTCACCATCGTTGCCGAGAATAACTCGGCCGATAACTTCTATATTGCGAGTGCCCGCCTGAATGGCAAGGAATTCGCCCGCTCCTGGCTGGCACACTCTGAGATCGCGGCGGGCGGCGAGTTAGAATTTCACATGTCCGGCCGGCCAAACAAGGAGTGGGCATCCGCACCCGCTGATCGTCCCCCATCGGCACTCCCCGGCGTACCGATGGCTGCGCGGAAAGCGCTTGTAGTCGAGGGTACACGCGACTGACCCGATACTCACCGGAGTGGAGGAATTCCGATGCATTGGTTTGAAGCACATGATTGTCATATTGCGCGCCGCCAGCTACTTGGCGGCCTGGTTTCCGCCGGCGGTGCCTCCGCGGCTGCATTAATTGGGCTGAACCCGTCGAGTGCGGCAGGCGCCGCTCTTGCCACCGGTGAGATAGCGGTCGACGCTCCGGAGGAACTTTTCTCCCTGGCCCGCCTGCGCAGTTACGCAAGCCGACGCTCATCCAGTTGGGACCGCACGGGCGGTAATGCCGATTGGTATACAGTGGATCCTGGCGAGACGGCAAAGCTGCTGGATCTCACCGGGGCCGGCGTGATCACGCACATCTGGTTCACCATTAACTCGCCCGACCCCATGCACCTTAAGAATCTCGTACTGCGCGCCTGGTGGGACGGCGAGAGCTCTCCTTCAGTCGAGGTTCCGATTGGCGATTTTTTCGGCCTGGGGCTGGGTGAGTACTTCATTTACCAATCCGACCTGCTTGCGGTGGCGCCCGTCAAGGCACTCAATTCCTATTTTCAAATGCCATTTTCAAGTTCGGCCCGCATAACATTAACAAACCAGGGGGAGGTGCGTACTCGTAGCCTGTATTTCGCGATTGACTACATGGCATTGCCAGAAATTCCTTCGGATTTGGGCCGCTTTCATGCGCAGTTTCGCCAGGCAACGCCCTGCAAGGCGCAAACCGGCAACGGCAAGAATCTGAACGGTCGCGATAACTACGTGTTTCTTGAAGCCAAAGGCAGAGGCCATCTTGTCGGTGTCGCCCAGTCCGTGCTGCAAAACGAGGCCGGTTGGTTTGGCGAGGGCGACGATATGATTTTCATCGACGATGACTCCATGCCTACGATCAACGGAACGGGAACTGAGGATTTCTTCAACGGCGCATGGGGTTTTGGCGGCCAGACTTACTCTGACCGCCATGTGGGTACTCCGTACATCGTGGATCCGGAACGGATAGGCGGCCGCTATTGCATGTACCGCTGGTTTACCGAGGGCCCCATCGCATTTGAAAAGTCGATTCGTGTTACGATTGAGCACGGCACGGCCAACAACCGCTCTGACAACTTCTTTTCCACTGCGTACTGGTATCAAGTAGAGCCTCACGCGCCCTTTCCATCCCTGCCTGCGCCTGAAGACCGCGTTCCGAGAATATTCGCCGTCGGGGGACCGGGCGCGGCCATGCAACTGCCGCCCATCGACACAGGAGATCCCATTAAGATATCCAAGTGAGCGGTATTAAGGCGGTTCTCCAATTCCTATTTAGCGTCTCCGGCAGCCTTCAACGTAGCTTTCTCTTGAAGAAAAGGCCACTTAGCAAGTGTGCTTCGCTCTACACGGATTGGAGAACCGCTGTAGGGCTACAGTATAGCCACGGTTGATGTATGTCGAAGATGCTCCACTTATGTCGACGCGACCAACAGGAAGCGGAGACCTTGGCAGATATCAAGCGGAAGCTAGGTTACCGACCGCATGAATTTGTTCTATCAACATCGCGGATCCCAGGTCTCAAAATCGAGACCTGGGCGCCCGAGATTCGTACAAAATCAAGCGATCGGAGGCCTAGTAACTCTGGTTTTGCTCCAGCCGGCGAACCTCTCGCAATGGTTGGCATTGTCTCTACTCGAACCGTCATTGCCTAGCACCGGTGCGCGAGCCTCCAGTGTCCAAGTTTTGATGAGAAGATCAAGCATTGTCTTTTCGATTGCCCCAATCACCGGCGCAGTGCCCCAATAGGACTTGTTGGGCGCACCCCGCACACACTGGCGATCGGGTTCACGCCTGAAGCGAAGAAGCTTTACGCAGAGCAGGTCGATGCGAGGCTCAGAAGGGGACTCCAAGCGCTCGTGCGACCTCGGCCGCAACAGAACGGGGATCTCCGTGGGTGCGATCGGCATAGCGGTTCTGCTCGCGGTTCCAGGCTTCGCCGACGCTGAACCAGTCGATGGGCTGAGGAGACTTTGCGGTGACGAGCGCGCGATCGAGCTCCTCGAAGTAAAGCTGCCAGCGGCGGCGATAGTAATCTCGCGTCAAACCGGCCCAGTCTTTGTTCCCGTAATCGTGCAGGCCGGCTTCGCTGGCGGTGCGGTCGCCCCAGGTGGTCAGTATGGACCGCGCATCGTACTCGAGACGCCGGCGCTCGGCGTCGTCCGCAGCCCAGGGAGAGACTGCATTGAGCCATGGGCCGAGCAGAAACCAGCGGTTGGTGGAGAGCAACGTGTCCTGGAGGTCCATCATGGATAGCCAGCGGTCGGTAAGCGTGCGAAAATGGGGCTCATCGCCGGCCTCGTAGGCTTGTTTGATGCGAGGCAGCTCTTCCCTGCTCCAGTTGGCGAGGGCCTGGCGGGCGACGTCGACGAGATCGTACCGGTAGGTCTCGGTCGCGCTGGCACGGGCACCGGCCCGAAGCAGTTCGGAGAGAGCCTGATCGAACTCGCGCGGGTTGTATCGAAGCTGGTCGGGCGACCAGGAGGAAGCCGATCTGGCCGTGAGGCTTGGCTGCGCGTCGAAGAGCGACTCCGGCGCCGCGTCCCGCTCGCCGTGATTGGAGACGCCGTCGGCGCGGCCTGCGTAGGCGGTGCGCATCAGGATTTGCCAGGCACGCCGCGTGTGAACGTCGTTGCACCCGTAGCGGCGCACAGCATAGGCAGCGGCCCACTCCGAGAGATCGACGGGACTGGTGCGCCAGGCCATCTCGGTAAACAGATCAAAGGCGACCGGGTTCGTATCGAGTCCTTCAGAGACGAGGGCTATGCCGGCCATCTTGCTCAATGGGCGCATGCCCATCCGGGGAAGGCGGACGGCGTAGTCGTAAAGATTGGCGCCGAGTGTGGTACGGCCGCCAAACTCCCAGAGCCCCCCGAAGAGATAAGGCGCGCCGTGAAAGTCGGACTCGCGGTTCTCGCGCGGCGTACGGCCCTGATCGAGGTCGACGATCAGAAGTCGGCTGGGATCGGTTCCCCGCAGCAGCGCCTGGGAGGGATTGTCCTGCCAGGCGAGCATCATCCATTTTGCGCCGGGATGGGCTGTATCGAGGGCATGCTGAATCCGATGGGCGGCCTCCGAGACAGGAACATCACCGGGCGTGCCACCCTCCTGAAAGGCTTCGATGTCGTAGATGAACGTGTCGCCGAAGAGCTCGCGCTCGTGGCGATAGAAAGAAGCCGCGACGGCGGTGAAGAGCGGATCGCGCGGGTCGAGCCATGCAGGTCGTTCAAAGCCGTTCCACTTGCCCTGCGGAATGACGTGCGCGCCGGGATGGCGCCGGCCGAAATCGGCCGGGACCATGCCGTAGTAACCGGGAAGCACCGGAACGATTCCGAGTTCGCGGAGCCGGGCGAGGATCTCCCTGGCGGAGCGGACGCGACGGGCGAGAAGCTGCCGCGAGATGGGCTCGTCGAAACAGCAGAGGTTGCCCATGAGCTGCCAGTTCTGATGTGCCGGCTGCGTGATCCACGCGCGCATCTCCTGGTCCGAGTAGCCGAAGTCGCGGAAAGTGCGATAGAGGACCGCGTCCATACCGCGCTCGACGAGGACAGCGTTGATGCCGCTGAGGGCGAGTATGTCGATCTCGCGCTGCCATCGCGGCCAATTCCAATAGGGAGTGGAGTAGCCATCGGTGTTCTGGTTAAGCGCATAGCGGTAGGGGTAGATTGCTGCGCGCTCGATGGGGACGGAAGGAGCAGGCAATGGGCCGCGCAGGGCAAGCTGGTCGCCATTGGTAGAGATCTGCAGTTGCGCGACATATTTCAAGTACCAGTTGGCGCCGGCGAGTGCGGCGATATTCGAGGAGCCGGCGACCTGGATATGCCCCGTTGTCCCGGTGATCCGGAATGTGTCGCGTCCGCCGCTCTGCTGCAGCCGCGAGAGGTGAATCTGGCTGCTGAGCCCGGGCAGGAGCCTGCGGAGCGCGCGCCGCGCCGGCTGCAGGCCGTCCTTCGCAGAAGGCGCCGCATGGGTTGTGCCCTGGACGAGTAACAGGCCCGACAAGACGGTGAAGATCCTGAGTGGACGGAAGATCAATTTGAGCATCGCGAGACGAAATGAGTCTTACACCAGACCCCGGCAGGCATGCCAGAGGAAAATCAATATTCGCAAAGAAGGCCGTGCAATTTTCGTCCGGGGATGCAGTTAGACGCCTGAGCCGGAGTGCAGGCTGCGCGCCATTGGCCAGGGCTGGCTGTAGTGGGTAGACCACTCAACCAGGCTGGCATTGATGAAGCGCCAACTGCCCGCGTGCGTGTCCACTGCCATCAGCATGTAGGCGTTGGGATCGTAGCGGGTGGCAGCCATCACGTAGTGCTGCGGGCCAAAGGTGTGCGCAAAGTCGATCCACTTGTGCCAGTGGCCCGCGACCACCAATTGGATTGTGTCCTGGTAACGGCGCAGCAGGGGGTGAAGTCCGTAATCCTTCACCTCCGTCGGAGCGCAATCCCATAGCGGAAAGTGGGTAAAGACGAAGGTGGGGTTGCGGGCTCTCAGTTGTTCCTCGAACCACTGAAGCTGCGTTTCGCCGAACGAGCCGGTGTCCAAGTCGTACACGCTTGCCTTTGGATTCCATGTTTCGCCGAGCGCGTTGTTCAACAGGACGAAACGGTAGCCCTTGTAGTCGACTGAATAGTACGGCTTGAGCTGGAATTTGGCCGCGAACAACGCATGGCTCATTTCGCGCGAGACGTGGGGCACATCGTAGTCGTGGTTGCCGAACCCGACATGCACGGGCATCCGGAAACCGTCAGTGATCTCTTTGGCGTTGTCGAGCCGGGTGCGATTTTTGAAGTAAAAGTCGTAGTCGGTGGAAGGATAATCGTGAAAGTAGTCGCCCAGCAAGAATACCTGCTCGATGGGCGGGTTGAGGCTGTTGATGAGGTCGCGGGCGGCGACGAGTCGTTCGTGGGTGTGAAACATACTCTCGGTGTCTTCGGGGCTGTTCTCAGGCCCCCGATAGAACTTGTCGATGATGTGCGAGTCCGCGACGATTGCGAAATAGAAGTACCGCCCGGAGGGATAGACCTTCGCCTCGCTCGCCCACAACTGGCGAGTGAGCGAGGCGCCGATCGATGCAAGAGCAAGCGAGTGAAACTTCCGTCTGTCAATCACAGAGTTGGTCTCCTTCCGGGCGGTTATGCGCCGAACCGGATCCGGCGCGAGTTAGAAGGTGAGCCGGCCGGCCAACTGCACCACTCTTCCGCCGCGGTCTGCCGTGAGGTCGCCAAAGTTGGAGTTGTTGCCGAAGGAAAACCCGGATGGGCTGGTTGTTCCGCTGCCCGCCATAAAGTTCGTCGTGTTGGTTGAGTTATAAGCTTCCATCCGAATCTGGAAGCTCATGCCCTCGCGCAGCGAGAACAGCTTGTCGAGTGAGGCATCGTAGTTGCGGTAGGCGGGCCCTGCCACGGTGTTGCGGCGCAGGTCACCCACGGTGCCATTGGCGGCCTGGGTGAAGGCGTTGACGTTAAACCAGTGCACGGCACTGTTGTTCGGATCGACCTTGCGCGGGCCGTTGTTCGCGTTCTCGCCAGCAACCGCGTCGGGCCGCTGCCGGCAGTTTCCGCAGAAAGCTGTCAGGCCGTTATGGGCGCTGTCGTAATTCTGGTTGACCGTGTACCAGGGGCCGCTCTCGACCGTGAGGATGCCGCCCGCCTGCCAGCCGCCCAGGAACGCATCGGTCACGCGGTTCATGTTGGTCCCGATGGCGCGGCCGCGGCCGAAGGGCAGCGTGTACTCGAATCCAGTCACCCACCGGTTGGCAATGTCCCAGTCGGAGTTGCCGCGCTCGAGGGTGAGCTGCTGGTCGGGGTAGCTGGCGCGGCCGTTGTTGCCCACGCTCAAACCGGAGTTGGTGATGTCGTCGATGTCGTGGCTCCAGGTATAGGCGCTGATCATTGTGAGCCCATTGCGCAGGTTCGCCTGGTACTTAATGCCTAGCGCATGATAGTTGCCGAAGCCCTGGCTTGACGGACCCTGGATGGCGCTGCCAGCGACCAGGTTTCCGTTCGAATCCACGCTCGGGAATGGCTGGCGCTGCGCGTAGGGAATTGAGTTGTCCAGTTCGGCCGAAGGCAGATTCCAGTCCTGGTTGGTGTACATCGAAGTGGTCTTCGAGCCGATGTAGGAGACATCGAGAGCGCTGTTGGCTCCGAACTGGCGTTGCACGGTAGCGTTCCACTGCTGAAAGTAGGGGGTGCGGATCGGCAGCGCCATCGCGAACAGGGTTGGATCGCCGGGATTGGTGAGCGCGTAAGAAGGAAAGCCCGTGGACATGGTGACCGAGTTGATGGTGGATGGACTGGAGTTGGGGACTTCAAAACTGTCCTGGAGGAGGAATGGCGTAGCGAAGCCGGGGCTCGGCTCGCCATACGGCCCTAACTGCTCCGGCCCGTAGTAGAGCCCGTAACCGGCGCGGAAGACGGTAGCCGGCGTGACCAGATAGCTGAATCCGACGCGGGGCCCGAAGTCGTGGTGGTCCGGCTGGACACCGAAGTAGCGGTTGGAGTTGTTATTGACAGTGATGATGCCTTTGTCGATTTGCGCCTGGACTGCGGTGGGGAACGACCCGGAATAGTGCGGGATGTTGAGCACCCGTGTCGAGGGATTGAGCACCGATCCGTGGTTGTGCGCCTCCCAAACCGGCGTCACGAAGTCCCAGCGCAGGCCGATGTCGACGGTGAGCTTGCGGGAGAGCTTCCAGGAGTCCTCACCGAAGAGCGAGTAGGCGCGACGCTGGTAGTCGTCGGTATGAATCGCGGATATGCGTGCCATCTCGGGTAGATCGAGCAGAAAATCCGCGAAGGGGCTTCCGGTTCCCGGGTCGGCAACGCCGTTTGTATAGTGGGCGGTGTAGTGACCGTCGAAGTCGAACTCGCCATTGGGTGCAAACGAGCTGGCCAAGCTCTGGAAGAAGACCCAGCGGTACATCCCACCGAGCTTGATCGTGTGCCGGCCAGTGGTCCAGGTGAAGGTGTCCGCGCCCTGGTAGGTGCCGTTCAGATCCTGCTCGGAGTAGGCGCCGCCGAATCCGCTGAGGTCGCCGGTCGTGAAGTCGATGGTGGCGAGCCCGCCGGACAGACCGTCTTGCAGCGGAACCCCGGATATACCCACTTGCTGGTTGATGTTCTGGTTGCCGTTGACGGGAGCGGTGATCCAGTTCAGGCGGGTCCAGCCAAAACGAGCGTCATTGATCATGTGCGCATTGAAGATGTGGGTCCAGCCTCCAACCACTCCCTGCGCATTGGCCGTATTGCTCACGTCGCCGGTGAGGATGGTCCCGGAGAACAGACCCACCACCGGCTCGCTCTGGTACTGATACTGGTAGCGGCCGAAGATCGAATCGTTGTCCGAGATATGGTGATCGATGCGCACGGCCACGCGGTTGTCGTCGTCGTTGACCGGGCCGTTGTGGAAGAAGTTAGCCGTGCCCGAGTTGGAGAGATTGGGCGTGGGAATGGCGGCGGCGATCTTCTGCGCTACGGAATCGATGCGGCTTGAGGGGATGGAGTCGTTCGTGAACGGCTGGTTGGTGGTGGGATCGTAGATCGTGGCCGCGCCGGTAAAGTTGCCGCCGGCCTCGGCCTGTGTGGGAATCAGTCCGGTATTGACGGTGCCCGGCGACCGGTACGGCTGGCGCTCGAAGTCCGCAAAGAAGAATGTCTTGTCGTGGCCGTCGTAGATCTTCGGCAGCCACACCGGACCGCCCAGCGACGCGCCAAAGATGTTCCGGGTATAGTCAGTCTTCTTGATGCCGCGCGCATTGTTGAAGAAGTCGTTGCTGTTGAAGTCGCTGGTCTGGAAGTATTCATACCCGGAGCCGTGAAAGTGATTGGTGCCGGATTTGGTGATGACGTCGATCACGGCGCCGCCGTCGCGTCCGAACTCGGCCGAATAAGCGTTGGTCTCGACCTTGAATTCGGCAATGGCATCGAGCGATGGTTCGATGGCGAAGGTTCGCCCTTCGTTCACGTTCTGGTCGTAGCTGTTGTTGTCGGTTCCGTCCAGGACGTAGTCGTTCTGGTACTGCGAGATGCCGTTGGCGGCAAATGCGCCGCTGGCCGTATCGCGCGGGCCGGAAGGCGTGGAGTAGTTGACGCCGACGGTGAGAACCGCCAGCCGGTTAAAGTCGCGGTCGCTCACCGGCAGATCGTTTTTCATCTCGCCGGCGATGGTTTGCCCGGTGGATACGTCCTCGGTTTGCAGCAGCGGCGCTTCTCCGGTGACAACAAGACTCTGTTTCACACTGCCCACCGCGAGGGAGAACGGCACGCGTGTGTTTTGCTGGATCTGGACGATGACATGGTCTGCGACCGCGGTCTCAAACCCGGCAGCTGACACTGCTACGCGGTAGTCTCCCGGCGCCAGGGGTGTCGCGGTCCAGGTGCCGATGTCGTTGGTGCTTCCTTTAATTTGCGATGCGGTGCCGCTGTTGGTGATGGTGACGCTCGCGCCCCTCACCGCGGCTCCGCCGTTATCGGTCACCGCAACGAGAATGCCGCCGGTGTCCTGTTGTCCGTGAGCCCGCAAGGCCGCGAAAAGCAGAAGACAGACAATCGACGCAAACCGGCGCAGGCGTTTCGCCGGCTGAGACGCCACATCATATTCTCGGTTGGGCATGGCAGGGAGGTTACGAAAACGCATGAAACGGCTCCTTTGAGTAGCCGCCGGCGCGGCAGACGCGGCCGGCGAAGTTTGCTGGATGCTCATGTGCTGCTGACTCCTCCCGTGGAGGTTTACTGGGGAACGAGAGGCCCTGGAAGCAACTCCATGCTTTGCGATTGTGGGCCGCGCAGCAAGGTGTTTTCACAGTGGAACTGGGATGCGTATGTTACGGGAGTGTGAATGGCGCTCGGGGTCTCAAACAGCAGTTAGAGATGGAAGAAAGAAGGGCACAGCCCACCGATCTCACGCCGGGGAGAGTTTTCAACTGTGTTTAAACATGTACATGGATAATAAAAGTGGTGTATCTGGAGTTTATCGAGGCCACGTCAGTGACAGATTTCACGGTGAGGGATAGTTCTTCATTGACGAAGGCATCGCTTGGAGGTTCCGGTGGCTTCCCGGTCGGCTCAGACCGCAATGCAGGTTGACGCAGCAGAGCAGCGCCTCCCCGATGACGCGCGCTGGCAGGTTGCGCTGCGGGTCGCGGCCAGCGAGCTGTTCGCGCGGTCGGAGTTTCTGCCAAAGTTTCTGCTGCACATCTGCGAGCTCTGCCTTGCGGGGAGGACCGAGGAGATCAAGGAGCAGCAGATCGGTGTACGCGTCTTCCATCGCCCGCCCAGCTACAACCCGGGCGATGACAATATTGTCCGCAACTATGCAGTGCAGCTCCGCAAGCGGCTGAGCCTCTACTTCGAGGGCGAGGGCCAGAGCGAACCCTACAGCATCGAGATTCCCCGTGGCGCGTATGTGCCCGTATTTCGCGCCCGCGCCGCGAACCCTCCCGCGCCGCTCCCGCCGGTAACCGCCATCCCCATGACCGCGATTTCGGAGGACCGCGAAGCCGGCGAGCTGCCCGCTCCGTCAAAGCAACTCGTCCAGGGGCCAGCGCGCACGGTGGACTGGCGCATGTTTGTGGCCGGCCTGGCCGCCGGCGCGCTGGTGCTGACCATCGCCTTCTGGATCTGGATGCCCCGGCTTGCCGCGACCGCGCAACAGCCGGTCCGTCATCCTCTGTGGTCCGCCATCTTCACCCGCGACCGGGACACTTTTATCGTCCCGGCCGACGCCGGGCTCGGCATCCTGCAAAACCTCACCGAAGAGCCCGCAAGCCTTACGAGCTACCTGAATGGCGAATACTTCTCAAGCGCCGACTTGAAGGGAGTGGACCAGGGCAGCCTCAACGATCTGCGTACGCAGCGATACACCAGCATGGTGGACCTGGACATCACCTCCAGGCTCTCGCACCTGCCCGAGGTGGTTCCGGATCATCTGATTGTGCGTTATGCGCGCGACCTGCGCATGGACGACCTCAAGAGCGGCAATGCCATCCTGCTTGGGGCAATCCATACCGACCCCTGGGTGAGCCTGCTGCAAAAGGGGCTGAACTTCCAATTCGATTGCGGAAGACGGGTGAACGACTGCTTTATCCGGAACACCCACCCCGCACGCGGCGAGGTTGCCGAATACCGCAGCGATCCCAACAGCCCGTCCCACGAGACTTACGCGCTGGTGGCTCTGCTGCCCAATCTGGGAGGCACGGGCTGGATTCTCCTGATCGAAGGACTGAATATGGCCGGCACGGAGGCCGGGGCCAATATCCTGCTCGACGACGCCACCATGCGCCCCCTGATCCAGAAGTTCGTTTGGAAAAACGATTCGTTGCGCTCTTTCGAGTTGTTGATCAAGACGGGCAGCCTGGGAGCGGAGGCCCTGCCGGCGCAGATCATCGCCAGCCGGTTTGGGGGTTCACTGGTAAAGAGCCAACCGTGAATGACGAGCGATGTCTTGCGGATGCTGCCGGGCTGAACGGGCATTCCGATCTGGCCTGCCGTTGCGCCAAGGGTGGGAGTACGCCCGAAGTCTTGATATGTTCTTCCCGAGTCTGATCTCCTGAATCGGGCACCGCTGAAGCAATGAATGCGTCTCCGAGCGAGCGGCCGGTGCTTCAAGGCTTCAGATCTCTTTCTCGAGGCGAGACGGGCGGCGTCCGGCCCCGAGAGGCCTGCTCTGCCGAACCCTCGGCCGCCGCCATACCATGAATACAGCATGGGCACGCGGAAGATCGTTCACGTGGACATGGACGCGTTTTACGCCTCGGTGGAGCAGCGCGACAACCCCGAGCTGCGCGGCAGGCCGCTCGTAGTGGCCTGGCGGGGAAAGCGCTCGGTGGTCTGCGCGGCCTCGTACGAGGCGCGGCGTTTCGGGGTGCGTTCGGCCATGGCGGCAGCTCATGCCGAACGCCTCTGCCCGGAGGCTGTTTTTGTCCCGCCCGACTTCACCCGCTACCGCGCGGTGTCAAAGCTTGTGCGCGAGATCCTTCTCCGTCACACGGATCTCGTTGAACCGCTGTCGCTTGATGAAGCCTATCTCGATGTGACGGAGAATAAGACAGGCCTTGCCACAGCGACTCGCGTCGCCATTGCCATCCGGGGGCAGATACGCGAAGAGCTCAACTTGACCGCCTCGGCGGGCGTTGCGCCGAACAAGTTTCTGGCCAAGATCGCCTCCGACTGGCGCAAGCCGGACGGGCTTTTTGTGATCCAGCCGGCCGCGGTCGAGGAGTTTCTGACGCCGCTGCCCGTCGGCCGCATTCCGGGTGTGGGAAAGGTCACGGAAGAGAAGCTTGCGCGACTGGGATTGCGCACGGTGGGCGAGGTGCGGGCGCGGCCGCCTGAGGAGTTGCAGGCTTTCTTTGGCCGGTACGGGCAGCGGCTCTACGAACTGGCGCGAGGAATCGACCAGAGTCCGGTGGTGCCCGACCGTCCCACCAAGTCCATCTCCGCCGAGGATACGTTCGAGCGGGATCTGCTGCTGACCGAGACGGAGCCGATGATCCGGCGCCTCGCGGAAAAGGCATGGAACGCCTCACGGAAGGAGTCCCGAATCGCCCGCACCGTGGTCCTGAAACTGAAGACCGCCGATTTCAGGATCTTGACGCGGAGCCAGACGCCAGATTCGCCGCCATCCTCCTGCGAAGAGCTGACGCGCATCGCGCTGTCTTTGCGCGACCGGGTGGGGTTCGATCCCCGCCAGAGATTCCGCCTGGCAGGCGTTGGCCTCGGCAACTTCCGCGATCCGGAGACAAACGCGGAGCCCCTGCTATTCCCCTGAAGGATGAGGCCGATTCGGATGGCGAGGCAGAGTAACTGGCTTGGGCGGAATTGTATCTCCAGGAAGGAGTTGATGGCGCAGCCACGCGCCCGTCTCGGGGCGATGTTGCGCTGGCGATCCGCGAGCGCGCAATCCTCACTCGGTGCGCAAGGCACGCATGGGGTCGATCGCGGCAGCCCGCCGGGCTGGAATCAGCGCGGCAAGACACGCCGCCAGGATGAGCGGGAGGACGGCAGCCAGAATCACAGTTGTATCGACGCCCTTCACCTGGTAGAGAAGCGCCCGGACGAAGCGGACACAGAGGAATGCACAGGTGAGGCCGAGCGTGAGGCCAAGAAGCGTCTGGATAAGCGCCCCGCGCATTACCATGGCCACTACATCGAAACGCCCAGCGCCCAGCGCCATCCGAATTCCGATTTCGCCGGTGCGCCGAGAGACAGAGTAGGCCGTGACTCCATACAAGCCGGTCATTGCCAGCAGCAGCGCGAGAACTCCGAAAAACGTGGTGAGCTGAGCGATGGCACGCTCGTCGCCGAACTGATCGGCAATCTGGCTGCCGAAGGGTTCGAATTTCACAATGGCGAGGTTGGGATTGATGGAGGCGAGGATCCGTTGGGTCAGCGATTCCAGATTGGCGATGGGATGACCGGTCTCCAGAACAATGGTTCTGGCATAGAGATCGTAGTCCTCGTCAATGGGGCTTTTGTCGCTCGCCGGCCGCTGCAGGAGAGAGAGGAAATACATTGGATGGTTCTTGTGGCGCACAGTGGTGTACACCGTGTTGTCGACCACTCCGACAATTTGGTAGTCGCCCGCGTGTTGGGGCCCGGCGCCGAAGCGGCGGCCGACGGGATTCTCGCCTGGTGAGAAGAACTGCCTGACGAATGCCTGGTTGACGACCGCAACAGCCGTTGATGCGGGCGTATCCTGGGGGCCGATGCCACGCCCGAAGAGCAGGTGCGTTCCGACGGAAGCGAAGTAATCGCAGTTGATCCTGACGTACGAAGCATTGGCGTGGACATTCGGGCGGCCCTGGATCTGCACGGTCCAACTGTCGTTCCAAAGTTCCATCGGCGTATTGGTCGAGATTCCAACACGCGCGACGCCGGGAATCGCATGGAATCGCTGTTCAATCGACTGATAGAGAGATCCGAGCCGGGAGGGCAAATAACCTGCTGCCTGTGGATCGATATGGAGGATATAGCGATTGTTTGCATCCAGGTTGAGGTCTACATGTTCGAGGTGGTTGAAACTCTGCACGAAGAGACAGGCCGCCACCAGGAGCACGAGAGAGACCGTGGTCTGAGCCACGACCAACCCGTGTTGCAACAGAGTTGCGCCACCGGACACCGATTTCGACCCGGTTCGCAGCGCGTCGATCGGCTCGGTGCGGGCGGCCATCAGCGCCGGTGCAACGGCGAAGAAGATGCCCGCCGCAGCCGACAATGCTGTCGCAAACGCCAATACGGCCGGAGATGGACTCGCGTGAATGGGCAGCGCGCGGGCGTCCGGAAATGCCAGGGCAAGCAAAATCCTCGTGCCGCCGTACGCGACGGCAATACCCGCCAAGCCTCCCAGTTGTGCGACAAGGAGGCTTTCCGTGAACAGTTGCCGGACCAGCCGCGCGTGCGTGGCCCCGAGAGCAGTGCGCACGGACATCTCTGCCTGACGGCCGATGCCCCGGACAAGCAACAGATTCGCCAGGCTGGCGCAGGCGATCAGCAACACGAGTCCCGAGATCGCCATCAGCAGATGCAGTTCGAGCGAGTACTGCTCGTCCATGCTTCGGATGCCGGCGCCGCCGGGCGTGAGTACGATGTGCACTTTCGGGAGGAGAGACCGTTCCGGCTCGCTCGCGAAGGTGCGGACCGGCGCCAGCGCCTGACGAAGCAGTCCGCTCAGTTTTGCCTGCAACTGCGGCAGAGACACTTCGGGCCTCACCCGCCCAACGAGATAAAGCCAGTTAGCGGTTGGATCGCGCACATAGGAGGCATTTGCCAGAACCGGGGCGGATGCGATGGGCAGATAGAAATCCGGAGGCGTGGCCGAAAGGCGGTCGCCGAAGAAACCTTGGGGCGCGACGCCCACCACGGTCACCGGCCTGGAGTTTACATAGTAAGTGCTGCCCACAACCGACGGATCGGCTGCATAGTCGTTTTTCCAGGTTTCGTAGCTCATCACCGCCGTTGCCGGCGCGCCTACCAAGTTGTCCGCGCGGGAAAACAGCCTGCCGATTGCCGGCCTCAGACCGAACAAGCGGAAATAGTTGCCAGAGACGAACTCGCCGATAGCAGAATGCGCTGGAATCTGCGATCCGCCGGGCCGCACAACGACCGGCTGCGATTCAAAGCCTGACTGCATCGCGGCAAGTTCCTCGAACTCGGGAGTATTCTCTCTCAGCCGCTCCCACGCATCCGTGGAAAAAACGGAATAGTCCCCATCGTCGCGTACTCCGTAGCCGATGCAGCAGTCGTTCCGGTCGCCGAGACGGACCAGCATCCTTGGATCGGCAACGGGAAGCTTTCCAAGCAGAATCGCATTGACAAGGGAGAAGATCGACGCGTTGGCGCCGATGCCCAAGGCCAGCGTCAGTACGGCGACGATTGTGAAACCGGGAGATCTTCCGAGCTGACGCACGGCGAAACGCATGTCCTGAAGCAGGTTCTCGGCAAGCGGCAACCCTTCCTCGGAGTGATATTGTTCTCGTACCGCTTCTACGGCTCCGAATTTGAGTCGAGCCCGGCGCCGGGCCTCCGCTGGGGAGAATCCGGCAAGGATGAAGTCCTCTGTTTGCGCGGCGATATGCGACTCTATTTCTTCCTGCAGCCGCTTTTGACCGCGGCTGCCGGTTGCGAAATTTTGGATACGGGTCAAAAGCCGGATCAGCGCTCTCATCCCAGATCCTCCGCCTTAACTTTGAAGAACCGTGCAATGATGGCAGTCGTCTGCTCCCAATCGCGCTTCTCCGCTTCGAGGAGCTTGTGCCCCGCCCGCGACAGGCGATAGAAGCGCGCCCTGCGATTGTTCTCAGAAGGCCCCCACTCGGACGCTATAGCACCCTCCGGTTCGAGCCGAAGCAACACAGGATATAGGGTGCCCTGGTTTACGGACAGCAGGTCGCCGCTGATCTGTTCGATTCGCCGAGCGATTCCGTAACCATGCAGCGGTCCGAGCACGTCAAGTGTTTTCAAAACCATTAGCGCCAGCGTCCCCTGTTGAACATCCCTCTTTTGTCTCATGAAAGACAGGACCACCCACGTCCATTTTGGTTACCAACAGGAGAATGCCACAATTCCATTGGGAAAGCAACAGGTGCGCCGGCAATTGCAGAGCACCGTGGGTGCTTCTGGACAGAGTCCAGCAATCGTCCAGCAGGTGCCGCGCTCGTGCACGTGCTAAACTGTTCGATAACCGAGCTGGAGAGATGGCCGAGTGGCTGAAGGCGGCGGTTTGCTAAAAAACTGGTTCTGTTTGCGCCCATCGATGCTTCCTTTATTTTGTTTGCGTTAAGGCACTCTCATTTGCACCCGAACACTTCATTTGCAGACGAATGTCCAGCAATTGGCCAGCAGCTTTAGTCCCCTCTTCGCTGTCCGCCGTGGAACAATTGCTCCTCGCTTTGTCGCCGTCGAGTTGCGTCGAGCGGCCAGCTTCGCATCGTTCTTTCGTGCCTGAAAAATCCGCGTCCCCCAATTCACGCTCTCGTTCGCCTGCATAGAGCTTCTCCGCTTGGGAGAGAACGTACCCCGGATCAGCAATTCGGTCAAATACTCTGGAACCGGACGGAGCAACACGGCTGCGTCTTCGTGGCAAGCGGGATCGGAGAAACCTCAGCGATGTGCGATTTCGTGGTCTCTCTTTGATGGGTTAGGGGGCGCGCGCGGCAGATGTGGCCAACACCGATAACCAGGTGGCCGGTGGGCCGATTTTGTGGAATCAGCCCTGCATCGTTTCACAAAAGGAAGCCGCCAGGGCTTCGTTCGTCATTTGTGCCTGCTGGCGATTCGCCTCACCTGATCAAGGACCTCCCGTTCGTTCTTGAGAGTCAGCGCCTTTCGGCCGCAGTTGGCGCGGTAGACAACCAGGTTGTCATCGCCGCCCACGACGCTCGGGAAGAGGAGACCTTCGATCCCGGCTGCGATGAGTACTCCGGCCAATTCCATCGAGGCGCTTAGATCATCTTTATTGAGACAGGCCGTCTTCACGGCCTCTGCTGCCTGTGACGATCCAAGAGTTGTGAGGCTCAGTGCTTTCTTTAGATCCACAGCGACCGCATACACTACGCGAGGATACTTGTCTGTGCTGATCTGGCCTATTCCACCCAACCGCGACTTGCGTGCCGTGACCTCTTTGCTCGCCCCCGAGTCCGTCGCCGACAGGTAAACCGCGCGGGTGCCCACGAGAGCAAATCTCCCCCCGTGAGCCCGGGTTCCGGCCCCGCTCAGAACGTCAATCGGATCCATGTAGCGGTATTCGACGCTACGGAAGAAAACCCCCTTCAACGGGGCAGCCCGGCCTATCCAGCGTTTGATTGCCCTTTGCTGTTTGGCATTGAACGTCACACTGGCTGTCCCTCCCGCAACCTGTCGAACTCTACGACAAGATCGCGGATGCGTCCATCGGCGATCAACTCCTGGGGAGTCCGTCCTGCGAACGCCTCGAGGGGCGAAGAGAGCCACTCTTTCTCTTTGGGAGCCACGACATAGTCATCCATGCGGGAGAGCAATTCGCGGAGATCGCGGGTCTTTTTATCCATTTGGCTGGTCCCTTTGCCCGCTTCCCAGTTCTGCACGGTGCGAGCGGTCACATTCAGGGCATTCGCCAGTTGTTCCTGGCTCAGCCCAAGCCTTTGCCGAGCACTTTCGAGTTCGAAGGTCGATTTCTCGTCTCCTTTGGACCGGGCAAGGGCACGGATGTTCCGCGCTTTCAAAAGCTGCCTGAGATGTGGCCAATTGAAGGCCCATTCAGCCTCGGCAAACTTCTGGCGCCCGACCATCGTTCCCACGCGGAAGGCGAAATCCGCCGAATGGTTAGGTGTATAGACCAAAAGCGTCGATACCTTGCAATTGCGAAGAGTGGCAAGGGTACTCTCAACCGCAGCTTCCTCTTCGGGGCTGGACAGGTAGAGGACGCTGACTTGGGTCCTTCCCAACGCGGTTCTCACGTTGCACGGGACAGTCCGGAACCGGGGCGAGTAGGGTGCGAACAAGGACTTTGCCTCGTCCAGCGCCTTCGGTTCGGTCCAGACAACGAGTCCTTCGGAATGAGTTGCAGTGTGCATTCTCACCTCCCACCCCATTATACGTAACTTTTCGTGCTGGACGAAAATATTTACTTCAACTGATCTGAAGCATTGACGGCGCCGATGAATGATCCCGACTCCCCACAAAAAAAGCTCGCGCGGCTCCCATGATCTCCGGCGCCACGGTCTCCAGGCCGTTTCCCCGCATGAACCGAAGCGGGACGCGGTCTCCGAGTTCAGGGTTCAGACCGGTCAGCCAGGATTGGATTACAGTCGGATCTTCCTTTTCGGCGAGCATCCGGTCCAGATGGAAGGCGAACCTCAGACGCTGTTCTGCGTCTCCGTAGAGATCGCTCCCCTTCATCCACTGATCGACGGCGCGCACGTCCCTGACACCCCGCGTAGGCTGTGAGCTTCCGACCTATCATGCAGACGAGCTGCCCAACTATCTCCGGGGCAGGCAGGCGAAGTGCTTCACGATGGACTGCCGGAACCGACCGTGGGCAAGGCCGCGCAGTAACGCTCATCGACCGCTGCCACACATGAGGCAAATGGTGAAACTGGGGCGGCCCGAATCTCGTCCGCACGTGAGCGGCCCGAACCAGCTCCGGCGCCGTTCCGCGCCCCTTGTTGAGAGAACCAGGCCCGATGCACTTGAACGCGGCACATCGGGTCTGGCTTCCGTGAGGATTAGCGCGAATCATGAGTAAGGGGGCCTGGGATGATAAGAAGGCGAGGCGCTCCGGCTGGATTATCGAAGCAGCCTGTAAGCCAGGCCGATGTGAAATCCGTTGGGCGTGATCTCATGTGCGGGTTCGTTGGAATAGTCGGGCGATCCTGGCCAAAGCTGGTATTCGTATTCCGCGCGCGCCGTCCACCTACGGCCGACGCGATAATTGACGCCGCCTCCGGGAGCAAGCGCGAAATACTGACGGCTGCCAATCTTAAATGGATATCGCATCTCGGCAAGGCCCACCAGGAATTGGGCATAGGGTTGAAACCTTCTGAAGGTTCCCGCCAGATAGCGGGGGCCTGCCAGATAGTTATCCTCCGATTCTCCGTAAAAACTGTTGAAGCGCAGAAAACGAGCCTCGGCTTCAACGTCTATACGTGTGTTCAAGTGGTAATCGGAAAAGACCCCGATTCCCCAAAGCCTCTGGTCGCTCTGGTACGGAAACCCCGCATGAAGATTGGAGTATTCTGCTCCAGCCCAGAGAGAGCGCGCTGGTCCAAATGCTGAAGGGACCACCTGGGCCGGCAACGGAGCGGCGATGAATACCACGGCTACTATCAGCGTACAGAAAATTCTCTTCAAGCCGCCCGATCTTTTCATGCAATCCATCAGCGTTCCTCACAAAGCTGGATCTTGACTTACTCCTCAGAAGAGCGACTTTACATTCAGAGTTACCGTGGATTGATGAGTCAAGGTCTGCGATCCGTTGGTCGCTGTACCGATGAGCAGGATCTTTTGACTGCCTATCGGGGTTCCGCCCGTCAGCGTCGTCCGCCCGCTGCATCCTGTGCTCGCCGACCCTGCAATCACCACCGCCAGCATCACAAGCAGCCATGGCCATCCCTTGCCACGGCGGCGCAGACGGCGAGGGATGAAGAGCAGAAGGAGGCCGGCCAGCGCAGTTACGCCGTATCCGGATGAGGACACGGATGCAGCCGCGGGCGGCGCCGGTGCGTTGGTCTCGACCACCAGTGTCGAGGTTCCGGCGACGCCGGTTACGCTTGACGGCGAAAAGCTGCACGTTGTATCAGCGGGCAACTCGGAACAACTCAGCGCAATCGGCAGACTAAACCCCGAGTTAGGCGTGACAGTTACATTGAAGGTTGCGGACTCTCCGGTATATACGGTTCTGGAACCTGGCGAGGCAGAGATGCTGAAATCCACAATCTGCTCCACGACGGGGCTCGATGTACTCGCCGCGAATGCCGTTGCGCCCCCGTAGACCGCGGTGATGGAATGCGAACCCACGGAAAGGCTATTGGTGGAGTACCGAGCCGTGCCGGAGGCGAGCGCCGCTGTTGCTAACAGGGCTGTGCCGTCGTAGAACGAGATGCTCCCGGCGGGTATGCCGCCGAGACTGGAGACCGTGGCAGAGAAGGTCACAGAAGTCCCAAAGGGTGCCGGGTCAGGCGAAGCGGTAACCGTAGTCATCGTTGTGGCCGGCAGCACCGTGATTGAAACGGCATTGGACGTGGCGGGAAGGAAGTCGGTGTCGCCGGAAGACCCTGCATTGAACGTATAGGTTCCCAGAGTGAGCAGCGTTGGGTTGTAGGTCGCCACTCCGTTCACCAGTGGAGCCGTGCCCAAAACGGTTGAACCGCTGAAGAACGTTACCGTCCCTGTGGGAGTTCCAGTGGTGGTGCTCAGCACGGTGGCCGTCAAAGTAACCGGACTGCCCGCCGGAATTGAAGTCGGGCTTGCCGTCAGGCCGATGATTACCTGGGCCTTGTTCACGGTTAAGGTTCCTGGAACGTACACAAACGTGTAGTTAGTTGCCGTTAGAGCCTGAGTTGCGAAGGTAATTGGATAGGTGGTGCCGGATTGCGAAGTGATTGTCGCCGTGGTGGAGAGCGTGGCAGTGCCGCTGACCACGCTGGATCCATCGCCGTTGACGTAGCCGCCGATGCTGTAGGTCAGGGGGTTGGGAATCGGTCCTCCGTATGTCATTGTGGCGCTATTCGCCGTTACTGTGAGAATGGCCGGGTTGACAGCTATGGTCCTGGTCACGCAGGTTGCGGCCATGTAGTTGGCGCTGCCTTCCTGGCAAGCTTCCACCAGGATGTTGCCCGCACCGGTCACGGTCAGAGTGCTCTTGCTGGCGCCGCTCAGCGAACCCGGTCCGGAGATGAAGGTGAAGGTGACCGGATTGCCCGATGCTCCGCCTGTGGCGCTGAGCGCAATCGGCGCTACCCCGTAGGTGACCGGGGTGGCGGGATTGAAGGTGATGGTCTGCGTTGCCTGGGTGATGGTAAAGGTCCCACTTGTTGCAGTCGCACCCTCATAGTTGGAATCGCCCCCGAAGCTGCCCGTTACCGGGTAGACCGAAACTGGGAGAAGGTCGACAGTCGCTGCTGGAACCGCCGCTGTACAGATTCCTGGGCTCATCGTCCCGGAGCAGGTCGCTGGGTAGGTCACTCCATTCAGGACATAAGTTACCGCACCGGTCGGCTGCGGACCGACGTAGCTTAAGGTGTCGCTGATCGTAACGATCTGGCTAGTTCCGTAGGGCTCCGTCGCGGCTGGCGAGAATGTCATGGTGCCAAATCTCGGCTGGGCCTTGGTGATCGTAAACGTCCCACTGGAGGCAGTTGCTGGTGCATAGTTGGCGTCCCCCGCAAAACTACCCGGCACGGTGTATACCGCCACCGGGAGAGCCGCAATGGTCGCCGCAGGAACCGCGGCGGTGCAGGTCTCTGGGCTGCCGGCCGTGGTGCAGGTTGCCATATAGCGTACGCCGTTCAGAGTGTAGGCTACCGCGCCGGTTGGCTGCGGCCCGGAGTAGGAGAGGGTATCGTTGATGGTGATGGGCTGGTTTGTGCCGTATGGCTCCGTCGCCGCCGGCGAAAATGTCATCGTGCCGAAGACCGCGGCTGAAGTGACGACCTGGTTGAGGATCGAAGAGGTGAGCCGGTTATCGGTAAGGGTCTGGTCTTCGCCGACGGTGAGAGCGTAGTAGTCCTCGTAGTCGGGAGTGGTGAACGTGAGAGAGCTGTAAGTGCCGATGAACTGCACGATGCCATTGCCTTCACTCCCGTAGATCGCGGTCCCAGCGACGACAATGGACTGGCCGCCGTACTCATTCGATGGGCCGCCGCCGAGCAAGTTGAAGGGCTCGGCCGCAGTGAAATTGAAGTAGGCAAGTATCGATGGAGAGCCGAGGCTCCAAATGGCGAAGGCCGGGTTGGTCACGGGTTGGGAGAAGGTGATGGTTTCCGTATAGGGGTAGCCGCCCTCGAGCGCGAGCCCGTTATAGGCCGGCGGCGCATTGCCGACGATGCCGCCCGAAAAGGTGCTGGCCGGACCCCAACTAGGCTGAGTGGCGATGCCGCTTGTCTGGCCGCTGTAGGTTACGTTAATGGTTCCGAAGAGGGCGCTGGCGAGGGTTCCTGAGGCGGTCCCAGGCGTGGTGTTGCCAGGAGTATCCCGGGTCCAGTCGGTCCAGGCGAAGGTGTCGGCGTGGGGAGCGCCTGTCGAGGCCGCGACGTAGGTGACGGTGATCGGATGAGTGCCTACGGCCAGCGAGGATGTCGTCAAGGTGGCCGTGCTGCTGAGGCCTCCACCAGGAATTAGCGTCGCGGTTCCAATCACGGTAGTGCCGTCGACGAAGGTGACTGAGCCGGCAGGAGCTGCCGTGCTATTCGTGACCGTAGCGGTGAAGGTCACCGCCTGGCCAAATATCGAGGAGTTGGGTGAAGAAGTTAGCGCTATCGTAGTTGCCGAAGCCGAAGCTGACGTGACAGTAGATATTCCAATCGCGGCGGTCGTCGCGGCGTAGTTCGCGTCCCCGGCGTATGTGACGGCAATCGAGTGAGCGCCCACGCTGAGTTGGCCCAGCGAGATGATTACCGTGCCCCCGGAGAGCGTCGCAGACTGCGCTGTTCCGCCGTCGACAGCAAAATGCACGCGACCGCGTGGAGTAGGAACAAACGAGACTGGGCCCGTCAGGCTTACGGTAACGCTGATCGCCTGGCCCGAGACCACAGTGGCGCTCGGAAGAACGCCCAGACGCATCGTGGGAGTAACGAGGCTGGCGGCAAGCTGCACCGCGCTGGAAGTTGAAGGCAGATAATTCGCATCACCAGTGTAGGAGGCCGTGACGGGGTGGGTCCCCATGCCGGAAACAACTACATCGCTCAGCGTCGCCGATGCCGTCTCGGTCAGCCGGTTGAGAAAAACGTCATCTGTGCTGTCGTCAAAGCTCGGGACGATGAAGTCTAGCCGTCCGTCATGGTTCAGATCGGCTATCGAAGGCGTAGCCGGCCCGACTCCGGTCGGGTAAGTAGTGGCGCTCTGAAACGTCCCGTCGCCATTGCCCAGCAATACATTGGCCTGCGGATAACCGTAGTCGGAAACCAGCAGGTCCAGCTTGCCCTCGCCGTTGAGGTCGCCTGCCGCCAGGCCACTATAGTTAGCCCCGCTCAGAATGGTCTTCGCAGGCTGGAAGGTTCCATCGCCGTTGCCCAGCATGAGATTCAGGTTGGTATTGTCCGACTCGCAGCATTGATTGAAGACCATCGCCAGGTCCAGCTTGCCAATACCCCGGAAGTCCGCGAGGATCATGTTTCCAGGTTCGTACTGAGTTACATAAGCGTGGCCGGCATGCAGCGTGCCGTCTGCATTGCCCAGATAAATCTTCACGTCATTCGGGGCTGTTCCCACGGCGATGTCGGAAATTCCGTCGCCGTTCACATCGCCGGCGGCAAGAGACAAGGGCGAACTAACTGAATAATGCAACGGCGTCTTAAAGGTTCCATCTCCGTTACCGAGAAGCAGATCCAATGTGCCCGATGTATTGATCGTTGCGATGTCCTGAATCCCGTCGCCATTGAAATCGCCCACAGCGAGTTGGAGCAGATTGCCGCTATCGAAGAAAGTTGGCGGCCCGAATGTGCCGTCTCCGTTGCCCAGCAGCACCCCCAGGCTTCCTCCTGACAAAACCGCGAGGTCGAGCTTTCCGTCGCCGTTGAAATCGTCCACTGCGATCCCGTTCGTCGATGCCGCGCCGCTCAGGAGCAGGGTCTGGGGCTGAAATGTCCCATCGCCTTTGCCCATTGCCAACGTGATCCGGTTGGCGTCGCCCATCAGCAGGTCCGGGATGCCGTCTCCGTTCATGTCGGCAAGCACATCGACGACCGGGTTCGTGAAGCCTGAAATTTTCGGGGCGTCAACGAAACCCTGCAGCAATGTCGCGGAACCTAGCGCCACCATGCCCGGAACCAGTCCAGTGGCGTTGTCTGTGAAGGTGACACTCCCGTTTGGAACTGCCGCTCCAAGCCCCGTCACAGTCCCGGTGAGCGTATAGTTTCCGGAACTTCTCGACGCGGCAATCTTGATCGCCGAGGAGTATTGCCCGTTGACAGTGGCTGCCTCTATGGGCGATGGGATGCTTTGGGCGCCAAGCGAATAGACAGCTTCGAGCCTATGCGCGCCCAGGGACGCGAGGATAGTTTTCAGTGTAGCCGTGCCGATTGTTGCACTGGCGGAAGCGGACGATACGACCTGCACGGTTCCGAGATCGGAGGCGCCATCGTAGAAGGTCACCCGGCCGGCAGTGATGGGGTTGCCGTTCTGGTCCTGGACGCTGGCTGTGAGCGTGAAGAGACTGCCAAGCTTCGCGCTGGCCGGAGAAACATTCAGACTCACGGTGTTGGCGAGCGCCATCGAGGGCAGGGCCGTGAAGATCGCCGAGAGAAGCAGCATAATTCCAGGTCGGCGAGGTTGGCACTCGCGAGACAATATGAATGCGGGAAGAGAACCGACCGACAAGAGGCGTGCAGAGAGATTGGAGAGCATCGGGGACGAAACTCCTAATGGGTTTCTCGATTGCGAGCAGAATGCATCTCTCAGATGCCGTGGGGGTGACTAGAATCTATCGCGGGCGATAAACTTTCGTCAAGGTTCGTGTATCCAGAAGCACCGAGTGACGCGGAGAGGACGCATTCCACCGAAAATGAAAGACCGCGGTCGATGAATGAATCGGCCTGATCGCTTTCCGCCCGATCGTCCCGTAAGGACAACAGAGCCTGAGGTGGGACGGGGGCTATCCATTCGAAGCAGTACGAACGGCCCTCAACAGCAAGGTCTGCACAAAGGGATAGTAAGAATTGTTGATGTATTCCCTCAATTACTGTCCATATTTGCACCCCGCGTAGTTGTCCACAGTCGGCGAGAAAGAGCTTTAGTTGGCGGAGAAAGACTTTTCCAGAGTGGCTGGCATCTATCGCTGGCCGTGCGGCGATGGGGATCATCGTGTGGCCATGGCGCAGTGCAATCTTGCCAGCGTCTACCAGACGGAAAAGCGCTAAACAAAATGTGGAAGTTTGCTTCTGGGTGTAATTGGCTGCTTCACGCGCGCGGTTGGCTCTGGCAACATCCAGGCGGGCAAGGCCCAAGTGCGGCCGTGAAGAACGCTGCGGCATGAGAAGAAAGATGCCGCATCCGCGCAGCATTCCCTTGCCGGCTACAAGATCCTCGTCAAGCAGATGAACCCGTAGCCGGGATGGGTAGGAGGAACACGTCACAATCTGGCCAACGACTATGCGGCGTCTGGCGCACCCCGAAGAGCAACACAATTCCATGCTATGCAGGCAACCGCAACTCTGCGTGCGTCCAAATAAGTTGCGGCTGGTCGACGAGGGGATATTGCTCAGCACATCAGTTTTGGCTGCGGGCCGTCCGTTGCGTCTTTGAAACCAAGCGTCTCTGCTGCCCGGCCCAAAGAGTGACCTGCCAGCCCGCCGCCGATGACCTTGTCCCTTCGTTATGATCATTCGCAGAAACCACAATCCAGTGACTAACGGAATTAACGTTGCCGAAGATGCGCCCGGTCTGCACCCCAGGGTATTCGCCCCGCCCGTTTGGCTCTACCCTTGGGGCTTCAACGAACTCACGGGATTCGCGCTATTGAACGGTCAGGGCAACCGTAGCGACCGTGGCGGTTGTCGAACCAGAAGTTCCTGTGACCGTAATTGTGTAGCTTCCTGCAGTTGTACCGGGACTCGTGGTGCCACCTCCCCCTCCTCCGCCAGCGCCACCTCCGCCGCCGCAGGCCATGAGTCCCGTGGAGACAATCAGAGTCAATAACCCCACAAGGGCGAACAGCGAGTTACGCCTTCTCGGCCTCAGGAAGAGCAGGAGCAACGCCAGAGTCGCTCCTCCAGCCGGGGGCCAGATGAGATTCTTCTTCTGGTTCTCGGCGCTCGAAGACGCCGTGGTGGTGACCGTGAGCGTCGAGTTCTGGACTGTACCGCCGCTGATCGTAACCGAGGTTGGATTCAAGCTGCATGTTGGCGTGTAGCTGACCCCGGTCATTGTCGTGGTGACGCTGCAGGTTAGATTCACTGTGCCGCTGAATCCGTTTGTCCCGGCGACGCTAATGGTCCCGGTATTCCCCGTGGTTGCGCCCGGCGTGACCGTCATGGATGTGGTCCCGCCGCTCCCAGGCGCAAAGCCGGGCTCAGCAGTGATGCTTAGGCTAACGGTGGTGATCGCACTCAGCGAACCGGAGGTTCCGGTGATGGTTAGGGTCGCCGCGCTGGAGGTTGTCGCAGCCGAAGTGCTCGCCGTGAGGGTGAGCACCTGGGTTCCGGCGGTTGAGCCATCCGCGAAGCTGGCTGAAACACCGCTGGGCAAGCCGGTCGCGGCGAGAGCCACCGCTCCGCTGAATCCGCCAGCGTCCGTGACCGTGATAGTGGTTGTTCCCGTGCCGCCCTGAGCCACCGATACGCTTGTGGGCGAAGCCGAAAGCGTGAAACCGGGAGGCGGACTATTGATCGTATACGCCGCGGTCCCCACAGCGCTCGTCGAATAACCGGTCGCTGTCGCAATCGCCTTGATCGTCTCCGTACTGCCGACGGTGATCGGCCCGCTGTACATCGTGGACGAAGTCGTCGGTGTGGCGTCATTCGTGGTGTAGTAAATCGCGGCGCCCGAGGTTGAATCGCTGATGGTCACTGTCTGTGCCGAAGTGTACGCCCCGGCAGCGGGAGAATAAGTCGGCGTCGCAGCTTGCGGCCCCTGGATGGTATACGTCACCGACGAGACCGCACTGTCGGAGTAACCGCTAGCCACTGCTATGGCATTGATCGTTGTGGTTGCGCTGACCGCTATCGGCGACTTATACGTCTCCGACGACGTGGTTGGATTGGTTCCGTTCGTCGTGTAGTAAATTGTCGCGCCAGGGGTTGAATCGCTGATGGTGACAGTCTGCGCTGATGTATAAGTACCAGCAGCGGGCGTAAAGACCGGCGGCGTTGCCTCTGGCTGATTGATCGTGTAGGTCGCGCTCGCCACAGCGCTGGTCGAGTAGCCGCTCGCCGTCGCGATGGCCTTGATCGTCTCCGAGCTGTTGATGGTGATCGCTCCGGTGTATTCGGCTGAAGAGGTGGTAGGCGTGCTTCCGTCGGTGGTGTAGTAAATCATCGCGCCGTTGGTCGCATCGCTGATTGTTACTTTCTGCACCGAGGTATAGGTGCCTCCCACGGGGGAAAACATTGGTGTAGCAGCAGCGGCTAGATTGATTGTGTATGTTGTTTTGCCAACTGCACTCGAAATGCCGCCGCTGGCTACTGCAATCGCATTAATAGTCTCCGTGCTGTTGACGGTGATCGGCCCGGTGTACTCCGTCGAAGAGGTGGTTGGCGTGCTCCCGTCGGTGGTGTAGTAGATCATCGCGCCGTTGGTCGCATCGCTGATTGTCACCGACTGCGCTGAAGCGTACGTGCCTCCGGAGGGGGAAAAAGTTGGGGCGGCGGTAAAAAGCGGAGGTGTAAATTCCCAAAGATCGTTGAGGTTGCCATCGTCTCCGTAAGAATCGTAACCCGTTCCCCCGAAGAGCCAGAGATTGCCGCTGCTGTCGGTCCAACTCGCCGCTAAGATACGAGATCCGGGAGTGTTTCCGGCTGCGGGCGTGCCCAATTTGCCGTAAACGCCGAGTGCCCCTGTCTCGCTGCCGGCCATCCAGGTCCATTCGGATGTGGCAGGATCGAATTCCCAAAGATCGTTAAGATCACTGATGAAAGTCGTGGAGCCGTAACCGCTTCCCCCAAAGAGCCACAGATGACCGCTGCTGTCGGTCCAGCTTGCCGCCCCCCAACGCGTTCCGGGGGTGTTTCCAGCGGCGGGCGTACCCAGCGTGCCATAAACGCCCGGCTGGTCCCCGGTGCTGCTCCCGCTCATCCAGGTCCATTCAGATGTGGCAGGATTGAACTCCCAAAGATCGTTGAGACCGGTGCCCGTGCCTTGTGAATTATCACCGATTCCTCCAAAGAGCCAGAAACGGCCGTCGGTGTCGGTCCAGCTTGCCGCCCCATAACGGCCTCCGGGAAAGTTTCCGCTGGCAGGCGTCCCCAATGTGCCGTAGACACCTGCCTTGTTCCCCGAACTGCTGCCGCCCATCCAGCTCCACTGGCCCGTGGCCGGATCGAACTTCCAAAGATCGTCGAGATAAGCGAAAGTGCCTGCGGAACCGTAACCCGATCCTCCAAAGAGCCAAAAATCGCCACTCTTGTCGGTCCAGCTAATCGCATTCGAACGGGCTCCGGGGATGTTCCCAGCAGCAGCTATGCTCAAGGAGCCGTATACGCCCGCCTGGTTCGCCGTGCTGCTTCCGCCCATCCAGGTCCATTCGGAACTGGTCGGGTCGAACCTCCAGAGATCGCTAAGATACCCCAGACTGCCCTCGGAGTCGTAACCGTATCCTCCAAATAGCCAGAGGTCGCCGCCGCTGTCGACCCAACTCACCGCGTCGTAACGGCCTCCGGGGATGTTTCCGGCGGCAGGCGTTCCCAACGTGCCGTAAACGCCTGGCTGGTTCACCGCAGTGGTACTACCGCTCATCCAGATCCATTCGGAGGTCGACGGATCGAACTCCCAAAGAGCATTGAGATAGCCGCTAGTGAGATAACCGGCTGCATCGTGGGCGAAATCAAGACCCTCACCCCCAAAGAGCCAAAACCGGCCGCTGCTGTCCCTCCAGTTTGCCGCCCCGTTGCGGCCTCCTGGAATGTTTCCCGTAGCAGGCGTCCCCAACGTGCCGCAGACGCATGGTTGAAGTACTTCGTCGATGCCGCCCATCCACGTCCACTCCCCGGTTTGCGCCCTAGCGACCAAGCAGCAGAATCCAACGGCCAGCGTCCCGAGCCAGAGCAGGAAGATGCGTACAGCCCTGGGCGCGAGCGCATGCCACTCTTGATCCGGTGTTCGTAAGCAAAACAACATACTCCTCGGATGGGACAGACGAGTAGATAGATCTCGGTTCATGGATTCGCTCCTTACCAATGTCGATTATGGGAAGTGCCCTGGGGATGAGTTTTGGATAAGTCCTGATCGATCCGGCCTGGGGGAGCCTGTTGGGGTCGCACTTTCCGGCCCGATAACTACAACGAGGAAGGCGCAAAAAAGGCGACAGAATGAGTCTCGATCTACTCGCGGCCAGCGGCACATGACTTCATCGCCGTTCGCCGGCCGATGGAATCGGCCCAAACGACTGCTATTCAGAAACCCCAAAGCTGTATAGCTTGCCCGTCGAGACCGAGGTCATTGAAATCGCGGTTCCCGGCGCGAGGAAGCCGTATTCGCCTCTCTTCAGATCGGTCACCGTTGCCTTGTAGGTGTCGTGGCCGATCTTCTGGAAGCTCAAGGTGAGCGCCTGATTGTCGACTCCGGCCGATGCGCCGGTTACGCCGACTTTTGCCTCTGTGAATTCCCGGGTGTCCTTCTTCGGATTGAGCTCAATCAGTTGATACTCTGTGGGCGCTGTGCCGTCAGGACAACGCAGGACAATC